>CAJUIS010000052.1 GCA_910586645.1 uncultured Lachnospiraceae bacterium | reverse complement strand
GAGGGTAGACAGAGGAGATTATGTAAAAGACAATGAAATCAACTGGTAAGAATAAGAGGTTGAAAAAAGAGGCGGTCATTCAATGAATACGTTTGTTCAGGAAGCGGCAAGAGTCACGTTTTTATGTTACTAACTGTATATTACCCACCGGAGCCTTAAATAAATCCCATTGGTTTCAAAGCTGCGCTGGCAGGAAGGTGCGACAGCCTCTTTTTTCTGTCTCCGCATCTGTGAAAACCCGCCGGTCATTCACAGAAAAGCTTTTCCATATCACTGTAAAAAGAAGGATAGGAGATATTGACGCATTCAGCGTCTTTCATACAGCATGGTTCGTGTAAAGCTAAGGCGGCAACGGCAAAGGCCATTGCAATCCGGTGATCCATATAGCTGTCAAATTCCGCTCCATGCAGCAGGCTCCTGCTTCCGCAAATTACCATGCCGTCCTCCGCCGGAGTGACGTTTGCTCCCATCCGCCTTAAATTCTCCGTAACCGTATGGATACGGTTGGATTCTTTGACTTGCAGTTCTGCAGCGTCTTTGATTTTGGTAACGCCTTCGGCAAAAGCGGCTAAAACGGCGATCATCGGAATCTCGTCAATTAAAGAAGGGATCAGGTCTCCTTCGATGGTTGTCCCTTTCAATTGGCTTGAAGTTACGAGCAAATCACAGACAGGCTCTCCGGAAACAATGCGTTCGTTTAATTTTGACACCTGCCCTCCCATAGCGCAGATAACTTTTAAAATGCCGTCCCTTGTCGGATTGACGCCTACATTTTGAATGAGGATTTCCGCATCCTGCGCCAAAAGCCCCGCTGCAATAAAATAGGCGGCGGAAGAAATATCTCCCGGAACTTCTACTTTCAGCCCTTTCAGATGAGGTTCCGGCAAAACAGAAACGGCAGCGCCGTCTTTTTTTATGTCCGCTCCAAATGCAGACAGCATCAATTCCGTGTGATTTCTTGACAAAGCAGGCTCTGTCACAGACGTCATACCGTCTGCATACAGCCCTGCAAGCAAAATGCAGGATTTTACCTGGGCGGAAGCCACAGGAGACGAATATGAGACGCCGTGCAGTTTTGCAGGATGAAACAGAAGCGGCGCACAGCCGTTTCCGTTTTGACTGCTTACATCCGCTCCCATCTCAGACAATGGGACGAGGATTCTTTTCATCGGACGCTTTTGAATGGATGCATCCCCGGTCAGGGAACTGGCAAATGACTGTCCGGCTAAAATGCCGGAAATCAGACGGGCAGTCGTCCCGCTGTTGCCGACATCAAGACAGCCGCCTGGCTCAGACAGGCCATGCAGTCCTTTTCCATGTACAAGAATGCAGCCGTTTTTATTTTCAATGGAAATGCCCATGTTCCTGAAACAGGCAATTGTTGAAAGGCAGTCCGCCCCCTGCAAAAAATTTGTAATTTCTGTCGTTCCTTCTGAAATTGCGCCGAACATAATGGCGCGATGGGAAATAGATTTGTCTCCCGGAACAAGAACCGTCCCTCTTAACCGTCTGGCATTTTTCAGTTTCATGCGGATTCCTCCTGATTTCGTAAAATAGTTTGTATATGAATCATTCGTTCTCGTCTGTTCGTTTTCACCTGCGTCTTATCGTTCATAAACGGTATAGTGATATTTGCGGAGCAGTTCGATTGCCCGTTGATAAGAAGGCTGATCATACATTTCAATTTTCAGTACGCCCTCTTCAAATTCACGGTTGTGCAGAATGCCGATATTTTTGATATTTAAATGATTGCTGGCCAAAATTGTGGCGATTGTGGCAATGCCTCCCGCTTCGTCAATTAAGTCGCAGTATAACTCAAAAACAGTCTGCAGCGAACCTTTTGGCGCAACAGAAAGAGAGTCTCTGTAATCTTTTGCCGACTGGAAAAAATTTCGTATGCCTTCTGCGTCAGAATCGGAAATTTTTGCGCGTATCCTGGCAAGGTTTTCCAGATAAGCGTTCAGCATAGAGAGAATCTGTGTTTTATTTGTCATGCAGATTTCTTCCCACATAACGGGGGAAGAACTGGCAATCCTTGTGATATCTTTAAATCCTCCTGCAGCGATTGTCTTCATCGTTTCCAGGGAGTCATCTGCATTTTCTACAAAATTTACAAGCGCAGACGCAATGACGTGCGGAAGATGGCTGATGGCTGCAGTTGCAGCGTCATGGGAATCATAATCCAAAAGCATGGGGATTGCGCCGAGCGAACGGATAAAATCCCGAAATTCTTCTATGCGGAAAGCCTCTGTCTGAGAGGACGGCGTGATAATATAATAGGCATTTTCCAAAAGATATGCAGTTGCGTTGGAAAGGCCCGTTTTTTCAGAGCCGGCCATCGGATGGCCTCCAATAAAATATTTTTCCATTCCAAGCTCGGCCACAGCTCTGTGAATGTCGCCTTTTACGCTGCCCACATCCGTTAAAATGCAGGAATCCCGGATCACATCTTTAAGCCGCCTGATATAGGTAAGATTTTGCTGAACCGGAGCGCAGAGAAAAATATAGTCGCAGTCCTTAAAATCTTCCACCGAAGCGTTTTCTTTATTTTCAATCAGCCCTTCTTCATAAGCCTGCGTAATCGTAGACTGACGGCCGGACAGGGCGATGACAGAAAGGCCGGGATAAATCCTTTTCGCGGTTTTTGCAATAGAGCCGCCAATCAATCCCAAACCGATAAATCCAATTTTTTGAACAGACATGAAAAATCCTCCTCGTAATGATGTCTTTTCTATTAAAGCATAATCTTTTCCTTCCGAAAAGTCAATGCTTTAAAGTGATAAAGAAACTCCGGTTTATCTGTCAAGCCCTCTAAAAACGCTGTATTTTCCCAATGTCATTAACTTAAGAAAAAGCAATACCGGATAGCTTTACACCCATCCATGGGGTAAAGGACATCCGGTATTGTTTTGGAAAATTAATTCTAATATTTGATGCCATTCTACTGTATTTATCATGCAGGACATACTCATGTTCTATAACTTTTCTGCTCAACAAGCTCTTTTATGCGTATTTGAATATTTCCACGCAACATTGACGGCAGTCAACGACCTTTTGTTTGACAGCTTTGAAATCCGCAGGGCGCTTGTTGTGGCCCCAATCCGGGTGGCTTCCTTCAGGTGGACGGCAGAGATTGAAAAGTGGGACCACCTTAAGGGGCTTTAAGTACAGCGTGGCGGTCGGAACGGCGGCGGAGAGGCGGGCGGCATTAAAAAAGCCTGCAGACATTTATCTCATCAACCGTGAAAACGTGCAGTGGCTGGTTTCCGATAGCGGCATACCGTTTGACTTCGACATGGTGGTGATTGATGAGTTATCATCCTTCAAAAACCACCAGACGAAGCGGTTCAGGGCACTGATGAAAGTCCGGCCGAAGGTGAAGCGCATCGTGGGGCTGACAGGGACGCCGAGCAGCAACGGCCTGATGGACCTGTGGGCTGAGTTCCGGCTGCTGGACATGGGGGAGCGGCTTGGGAGGTTCATCGGGCAGTACCACACTTCCTACTTCCGGCCGGATATGGATAGGCTACAATAAACTGGACAGATTTTTTAAGGTCATATAGTATAAAACC
>CAJUIS010000051.1 GCA_910586645.1 uncultured Lachnospiraceae bacterium | reverse complement strand
GCGCGGCGACGCGCGGAGCTGGCCGTCACTAATCGGTCGAGGGCTTGACCCAAAAGGCCTTTCCGGTTTTCCTAATCTGTATGAAGTTTTCAAGGCATGGGAGAGAGAAGCGTGCCTGACATTCCTCGATAGCTCAGTCGGTAGAGCGCGCGGCTGTTAACCGCGTTGTCGTAGGTTCGAGTCCTACTCGGGGAGTTTCTGTATAAATAAAAAATGCGGAAATTTTAGAAATATATTTTGGCTCCATGGTCAAGCGGTTAAGACATCGCCCTTTCACGGCGGTAACACGGGTTCGATTCCCGTTGGAGTCATTATGGCGCAGTAGCCAAGTGGTAAGGCATGGGTCTGCAACACCCTGATTCACCGGTTCAAATCCGGTCTGCGCCTTTTAGAAATTTTTAGAAAACAAAGGAATCTTTTATGTTATATGATAAAAGGTTCTTTTTTTGTGTTTTTACTGCATAATAAAAAACAGGTGTTAAAAATCGTTTCATTGATTTCGTTTTTGTATCATGTTATAATTGAGAAGCATTGAAATTTTGACACGGGAGGAGTCGGTGGAAGCATTATGGAGCGCAAAGCATATGGTCTGACGGGAAAAAATATTTTCCTGATTGGATTTATGGGAAGTGGAAAGACAACAGTGGCCAGCTATCTGGGTAAAGCGTATCAAATGAAGACAACAGAAATGGATGGTGCAATTTCCGAACAGGAAGGCATGAGCATTCCAGATATTTTTGCTTTGCATGGAGAAGAATATTTTCGCAGGCTTGAGACGGCGTTCCTTATAGAGCTGCGGCAGGAAAAGGGAGTTGTGGTTTCCTGCGGGGGAGGCGTGCCAATGCGAAGCGAAAATGTTGCGGAGATGAAAAAAAACGGAAGAGTTATTCTTCTTGAGGCAAGCCCGGAAACCATTTATGAACGGGTGAAGGACAGTAATGACCGGCCGCTCCTTGAAGGGAATAAAAATATTGCGTATATTGCGGAGCTGATGGGGAAGCGGAAAGAAAAATATGAGGCGGCTGCGGATATTGTAATTGAAACAGATGGAAAAAAAGTTTCTGTGATAGGCGAAGAAATTATGCGGAAAGTTTTAGAGTTAGAGCAGGAAAAGAAAGAGCATGAAGGGAGAGGGAAGGAGAATTAGTATGGCAGAGAGAATTACGGGACATACAGAACTGATTGGACTGATGGCGTATCCGATTCGGCACTCAAGTTCACCGGCAATCCATAATGAGGCATTTGCGTATCTGGGACTGGATTATGCTTATCTTGCATTTGAGGTGGATAACAGCACCCTGGAAGATGCTGTGAAAGGGCTTCGTGCCATGAAGATGCCAGGGGCGAATTTATCAATGCCAAATAAGGCGGCTGTGATTCCTTATTTGGATAAACTTTCTCCGGCGGCAAAACTTTGCGGCGCCGTGAATACGATTGTGAACAAAGACGGAGAGCTTACGGGGCACATTACGGACGGAACCGGTTATATGGAAGCCCTGAAAGACAATGGAATTGATGTGATTGGAAAAAAGATGACGATTGCAGGCTCTGGCGGGGCGGCGACGGCAATTCAGATTCAGGCGGCTTTGGATGGCGTACGCGAGATTTCCATATTTAATATCAGGGATAAGTTTTGGGATAATGCACAGGAAACGATAGAAAAGATCACTTCAGAGACAAACTGTAAAGCTTCTTTGTATGATTTGGCTGATTTGGACAAGTTAAAAGAAGAAATTGAAGATTCTTATCTGTTTGCCAACGCAACAGGCATGGGCATGAAACCGCGGGAAGGACAGACGTATATTCCGGATTCGTCATTTTTCCGTCCGGATTTGATTGTAACGGATGTAATTTATTCGCCGCCCGAAACCGCAATGCTTAAAATGGCAAGAGAAGCGGGATGCAGGACAATGAATGGCATGGGAATGCTTCTGTTTCAGGCGGCGGCGGCATTTCGGCTGTGGACAGGAAAAGAAATGCCCATAGAACATATGAAAGAAGTATTGAATATCAGATACGATCTTCCATGAAATCGAATCATACGGGAAAATGGGGCAGGGAGCCCCTTAATGGACAGACGGGAGGTATGGAATTGATGCCGGTCGTTGTGAGAAACGTTGTAATTGGCGAGGGAATGCCCAAAATTTGCGCGCCAATTGTTGGAAAAACGAAAAAAGAAATTTTAAATGAGGCGAAAACCCTTTTGTCTGCGTCTGCAGACATGGCCGAATGGCGGGTAGACTGGTTTGAGGACGCTCTTTGCATAGCAGAAGTTATGGATGCGCTGAAAGGCCTTCGGGAGATTTTAAAAGAAGTCCCGCTGCTGTTTACGTTTCGCACGGCGGCAGAAGGAGGGGAGAGAGAAATAGGGCAGGACGCATATACAATGCTGAATCAGGCGGCGGCAGAATCCGGAGATGCAGATTTGATTGACGTGGAGTTATTTATGGGAGATTCTGTCGTATCGGACGTGATAACTGCAGCGCATGACAGAGGGGTTCGGATTGTGGCGTCGAACCATGATTTTTTCAGGACTCCGGATCGGGAAGAGATGATACGGCGTCTTTGCAGAATGCAGTCGCTTGGAGCGGACATTCTTAAAATAGCAGTCATGCCGCAGAGTCCGAATGATGTTTTGACGCTGCTTTCAGCGACAGAAGAAATGCATCGGAATTATGCAAAACGCCCTATTGTGACCATGTCGATGTCCGGTATGGGGATGATAAGCAGATTGTGCGGAGAACTGTTTGGTTCCGCAGTGACATTTGGCTCCGCGGCAAAAGCATCTGCGCCGGGGCAGATTGGAACAGAGGATCTGGAAAAGGCGCTTTTACTGTTCCACGAAGGTTTACAAAGCTGTTAAACAGAAAGAACAGGGAGGTCAGAATGTCTGCCGAGACGGCAAAAGACGGGGATGTGTTTCAGGTAAGAAAAAAGTTGCAGCGATTACCTGACGATAACAAAAACAATGGAGAAGGGAATCGTTCCTTGCAAAAACTGCGGATTGGAATTATACTAAAAGCAGAAGGAGATCGTAAATTACGCGGGAATAAGGAAAGGAGCGGGGAACTATGTATCATGTAATCACAATTGAACGTCAGTATGCCAGCGGGGGAAATGAAATCGGAAGGAAGCTGGCAGAAACGCTTGGATATCAACTGTACGACAGAAATCTTCTGACGAAAGCGGCAAAAGCGCTTGGAATGCCTTCTATGTATATTGAAGGGCTGGAAGAGACCCATTCCGGAGGTTTTCTGTTTAATCTTTCTAAGACAAAACTGGGAGGAAATTCAAATGAAAAAGCGCTCTCTATGTCGGATAAGCTGTTTTTGGAGGAAAAACGCATTATAGAGGAGGCGGCAGGCCAGGGCGGATGCGTGTTTGTCGGACGGGCGGCAGGCTATATTTTAAAAGACAGGGATGACTGCCTGAATGTTTTTATCCACAGTGACAGGGAAAAAAGGATTGAGCGGGCGATCGAACGGGAAAAAGTTCCCATGCTGGAAGTAGAAAGCGTTTTAAAGAAAAATGACAAAAGAAGGAGCGGATTTTATAATTCTGTGACAGAGTGGGAGTGGGGAAACCCGTCTTTCTTTGAAATCTGCCTGGACAGCGGCAGGCTCGGGATTGATTTTTGCGTGAAGATGCTTGCGGAAGCGGTCAAAGGAAGTGAAAGACGTTGATGAAACATGGGCTGTTTTTGGATATATCAAACAGAACCGCCAGAAACAGCCCTTTTCAGATTATAATTTTCAGAATTGATTTGCAGCGCAATGGCAGGCCCTTATTTTAACAACAGAAATTGGAAAGGAACGCGTAAAGTTTTTTAAAAAAGCTCTTGCATTTCCAAAAACTTTCCTGTATACTATAGTGTGCTGTGGCATGATAGCTATGAAACGTGAGGTTGCTGCCTATCCGGCAGGTTTTCCGTGGAGCGAATGTCAAGTTAGAAAACTGGCGACAAGTCACTGTTCACAATAAGGTCTACAAGGATAAGTAGAAACTGCGGGCAAGTCATTATGACACACCCGGTAAAGTGTACAGTCACCGCTTGTCGTACTGAATGAAAGTGCGAAAAGGAGGCGACTTTTTTTATGGCAACTCAGGTAATGAGAATCACATTGAAG
>CAJUIS010000050.1 GCA_910586645.1 uncultured Lachnospiraceae bacterium | reverse complement strand
TATGGTGACAAAGGCAATGGGCGCGGTATCGGGCCTGGGGGCGCTGATTTCCAAACGGTCGCTTACAATTCCCAGAACGCTCTGGTCAAAGTCCCTGACGTTTGCCTTATAACCGGAAACCAAAACGCCGTCGGACGTGCATACATCCTTTTGCTCCACCTTCCAGTCCAGCCCGGCAAAGCGCAGGGCTTCCTCTGAATTGGGGCATTCCTCCACGACCGTCCCGATCCCATGCCAGGGCTTAACTCTTGTGGAAAACATTGTCTCTACATTTGCCGGCATTCTTACTTCCTCCTTTCCAACCTCACGGCAATCCAGATGACTGCATTAGCCGCCGCTTTTCCTACAAGCTTCAAAATCTTAATTCCTGTCTGCATGATAACATCCTCCTTGTTTTTTCATACGCAGTTACACTGTGTTTTTCCATGATGCGCTGCTGAATTGTTACATAAGGATAATGTATCAATGCCTCACGCCTGTTTGCGGTTTTGTACGCTCCGTGGGGACGTAAAAAAGAACCGCCTTTCCTTGCAGTTCTTTTTCAAAAATTTCATATGTGTTGCAATTTAGTCTTTCTGCTTTACCGTAACGCTTTCGCAATATGTTCCTGCCGTTGCCGTTATATGTGCATTTTGACCGACTCCTCCTGTTTTTATTGAATCGTTGCTTCATACTCCGCAATCGTCTGCAAATTGGCCTTTTCTATTTCGTTCAGCACCGCATCTGAAAAATTTTCCGGGGCGGTTGTTCCCCGATACCAGGAACAGGTGTCAAAGTAACCCTGCAGTTGCTCGTCCTGAAACATCCTTCCATGTCTGGCATATATCTCATTTCTTGCAATTTTGCACTCGGCAGGAGTTTTTCCGTTTAAATCGGACGCATCAATCGGAAAGACATCGTCTTCCGGGAATACAAATTCGCAGTTGCCTTCTGCAATCTCGTCGGTGATATAGTTTCCCGCCAATGGAAAGCTTTCATCATAAGGCTCACTTTCGCTTAAAGAAATGATCCCGTCTCCCAGAAACGTGAATGTAAGCGTGTAATTGCGATTTCCATAGGACTCTCTGTAAACAGCGGTATTCTCCTCTGTCCATTCAGCCGTGCAGTCCCGCAAATCCACATATGCCATATATCCCGAAGAGCCAATGCCCATGGCAAAGAATATGCCGCCTTGATCGGCTGACCAGATGGAAAGCGAACATTTTGGCCCGTTTTCCCGTGAATACGATCCTGCAAGCGTTTCCATGGAGATTGTTTCATAATCGACATCTGAAGATTCGCCTTGATTTCCTTCCATATCAAATTCTGTCTTTGTGTCAGCGGCAGTTTCGCTGGATTCCCCATCGGAAAATGCAGCTTCTAAAATCCCATACAGCATCAGCATATTTTGCGGCACGTCATTGAAGGACAAATATGTGGCTTCAAATGTGTCATTTTCCTTACTTAACGTAAATTGAATAAGGGCTTTTACTTCAGAACCCAGATATGTGCAGTAACCGGTAAATTCCACAATGTCTGCCTCTTCCTCTTTGTAATCCGGCTTTCCGTCCCCGTCTTCGTCAGGGCCTTCTTTTGTGCCCTTAAAATATTTCCATGTGGGGTATGAAAAAAATGCGTCAAAAGCGTCCCCGTAAGATTTATCGGGATAATCCTGCGGATGACCGTTTTTTACAGACAATACATGCGAATCCTGACTGTCCGAAAGATTTTCAGCCTGATCGAGCGCTTCTTTTGCAACAGACTCTACCGCATCCGTTGCCTCTTTGAGCTCTTGTTCCGTACAGCCTGTTAAAAAAGATCCTGCTAAAGTTACGAAAACAACCAAATAGAATAATTTTTTCTTCATGTTTCCTCCTGTAATCATTTTTACATTTTGTTAAAGTTTCAAAATATCCTTCTTTTTCTGTTCAAATTCTTCCTGTGTTAGAATCCCCATATCAAGCAGCTCTTTTAATTCGACCAGCTGTGAAAAGTCTGTCGTTTCTTTTTTTAGCGCATCCTGTGTCTTTGATAATCGGATGCCAGTTTCCGCCTGTTCGTCTCTGATTTCAAATGCACGGGTTAAACATTCTTCAATTCGTACAATTACGGTATCATCATTCGTATAAAAAGCCGCCTTTTGCACGCCTGATTTCTGAGAGGGATCTTTATAATATATATTGATGTATCGATTCCCTTCCACAGTTTCCTTGTGTCTTGTATCTTTTGACGTGGAAGCCCCGATTACCGCCCCTACAGATCCAAATAATATGCCACCGGCAACGGCTCTTGCGATTGGATGCCCTCTTTTTCCCTCCGTGACTTCGTAGGTATGTATATCTGATTCAAATTTTATAACGGATTCAAAGGTGAACACGCTGCCGGGATCTCCCATAGAATAAAAATTTCTTTTTGTGTAGTTTACAAATAAAGCCGGATGCGGATGTTCCATTTCCGCCATATGTTCCAGAAAAAAGCCGGAACTGTGTTCTTCCACATACTGAAAGGGATCAAATTTTTTCCCTTTTTCCCACAGCTCTTCCTGGGCGGTTGTTCTTGCGGCATTTACACACCCCATACAAAGAGCTCTGTTGTCGGATGTCATATAACGAAACATAATCCGCTTTCCGCACAAAAAACAGTTTTTATTTGCTTCTTTTAACTGTGCTTGTTTTTCTTTTTCCATTTCTCTCTGGCTATGCCGGGCATTTACCGTTTCCTGCCAGTCTTTGGGGCTGGCAAGCATAGCCCTGGCTTCCTGTACCGTATAATCCATGGAATGCCAGTTTGTCAGGAATCGAAAGCCCGCTTCCTGAAACTGCTTATTGCATTTTTTACAGAACTGCCCGTCTTTTAACGGCCATTCCTGCAAAATTCCTGTTTTTCCTTCGCAAATGCTGCATTTTCCCATAACAGTCCCTCCAAAATTATGCTTAAAATTCATTCATATCACGATGGATCCTCTTTCATTTTACGTAAAATCTGTCTTACTCTGCTTTCTGACAGTCCGTATTTACGTACCAGATCATGTGCGCTTGTTCCGTTATCATGTTCTTCTTTTAATTGGTTTGCAATATATTCATTGGAATAAAACTTTAACGGAAACATCATCTGCATGCCTTTAAAATGAAGATAGATTTCATATGCATTATCAATTCCAATCGTTTCTGCCATTTCTTTATAAATTCCTGCCAAATCAGCAGAAGTAACATTTGAGAATCTCTCCATCTGACCACCTCTCTTTAACTTTTATTTTAATTCTTTTGCGACGCAATTAGAAAATACGAATTACAGTGTAATTTACAAGTAAAAATTACCTTTTCTAATTTTTCAGGTATTCTTTTCTGCTTCCGGATTCTGGATTTTCTGATGTATAAAGCGTTTCTTTCTGTCTTTGAAATAATAAAAACCCATGAAGCAATTTTGCTGCCTCATGGGTCTCTCGATTCGATGCTCTTATGATAGAATGAAAACGATTCTATATTTTTAACTTATTTGGCATAATAATCCAAAATGATTCTATATTCATTCCTTTCAAATCTGTATTTTTGCAAAGACCGTATTTCTAAAAATATCCTTCCGCCTCTTCCATGGAGAGGGCATATTTTTTTATTATAATCTCTTTGATTCCTGCATCAGAATGCCCTAATTCCCGAAGAACTTCCACCGTGCCCTGAATCCCTTTGTGAAGTCCCTTCTCTATCCCTTCTTTTTCCCTCAACAGAAGCTGAGGCTCCATAATCTCCATTAATGCCTGGCACATATTAACATCTCCCTTCATTTCTTCCACTGTCTCCCTGTTTGCTCCCACGCTGACCTCAAGGACGGAATCGGCCAGCTCTCTGTCAACTTTTTTTGTTAGACGGCAGATTTTCTCCAACAATTCCGTCATATCCTGTTTTTTCAGTTTTCCGGACAACGCGCCAAGCCATGTATGCTCTGTCTTATCCAACTCTCCCGTAACGACGATCTGCGCGGGAAACATATTTTTCCCTTTTATATAATATATTCCTTTATACGGGTTGGATACCGCGTATCCGTGTTCCTTAAAATATTGGAAAATCCCCTCTGGCTTTGTTTCTCTAAGAAGTGTCACCGTAATGTCATCCTCCCTCCGCTCATCGACAGTTTCTCCATAAGATTTATAAAGGCTCGCATATGCCAGAGCCTTATGAAAAGCGTCAATGTCAAGATGATCTTCCGGCGACTTATACTCCATGATATTATGTCCTAAAAAGAAAGCTCCTATCTCATTTCCAATCCGAACAGACGCTTCTTTCTTAACAACCAGAAGGTCAATTTCCAACGGCTTGGTATTTAAGTTATATTCCTTTTCAAAAATAAGCGAATCCCTGTCCTCTGCAAGCTCCAGGTTCATTGCCGCTACAAAGCCCGGATGCCATTGCACTTTTTTATCTTTCATAATTTTTTTCCTTCCATCAGTATATCACATTTTGCCTGTTTGTAAAAGCCATACTGAATATTTTTCAACTCCGTTTCAATGTTTCACCGTATCAAGGCAGTTTCGATTCAAAAGTTGTAAAATAGTTGTAAATTTATGCTTAAATGCTCTAAAACACCTAATTTCTGCGTATCCAGAAATTATGTTGGTGTGTTGCCGTGGCAGACGAAAAGTATTTTTATCATAATTTATTCCTTTCTCAAAATGCCCGAAAATACCGTGTTTTGGCACGTTT
>CAJUIS010000049.1 GCA_910586645.1 uncultured Lachnospiraceae bacterium | reverse complement strand
TGGCCCATCGCCAAATGGTAAGGCAACGGACTCTGACTCCGTCATTTCAAGGTTCGAATCCTTGTGGGCCAGCTTGAAAATAAGCGCCGCGTAGAGCGGCGCTTATTTTATCATATCGGAAATACATTCTGACGGGCGGCGGAAGGAGGGCTTTATGTATTGTTTTGAGAGTATTGTGCGGTACAGTGAAATTGACGCGCACAACCGGATGAAGCTTGGAGCGGCGTTTGATTTGATGCAGGACTGCTGCACATTTCATTCGGAAGAGCTTGGAATCGGCATTGATTATCTGCGCAGAGCGCACAAAGCATGGGCGCTTTCTTCCTGGCAGGTAGCGATTAACCGTCTTCCCGCAATGGGAGAAAAAATCCGTGCGTATACCTGGCCGTATGATTTTAAAAAATCTCTGGGATACCGTAATTTTAAAATAGACGATGAAAGAGGGGAGACGCTGGTCTGCGCCAATTCCATCTGGGTCTATGTGGATACGGACAGCGGCCGTCCCGTGCGTCTGCCGCAGGAAGTGGCCGCCCGCTATGCGCTTGAGCCTTCCTGCAAAATGGAATGCGCCGGGCGGAAGATAAGCCTTCCGGATCAGATGGAGCCAAAGGAGCCTCTGCGGGTAGGAAGGTTTCATATTGATACGAACCATCATGTCAATAACGGAAAATATATTACGATGGCGGAGGAATACCTGCCGGAAACTTTTAAAGTAAAGGAAGTCCGGGCAGAATATAAGAAGGCGGCGGTGTTCTCTGATGTGATTTTTCCAAAAGCGGGGAAAGCAGAGAAGAAAGTAACAGTGTCTCTGGAAAATGAAACGGGAGAACCTTACGCGGTGATAGAATTTATGGAGGATAAACGATGAAATTAGGGGAAAGACAAAAACTTACGGTGGTAAAAAAAGTAGATTTCGGCATCTATCTTGCAGAGGATGCAGAAGACGATAAAAGAGTTCTGCTTCCGGCCAAACAGGCGCCAAAAGAGATTGAAATCGGTGACGAAATCGAAGTTTTTTTATACAAAGATTCGAAAGACAGGCCGATTGCCACGGTGCGGGAGCCGAAACTTACGCTGGGGGAAACAGCCGCGCTGAAAGTTCTTCAAGTCGGGGAAATCGGGGCGTTTTTAGACTGGGGACTGGAAAAAGACCTGTTTCTTCCTTATAAGGAAATGATAAGAAAGGTAGAGCCGGGAGACGAAATCCTGGTAAAATTATATCTGGATAAAAGCAAAAGGCTGTGTGCAAGCATGAAAGATCTCTATGATTTGCTGCGGAAAGATTCTCCCTATCAAAAAGGAGACAGCGTGTCCGGAAGAATCTATGAATTCAGCGATAATTTCGGGACGTTCGTAGCGGTAGACGACAGGTATTCCGCGATGCTTCCTTCTTTTGAAGACTGCAGCCGCTATAAAGCCGGAGATGTGATAAACGCAAGAGTTACAAATGTCAAGCCGGACGGCAAGCTGGATCTTTCCATTCGGGAAAAAGCATATCTGCAGATGGACGCAGACGCGGAAAAAGTGTTTGAAGTGATCGAAAAATATGGCGGCTCGCTTCCGTTTAACGACAAAGCGTCTCCGGAAGTCATCAAAAAGGAAACGCAGATGAGCAAAAATGCGTTTAAACGGGCAGTCGGACGGCTGTATAAGGAACGGAAGATAGAAATAACGGAGACGGGCATCCGGAAAATAGAAGGAGAAAGCAATGTATGATGTGATTATAGTGGGAAGCGGGCCGGCGGGGATGTCGGCGGCAATTTATGCGAAACGAGCCTGCCTTAAGACGCTTTTGCTGGAAAAACAGCCAATGGGCGGCGGACAGGTGTTAAATACGCAGGAAGTGGAAAATTATCCCGGCATCCCTCTGGCCGGGGGATTTGAACTTGGACAGAAATTTGAGGAGCATGCAAAGGCGCTCGGGGCGGAGGTGAAAACAGAAGAAGTGACAGAGATCAACTGTCTGGAAGCGGTGAAAAAAGTAAAGACGGCCAAAGGAGAATATGAAGCGAAAGTTTTGATTTATGCTGCGGGCGCGTCTCACCGGAAGCTTTCTGTGCCGGGAGAAGAGGAGTTTGCCGGACGCGGCGTCTCTTACTGTGCAACCTGCGACGGGGCGTTTTTCAGGAATAAGACAACAGCGGTGATCGGGGGAGGCGATACGGCGCTCAGCGACGCGCTGGTTTTGGCAAAAGGCTGCAAAAAAGTTTTTCTGATTCACAGAAGAGACGCGTTCCGGGGATCGAAAACGCTTCAGAACAGAGTGGAGGAAACGGAGAACATCGAAATTATTTTGGACTCTGTTGTAACAGAAATCCGCGGGGAAGCTGCGGTGCGGGAAATTTCCGTTTCCTGTGTGAAAACCAAAGACGAAAGGATCCTGTCCGTAGACGGCGTATTTGCCGCAGTCGGGATCTTGCCGTATACGAAGCTTCTGGAAGGCCAGGCGGATCTGGATGAACAGGGTTATGTTGTGGCCGGGGAAGACTGCAGGACGAGCGTGGACGGGGTTTATGCGGCAGGGGACGTAAGGACGAAGCCTCTGCGCCAGATTGTCACGGCGGCGGCCGACGGAGCGAATGCGGTTGCGGCCGCGGAGCGTTATCTGACGTCACAGAAGGACTGATTTTTGCGGAGGACGGAGATTGTTCTTGAAAATGCAGAGAGAAAGATTTATAATGTTTTTGTAAAAAAAGGTCGGAGGCGGTTATGGGAGAAACGGCATCCAGGGGAAAGCCGAAGGATGCGTCCTGTAATCTGTGGAAAGACGGAAAAACAGAAAGGAGCAGAGTTTAATGAAGAAAGTGGAAACGGTAACAGAACATATTTTGGAACGCTGCGGGCGAAAGATTGTGCAGTTGGTTTTCATCCTGACGCTGTTTTGCGCAGTGGGGATTTGGAATCCACAGGAAACAAAAGCGGCGCAGGAAGGATTTTGGGTATATTCGATTTCTAAGGACGAAGCGAAGATTACACAATATAATGGCGGGGAGGCCAACGTGGTGATTCCGTCTGTGCTTGGCGGCAAGCCGGTTACATGTCTTGGCAGCGAAGCTTTCCATGACAATGAATATCTGGTGACAGTGACGATTCCGCCGTCCGTGAAAAAAATTGATGGATCCTGGTGGGAAGGATGTTTTGGGGACTGCGCAAATCTGACTACGGTAAACGGTCTTGAGAGTGTAGAGCAGATTGGCGCGTATGCATTCCGGAACTGTACGGCTTTGTCGGCGGTATCTTTTGGAAACAGGCTGACAATAATAGAAGACAGAGCATTCAAAGAATGTGCTTCGCTTGGCAATGTGGTATTTCCTTCCTCACTCACTGAAATACAAAAAGAGGCGTTTTACGGATGTAATGCAATGACGGCAGTCACGATACCGCAGAGCGTGGTATGGATCGGCGATGAAACTTTTCGGAAGTGTGAAAATTTAAAAATCGTGTCTCTTCAGGCGTCGCTGACAGATATGGGGAATAGTGCGTTTCGGGACTGTACAGCGCTTACGGATGTAAGCGTAGGGGAAGCAGTCCGGTATCTTGGAGAGGATTCGTTTCGCGGATGCGTTTCTTTGACAAACGTATCTCTTGGAGGAGGCGTTTCTTCTGCCGGATCCCAAACGTTTATGGAGTGTACGTCTCTGAGAAATATTGTAATTCCGAAAAATTTCCGGTTTTTGCCAGAGCGTATGTTTAAGAGCTGTACACAGCTTTCCGGCGTTACGTTAAATTATGGGCTGATTTCAATCGGGGATTCTGCGTTTTATGGCTGCAGCGCATTGGAGTCCATAGAAATTCCAAACAGCGTCACCGGGATTGGAGAGAATTCATTTTGGGAATGTCCGAATCTTACAGATGTGTTTCTTCCATTTAGTGTGACGAGTATAACAAATGGCTGGTATCCTTCGTTTCATAAAGATACGGTTTCCTTCCGCTGCTACAGAGGTTCCGCTGCTGCGCAGTTTGCCGCGAACAACGATATTTCCTGTACGTTACTGGATCCGGTTCCAAGCAGCGGGTTTTCCTTCCACGCAAATCAGATTGACATGAAAGTCGGACAGATGATGCAGGTAGGCTACACGCTTACGCCTGCGGATACAACGGATGCAATCGTCTGGGAGAGCTCCAATTCGGACATTATTTCCGTAAATGCGATTGGAGAAATTACGGCAAAGTCAGACGGTCAGGTGACAATTATCGCTACGGCTACAACCGGGACGAGGCTGACGCTTACGGCAAGGGCAGTCCGCGTGCCGACGAAGATATCATTCAGCAGATCGAACCGTACCATCAGTGTCGGAAGCTCTTATACACAGACGGCGTCTGTAAGAGACAACAAAGGGACTTTGGATGTGATTCCGGTATACACAAGTTCCAATCCCGCGATTGCCACAGTAGACGCAAACGGGCTTGTCCGGGGAATTTCACCGGGCGAGGTGACGATTACAGCCAGAATTGAAAGCGAGAATCTTTCCGCGTCTTATAAAGTGACGGTAGTTCCTTCTTCCGGTTCATCGGGGAACAACCGTCCGTCCGGTTCATCGGGGAACAGCCGTCCGTCCGGCTCGTCTGTAAAGAAGACGATTAACAAGCTGAAAATATCAAAGAGCGGAAAAGTTTTGACAGTAAAGACAATCGCCGGGGCAAAAGTTAAAGTCAGTGCGAAAAAGTCGGTTCTTGGTAAGGCGTCAAAGACTGCAAAGGCGAATAAAAAGGGAGTTGCGAAGATTAAATTTAAGAAAAAGATTAAAAAAGTAAAGGTAAAAGTTTCCGTGTCGAAGTCAGGATACAAGACAAAGACGCAGACGAAGAAGTTTTAAGGATCAGAACTTTAGAAAAAGAAGTTTCAGAAAAGATTTGGCCC
>CAJUIS010000048.1 GCA_910586645.1 uncultured Lachnospiraceae bacterium | reverse complement strand
GAATAAGTGCATAACCATCATTTCTACTGGCTATACACTTATTATACGAGGGAAATGTGATTGATCGTGCAACGCTTCATTACAAAGACGCATCCATCGGAGATAAAAATTATAATTCATGGTATTCACTGCCGGGAATATCTTGGAGAGGAGGAGAAGCAGGGTTAAAATTAACGACAGACGGACAGGCGCGGGTATATCGATACGTAGATGATTATCTTGCCGCGGGCGGAAGCATAGGAGAAACAGTTTACCAGGCAAATTATGCGGGAATGACGGCGGAAGCTCCGGTGGAAATTTGTGCAAATCCATACAGCAGGATTGAAATCGTTACACCGCCAAAAAAGACGGCTTATATTGAGGGGAAGAGTTCTGGCATTGTTACAGAAGGAATGGTGATTCGCGCCTATGATGCAAAAGATGAGGCAAAGTTTACGGATATTACGGTTCCGGATGAAATCAATACCGTAGAAGACAGAAGAATTATCAGACATTTGGACACGAAATTGGGAGGACATGAAAATACGCAGTATCTGGAAATCGGAACCCATGATGTCACGGTATTTTATTATGGACACAGCGCAGTATATGAGATCGAGGTAGTCGACAGCCTTATTTCTGATTTTGAGATTACAAAAGAGCCGTATTATACAGAGTTTTTAGCTGGAAATATCGACTGGAACCGGATTGAGTTATCGGGAATGGAAGTATCGTTTACTCTGAACGGAGAAAGATATGAAAATCTGCGAATATATTCTTCGGAATATGATCAGCTCTGTGAACAATATTCCGATTGGCTGGAGACAGACGACAGCGAGGTGAATTTCAAAAAGGCGGGCACGTATCCGATAAAGGTTTCTTTTATGGGTGCAGAAGCGGAGTATTCAGTTACGGTTTTTGATAAAATGGCAGAGAGCCTTGCGATTCTTTCGCCTCCGGATAAAACGGTCTACTACGCGGGAGAAACAGAATCGGTTCGTCTTAATGGACTTGAGCTATCCATTATGGACTTGAATGGTCAGGTTACGAATTACAGAGCTTATGACTGGGAAGAGGGTGAATGGGAGGATATTGAGAATGAACGATACGGCTATAGGCTGGATACTTCCGCAGTAAACTTTGATCAGACGGGAACTTATGAAGTTATGCTTTGTTATGGCGGAGTGAGCGATACATTTACGGTTGAAATTATAGAAAGTCCGGTTGATTCCATTGAAATCAATCAGATGCCGCAGAAAATGTCTTATTATCAGTTTGAAGCAGGGGGAATTGATTTAAAAGGAATGCGGTTTACGGTTCATTATAACGACGGAACGCCGGATTATCATGGCATAGTAGAGGATTCTGTTTCGGATACAGAGGTTTATTATAAGTCTGAGTATTATACGGCCAGAAGCCGATGGAAAAATACAGATTTATACAGTGATGTGGCGCTTGAGGACAATGAAATTATAATTTCTTTCCTTGGAGCAGATGCCAAAATTCCGGCATCGCTGCTGGAAAATCCAGTATCTAAAATAGAAGTAATTAAGAATCCGGAACGCATGGCATATCCTCCATTTGATAATATTGCAGCGGATTTATATGGAGCAGAAATTGAGATTTTCTATAAAGATGGCACATCAGAAATTGTTTCCGTACAGGAGCATGTTTCTAAAGTGAATGCTGGAAAGTATGGATTAGAATTGTCCGGTGCTTTATCTGACATGGGACGCATACTGTATGTTCGTATGGCAGATAGAGGCAGTAACGGCATTTTTCTGGAAAAATTTGATTTTTCGAAAGAGGAATTTACGAAAACTGTAGATGATAAAATACAAAATGTTGCTATAACAGCGTTAAATCAATATAAAATCTTTCAATTTGTTCCAACTGAAACAAAGGAATATACATTTTTTAGTGAAGGAACATATGATAGTTATGGATATATCTATGAGGAAAACGGTTCTTTATTGGCAAACAATGACGACGGAGGGACTAATGTTAATTTTTCTATAACTTCAATGATGACAGCAGGGAAAAAATATTATTGTATAGCAAAAATGTTAAATTCCCAAATGGAAGGTTCTTTTATTAGTTGCATTAGTTCAAAAAGAAGTTCTTTTACATTAAACGAGGAGAATGTAGAAAAACTTGAGATAATCAGGCCATCCAGAACACAATATTATACGTTTGAAAATATTTGGGATGTGCCAATGAATGGTCTGAAATACCGGATTACCTGTAAAGATAAAATGGTATTGGAAGGTTGCGCAAATGAGAATGATATGGAAAGTGCATATGCCTACGGTGCATACATCCATGGAAGATTTAAATATGTAACAGAATATGGATTGCTGGATGTGACAAAAGAAAACGCAATTATTTACAGTATTGGAAACTGCACGGCAGAAGTTCCGATTACATTTAGCGATGTTTCTCCGGTAGAATCCATTGTGCTTGAAAACAATCCATGGTCTCAGGTAATGCAGTATGACGCAGATCGTATCCTTTATGAAAGAGAAGGCCTGGTGATTACAGTCAATTACACAGACGGGACAAAACGTATGGTGCAAAACGGCGAATGGGTTGACGACGGATATTCCACTCCTATTTCATTTGAATGGAAGAATCGTGATAAAAAAGGCATGGCGTCGGCTGGTGAAAATGCGATTGTGATTAGCTATATGGGCGCCCGTGTGGAAGCTCCGGTTTTGGTCAGGGAAAATACGGTAAAGCAGATTGCGGTTTTAGAAAATCCGGAGAAAATGACATATCTTCCATTTGAAAATGAAGTGGATTTATACGGACTGAATCTTAAGATTGTAGACGAAGACGGAACGGAAGAAACAGTAAGGATAATGGATCATGGCAGTGAACAGAAAATTGAGAACAGGTATGGAACCGGAACGGTAAGCGCATACCTTACAGAGGATGAAGAGGGCAGCCCATGTGTGAAAATCGACTATATGAACTGTTCGGCATATTATTATCCGGTTATGCAGTCCTCCTATGCGGATCTTCTTGGAAATGCCGCGGAAATTGCGGTGAGGCAGACCGTATCCGTTTCCTTAAACAGAAATAAGTTATATCAGGTTTACCGTTTTGTCCCGCAGGAAACCATGTTCTATGAATTTAGCAGCAGCGGAACCCATGACACATATGTGCATTTGCTTGACCAGCACGGAGAGGTTATAACGGCGGATGACGATGGGAACAGCGATGGAAATAATTTTAAATTAAATTACCAGTTGGAAGGAAAAACGACATATTATTATCTGGTTCGGTTATTTGACGTTGGGAGAGAGGGAAACTTTACCTGTACGTTAAAAAGCGGGGAACCGGAACTGGAGATTGCGGAAGCGGATATTGTTTTGAACGCTCCTGCTGCAGGAGAAGAACTGCCAGGCGCAAGCAGCGGAGAGGGATATTCAGCTCATGTATCCTGGACCAATGCGGGCAGTGAAACCGCTGCGGAATATGCGAAAGCATACCGGGCAAAAATTGTGCTTACGCCGGACGACGGGTATGTTTTTTCTCTGGCTGCAAATATCAGGTTAAATGGTAAAAAAGCAGTATCTAAGACATATAACAGCAACGGAACGATCACCGTATATTATACATTCCCGTATACCGACTGCCAGATCAGCATTCCGGAAGTAAACGGATATGCGTTGGATGAGAGCGAGAACAGCAGGAAGGGGCAGACAGAGTATGGAAACAGCTATTCGTTCCGCTATCAGAAAACGGATGAAAGCGCAGAGGCGCTTGTGGTAAGCGCGGATGGAAAACTGTTAAAAGCAGATGAAAACGGCGTTTATACCATTACGGGAATCAAATCCAATCTTTCGGTTTCAGCCAGGGCGCTTTCGGAAGAGACAAAAGAAGACTGGACGAGATTGAATTTTTACGATAAAGAAACATTGAGCGACAGTTTTTATGCAGAAAGAAACAGTACGGTGGCTGCGTCCGGAGAAGAGAATGTGCTTCCGATTTTAGAAAGCTATGCCGATGGTTCCGACCAGTTTTTCTTTGGCTGGTATGAGAACCGGAACGATTCTTTGAATGGAATCGGAAAAAGATTCCGGTCAACTTCCAAAGTGCCGGATCAGGACGTCCTGCCTTTATATGCAAAATGGGGGCTTGGAATTTTTAGCTGTATTTACAATACAAAGACGGTAAATTATAAAGTATTATCCATTGATGAAGAGAATCGTTTAAAAGTACAGATTGGAGAAGCCGGCAGCGCGGCGAAGTATGCGGGGACAGCGCAGAGAGCGGCAGCGGGAAAGGACGGCGTCTTTGTCATTCCAGACAAAATTACGGATTTTACCGGAACCGGACTGGACGAACTGGGCATTGAATTTAAGGGGTGCGAGGTTACGTCAATTGCCGAAAATGCGTTTCGCGGCGATACGGATCTTCGAAAAATTTCCCTGCCGGATACAATTACGGAAATCGGGGCGGGAGCGTTTCACGGATGTACGAATCTGGAAAGCATTGAAATTCCGGGTTCTGTGGAAAAAATCGAAAGCACGACATTCAGCGGATGTGAAAATCTGTCTGAGGTCGTATTGGCGGACGGCGTGACTTCCATTGGAGAAAATGTATTTGAAGGCTGTTCTTCCTTAAACACAGTCGTTGTGCCGGACAGTGTGGAAGATATAGACGCCACGGCGTTTTCAGACAGCACAGAGAATCTGACGATTGTCTGCAGCAGCAATCTTACAGACGTTGTGTCAGAAGCGGCGGATGCAGTTGGCGCGACGGTACAGACCGTCGATATTGTATTTGACTATGCGTATGCGGACAAAGAATTTACATATGGCGGCAAAATGTTTCCCGTTACGGCAAAACTGCTTGTGGACGGCAAAGAAGATAAAGAAAGAACGGCGTCATTAAACTGGCAGACGTCAGAAGGAACCAGAGATTACTATACGGTTGCAAAATCTGGAAATACAGTGAGAATTACGCCAAAAAATGCAACAAATGGAAAGTCGTATTCAGTCACTGCGTCTGACAGCGCGTCCACACAGACAAAGAGCATTGCATTGACGACGACAGCGGCGTCCTTAGATCGCGCCGCGATTGTGGATGATATTGCCGCGGCTGACTATACAGGAAGCGCAGTGTGCCCTAAAGTGAAGGTAAGGCTGGCAAAAAGCGGTGAACTGCTGGAAGAAAATGAAGATTATATGGTGGCATATTTTAATAATACGGAAGCCGGCTCAAAGGCTGAGGTAAAGATCGCCGGAATCAATAATTTCTGCGGGGAAATTACAAAATATTTTACGATTCAAAAGGGCGCCAAAGATAAAGCGGTCAAGATAGAATTAAACGAGACAAAGCTCCGTATGAAGCTCAATGAAAGCAAAAAACTGACAGCAGTTATTACGCCGTCAGGCGTAAACAGGGAGGTTACATGGAGGTCTTCCAATCCTTCGGCTGTAACGGTATCACCAGACGGCACAGTAAAAGCGGCTGCAAACGGAGCGGCGGAAATTATTGCCGAAGC
The DNA here is from genome assembly GCA_910586645.1 of uncultured Lachnospiraceae bacterium. GTDB lineage: Bacteria > Bacillota > Clostridia > Lachnospirales > Lachnospiraceae > Roseburia_B. Next base: position 1,059 of record CAJUIS010000048.1, on the reverse strand, counting down.
GGACGGTCAGACGGCTGTCTGCCAGGTCGTGGTTCCTTATACCATTACCTACAAATTAAACGGCGGGAAGAACAACGCCGCCAATCCAGCCGATTATTTTGAAGAAAACGTAACATTGAAGAGTCCTTCCAGAGCGAAGTATATTTTTGCGGGATGGTATACGGACAAGAAATTTAAGAAAAAAGTGAAAAAGATACAGGCCGGCGCAAAGAAAAATTATGTTTTGTATGCGAAATGGACAAAGATTTCTGTAGGAAAGTCAAGCGTTTCCTCTGCAAAGAAATCTGCATCCAAAAAGACAACGGTAAAATATAAGTCTTCTTCGAAGAAGTCTAAAACCCGTAAAATTGAGTTAAGGTTTAAGAAAGTAAGAAGGGCGGACGGATATGAGATTGCTTATTCTACAAATAAGAAATACAAAAAATCCGCGACAAAAAAAGTGAAGTCGAAGAAGAACAAAGTTACAATAAAACTGAAAAAGGGAAAAACCTACTATATCCGCATACGGGCATATCAGGTGGATTCTACCGGAGCAAAAGTCTATGGAAAATGGACTTCTTCGAAAACGGTTGATGTTAAGAAATAGGCAGGACTTTTTTTGAAACCAGATTTTGAGAAGAGCGTCAATGATAAGTAAATCCGTATAGGCAAATAACCGGAACGGGAAGAACTTCATTCTGATTTTAAACAGTCAGGATGGAGTTCTGTTTTTAAAGAAGCGCATAAAGGAGAAAAAGAAAGTTGACTTTTTGTTAGAAGCATTTTCAGATCAGCAGGGTGAAGCGGATCGATTATGGATATAAGTCAAAAGAATCTGAACAAAAAGAAAGCAAAGTTTATGTAAAACATAGATAAATCCCTATGTCAAAAGGATTTGACATAGGGATTTTGGCTAAAGTCAAATCTTTTTGGTAGAAGCTTGGTTTGTTGAATGATAAGATTCTGGTGGTTCAAGGATACAAATCAATCAATAAACGAAGGAGGAAGAAAGTTGGAAGTTGGCACACAAATAAAAAAATATCGCAGTAATATGGGGATTTCTCAAGAGGAACTGGCAGA
>CAJUIS010000047.1 GCA_910586645.1 uncultured Lachnospiraceae bacterium | reverse complement strand
GTATGAAAGATTTATCAAGTGAAATGATGGGTGTGATGATGTTGGTCATCGGGCTTGTATTAGCGTTTACAACTCTGTTTCTTGCCATAACTACAGTAATAAACGGAAATACAAAAACGATTGCTATGATGAGGGTATTCGGTTATTCGCAGAAAGAATGCTGCAGGGCAATTTTAGGAGGATATAGACCTATGTCCTATATTGGTTTTGTAATTGGAACAGTATATCAGTATGGGTTGCTGAGGCTTATGACAGATATTGTATTGAAGAATATTGACGGTGTGCCTGCATATAAATTCGACTTTCCTGTTATGCTTATTTCTCTTGTTTGTTTTATCACAATTTACGAAATTCTGATGTATGTATATTCCGAAAAAATTAAGAAGATTTCTGTCAAGGAAATTATGATTGAGTGACAGGGGGAAATGTATGCAAACAAAATGGATACTCTGCCCTGTCTGTAACAATAAAACTCGAACGTAAGAAACGCCGCCTGTCGTTATCCATACCATTTCCGCAAATGGCTGCGTGATCGCCCCGGCTACAAGGTTTATCTTATCCTTGCCGATTTCGCCGGACGGAAGTATAATATCCTTGTCTAAAAGCCCGTTTTTCATGTCGTCTTCCTTTTTATGCGCCTGAGTTCTTAACGCTATTTTGCCGCCCTTGCTCCAAAAACGGGCTTGTAAGAAGTTATAAGACGATTTTCCGCCTATAAAATCAATAAAAAATATTTTTAATTTCAGGAGGAGCTGCAATGAATGTCGAAATTGTTTTAGCCTATATGCACACACAGGAAATAAACGCTCTATTTTCAGAATACACAAATATGCTAATCGCTAATGACAATTCGTTTCAAAATTATCTTGATCTTCAGGATTATGACGAAGAAATAAATCATTTAGAAGAAAAATATGGCATGCCTTCCGGAAGGTTGTATTTGGCTTACTGTAATGAAGAAGCCGCAGGCTGCATCGGACTGAGAAATATAGATGAAAGGAATTGTGAAATGAAACGTCTTTATGTAAGGCCAAAATTCAGAGAAAAAAATATTGGTAAATTACTGGTGCAAAAAATCATAACTGACGCAAAAGAAATTGGCTATTCTTATATGTTGTTAGACACTCTCCCTTTTTTAGAAAAGGCAATCCATATGTATAAAAAATTTGGATTTTACACAATAGATTCTTATAACAACAGTCCTATGAATACATCCATATATATGAAATTGGACTTATGATTTATCCGGCTCTATTTATGTACAGCGTTCCCTTTTTCTTCTTTTTCTGAACGCTATACACATAATGCACAATAAAAACCACACCCCATTTTACATCAGTAAAAATAATTTCCGGATTTGTAAGACACGCCCGGCAGGCATCTTTCACTGCTTCTGCCTGCCGGAAAGCTGATATGAAAAATATCAGTATAATTCTGCAATACGACTGACGCCTACATAGATTTCCGATATTTTATACCAGGTAGAATAATCCACAACGCCAGTTACCGGAAGCCCGAAAACCGACTGAAAAATTTCCACTGCTTCTTCTGTGGCAGGCCCATATATCCCGTCTGCAGAAATTGTCGGAATCGCCGGATAAGCTCTTGAAATTCTCGCAAGCTGCGCCTGCATCTGACGAACCTTATCTCCTCTTGAACCCACAGAAAGATCCATTCTTGGCCAGGAAGCCGGAATGCCGGAAATTTCATCCGCTTCATTGACATACATACTGTTCCCGTAATAATACCTTAAAATCTCAATAAAGCTGTATCCCCTGTCCCCCAAATCCTTAGATCCCCACTGGCTCATCCAGTTCGGGCAGCTTACGCGCTGTCCGTCACAATACTGGGTCAAAATAGGCTGTGACACATTGGGTCTGGACAAATAGCTGTCAAAAATCTCATCTACAATCCTCGAAATATTTTGAAAAATATTTCTGCCGTAAATCCATTTGTGATCGAATGCCGTAGAGGACGTAATTGTGAAATCATAACCTTTGTTCCGGTACCATTCCGTATACACGCGATTTAAAGTAAACGATAAAATGGCAAGTATATTCGCCCGCAGCGTCGCGTCCGGCCAGGTCGCATAGATTTCGCTGGAAGCTACGTTTTTGATATAATCTTTATATGTTACATAGTAATCCCTTGCCGTACTGTCAGAAGGGGCTCCGTCGTGTACAATGACATACTCCGGCACCACAACGCGGCTTAACACAATTTCTCCCGTTTCCTCCAGAGGTTTTATCTCATCTTCCGGTATTTTCGGCGGGAAATTCCCGAACAGGGTATTTGCAGGTATCACAATATTATCGACCGGATTAATATCCGACTCCTCAGGCACAAGCCGGACCCTCTGCACGGACGTCTCGCCGGGAAGCACCTGCACGCCGGAAACATTAACGGGTATAAACCCCTTCGCCGTCACCTGAATCGTATATTCTGCATAAGGCTGCTGTTCGGACGGCTCCATACTGTATTCTAACGGCGGCGTCTGAAGTTCTATCTGCGCTGTCTGCCCGGAAGAATTTGTAGATACTTTTTCAATTGTGTTTTCCGGTTCCCCGGTAAAAGAAATTGTAACTTCCGCATCCTGGATTGGAAGCCTGCCGGAAGGCGTCTCCACGTTGACCTGTAATTTTCCTTCTTCCGGCGCATCATTCTGCAGATACCTGATATTTTGTCTGGACATAAATATTCCTCGTATTGCTTCTTAGTTACAATATATGCATAAGGCTTCATTTTGGTTCCTTTCCGAAACCGCGCTTATTATCTGATTTTTTTGCACATTATAAATATTATTTCAGTTATAATTAATCGTTATAAATTATTTTCAAAAAAACATTGACAAATCAATTTAATTTCGATAAAATGAATTTATCAAATAACAAAACAGCAATTTTAAAAAAGGAGGTACGGACCACCGAAAACGTAATGTAACGCCTCAAGAAATCCTTTCAAAAAGGTAGTTGTTCCAGACAACAGATTCGAAAAACAATCAAAAATTTGTTTAGCGGATTTGGTAATGGAAAATAAAAACAGGAGGTACAATCCAATGGACAGCATAGTTTAGAAGCGGCATCCTATATAAAATAGAGATGCCGCTTTCATTTGCGTCAAATACTCGGAATCAAACACTGATTTTCCATTGCTTTCAGCTCAAACGCCTTTGCAAACGTCTCAAAATTTTTATCTCTCCCTTCTGGAATTGCAAAAATCACTTTATCAAAACATCTGTGAGAAGAGAAAAGATATTCTCTGAAAATACCGGCCACTTCTTCGGCATTCTGTCCAAATACCCCGCACCCATAGGCGCCCAGAATCAAAACATTCACTTGATTTTCTTTGGCTATATCCAGTACAAACCGGATTCTTGATCGCAGGGCTTCCGAATTTTCCTCATCTGAAACATTTTTATACTGCCGGGCTGCAGATTTATTTGGAGCCGCACAGGTAATAACATCACAAAAAACACAATTTCCATCTTTTTCAAACATTATATCAGGCGAGTACAATCCTCTGTTCCGATACAATGCCCTGCTTGCGTGTTTCCTGTTCCAATAATAAAATCCTGTCAAAAACTCTGATAAAACATTATACAAATACGAGTTATGACATAAACTTTCCTCCTGTGCTTTTACTCCGTTCAAAAACATTCCGCCCGGATTTTTGTATGAAGAAAAATTTAAGACGGCCATGCGTTTTTTACATTCGTTTGCATGACGCATAATGGCAGAAACGCTGTCTGTCGCTTCCAAAGATATTTGGGAAGCGGCAGAGCGCTTTTTACTGCTTTGAAAATCAACGTCATAAATCACTGTGCCTTTCACCGATTCTTTTATCTTTCCAGAATACATCCGTTCCATCTCTTCCGTATGCTGTCTGGCCTGTTCTGCCATTTTTTCTTTTTCCAGCCAATATTCTTCTATATAAGCCATTTCTCATCCTCCATTCCTTCTTTTGATAAATCACGTCAATTTGAAAAACCGCAGCCCCATTCTCCATAATTTACGTTTTTTGATTCGGAGCGGTAAGAATAAGATAAACCTTAAAGCCGGGGACAAAAATTTTTAATCAGAATCACCCAATTCAGAAAAAAAGAAATCCGCAAACCCTTTCAAATCAAGGGGTTGCGGTTCTCACTTTAAGAGCGATAGACGGGGCTCGAACCCGCGGTCTCGACCTTGGCAAGGTCGCGCGTTACCAACTACGCCACTATCGCATTTATATTGTTTTGTGCTCCTTTTGTATATCTCTCAAGCACAATACATATAATACAGGATGAATTGTATTTTGTCAACATATTTTTTAAAAAATTTTGAAATTTTTGAAATTCCAAAACTTTAAGCCCCGGCCCCCGGCCGGGGCTGTTCCAAATCCTTATTTCCTATTCTTCTTTCATTGAATCAATGAGCGCGTCTGCAAGCGCATCCAGTTCCAGGGCTTTATCCGCACCCATGGAAGACGCAATGCTTAACCTGTCGTTCAACACCGTCATATTCTTAAGCTCTTCATCAATAAATTTCTGCATCAAATCCCCGGACTTACATGCCCACGAGCCGTTTTCGATCAGGGCAAACGTGCGGTTCTGCATATTTAACGCTTTCATATCCATCAGGAAATTATGCATTACCGGATAAATGCCCAGATTATACGTCACGGACGCCAGAACAATATGGCTGTACTTAAACGCCTCCGAAATCAGATAAGAAACGTGCGTATTCGATACGTCATAAACTGCCACATTTGTGCATCCCTTTTCACAGAGCCTTGCAGCCAGCGCCTGGGCCGCCGATTCCGTATTCCCGTACATGGAAGCATACGCAATCATCACACCTTTTTCCTCCGGCTCATAACGGCTCCATTTATCGTATTTCTCTACAAAATAGCCCAGATTTTCACGCCAGACAGGCCCATGCAGCGGACAGATAAACTTAATCTGATCCAAAATACCGGATGCCTTCTTTAACAAAAGCTGAATATGCGGGCCGTATTTTCCCACAATATTCATCAAATAACGGCGGGCTTCGTCAATCCAGTCGCGGTCAAAATCCACTTCATCGGCAAAGAGCCTGCCGTCAAGCGCAATAAAAGAGCCAAACGCATCTGCGGCAAACAGCGCTCCGTTTGTCGTATCAAACGTTACCATAGCTTCCGGCCAGTGCACCATAGGAGCCGCTACAAACGTCACCGTATGATCTCCAAAACAGTGCGTATCCCCTTCCGCCACTGTAATGCATTCATGGAGATCCGGATGGAATCCAAACTGACGCATCAGCATAAACGCTTTTTCACTGGAAATTATTTTTACATCCGGATAGCGCAGTAAAATCTGCTCTACAGACGCCGCGTGATCCGGTTCCATATGATTTATGACAAGCCAGTTCAAGGGGCGATCCCCCAGCAGATAATCTAAGTTTTCTGCAAGCTGGCGGTAAGCCGACCAATCCACCGTATCAAACAAAACTGTTTCTTTATCCAAAAGCAGGTACGCGTTATAGCTTACGCCGCGCGGAATCGGATGAATATTTTCAAACAAATGAAGCCTGTGGTCATTCGCGCCGACCCAGTATAAATCTTCGGTTACTTTACGTACACAATACATATCTGTTCCTCCTTTCTGCTATGCCTCTATAAACTGATCTTTGCCTTCTGCGCATTCCGGACATACCCATTCTTCCGGCAGTTTTTCAAATAATGTTCCGGGAGCGATTTCCGCGTCTTCATCACCGTTTTCCGGAATATACTCATATCCGCAGCCGCCGCATACATAGCGTTTGCCAATGGGTTCCGGCTTTGGAACAGGCGGCCGTTTCATCTTTACCATTGGAGGAGCAGGCTGTTTTTCCCCTGTGTCAAGCGCTTTCGTAAGAAGCGGCAGAATCTCCGCCACGTCTCCGACAATTCCGTAATCGCAGTTTTTAAAAATCGGAGCGTTGCCGTTTTTGTTGATCGCCACAATTGCAGATGCGTCTTTGATTCCTTTTAAATGCTGAATTGCACCGGAAATGCCGCAGGCAATGTAAAGGTTGCCTTTAAATTTCTGTCCGGACATTCCGACATAACGGTTTAACGGTACGTATTTTAACGTCTCCGCAACCGGACGGGAAGAACCAATAGCCGCTCCCGCCGCCTGAGCCAGATCTTCAATCAGTTTCATATTTTCTTTGCTTCCGATTCCTTTTCCGGCAGAAACGACACGCTCTGCCTGAGCAATCGGCGTATCGGCCGGAATGCCTACCGTGAAATCATGGCCGTCTTTTCTCAGCGCCTCTGCCAGAGCATCTGCGCGTTCTTTTGCGCCTCCTTCTTTAAAAATCTTTCCCTTGCGTACGCCTGTGATTGGAGCCGGTTTCTTTGCCGCCGAGCGGCTTCCTCCGCCTCCCGGACTCTTTTTCATCCTTCCAATGATATGGGAAGCAATGACAACGCGCTGAATTTCATTTGTGCCTTCGTAGATTGTCGTAATCTTCGCATCACGGTACATCCGTTCCACATCCATGCCCTTTAAAAATCCTGTGCCGCCAAAAATCTGTACCGCGTCGTTTGTCACTTCCAGCGCAATATCGGACGCATACATCTTCGCCATTGCCGCTTCCATGGAATAGGAGCTGTGCGCTTCTTTCAGCTCTGCCGCAGAATAAACGAGAAATCTTGCACAGCGGAGCTTTGTCGCCATATCCGCCAGTTTAAAGGAAACGCCCTGCTGCGCCGCAATCGGCTTGCCAAACTGAACGCGTTCCTTTGCATAGTCAAGCGCCTGTTCGTACGCTCCCTGGGCGATCCCAAGGGCCTGCGCCGCAATGCCAATGCGCCCGCCGTCCAGCGTGGACATTGCAATTTTAAATCCTTCGCCTTCTTTTCCAAGAAGGTTTTCTTTTGGAACTTTCACATCGTTGAAAATCAGCTCCGCCGTCGTGGAAGACCGTATCCCGATAGAAATCCGTGTACTGTTCCCGCACGACTTCAAGCAGGCAGCCCTGCACGGGGATAAACAGCTTGTCCATGTAACTCTGGTCGGCTTGCCTGC
>CAJUIS010000046.1 GCA_910586645.1 uncultured Lachnospiraceae bacterium | reverse complement strand
CAATACAGGCAAAATAACCTTAAAAAAGTTGTCTGAAAAAGTGTTGACAATCCACATCCTTTCAAAAAATCAAGGTATCCGTCACGTCAAATCCCGGCTTAGCTCCGATATGCTCAACTTTATTCTGATACTTATCCCCCAGATTATAAAATCGCAGACTGTCTTTTTCCTTATCAATCAAATCTTCCAGAACCGCTTTCATCTGACGAAATTTCACAGAATCCACCTGACATTCAAAAACAGAATTCTGCACTCTCTGCCCATAATTCACGCACTGCTTCGCCACTTTTCTAAGCCGTTTGCGTCCTGCCGCAGTTTCCGTATTTACATCATAAGTAACCAATATCAGCATAAAATCCATTCACCTACTTCCAGAAAAACGGCGGATACTCATCCAGATCGCCTCTTAAATGTCTGGCCAATAACATAGCCTGTGCGTGAGGGGCCATGCCCCATTCTATTTTTTCATTTAAAAACGGATGCTTTATCATCTCGCCTTTTCGCTCCTGCCACGCGCGCAAAAACGTCTTTCTCCCGCTCTCCGTCAAAAGAACCGCTCCGCTTTCTTTCTTTAAAAAATCAGTTGCTTTCAGCGTTCTCTTATTAATCAGCGTCAATACAAACCTGTCAGCCATAACTCCCCGAAACTCCTCCATCAAATCCAATGCAAGAGACATGCGGCCCGGTCTGTCCGTATGGTAAAATCCAACGTACGGATCCAGTCCCACTGCTTCCAGAGCCGCGCCGCACATTCCGGCCAGCAGACTGTACGCAAAAGACAACATCGCATTTACACAATCCAGCGGCGGCCGCTTATTTCTGCCATGAAAATAAAACGTCTCCTTTTGCTGTAAAATCAATTCATCAAATACAGAAAAATAGACCGACGCCGCTTCCCCCTCCAAACCAAGAAGCGTTGCGCTGTTTTCGCATATTCTGACGGAATCCAGGCTCTGATATAAAAATACGGACTTTGCTTTTACCTTATCTACGTCAATGCGAAGCGGATAATCCCTGATTGCACGCTCTAAAATCCATCGGGAATTATAAATTTTTCCCGTGATAAAATTTCTTGCCAGCTTTATGCTCTCCTCCTCATTTTCGCTGACCCGATACTGCTTCTTGCGCAATATAACATTTCCCTTAATTTCACCGGATACCCTTGCCAGAAAACGGCCGCTTCCGGACATAAAGCTCAAATCAATATTTCGTTCGGCACAGGCTCCCATCAAAGCCGGACTGGCCCCCGTATATCCAAACGTCACAATTCCCTGAATATTATGCAGCGGCACTCTTCCGATTTCCTCCTGCTGTTCCAGCACAACCACATTTTCCCCATCCAAAGAAAGATAACGGTTCTTTCCCGTCACATACAAAGTGTTCAGCAGCCGCTTCATTCGACACCTTCTTTCTCGCCAATCCGACGACAAATATAGTCTTTTACGGAAATATCCTGATTCAGCACAGGCAGACACACATCTTTCAGCGAACACGCATTGCATTTTTTGCTTCGCTTTACTTTCGGCGTATATTGCTGCGCATCATACTTATGCATTTCCAAAAACAAATCCCTCACTTTTTTTCGCAGCGCATCATCAAAGCTTATTTTCTCCCTGTGTCTCGTTTCCCCGTAATAAATATATCCAAAAGGAATCTCACAGCACAGCATTTCTTCCAGGCAAAGCGCCTGTGCCGTTATCTGCAGAGCGTCTATATCGTCTTTTTTGGGACTTCCCCGCTTATATTCCACAGGCACGGCCCGATACTTTTCTTTCTGTCCAAAAAGCGGCGCGCCGTCTTTCGATTTGTGAAATTCCACCACGTCGCATTCTCCGCTTATGCCGATTTCTCTGGAATGTACCGGCAGCGCCCGGACAATCAGCAAATCTCCCCGTTTTTCTTTTATGGAAGCATCGTGCGCCTTTTCATGCAGCAGCTTCCCCTCCACCGTCCTTACATTTTCCTGCCACTGCATTTCAAGATACGCAAGCGCCCATTGTCTCCGGCAAAAAGCAAAATGCTGTATGCCCGACAGCTGAAGAAATTCATCTTCCTCATACAAAATCAAATACCTCCGGTTCTACGCATCCGTCCAGCTTCCAGTCAATTTGATAATCCTCAAATTTCTTCGGAGCGGCCACGTCACAAACAGAAAATCCCCGCTGGATTCTTCCGCTGGATACCGCCGGCGTTTTCTCCTTATGCTGCCACCAATACATTTTGCACACTTCCATGCTCCCCTCCGGTCTTGCAGAAGAAGCGTCATTTTCAAACAATGTCTGCAACGCTTGTTTCAAAAGCTCCGCATCCTCCTGAGAAAATCCTGTTTTTTCCGCCAACTGTACATTGACGCTCCCCATCACCTTATAAACGCCGAATCCAATCCGGTGTTTGGTTCCCATGGTATCAGACGCTTTACTTTCCTTTCCCGCTTCGCTGTTTACGCTTTTTGTAATCTGCATGCTGATTACTTCCACAGGCGAAAGGCTGACTGCCTGATGAATGGAAACGGGCCCCCGCACGCCAAAAGAAACCTCTTCTCCTTTAAACGCAAACACCTGTCCAAATCCTCTTACATCGATCCACTCTTCACAGGCAAGAGACGCGCAAACATCTCTGTTTGCTTTCTTCTTTTTCCCCATCTCCGCTTTTAACTTCTCATTGCTGTCCGCTCGTTCTTTCAGACTTTTGCACGTATCGTCCGCCCGGTCGTCTGACTGCACAAAAATCTTTTGTCCCAGATCCTGCAGACGATTTCGTATTTTTCTTTTGATACATACGTCGGAAATCTCTCCATATCCGTCGAGATTGATTCTCGGTCTGTTTCCATTCAGCGGATCCCCGTTTGGATTTGCATTGGAAACGCTGATAAATAATGTAAAATCAATTTTTCCTTTTAATTCGCTCATGTTTTCTTCCTCCCCTAATTTTCTTCATATTTTACGTTTTTCATCGCAAAAGACTGACTGTGAAATCCCAGAAGATACAGGCCGTCCAGTTTCGTATTTTTACAATAATCATCGGCTTCAAACAAATCACAAACGCCGTCCAGCAGATTTTCATAATGCCGCCGTTCAGCTATTTTCAATTTATTCAGATAAGGCTGCAAATTTTCTTCAATTACTTTCCAGGTTTCAAACGGCCGCTGTGAAAACATGCCCATATACCGTTTCGCATTCGTTTCTCTCCCGGAATCCCGCTCTTTTTCAAACGTGCGGTATTCCACTCTGTCTGCAATCGCAAGCAGCCTTCCATATAAGTAATCCCTGTTTTTACAATTTTTGTCCAGTGCCACGTTCCATTCCTCCTTCATCCTGTCATATCTGTATTTTTTTACAAAAGAACATGCAAGCGCCAAAACCTTTTCCCAATTGTAGCGTTCTTTATACGCCTGCGGCGCAGACGCCCTGCCTACGGCATGCATAACCAAATCGTACGGAAGATTTCTGCCGTCCCATATGCACGGCAAAAGCCGTTTGCTGATTTCAGCATAGAGCCGTTTGCCGTTTTTGTCATGGATCGTTAAAAATTTTTTCGCATCGGAATCTGACCCATATAAAAAATCTGCAATCTCCTTTACGCCTGGAATTCCAATATAATCCATTTTCTTCCCATCTTTGAATTTCGTATGTACCCAGGAACATTGTCTGTGCCATCGTTCCATATTTTCCAAATATCTTCCCGTTTCCAAAACTTTATATTCCGCCAAAGCCAGACGTCCCGTCGTAGCCGCGTCAAACGCCATCAGAATCATTTTGGAAGCATTGTTTATCCTGCTTCGATACCCGTGTAACGCCTGGTAAAACTGTCTTGCAGTAATGGAATTCCCATCCGGACGAAACGGCGTGTAAGATTCATATTCTACATCATCCTTAAACATGCCGTCCGTTTCATGCTCCATATCATCCTCAAACATGCCGTCCGCTTCATATTCTACATCATTTTCAAATATACTCTCCGCATCTGTCTGCTCCATATCGTTCTCATATATGTCATTTGCTTTCGCATACTCCTTGTCGTTTCTGCAATCAACTGCTTCTTGAAAACCGTCAGGCAGATTTTTTTTATAATCCGAACCAATCGTTTCCGTATCCGCATCCCACTCTGCCATATCGGATAAATTCGATTCCCATACCGCAAAAGTCAGCGAATCAAAATGCCGCCCCTGTTTTCGAATCATCCACTTTAAAGCGTTGTGAATCTTCTGAGACGTCTCGCCACCAATGGAAAAAGCCTCTTCCTTACTCGCAAAACGCCCGCGAAACGTATAATTATCTTTGTCATTCGAAGAAATCAGCTTTGCCCCGTCTCCCTCGCTTCTGATTTTTTTCGAATGAAAATAAGACGGCGTTTCTAACTTTCCAGTCAGATAATCCAGCTCTTTTTCTTTCTGTAAAAAATGACAATACGCAATAAAACGCTCCTGCAAAGAAACATCTTTCCAGCATGCTTCTTCTGAAATTTCCTCAGATATGCCCTGACGGACGATAAACCTTACAAAAGCTTTCTCCTGCGTTACATTTTGTATTTTTGCCGTATCGTCCAAAAATCCCTCGTTTAAGGTTAAAACATGAACCTCCGCCAAATCTTTGATTAAAGTTTTCTTCTTCAGATAGCGATACACCGCGTCTGCCTTATCATGCGCATACTCCGACAAATGCCACTGCTCCAAAGCAGCAATATACATTTCATAACATTCAGCCGCATCCTCCGCTTTGGATTTGACATAGTTCGCATAATCGCCCGCAACATACTGTAAATTATCGCACAATGGATGCGGCGCCTTTCCCGCCGTTCTGCTTCCGGATTTTTCCGTCATTGGAATCACCGTCAGCTTGTCCTCTTCACTTACCTTTGACGCGTCCAAGAAATTTCCCTCTTTATCTATCGTCACCTCAATCTGTGCCGCCGCGGTCGTATGAAACAATGGAAGCAGAAGATAAGGCACGCGCTCTTTTTTCCCGTTCTTTTCATATTCCTTATACTCAATTACTCCTGCCTTAGAACGATTTTTCTCATATAAATCTAACAATTCCCCTTCCCAGTTCAATCCGCCGCCTCCTCTTCTGTAAATTCCATGAGTCCCGAAAAAGCATCTTTGCCAAATTCTCTGACGCTCATTTCTTTAATGAATCGTTTTTCCTTACATGCTTCCGGCCGTATAAATGTAATTACGCCTCCCTTAGTTCCCTCTTTTTTCATCACCGGACGCCAGAAATTTACGGTCATTTTGTTTTTCTCTTCCGGCAGAATGGCTTCGTCCGCATACGTAATGCCGTGGTACATAAATCCATAAGAAATTTCTCCCGGCGTATTGTCATAATAGCTGTCTTTCGACAAAAATTCACATGGTTCAACAAACGCCTGGCATTCCCTCGTCCCCAAAAAAACGTCTCTGCGGCCGCCCCGCTCTACCATGCGTTTTGCAATGTTGTGATGCTTGTTTTCATTTTTTCCGTCCGAAACCAATTCCGGATGATTGTAATTTACCTCAAAATGCGCCCTGACCTGATAGCAGACGTCTTTTAAATATGTATAATAAGCCAGCTCATTTCCCCCGTTATATGCAATCGGACGCACGCCTTTCGTCTCCGTCTGAATCGGCTTCATAATACGTACGGCGTCCACAATCCACATAATGCTCGGTTTCCAGTAAATGCTTTCCACAATCCCCTTTAAGGCCTCGTAAGTTGGAATATGATAACTTGACTTTTCTCCTCCCACGCGCGTAACCGGATCGGAAAACAGCGCGTAATCGCCATATACTTCAAATTCAATTGTGTTTCGATATTTTTTCACCGTCTCACCTCCCTGTTAAAAATCCAAAAACCTGTTTTGAGATACTTCCAAAACTCCCAGCTTTGTATCATAATAATCCATATTTAACGCAAGCGCTCCCGTATCTCCAATCGGATATAAGGCGTGCTTAAGTTTTTCTTTCAGAAACGGCGAAATTCCCACCGTATAAGGCTGCAATTTCCGCAGCAGTTTCTTTTGTCCGGACAGACTCCGTTCCGTCTCCAAAGCATCCATAAGCTGCCTTGACGTCTCATCATAGGAAATGACAACCGATACCTTTGCATCGTCCGATATGACCTCAAACTCTTCTCCTGCCGTTTGAAATGCCTGCTGTAACGGACCTTTTGGCATTGTTCTGTTATGCTTCCTGAAATACTGCATTCTTCCCATTTCATTTTTTCCAAGCAATTCCACCAGGCTTGTCCCTCCGATGGAAGACGGATATTTTGTCACGTTTGCGCCAAGCGCATGGTAATACAGCTTATAAAATCTGAATATCGCAGACTGCGAATCCAGCGCGTGTCCAAACGCTTCCGGGCTTTGCCTGAATTCATACAAAAGCCGTTCACAGGCAGTGCGGGCATGTTTGATTTCAAAAAGCTTTTCGATATGCTCCGCTTCCTGCGTAAGCTTAACAATATAGACCTTTCCAAAACCGTCCCTCTCTTTATGACGGTTGCAGCGTCCCGCCGCCTGAATTATGCTGTCGAGTCCCGCAATCGAACGGATGACGCATCCAAATGAAAGATTGACTCCCGCTTCTACCAGCTGCGTGCTGACGCAAATCATCTTCTTTCTCTTCTTCTGCGCCGCTTTTATGGCGTTTAATTCGTCATTCCGGTTTTTCGGACACATATTTGTGCTTAAATGATAGAGTTCGCATTCTTCCTTAACGCTCTCTTTTAACGCCTGATACACTTCCTTTGCGGCGGCTTTTGTGTTCACAATCACAAGCGTTGAATGATACGTTTGAAACGCCTCCAGTATAAAGGCTTTCAAATCATCGATTCGCATTCCCCCGGGAACCGCGTCTGTCCGGTCCTCAATCGTCACACGGCGAAACGCTTCTGCATACAACTGTGGATTTCCCGCCATCTCCTCGCATTTCATCAGATTATTTTCTTTTAACTTCGCCAGTGACGGCTGTGTGGCCGAACAAAGGACAACCGTCGTATCGCAGAATTCCGAAAGAAAATTGACCGCCAGATGAAACAATTCCGTACATCGGACAGGAATCGCCTGAATTTCATCAAAAATAATCACGCTGCCGCACAGCGCGCGCATACGGCGAATGCTGCTTTTCTGACCGGAAAATAAGGTGTTTAACAATTGAACGGCCGTCGTCACAATGATAGGGCTGTCCCATCTTTCCGTCAGCTTTTTGTAACGCGCTTCTTTTTCTTCGTCTTCCTGAATCAGATTGCAGTGGTGTTCCAGCACATACGCTTCATTTCCCACCGCTTTGCGAATATCTTCCGCATTCTGCTCTAAAATCGAATTGTACGGCGCCACATAAATGATATGCCGCCTGTCAAATTTTCTCGCACAATACAGCGCAAACCGCAGACCGGAAAACGTCTTGCCCGCGCCTGTGGGAACGGTCAGGCGGTACCTGCGCCCGCCCTCTTCTGAAGCCCGATAACACAAATCTGAAATCTCGTTTCGCATGGCGTTTAACGGGCTTTGCTGTCCGTCAGAAGAAGCCAGGCTCTTTATATAACGCTCAAAATGCTTGATCGCCGCTTCCCAGATTTCTTTTACAGATTCCCCGCAACTTCTCTCTTCAATCGGCGCATCCTCCGAAAAATCTGCCGAATCACTCCAGTCGCTGTCAATCAACAGCGATAACAAAAGCCGTTCGTACATGCCCATATAAAATTCAATATTTCCGAACTCATCCCTGCCTCCCTGCGATTGTACGACTTTTTTCACATGTTCAAAAAGCAGCTTACAGTCCCTGTGCGCAGCCTGTGCCAGCTTCAGCAAATCTTCTTTTGGAAAAATCTGATAAAAACGCTGTTTGACGGATGCAAAATCCAAATCCTTTTTTCGGTGCCTCTCCGAAACGCTCTCTCCCGTCTCCATGTCAATGCAGTCCTGCAAACCATGATGCGAATAAATCGCCGTTCCCACCAGTTTCGATACAAACGCCTCGTTTGTCATCTCTTCCAACAGACGTCCCCCGGCGGAAGAATGATCGATGCGCCTCTGCCTGACAGTTCCGCCGGATTTTAAAATATCCTGCATATATTCCTGAAACTCCCCCAGCTTTCCCATATCATGCAAAAACGCCGCAAGCGCGGCCATATGCCGCATAAGCTCCAGAGGACAGTTTTTTTCCGCCAGATACGCGACATTTTGTAAATGCGTGTGCAGATACTGCACCCGCTTCGTTTCCGCGTCCACATGCGCTAAGAACTGACATGGATTCAGCCTTATCTGAATTTGATTGTCTTTTTCCGTTTCGCATCCCTCCCGTGGCTTCCAAATCCTTTTTTCTTTGCTGATACATT
>CAJUIS010000045.1 GCA_910586645.1 uncultured Lachnospiraceae bacterium | reverse complement strand
GAACCTTGAAATGACGGAGTCAGAGTCCGTTGCCTTACCATTTGGCGATGGGCCATTACATTTTGTTATTTTAAACCTGCTGCTCGAACCAACAATCGTTATTATACATAGACAAAGCGAAAATGTCAACACCCTTTTTCAAAAATTTTTATTTCTCCGTCAATTACGGCAAATTCCGCTGTTTTTCCCCAAATAAGCTCTGCCGTTCCTTTTGTGCCTTCCGTAATCTCAGCAGCCAGCTTTTCCGTATTTTCCGGCAGAACTATAACGCAAATCTCCACATCCTGCGTATACGCGGTTTTCAGTACGGGAATATTTTCTTTTGCCAGAATATACTGTATTTTGCCAAGCCCGGTATAATCCGTCCGTATCGCAAGGCTCTTTCCCTGCATTTTTTCTATGATAACGCTTTTTGCAAGCCCTTCCTGCACGGATTTTTGATATGCCCTGACCAATCCTCCCGTTCCAAGCAGCGTGCCTCCAAAATATCTGGTCACAACGACAGCCGCATTCGTAATCCCTTCCCGAAGCAGCACATCAAGCATCGGCCTGCCCGCCGTCTGAGCCGGTTCTCCATCGTCCGAACACCGTGTCAGTTCCTGGTTTTTCCCAATGACAAATGCAGAGCAGTTATGCCTTGCATCCCAATATTTTTTCTTCATTGCCGCAATAAACTCCGCCGCTTCCTCTTCGGATTCCACCGGACGCACTGTCGCAATAAACCGGGATTTCTTCTCTGTAATTTCTCCCTCTCCGCCCTTATACACTGCTTTCATCCTGATTTTACAACCCCCATTCCTTATATATGCCAATACCGTTTATTCCGGTTATTTATTATATCAATATGCGGTTTTTGTGTAAAGGCTTTCTTTTCTATTACAAAAGACGCATTTTAAAAAAATCTTCGGACACGCTCCGGCATAACCCAATTAAAATGCCGGTGAAACATAAGGTTATTTCAATTGAGTCATACTAGTAAAAAAGAGTACTTTCATTATAGGAAATTATTTGTTATAATAGATCCGGCCAAGATGCAAGAAAAAGGAGGCACAGTATGAACTATGGAAAAAACAGTACGCGCAGGCGGGAAAAAGAACTCACCTCGAAAGGCACTATGATTCTCAGAAAATTTAATGTAATCTTTTTAAAGACTCTGCTCGTATGCGTTCTGGCTCTCACCGTGACAGGCGTCTGTGCGGGTTTTGGCATAGCGAAAGGCGTCATTGACGCATCCCCGGAAATCAACCTGGACGACGCAACTCCAACCGGATTCCTCTCCACCGTGCTTGACACAGACGGCAATCAGGTTGCCAAACTCGTCGCCACCGGATCCAACCGCGTCTACGTCACAATTGACGAAATTCCAAAAAACCTTCAGAACGCCTTTGTCGCAATTGAAGACGAACGCTTTTATGAACACAACGGCATTGATTTAAAAGGAATCGTACGCGCAGGCGTCAAAGGCATTACGAACGGACGCTTCTCGGAAGGAGCCAGCACCATTACGCAGCAGCTTTTAAAAAATAACGTCTTTACAAGCTGGACCAGCGAAACATCCATGGCGGACAAATTTAAACGTAAAATACAGGAACAGTACCTTGCCATACAGCTTGAGAAAAAAGTTTCCAAAGAATGGATTTTAGAAAACTACTTAAACACCATCAACCTGGGTCAGAACACATTAGGGGTACAGGCGGCGTCCAAACGCTATTTCAACAAAAACGCAGCCGATCTTACTCTGTCGGAATGCGCCGTAATCGCCGCAATTACACAAAACCCATCCAGGCTCAACCCAATCAGCCATCCGGATAAAAATCTGGAACGCAGAGACAAAGTCCTCCGCAATATGCTGAAACATGAATACATTACTCAGGAAGAATATGACGAAGCGATTGCAGACAACGTCTATGACCGCATCCAGATTATCAATACAGCCGTAGAAGAAGAGGCGGTCACTTCCTACTTTGTAGACGAACTTACCAACCAGGTGATTCAGGATTTAATAGATTTAAAAGGATACACGGAAACACAGGCCTACAAAGCTCTTTACAACGGAGGACTGACCATTTATTCCACGCAGAACCCGGCTATCCAGGCCATCTGCGACGAAGAAGTCAACAACCAGGACAATTATCCGCTTGACCCGAAATATTCTTTTTCCTACCGTCTTACGATTGAAAAAGCAGACGGAAGCTATGAAAACTACAGCGAGCAGACAATGCTTTCCTATTATCAGTCTGCGAATAAAGATTACGACATCAATTTTTCTTCCGTAGAAGAGGCGCAGGCTGCGATTGACCAGTATAAAGCAGAAATTATGAAACCCGGAGACAAAATCGTGGAAAACGGGGAAACCGTCACATTTACCCTGCAGCCGGAAGCCGCGCTTACCGTTATGAACCAGGAAACGGGAGAAGTCGCCGCTCTTGTAGGCGGAAGAGGGGACAAGACTGCCAGCAAAACGTTAAACCGCGCCACCGGAACCGCAAGACAGCCCGGTTCTACGTTTAAAGTCCTGGCCGCTTATGCGCCGGCGATTGACAGCGGCGGATTAACGCTTGCCTCCGTACAGGACGACGCCCCGTATTCCTACGAAAACGGGACTTCTCTTAGAAACTATGACAACTCTTTCCGCGGTTTTACGACGCTTCGGGAGGCAATTACGCGTTCCGTCAATATCGTCACCGTAAAAACCTTAACGGAAATCGGCACAAATTTAGGATACAGCTACCTGAAAGATTTCGGATTTACTACCTTAGTGGACGATGACAACAACCAGGCCCTCGCGCTTGGCGGAATCACAAAAGGCGTGACCAACCTGGAACTGACGGCGGCTTACGCCACAATCGCAAACCACGGAACCTATATCAAACCACGGTTCTATACAAAGATTTTAGATCACGACGGAAATGTCCTGATTGACAATACCCCGCAGACGCACGGCGTTTTAAAGGCTTCCACAGCATGGCTGCTTACAAACGCCATGGAAGACGTTGTTACAAAGGGAACGGGAACTTCCGTAAATTTTGGAAATATGGCCATTGCCGGAAAAACAGGAACAACGACGAAAAACAGGGACGCCCTGTTCGCAGGCTTTACGCCATACTATACCTGCGTTGTCTGGGGCGGCTACGACGACAACACGCCGCAGGATTCCGGCACGACTTCCTATCCGAAAGCCATCTGGAAAGCTGTAATGAGCCGGCTGCATGAAAATCTCGAATACAAAGATTTTATTATGCCGGATGACATCACAACAGCGACTGTCTGCAAAAAATCAGGCAAACGGGTCGTTGCCGGTCTTTGCGACGCCGATCCCAGAGGAAGTATGGCGACTACGGAATATTTTGCAGAAGGCAGCGCGCCGACAGGGTACTGCGATCATCATGTCAATGTAAGCATCTGTGCGGAAACCGGAATGCTGGCTACAGATCTTTGTCCAATGCGCACAGGCGGCGTCTACATTACCGGAGGATCGCCCGGCTCTGCCGACGGCCCATACCTAATTTCAGAGGGTTCTCCCACAAATACCTGCCCGATGCACGCCATGCCGGAACTTCCGCCTATGATGCCGGAACAGACAATGCCGGTTCCACCCACTCCGGAACAGACGATGCCTCCGGAAAACCAGCCGGGCGCAAATCCCGGCGCAGGCGCAGACCCTGGCGCAGGCGCGGATCCTGGCGCAGGCACAGACCCAGGTCAAATTCCACAGGGCTGATTTTCTGACATACAGAAAACAGGCATATGACAAAAAGCATATGCCTGTTTTTCTTTAAAAAAATCCCTCTGTATCCGTTACAAAATCACTTCCTTCTTTTGTTCCGCAGCTTAAAAAGTAATTTTCTTCCATTGGGATCCATCGCTTTTCAAACATTTCAAAATAACTGCCTTCCCTCACTCGCAGACGCTTTGCCTGCTCTTCTTTCGAACAGGTGAGAAATATTTTTAAATCGTATGGAGCTGCAAGAGACGGATGATGCGAATAACTTCCCTCCACTACGGTAAGCTTTCGTTTTGGCATTGGAAACTCTTTTGTAATTTTCCCTTTCCCGCAACTGTAAGGACGGTAAACCACCTGCCTTTTTTCCCGAACCGGAATTAAAATCTCCCTTTGAAACCTCGCAAAATCCATATTTCCTCCAGGAATCTCCTGCCAGTTCTCCTGTCTGTCACTCAGCGGAAGATAGAAATCATCCATATGAATTACATTGCAGGAAAGAAGCTGGACAATCAATTCCGCCAAATGGCTCTTTCCGCTGCCGCACCGCCCGTCTATTGCCACAATCACCGGCTTATTTTGCTCCATAAGGCGGTAAATCTCTGACAAGACCGCAAAATAGCCGGCATAATCTTCCTGAAGCAGACGGTAATGCGGATGATACGCCCTGCGGTAGGCGTCGCTGTGGGAAACAGAAGGGCATCCCATTTTTTTCCATTCCGCCGCCCACTCCCCGATTCCAAAAATCTCTGATGCGCGGTGCAGTTTTTCCATCAATCCTTCTTTTGTCCCCCGGCGTTTTTTTGCCGTCAGAAGGAACAAATCGGCCGCCAGCTTAACCTCATAATCCTCCTGTAAAAAAGACAGCGGAAAACGGCACAGTCCTCCGCCTATGGATTCTACAGACCGCGGAGACGCTTTCTTTGAGATTTCCGAAATTTCTCTCCGTAAAAAGGACAGAACCTCTTCTTTTTCACCTGCAAAATGTTCCGCTCCAAATTCGCTTTGAAACATAAGCTTCCCGTAATCCTGCGGCTCCATATCCGGATACCTCTTTGTATGCGCCTCTAAAACCTTTAAAAAATTTTCTTTCATCCGCTCTCCCCTCATCGCTCTCTGTGATCTTTCACCGTCTGAAACGTTACAATGACTTTAAACAAATCCCCGTCCGTCACCAATTCAAATGTCCCGCCCATCAGCTCCGTAAGACTGTTTGCTATGGAAAGCCCAAGTCCGCTTCCCTCCGTATTTCTCGAACCGTCTCCCCGCACGAACCGCTCTAAAAGTTCCTCGCTTTCAATATTTAAGGCATATTTGGAAATATTCCGAAAAACAATTTTTCCTGCTTCCTCCTGTTTTTCAATATTGACATACGCCCTGGTAGACGCCTGTGCATATTTACAGATGTTGTTCATCAGATTATCAAAAATCCGCCACAAATGCCTGGGATCCGCCCAGAGAAGAATCTGTTCCTCACTCTCTTTTACAATTAATTCGATCTGGCTTGCTTTTAATTTTTCCTCATATTCCCCGATCGTCTGCGTCAGCATTACATGCGCGTCACAGGATTCACAGACGACGGCCAGGTTTCCTGTGGACGCTTTGGACGCCTCCATCAAATCCTCAATCAGTTTTTTCAGTCTCTGTGACTGGCGGCCCAGCACGTTTAAATATTCTCTGGCGTTTGGATTATCAAGTTCTTCTTTTTCCAGCAAATCCACATAGTTAATAATAGAAGTCAGCGGCGTTTTGATGTCATGGGACACATTTGTAATCAGTTCCGTTTTAAAGCGCTCGCTTTTTAAGCGTTCCTCAACCGCATGGTTAATCCCGTTCCTGATATTGTTTAAATTCTCCCCATGCTCTTTTAAATCCCAGAACATTCCGTCTGTACTGATCTTTTCCTCCAGTTCTCCCGCTGCAATCGCGGCTCCGGCATGCTGCAATTTTTTCATCTGTAAAAGAAACTTTGTAATCAGTGCATAAAGCGCAATTTTTTCCATCAGCCACAAACTTACCTGCATACCCGGACGATAAATTGCAACTGTCAGCCCCATCAATTCCAAAACTGCCAGTCCGGCCATAACCGCCCATGCCCTCCACATCATCGGAAGCATACGGCTGTATAGTTCCAGAATATTTCTGATTTTGTTTTTGATCCATTTCTTTATGAAAGTGTATGTACGGACGCAAAGCGTATTTTTCCACCATGTCCCCATTTTAATCCGGCTGGCTGCACTCATGGCAAAAACCAGAATCAGAATTTCTTCCGCGCAAAAACACAACAGGCCAATCTGCACCATCCACTGTACGCTTCCATGAACATGGGAAATATTCTCAGCAGCAATTATTGCCGGAAATACCGTGCCCAAAATCAGAGCCGCTGCCGTAAATACGTCAAACGGAATCCTGTCCGCCCATCCCGGCACAACTTCTTTTGCGCCACGATGTCCGGCCCCCGTAAAAAGTCCCACCAAAGAGAACAAAAACAATGCAAGCGAAAGCAAAAAAAGTTCAAATACCCACCCTTTCACTGCGCACAGAACAGAAACAACCGCCTCCGCCTGAACAAAATAATCCTGCCTTTCCCATTGTTTTAACTTTCCAAACAAATTTTCAGAAAAAAATTCTCCCTGTTCTTTTAATGGTTTTTTTACATAGGAAAGCACATAATAGCGCTTTGTGCTATCTGTTTTCGAAAGAATTTCATTCCCGTCCTCCGTATAAATTACGTCCAGATCATTATACAGATAAAAACTGTCAAACAGGGAACTTCCCACTCTAAACTCCGTAGATTCCCCCACGTCAAACGCATGGATATGCAGCATATCCTCCGTTACCTTCCTGTCAAAATTGCAGGCTTTATAAATTCTTTTGTTATTCAGATCCATGCCTTCTATTTTGTCGGCCTGTATCACGCCGTAACGAAAATTCGTACCGGAAAGTTTATCCATGCAAAAATCGCTTTTATAACGCGCCACAGCCATAATTGAATAATTCATGCAAACCTTTTCCTGCATCTGCTCTCTTATCTCTTCTTCTGTTTTGCTATAGACATTTTCCGATTCACAAATCGCCATCAGTGAAAAAGAAGCGGCCATTACATTAAAGCTGATGAGGCAAAGAACCGCCATACACGCTTTTACCCATTTTTTATAAAAAAATTCCCTCATCGGTCTGTTTCCTCCATCTTATATCCGCGTCCCCAGACAACTTTCAGATAACGGGGATTTGCCGGATCGTATTCCAGCTTTTCCCGCAAATGCCGGATATGTACCGCAACCGTATTTTCCGTTCCAAACGCAACGTCGTTCCAGACTCTCTGGTAAATCTGCGACGGTGAAAAAACCTGGCCTTTATGCTCCAGAAGCAGTTTTAAAATGTCATACTCCGTACGCGTCAAAGACACTTTTTCTCCGTCAAGCGTCACTTCCTTGGCCTTATCGTCCAGTTCGATTCCGCCGATGGAAAGATTCTCTTTTCTGACGCTGCCGCCGCCCAGCTTCATATAACGTCTGAGCTGCGATTTTACACGCGCCTGCAGCTCTACCGGGTTAAACGGCTTCGTCACATAATCGTCCGCCCCCACCGTAAGCCCCAGAACCTTATCTGTATCTTCCCCTTTGGCCGTCAGAAGTATCACCGGAATATTGCTGGTTTCCCTGATTTTTACCATAGCGGAAATCCCGTCCATCACCGGCATCATAATATCCATAAGCGCCAGATGAATCTCCATTTCCTCCACAATAGAAACAGCTTCCTTTCCATTATAAGCCTCCACCACCTCATACCCTTCCGAAACCAAATAAATCCGCAGCGCAGAAACAATGTCTTTTTCATCGTCACATATTAATATACGGTACATAACTTCCTCCAAAATTTTTATGATATATCATGGGTTCATTTTAATGGATTATTTATGAATATAAAAGAATGTAATTCTTTAAGATTTCATTAAAATTATAAATCCAATTATGGCTGATAATCAATGATTTTGATGTTCTTTGTCACTAATACGACACTAACAAACGCCTGTACAGGTTAGCCAAGGCATACTGGGAATCAAATCAGATCCTCCAATACTTCGATTAATTCGGGAAACTGCTGCACCATGACAACATAATATGCTTAATCGGGGAGCCGATAGGGTGTGAATACCTCCGTTTCCGAGCCTTGAACGGAAGGAGGCATTTTCTATGAGTACATATGAAGAATTTATGGTATTGCTTACTTTTGGAATACTTGTAGTTGCAATTTTGGAATATGTCAACCATAAAAAATAACACCCCCGCTCTAGCCAAGTAAAGGTGTTATTTTTTATTCTTTATTTCGCCGGAAACGGATAGGTGTCAGCTATCGTATCGGCTTCCTTGTTAAGCATATTATACACAATCCAGGCATGGATTGCAACCAGAAAATGAAAAGACCCCGGCACACCAATGCCAGAGCCTTTCAGATAGATATAATAAGGGATTATGATATATACCTCAACCAAACCCAGTATATCACAGTCCTTTATAAAATGCACCCATTTTTAAGAAAGGACTGATTTTTTATGCCAAGAGGAAAAGCCATGCGCCGCCCAAACGGTTCCGGCGCCATTGTGAAGCTGTCAGGCAAACGCCGCTGCCCATTTGAAGTACGAGTAAATACGCGTATCAATGAATGGGGTTACCCAGCTTATGACGTGCTGGGACGTTTTGAAAACCGCATAGACGCAGATATCGCACTTGCAGGCTACAATATGTTTTCCATACTGCGCCAAATAGGCCATTGCTGTTTCAAAAGACACGCCTATCTTTTCCTGCAATCTTTTTATAATAACCGTATCATCAAGCCCCTCTTCCTGTCCCATCTCAATAAGCATCTGCATTTCCAATATCCCATATTGCAAACTGCCTTGCAGCAATAAAAGCATATTCAGCAATTCCTCTATCTCCTTACTCCCATCCACTGTCTCACTTTCAGTTAAGTATCCCTCGGAAGGCAAAGCTTCCACCTTAGTATCCATAGGATAAGTTTTCCAAAAAATGTCATTGATCACTGGAATAAACAATCTTTTGCGCTTAATCTCCATTGTCTTAAATACATTGTCATAATCAGGTGTCTTTTTCTGCATAATACCTCCCGTTCAAAATATCCTCCTTGTTTAAAGACAGAATATCCTGTACTTAATTATATCGTCCGCTTTTTATTCTGGACAACAGGAAAAGATATATCCAGATGACCAAATACCCCAATCCTTAGTTTTATTCCATATTGTCACTTTTCATCCACTGGCAATGCCTGGCAGCATCCCATCCATTTCATTCGCCCATCATGTCATTTAAAATATGAAATCTGGAACTGGATCCAAAAAACTTTATCACTTTAGAATCAAGAAGTCCGCAAACCCTTGATTTTCCTAGCTTTGCGGACTTCCCATGTACAAATGTCCACTCGAACTCCTCGGCGAACAGCTTGAATTGGTTGCTTTTCCCTCATCATTTGTTTCTCTTTAAAAATTCTTGAATTCTAGGATCTTTTAAGTCCATTTCTCTTTCTCTGTAATCAGAAAACAGCCTTTTATACATACTATCCCTTTCTGGAATATACAAATCACGTTTCAGTAATAAACTTTTAAATTTTTCATAATCTTCATTTTCATTAAAAATTTTAAAAAGCCAATGTGCCAGACTAATGATTCTCAATTTATATTCTTCTTCCTTACTCTTGATTTTATCACCTATGGTCAAAAGATATCCAAAAAGAATATTTGTTCTTTTTTCTGTACAATGAATCATAAGAATAAGTAGTAACAAAAAATTTTCTTTATCTTTCGCTGCTTTGCTTACTAAATCTAATAAAAATTTTGGTATAGAATAATAATAAAAAGAATTAGGTCGATTGCAAACCGAGGTTCCTGTTTTGTAATCGAGTTTCACATTTTGTAAGCGAGGTTCAAAATTTGTACCCCAAATTCCACTTTTGTAGTAACTTTCCCGTTTTTTCTTCCCTTTCTGTGCTATAATCTCCTTATGGCAGGGTAAAAATGCGCACAAAAACCGGGCGTCACTTTTGTCTTACAAATTTTGTAAGCCGA
>CAJUIS010000044.1 GCA_910586645.1 uncultured Lachnospiraceae bacterium | reverse complement strand
AAATCAAGGAAACAGAAATTAAAGAATTCAATAAAATTGGCGGTATATATGCTGTATTTTTGATTCTAACAGTCATTACATTTGTTCCGTTCACAGCTTTCATGGGCTGGTATGGACTGATTCCGTGGAGTGTGGTGTATGCAATCGCAGTATATTTTGCATTTAAAACGGATAAAGTCAAGAAAGAAAACCATCTTTCAACCTATAAAGAAATCGTTGCATTTATAGAAGGAAGAAGATTAGATGAGATAGAGGAACAACAGGAAATTGGAAAACGTCCATATCAAATTGTAATGTATATGCTTGGAAGCGCAACGATAGCTTTTATTGTTGTTTACTTGATGGGAAAGGTTTTTTCCCTGTAAGCAACGTAGTTTATTGGTTTTATTTCTTTTGATATAGGTTTAAGGTCAATGTCTGCCAAATAAAAAAACAGTGCGATGGTAGGCAGTTTCACTATACCTAAAAGAATTAATAGTTACCTTCCAAATCTGTTTTTGAAGTTTGAAGGGATTTTCTGCAAGGCGTCAATCACAATGAGCCTGATGCCAAACCTGCAGAATCAAGTTAGAAGTATGGCGGTTTTTGATAATACGATATTTTTCCACATTTAAAATCTTTTCTTCTGACAGGGAACGCAGACGCTTAAAAAGAATAGAATCTGAAAAATTTCATGGAAAATGATACCGCTTGAACGCCTTTTTATTTTATGAGATAATTCCTCCGGATAAAGTAGACAAAATATTAAAAAATTGTTAAAATATTCTTATAAAAAATAAAGGAGAAAAGATACAAATGAGTGAGAACAAAGACTTCAAACCTTTTGTCCCTGCCAGCAAAACGCTGCCGGAATTTACGCCGACTTCCATTGTTCTTGGAGTTATTCTGGCGGTTGTGTTTGGCGGGGCGAATGCGTACCTGGGCCTTCGTGTGGGGATGACAGTGTCAGCGTCCATTCCGGCGGCTGTAATTTCCATGGGCATTATCCGTAAGATTTTAAGAAAAGATTCTATTCTGGAAAACAACATGGTGCAGACGATAGGTTCTGCAGGGGAATCTGTGGCGGCAGGAGCTATTTTTACGCTTCCGGCTCTGTTTCTCTGGGCGAAAGAATGGGGAACGTCGTCTCCGTCTTTGGTTGAAATTGCTGCGATTTCGTTTATTGGCGGTGCGCTTGGCATTTTGTTTATGGTTCCTCTCAGAAAAGCGTTAATTGTACAGGAGCACGGGACGCTGCCCTATCCGGAAGGACAGGCGTGCGCCGAAGTTCTTGTGGCCGGAGAGGAAGGCGGCGCAAAAGCGTCAACGGTCTTTGCGGGCCTTGGCATTGCGGCGGCGTATAAGTTTATTACGGACGGATTAAAGACGTTTCCAAGTGAAGTGCATTATGAGATTCCGGCTTATAAAGGATCAGGCGTCGGCATGGACGTGCTTCCGGCGCTTCTTGGCGTCGGGTATATCTGCGGGCCTAAGATTTCTTCTTATCTGTTCTGCGGCGGTATTTTGGGCTGGTTTGTTTTAATGCCGTTGATCGTTCTGTTTGGCGCGGATATTGTTTTGTTTCCGGCGGATGTCAGTGTAGCGACGCTGTATGCAAAAGGCGGTTCCATGAAAATCTGGTCAAATTATATTAAGTACATCGGTGCGGGCGCAGTTGCCTGCGGCGGCGTATTAAGCCTGATCAAATCCTTGCCGCTGATTATAAAAACCTTCCGTGAAGCGTTAAAAGGTTTTGGAAAAGGGACGGAGACAGGAGAGCGTACCAATCAGGATTTGAACATTAAGGTTATTTTGATTGGAATTTTTGTCCTTACTCTTGCAATCTGGATTATTCCGGTGATTCCGATTAACCTGTTTGGAGCGCTTTTGATTGTGCTGTTTGGATTTTTCTTTGCAACGGTGTCTTCCAGGATGGTAGGGCTTGTAGGCAGCAGCAATAATCCGGTTTCCGGCATGACGATTGCCACGCTTCTGGTGGCTTCTATCGCGTTAAAAGCGACCGGCATGGTCGGACAGGAAGGCATGACGGCGGCGATTGCCATTGGCGGCGTGATTTGTATCGTTGCAGCGATTGCAGGCGATACGTCGCAGGATTTAAAGACAGGATATATTCTGGGCGCAACGCCGAAAAAGCAGCAGATTGGAGAGATTGTCGGCGTTGTGGCTTCTGCGGTTGCCATCGGCGGTGTGCTGTATCTTTTGGATCTTGCATGGGGCTATGGCTCTGAAGAGCTTTCCGCTCCTCAGGCAACGCTTATGAAAATGATTGTGGAAGGCGTTATGGGCGGAAATCTTCCATGGATTCTGGTCGGAATCGGAGTGTTTATTGCGATTGTTGTGGAAATTTTGGGCATTCCCGTCCTTCCGTTTGCAATCGGGCTTTACCTGCCGATTCATTTGAGCACGCCGATGATGGTAGGAGGCGTTGTGAAATGGATGGTAGAGAAAAAGAAAAATTTGAGCGAGAAAGAGAAAAAAGACGCAGATGCGAACGGTATTTTGTATTCTTCCGGATTGATTGCCGGGGAAGGGCTTGTGGGCATTTTTCTTGCAATTCTTGCAATTATCCCGGCGGGGGAGGAAAAGACAGTGGGAGACGTTTTGGGCGGATTTTTGCCGGAGCTGATTCCTGCTCTTGCGGACGTTAATGTTGGCAATATCGTCGGCCTTGCGGCATTTGCGCTGCTGACGCTTTCGCTTTGGAAGTTCTGTTTCCGCAAATTGAAAAAAGCATAAAAGAACAGAGGGAATTTTTGTGAGCAGCCGAAAGAAGAATTTTATGGATTTTATTCCCGTCTGTAATCCCGGTTATAGTTGGGATGCGGATAAAAAGGGGATTGTTACTGTTCATGTAGTCAACCGGGGATTTTATAACAGGATTGCGCAGAAATTTTTTCATCGCCCGCGCGTCAGCCATATTGCGCTGGATGAATACGGAAGCTTCGTGTGGCGGAAAATGGATGGAGAAAGGAGCGTATACGAGATTTCAAAGCTCGTATCGGCGCACTTTGGAAAAGACGCCGAGCCGGTTGTGGAACGGGTGGTAAAATATATCCAGATACTCTATCAGAATAAGTTTATTGGATATGTGAAAAAGAAAAAAGATTAAATAAAAGCTATGGTTTGGAAAGATGTCTTAGTTTGAGCCGTTTTTCTGTGCCATAGCTTTTTTATTTTTTCCTTTTTTCAGCAGGAAAGTTATGTTATAATAAAAAAATATCAGGAAAACAGACGCAAAGAATATGTTAAATATTACAAATGAGGAGAATTTTATGCGGGAAAAATACAGTTTTCGGGTTTTTATTTCCATGTTTTTTCTTTTTCTGACAATTGGCTTCTGCGGCTGCGGGAAACAGGAATGGCAGGAGTCTGTTCTTTTGTTTTGGGGAATGGACGCAGGGCAGGAGACACAGGAGGCAGAAAAAGACAGGAAAGAAATTGCGGAGCCAAAAAAAGACATCGGAAAAACAGAAAAAATGTATCATGGCATTTTGGAACATTATACAGAGGAGTTTGCCGGATATCATCTTTTGGACGAGGCGTTTCTGGAATGGGTTTTCAAAGAGTATGGGGAATCGTGCATCGAAGAGATAAACCAGGAGGTAACGTCCGGCAGGCAGGATGGGAATCTCTGGTATGAACTGACAGGAAACAGCATTCGGACGCTCTGGCTTTTGTACTGCAGAGAAACGGGAATCTGTCCGGAGCAGTTGGAGAATGTGAAGTGGCAGGCATGCGCTTCTCCGGATGAAATTACGCTTGCGTTTGCGGGAGACATCAATTTTTCAGAAGGCTATGCGACGACAAATTATCTGGATAGCTGTGCGAACGGAATATACGACTGTTTTTCCGAAGATCTGCTGAAACTTATGCAGGGCATGGACGTTATGATGATAAACAATGAGTTTACTTACAGCACAAGAGGAGAAGCGTTAAAAGGCAAGACGTTTACATTCCGCGCCGATCCGTCAAGGGCGGAGCTTTTAAAGGCGTTTGGAACCGATATTGTGGGACTGGCGAACAACCACGTCTATGATTTTGGGCCGGATGCCCTTCTGGATACAATTGCCGTACTGGATGAAAATCAAATTCCTCATGTGGGCGCCGGGGCAGATTTGGAAGAGGCTGAAAAGCCGTATTATTTTATCTGTAATGGAAGAAAAATTGCAATTGTGGCGGCTACCCAGATCGAGCGATCAACAAATTATACGAAAGAAGCGACAGAAGACAGTCCCGGCGTATTAAAAACTTTAAACCCGGATAAATTTGCGGAAGTAATCAGAAATACAAAGAAAAACAGTGATTATGTAATCGCCTTTGTACACTGGGGAACAGAAGGCGACAGTAATTATGGGCAGGATCAGTATGAACTGGCAAAGGAATTTGCGGCGGCGGGCGCAGACGCAATTATTGGAGGACATACGCATTGCCTCCAGGGATTTGAGATTATAGACGGAACGCCTTTGATTTACAGCCTGGGAAATTTTTGGTTCAGCAGACGTACGCAGGATACCGGGCTTGCCAAAATTACAATTGATAAAAACGGGGAACTGACGCTTGGGTTTCTTCCGTGCGTTCAAAAAAACCTTAGGACTTATCTGGTGACGGAAGAGTCGGAGAAGCAGCGTATATTTGAGTTTATGCAAAAATATTCCGCTCCGAAAGTTGTGATAACGGAAGACGGGATTTTGCGGCAGGAGAATTAAAATGAATTTTTATATCCTTACTTTGTTTCCGGAAATGGTAAGGCAGGCGTTAAGCGCCAGCATTATCGGAAGAGCGGAAGAAAACGGGTTTCTGCATATAGATGCGGTTAATATCAGAGACTATACGAAAGATAAGCATCAGAAGGTGGATGATTATCCCTATGGAGGAGGCGCCGGCATGGTGATGCAGGCGCAGCCCATTTATGACGCGTACCATGCGCTGACAGAAAAAATCGGCCGTCGTCCAAGAACAGTTTATCTGACGCCGCAGGGGCATACGTTTACGCAGGATTTGGCAAAAGAGATGTCTCTGGAAGAGGATCTGATTTTTCTGTGCGGACATTATGAAGGGGTAGACGAACGGGCGCTGGAAGAAATTGTAACAGATTATGTTTCGATAGGAGATTATGTTTTAACGGGAGGGGAGCTTGCAGCCATGGTTATGGTGGACGCCGTTTCCCGTATGGTGCCGGGAGTGCTTACCAATGAAGCGTCTGGCTCCATGGAATCTTTTGAGGGGAATCTGCTGGAATATCCCCAGTATACGAGGCCGTTTGTATGGAACGGAAAAGAGGCGCCAAAGGTTTTATTGTCGGGAAACCATCAAAAGATTGAAGCGTGGCGCCGGGAGCAGTCTATTTTAAGGACAAAGAGGTACAGGCCGGATTTGCTGAAAAAAGCGGATCTGACGATTCGGGAAAAAGCCGTATATGGGGTAAACGATAAAAAAGGGGTTTAAAGAAAAGCGTATGACGATTGACGAAGTAAACGAGAGGCTGAAAGAACTGGCGGAAGATGCATATGCAAAACGAAGCGGCGGCATTACGCCGGGGGCAAAACCAATGCTTGGAGTCAGGATTCCGAAACTCAGGGAGCTGGCAAAGCAGATTGCGAAGGAAAATTACCGCAGTTTTCTGGAACAGTGTCCGGATGATTTGTTTGAACAGCAGGCGCTGCAGGCATTTGTGCTTGGGTATGCAAAAGATGAGATTGACACGGTCTTATTATATGCAGACAGGTTTATTCCAAAGATTGGGGACTGGGCAGTCAGCGACGGTTTTTGCCAGACGTTTGTCATTGCGAGAAAGCACAGAAAAAGAGTATGGGAATGGCTGATGGAATATGCGGGAAAAAAGGATGAATTTTCCCAGCGCGTTGTAGCAGTCCTTTTGATGAGCCATTTTTTGACAGAGGAATACATAAAGCCTGTTTTAGACGTGATGAACGATTTGGATTATGACGGGTATTATACGAAAATGGGAGTCGCCTGGTGCGTGGCGACGGCCTATGCGAAATATCCGGACGAGACGAATTCTTTTTTGATTGAGAATCGTCTGAGCGACTGGACATATAATAAAGCGATACAAAAGATGCTGGAATCCTGCCGTATAGCAGAGGAAGATAAGGCAGAGCTTAGGAAGAAGAAGCGTCGGATGCAATAGTTTTATTATGGGTATAAAAGAAAAGAGGAGGAATATCTATGAGTAAAAGAATGAAAAGACTGGGGATTGGTCTTCTGGCGTCGTTTCTTGCGATTGGAAGCGTGCCGTTTGGAGAGGGGGACGCTTATGCGGAAGAAAGAGCGGACGCGCTGTCGGATAATAAGACTGCGGCGCCACAGCCTTGGGGAGCATTGCCGAGTTTGAATCAGTACCAGTACCAGAAAGAAGAGCTTGCGGCGTTTTGCCATTTCGGGCCAAATACGTTTGAAAACGTAGAATGGGGAGAGCATTATGGGGACAGGGCTCCGTCTGATATATTCCGGCTTGAAAATGATTTTGACGCGGATCGTATGGTAAAAGCAATGAAAGACGCCGGATTTAAAAAGCTGATTATTACGGCGAAGCACCATGACGGTTTTTGTCTCTGGAACAGCGCGGAAACGGATTATGACGTGACGGCGGCAGGCTACAAAAACGGCGAGGGAGATGTGCTGGCGGAAATATCCGCGGCCTGTACCAGGTACGATCTGAACATGGGACTGTATTTATCTCCCTGGGACATCCACGAGCCAAGTTATGGATATTATGATGCAAACGGAAATCCAACAAGTAAAGAAAACGATGTTTTGGATTACAACGAATTTTACAACAAGCAGCTTGAGGAAATTCTTGGCAGCGATAAATATGGCAATGACGGTCATTTTGTAGAAGTCTGGATGGACGGAGCCAAGGGAAGCGGCGCGAACGCGCAGGAGTATGACTTCCAGCTCTGGTTTGATACGATTCAGAGAAACGAGGGAAAAGCGGGCGGTTATGAGGACGACTGTATGCTTTTTGGAGCTGAGGCATATACAACCGTACGATGGATTGGCAATGAACTGGGACTGGCAAATGAAGAAACCTGGTCAAAATCCCAGGTGGATTATGAAGCGAATACGATTGACAGCAACCGGACGGGAAGCAACGGGACGACGGTTGGCATTGCGGAAGGGAATCAATGGACGGTGCCGGAAGCAGACGCGCGCATTACGAGCGGGTGGTTCTGGGGACCTGGAAAAAAGACGCCGAAGTCTTTGAAAGAACTTTCCGATATGTATTTTAATTCGGTCGGACACAATGCCGTTTTGCTTTTGAATATTCCTCCAAATACAGATGGAACGGTAGACGAGGATATTTTAAACCGCATGGCCGAATTTGGAGCCAATATTAAAAACAGCTTTGCGAATAATCTGGCAAAGGACGCCGAGGTTACGGCGTCAGAAGTGAGAGGAAACGACGTGGCCTTTGCTCCGTCAAACGTATTGGACGGTTCGGACGAAACATACTGGACGATGGAAGACGGCACGACGACCGGGAGCCTGACGCTTAATCTGGGAGGAGCAAAGCGTTTTGATATGGTAACGATAGAGGAAGCGATTTTGCTTGGGCAGAGAGTGAAAAGCTTTGTGGTGGATTATCAGGCGAATGGAGGAGAATGGAAAGAATTTGCGCGGGGAACGACGATTGGCGCGAAGAGAATCTGCCGGACAAAGCCTGTGCTGGCTGATAAAATCCGCATTCGTATCACGGGTTCGTACGCGGTTCCCCTGATTAGCGAAGTTGGGGTATATAAAGCGACGAAAGAGTTCGAGGAGCCGTCGCCGATTCCGGATGGAATGGAGAAAATTCTTGTTTCGGATACGGATGATTCTGACGGCAGTGGTTTTACGTTTACCGGAAACTGGACAAATGAAACGGGAAGCCAGTTTATAGACGGCGTTGGAACATGGGCGAACAGCGGGGCGACGGCTTCTTTGAAATTTACCGGACATAAAGTATGGGTGTTTGGAACGAAAGATCCGTCACATGGAACGGCGGATATTTATATCGACGGGACGAAAGTGGATGTGATGGATACGAAAGCGTCCGTCAGGAAGACGGGACAGATGATTTATGAATCGCCGGATCTTGAATCAGGGGAGCATACTCTGGAAATCAGAACGAAGGGAACGGTTGGTCTGAATTTAGCGGCTGTCTTAAATAACGATGAAAAAGGCGTCGTTCAATTTGAAAAGCAGTCTCTTACGATGGAAGAAGATACTGTGGAGAGCGTTGTAGTAAAGCGTATTGGCGGGAGCAAAGGAAGAATTACGGCTATGTATGAAAATAATCCGGGTTCTGCCGTTCAGGGCAATTACGACGTGGATGGAATTCAGGGAACGATTGTTTTTGAAGATGGAGAGACGGAAAAAATCATCCCGGTAACGACAAAACGAGATGTGGGCATAAAAGGCGACCTTACCTTTACGGTGGATTTGATTGGCGCTGCAGACGGCGGTCTGCTTGGATTTAACATCAGTCTTCCGGTGACCATTCGGGATTTGGA
The DNA here is from genome assembly GCA_910586645.1 of uncultured Lachnospiraceae bacterium. GTDB lineage: Bacteria > Bacillota > Clostridia > Lachnospirales > Lachnospiraceae > Roseburia_B. Next base: position 1,933 of record CAJUIS010000044.1, on the reverse strand, counting down.
CGATCCGGAGCGTATGGCCGAAGCGGCTTCTTTGTTTGAGGAGTGCGAGGGACTGGATTTTGACCGGTATGCAAATCGGGAATCTGAGAAAAAGGCAGTCATGCAGTGGACAAAAAGTTTGAAAGAATGTCTGGAACAGCAAGAGGTAGATAAGAAAGCAGTATTTTTTGCGATGCGTCAGTTACAGGAAGCAAAAGAAAAGCTGACCGAGACGTATAGTGAGAAAAATCCGTTTCTTTTGCCGGAGGGTACGCAGAAAAAGAAAGTGGAAGCGGAATCCTTTATTTTAGATTCCAGCGGAGCGAAAGACGCGACAAAGTATGTGCGGATTACGGAGCGGGAAACTGCCAGCAATGGGAAAGAAGTCAACTGGTTTGAAGAGGGTAACCGGATTTATCTTCCGTTTATCGCGCCGAAAGAGGGGAACTATAAGATTACGGCGACTTACCGGAGCGGAAGAGAAGAAAGCAATCCAAACGCTTTTGAATGGAGCGGCTCTTCGCTTGTTTCCGGAAGCCTGGATGTGTGGGGAGAAACTAACGGAACACAATTCCATACGGAAGAATTTGAAATTTCAGTCAATCAGGCAGGAAAAGGAGAACTCATTTTTACGGCTTCCGGCAAGGGCGGTCCTGTGATAGATAAATTTGAGATTGAATGCACGGATAAAACAGTTGAGGAAGTTGCAGTCACAGGCGTGGAATTTGATGAGGAAGAACTGGTTCTTACAGATGAGCATGCATTTTTAGGAGCAACCGTGCTTCCTTTTAATGCAACAAATAAAAACGTCACATTTGAAAGCTCTAATCCGTTTGTTGCATCCGTGGCTGGAGATGGATGCGTGGCAATGATAACGGGTCTGAAAAACGGAGAAACAACGATTACAGTAACGACAGAAGACGGTCAGAAAACGGATGCCTGCAGAGTAATTGTGGAAAGATATGAGTTTGCAAAACAGGATTTAACGGAGTCGGTTTCCGAGGCTGAGATTTTTGTCAGTCTGGGTGAGGAAAACTATACGGAAGAGACATGGCTTCCTTTTAAAGCGGCATATGAGAAAGCTCTTGCAGCGGCAAAGAACGGAACAACGCAGGATATGATTTCATTTTTGGAGAAGCTGCAGAAAGCAATGGCGGAGCTTAAGGAAGTGGAAAAGGATCCCGGCGAATATCCGGATAAAAATCCCGATAAGGATCCGGACAAAGACACCAACAAAGATCCGGGGGCAAATCCGGATAAGACGCAGACGGTTCCTCTCGGCGTTCCGGCAAATGTAAAAGCGGTCAGCAAAATGGAAGGAGTTAAAGTTTCATTTTCGCCTGTTTTGCATGCTTCGTCTTATGTGATTTACCGAAAAGCAGGAAACGCGGCTTTGGTTAAGCTTGCGGAGGTTTCAAATACGACGTATATGGACGTTAAACCGCTGGCAGGAAAGACTTCGACTTATACGGTCGTTGCTGTTTCGAAAGACGCTTCTTATACAGACAGCGCCGCAAGCGCGGGCGCATCCGTAACGATTCCCAAAACAGTGACGAAATTTAAGGCAAAAGCCGTAAAGGGAGGAGCAAAAATCAGCTTTAAAAAAGTAAAGGGAGCCAAAAATTATATTATTCTGCGCGCGGCAAAGAAGAACGGCGCGTATAAAAAGATTAAGACGTTAAAAGCGAAGCAGACTTCTTTTACCGATAAGAAAGCAAAGAAAGGAAAGAATTATTATAAAGTTATTACAAAAGCAGCCGGCGCTTACAGTCCGGCAACCAAGGCGCAGCAGGTAAAAGTGAAAAAGTAAAATTTCCTTGACAAACGAAAGCCTTTCTTATATTATATATGAGTATGCCGCACAGTGAGGCTGAAGTCTGCATTACGCAGCGCCGAAACTGGCGAGTAATGATAATAGGAGGTGCCATATGTACGCAATTATAGCAACAGGTGG
>CAJUIS010000043.1 GCA_910586645.1 uncultured Lachnospiraceae bacterium | reverse complement strand
GCGGAGAGTGTGGGATTCGAACCCACGTGCCCAGTAAAGGACAACTGCATTTCGAGTGCAGCTCGTTATGACCACTTCGATAACTCTCCATACGCAAATTACTATACCACATAATTTCTTCAATTTCAAGGAGTTCATAAATTTTGTTTTGCAGTCCATTATCTATTGTAGAGAAAAAGAAAATATATTATAATGAAAATATCATTAAAATAAAAAGAGAAAGGACTGCGAGGATTATGAAAAGAATCGGTTTGTTGACGAGCGGCGGCGACTGTCAGGCTTTGAACGCCGCAATGCGCGGAGTAGTGAAGGGACTTAGCAATAATGTGGACGGACTGGAAGTATACGGCTTTTTTGACGGCTATAAGGGCCTGATTTATGGAAAATACCGTTTACTGACTTCTATTGATTTCTCAGGAATTTTGACAAAGGGAGGGACAATTTTAGGAACTTCCCGCCAGCCTTTTAAACTGATGCGTGAACCGGATGAGAACGGCCTGAATAAAGTGGAAGCAATGAAGCAGACTTATTATAAACTGAATCTGGACTGCCTTGTAATTTTAGGCGGCAACGGAACGCAGAAAACGGCAAATCTTCTGCGGGAAGAAGGGCTGAATATCATTCATCTGCCAAAGACGATTGATAACGATATTTATGGAACGGACGTTACCTTTGGTTTCCAGAGCGCCATTGACATTGCGGCGGATGTAATTGACTGCATCCATACGACGGCGTCTTCTCACAGCCGTGTATTTATCGTAGAGGTTATGGGACATAAAGTGGGATGGCTTACTTTATATGCAGGCGTGGCTGCAGGCGCAGACATTATACTTTTGCCGGAGATTCCATATGACATCAATAAAGTGGTTGAGGCAATTCAGAAACGCTCTAAGGACGGCAAGGGATTTACGATCCTGGCTGTAGCGGAAGGGGCGATTTCAAAGAAAGACGCAAAACTCAGCAAGAAGGAATATAAGAAGAAACTGGAAAATTCCCCGTATCCTTCTGTATCTTATGAAGTTGCGGATCAGATTAAGAAGAAAACGGGAATTGAGACGAGAGTCACGGTTCCGGGACATACACAAAGAGGAGGAAGCCCGTGTCCGTACGACCGCGTGCTTTGCAGCCGTCTTGGCGCAGAAGCCGCACAGGCGATTATTGACGGTGATTTTGGAAACATGATTGCCATGAAGTCCAATAAGGTGACAAGGGTGCCGTTAGAGAAAGTGGCCGGCAAATTAAAGATGGTAGAGCCGGATTCCCAGCTTGTCAAAGAGGCGAAATTCATGGGAATCAGTTTTGGAAATTAGTTGAAATAAAGTGAGGATATATCATGTCTTATACTGCGCTGTACAGAAAGTTCCGGCCAAAGGAGTTTAAAGACGTAAAAGGGCAGGAACACGTTGTTACTGCATTAAAGAACCAGATAGAAGCCGACAGGATTGGACATGCGTACTTGTTCTGCGGGACAAGGGGAACCGGAAAGACAAGCGTTGCAAAAATATTTGCAAAAGCGGTAAACTGCGAAAGCCCGATCGGAGGAAGTCCCTGTGGGAAGTGCGCCTCCTGTCGGGCTGTTGCTGCGGGAGCTTCAATGAATGTTATTGAGATTGACGCAGCGTCAAATAACGGCGTGGACAGCATCCGCGAAATCCGGGAGGAAGTCACTTACCGCCCGACAGAGGGAAAGTACAGGGTCTATATTATAGATGAAGCGCATATGCTTTCAATCGGGGCGTTTAACGCGCTGTTAAAAACGCTGGAGGAGCCGCCGTCTTACGTGATATTTATTCTTGCAACGACAGAAGCGCACAAAATTCCGGTGACGATTTTGTCCAGGTGCCAGAGATACGATTTTAAGCGCATTTCTGTGGATACGATTTTTGAGCGTTTAAAAGAGCTTCTGGAGGAAGAGCAGGTTTTGGCGGAGGAAAAAGCGCTTCGTTACATTGCAAGAGCGGCAGACGGCGCCATGCGTGACGCATTAAGCCTTTTGGATCAGTGCATTGCGCTGTATCTGGGACAGACGCTTACGTATGACAGGACGCTGTATGCGCTCGGGGCCGCAGACACGGAAGTTTTTGGCAGCCTGTTTCAGAATGTGGCCGCACAGGATGTGCCTGCCGTGATCGGTTTTGTGGAAAGGCTGATTGCAGACGGCAAAGAGCTTTCGCAGTTTGTCATGGATTTTACATGGTATCTTCGGAATCTTCTTTTGCTGAAAAGTTCGGATGAAATGGCGGATGCGCTTGAGCTGTCGTCCGAAAATATTGAGCGGATGCAAAAAGAGGCGGAAAGCGCAGAGGAAGAGACGATGATCCGGTATATCCGTATTTTTTCCGAGCTGTCAAACCAGATGAAGTATTCTTCCCAAAAGCGCATTTTATTTGAAGTGGCCTTAATTAAGCTTTGTAAGCCCCAGATGGAACGGGATTACAGTTCGGTGATTGGCCGGCTTGAACAGTTGGAACGAAAGATAGAAAACGGCGTTTTGACAGAGCTGCCGGAACGGGCTTATTCTGTGCATCAGGAGAAAAAAGAAGAAACAACGGCGCCTGTTCTGCCGAAAGCAGTGCCGGAAGATGTAGAGCGCGCCGTCAGAGAGTGGAGGAATATCGTTTCCGCAATGCCGGGGCTTTCAAGGACTTATCTGAACAAAGCGAGGCTGACGCTTGGCGGAGAGGATGAGCTTTGGCTGGTGTTTGAGGATACGATGGCGGCGGGGTATTTTGGACGAGAAGAAGAACGGACATATCTGGAGAATGTGATTGCGGATCATATCGGCAAAAAGATTGCGGTTGTAATTAAAGAAAATGATACAAACCGTCCATTTGAGGAGTCTCATGTGGATTTGGAAAAAGTGATTCATATGGAAATTACTTATGAATAGGAAGCGGGCCGTTTGGCAGGAAAGGAGAGCATAAAAGCGTATGGCAAAGAGAGGCGGTTTTTCCGGCGGAATGCCGGGGAATATGAATAACCTGATGAAACAGGCGCAGCGGATGCAGCGGCAGATGGAAGAGGCGCAGAAAGAGCTGGAGGAAAAAGAAATTACGGCGTCTGCAGGAGGCGGAGCTGTCGAAGTGACAGTATCCGGCAAGCGTGAAATTACAAAAGTGAAATTATCAGAAGAAGTGGTGGATCCGGATGATATCGAGATGCTGGAAGATTTGATTATGGCGGCGGCAAATGAGGCGCTGCGGCAGTTGGAAGAGATTTCAGCATCCTCTATGTCTAAGATAACAGGAGGAATCGGAGGAGGATTGGGAGGTATGCCGTTTTAGCGGCATTGTTTTATGGATTATTACAGCGATCAGATTAACCGGCTGGTGTCAGAGCTGTCGGCTTTGCCGGGGATTGGAAGCAAATCAGCGCAGCGCCTTGCGTTTCATATTTTAAATATGCCGAAGGAAAATGTGGAAAAACTTTCAGGGGCGATTACAGAGGCCAGAAATAACGTGAGGTACTGCAGGGAATGTTTTACACTGACGGACAGCGAGCTTTGTCCGATATGTAAAAATGAAAAGAGGGATCACCGCACGATTATGGTCGTGGAAAACAGCAGAGATTTGGCCGCTTATGAGAAGACGGGCAAATATTCCGGGGTTTATCATGTCCTTGGGGGAGCAATTTCTCCCATGCTGGGAATCGGCCCTGCTGACATTCGTTTAAAAGAGCTGCTTGGCCGGCTTCAAAAAGATGCGGATGAAGTTATTATTGCCACTAATTCGAGCCTTGAGGGAGAGACAACGGCGATGTATATCAGCAAGCTGGTGAAGCCTGCGGGAATTAAGGTGACAAGGATAGCAAGCGGCGTTCCGGTAGGAGGAGATTTGGAGTATATTGATGAGGTGACGCTTTTGCGCGCGCTGGAAGGCAGAAGAGAACTTTAGGAAGTATTTGAAATACACGTTGGATTTTGAAGTCTGGCGTGTTTTTTTGTCGATATTTTTTTTGCATCTCTTCCAAAGATTTCCAAAAAATTCACAAAAGCTGTGCTATGGTTGAAACTGGGACAGGCCAGAGTGTGTCTGAAAATTTATTCCTGCAAACGAACGGGAGGAAGGGAACGCGTATGATTGAAATTATACAGCAGACGGCTAAGACAGAAGAGAACCTGGAGAGCAGACTTCCTAAGAATATACGCCAGATTGGAAATCCGGAAAAGGACTTTCGGATTTATATGGAGGACTATGTCTATACCTATCTTCATCCCGCGCAGATTCATGGCATGGAAATGGGCTTTTTGCCGAGGCTTTTGATCCTTTTAGGAGAGATCAATCATTTTTCCAACAGGAGCTGTGCATTTATAAGCGGGGCGATTCAGGTGGAAAACAGCGAACAGCCGGAAGTTCTGCCCAGCCTTGACGAAGCGACCTGGAGAAAAGTGCATCAGGAGATGCAGCGTTTTTTTGACAAATGTGAAATTGTGGGATGGGTATTGGACATTCCCGGAAATACGCTTGAGATCAGCAGAGAAATGGAAGAGACGCACCGGAGAAATTTTATCAGTAAGTACCAGTTTTTCTTTTTGATGGATTCTAAAGAGCGGGAGGAAGCGTTTTATACATGGAAGGATGGAAGGTTAAGCCGAAAAGAAGGATATTTTATCTACTATGAAAAAAATCCCCAGATGCAGGAGTATATGATCAGCAGAAGGGAATCCATGTATGGAGAAGAGGAAACGCCGACGGAAGAAGTTCCGGATCGGGCCGCCAGAAATTACCGCGCCATGATGATGCGGAAAAAAGAAAACGCCGGCAAAGCAAGAACGGGCATACTTTCTTATCTGACGTCTGTTTTTTCGGTTGTTGTCCTTTGCTCCGTCAGCGTGCTTCTTTTGGGCAGCATCCGGAGAATGGAAAATATGGAACAGACAATATCTGTGATGTCAAATGCGATAGAGTTTGTCGGAGAGGAAAAAGAAAATGAAGAGAATAAAGTTTCGGTGGAGACAATCAGCGGAAATGTGATTCCAATCGAGGAGGAACTTCCGGAGCAGGAGCAGAACGCTGCGGCAAATGAGGAGGAACCTCTGGAGCAGGAACAGAACGCTGCGGCAAATGAGGAGGAACTTTCGGAGCAGGAGCAGAAGGACACGGCGAATGAACCGCCGCAGGATACGGCTCCTGCGGAAGAGACAGAAGCGTCTGCGGGCGGGCAGGACGGACAGAATCCGGACAGCCTGCAGGTTCAAAAGGAAGAGGAACCGTCTCAGCCGGCTGCAACGCCGGCAGAGACGTATCTTGCGCAGGGATATTATATTGTCCAGAAAGGGGACAGCCTGCGCCAGATCTGCTATGGCATATACCAGACGCATTCTATGATGAAAAAATTGTGTGAAGCGAACAATATTGAAGATGAAAATACGATTTATGTGGGGCAGAAAATCATACTTCCATAACAGGCCAGATATGTTATAATCTAAGAATCAGGCTGCGGCGTGAAGTTTATACATCAGGAGTAATGTGAAATGGCAGACATAAGAAAACGGGGTTTTCATACGGTAGAAGCCGGGATGGTGGAAGCCAATGTGGAAGAGATGGAAAAGAAAATACGGCTGCATCGGAAGAAGATTGCTGTCGGCATAGCGTCAGCCGTAGTTTTCGTAGTATTGTCCGTCGCTGCCGCAGGGCTTTATTTTGCATATAAAGAATACCGGAGATATGAGGTGATTTCGGAAATAGAGCGAAATGACAGCGAAGCGACAAAATATGAAAATTTTTCCGGAAATATTCTGCGGTACAATAATGACGGGGCGTTTTATGCGGATATGTCGGACAACCCAATTTGGAACCAGGCATTTGAAATGCAGAATCCGTTTGCGGATATTTGCGGAAATTATGCGGCGGTTGCGGATATGCAGGGGAATCAGATTTATATTATGCATACGTCGGGCGTCCAGGGCGAGATTGTAACGAACAAGCCGATTACGGCCGTATGCATGGCAAGCCAGGGAACGCTTGCCGTACTGACGCAGGCGGACGGAACAAGCTACATAGAGCTTTTTAATAAAAACGGGGAAAATCTTGCTTCCGGAGAAATTCATGTGGCAAACAGCGGATATCCTTTGGACATTGCGCTTTCCGGCGACGCGAATAAGCTGGCGCTGTCCATTTTGGATATCAGCAAAGGCAGGACGAAAACGACGATTGCGTTTTATAATTTCGGTTCTGCGGGGCAGACGGAAATTGATAATATGGTAGGATCTTATTCGTATGACGATGCTATTATACCGGAAATCAGTTTTGTCTCAAATGACAGGATGATTGCATTTGGAGACAGCCAGGTGATTTTTTTTGACGGGAAACAGAGTCCAAAGCAGCAGAACGTCCTTACATTTGAAACGGAAATCAGAAGCATATTTTTTGAAGCGGATTTTTTTGGACTGGTATATGATAAAGGCGATGCGGACGGCAGTCATAAAATGAACGTCTATGATATGGATGGAAATCTTAAGATGGAACAGAAATTTACCATGGATTATCAGAATATTGAGTTTCTGGCCAGCCATGAAATCTGTGTCCGAAACGAGTATGAGTGTGAGATTTACACGTTGCGCGGCGTAAAAAAATTTGCTTATAAGTTTGACGACGTTTTGTACAGGATATTTTCCGGAGGATCGCACAACCGCTATACTTTTATTTTAAACGGTGTAATGGAACGGGTCAAATTAAAATAAAGGAGACAGAAGATGAACGGATTGGATATTACGGTAATGGGAATTATTGCTGTCTGCGCCCTGATTGGATATTACAGAGGGTTTCTCAGGATGGCGTATTCGGTGATTTCATGGATTTTTGTCCTTATTTTTGTGTCCTGGGCAACGCCGTATTTTGCGGATTTTCTGGAAAAGAATACGGGAATCAAAAGTTTTGTACAGGAAAAATGTGCAGATTATATGGAAAGTATGGCCAAGGAGCGGATAGAGGACGAGACGGCGCGGGCAGGTGGAGGAGAAGATGGGGACGGTTTGAATGGATTTGTGGGATCTGCGGCCGGAATTATCGGAGGAGCCCTTGCAGAGAGCGGGCTGTATGAAGATGCGTCCAGTCAGATCGCCCATTGGATTATACAGGGAATAGCGTTTCTTCTTGTAACGGCAATTGTCGGAACCATTACATTCCGGATTTCCCGTATGCTGAACCTGGTTGCCCGCATTCCTGCGATACGCGGGCCGGACAAACTGCTTGGAGCGGCGGCCGGCGGCTTAAAAGGGCTTGTGATTGTCTGGATTTTAATGTTTCTTGTCAATTTCGGCATTGGCAGCGAATTTGGAAGGCAGTGCCTGGTATGGATTGATGAAAGCGAGTTTTTGAAGTATCTGTATAAGAACAACATTCTGCTGGACATCGTTCTGCAGTTTTTGGGAACATAACCGCAAAGGCGGCGCAGATATATTTTGCAGAGTTAAACTTTGGATGAAGCAATAGAAAAAACAGTGGGAACAAGCGGATTTTGGAAGAAAATCCTTGACACGCAAGGAAACGTGTACTATACTGTTTAGGTCTGTAAATAGTATAGAAATATGAGCCAAAGCCCCGGCAAGTATTTAAACTATAGAAGTATGGCACAGAAATAACGTCCGGACATACGGGATTTTTGCGCCGGCGCCAGTTCTGGCGGTTTGACGATTGCAAGGAGGGAAACCAATGAAGACATTTATGGCAAGTCCTGCTGTTATTGAAAGAAAATGGTATGTGGTTGATGCGGAAGGAATGACATTAGGACGTCTGGCATCTGAAGTTGCCAAGGTATTGAGAGGAAAGAACAAACCGATTTTCACACCGCACATTGACACGGGTGATTATGTGATTGTTGTCAATGCAGAGAAGATTAAAGTAACCGGCAAAAAATTAAATCAGAAGATTTATTACCGTCATTCCGATTATGTGGGCGGAATGAAGGAGACGACCTTAAAAGAAATGTTGGCAAGGCATCCGGAAAGAGTTGTGGAATTTGCAGTAAAGGGAATGCTTCCCAAAGGACCTCTGGGAAGACAGATGTACCGGAAATTATTCGTGTATGTCGGACCGGAACACAAACACGCAGCTCAGAAACCAGAAGCTTTAACATTTTAATCGGTAAGGAGGCAGATTACAGTGGCAAGTGCAAGATATTACGGAACAGGGAGAAGAAAATCATCTGTTGCCAGAGTTTATTTAATGCCGGGAACAGGTAAAATTACAATCAATAAAAGAGACATTGATGAATATTTAGGTTTGGAAACATTAAAAGTTATCGTTCGCCAGCCATTGGCGGCTACGGAAACGACAGATAAGTTTGACGTTTTGGTGAATGTAAAAGGCGGAGGCTACACAGGCCAGGCCGGTGCGATTCGTCACGGAATCGCAAGAGCGCTGCTGGAAGTGGATGCAGATTACAGACCTATTTTAAAATCCAATGGATTCTTGACCCGTGATTCAAGAATGAAAGAGAGAAAGAAATACGGTCTCAAAGCGGCTCGTCGCGCTCCGCAGTTCTCGAAGAGATAATATTGGAGATATTCTTATCACATCTAAGAGAGACTTACAACCTCCGGAACCTTGTGTTTCGGGGGTTTTTCTCTGCCCTCCGGTTGGCAAAAAGCCAGATCGGATTTGGAGGGTAAGCAGCGTACAATAAGCAAAAATACTATACCAGGATAAAATAAAGACCCTTGGAACAGTGGAACCCAGGGGCGTTTTTATATCTTGTTGATGGCCTTAATCAGAACTTGTATAGCTATATGAGAATAAGTGCATCAGGGGAAAGAGATTTACAGAAGTGTATCCATCAAGAAAGTGCATTACAAAGATATGCAAACGAAAATGATATTGAATAACTGTTAAAGTTTAGGGAAAGATAAATGCTTAATATTGAACGTCATGTCCGGACGGCACACAGTGGCGCTTTTCGGTGTGATTTTTCAGAATGCCGTTGCGCTTGGTTTTTCGTATACAGTCGTTTCCACAAACGGATTGAGGATGGTATTTTGGATAATGTCTTTCGGACATTCGGTTTGGATACGGCACTGCAGAAACAGAAAACGTTTTTTCAATTCTCAGACCTTGAACTATGTTATTTTGGGATTTTCAAGGCGGACAATTGAGATATACCGGATTTGCGTGGATTGAGGGCAATGCAGAAAATTATTCAGATAGCACAGCCTAAGGCGCGTTTATTTTTGAACAGAGGATAAAGTTGGTTAAAATAATAAATTTGAAGAATTTTCAAGCATATTCTAAATCATTTGCTTTTTATATGATACAGAAAAAACAGTCTTAAAAAGCTGCCGGTAAGGCTGACGCCCTGTGCTGTACAGAGAAAGACGGACAGATAAACTTTTAAACACACTCTATACAATTGTGATGCTTATTTGATATAATAAAGCAAATAAAAGATAAGGAGAAAGTTATCCATGAAACAAGATTTAATTGTAATTTTGGATTTGGGGAGTTCCCAGAATACAGTAATTGCACGCAAAATACGAGATCTTGGCGTATATAGCGAGATCCATCCGCATGACATTACGGCAGAAGAGCTGGGAAAACTTGAAAATGTAAAAGGAATTATACTAAATGGCGGAGAAAACCGTATGGTTGACGGACAGGCAGTTGAGATCAGTCCGGAACTTTATGATTTGGGTTATCCAATGATATCTGTTGATTATCCGCAGTCAAAATGTAAGACGCAGATGAGCGGATTTTTAAATCAGGAACTACTGGAAAAATTTGTGTTTGAAGACTGCGGGGCAAAAGCTAACTGGAATATGAAAAATTTTATTGAAGATCAAACAGAGCTTATCCGTAAACAGGTAAAGGATAAAAAAGTTCTGCTTGCGCTTTCCGGCGGTGTGGATTCTTCTGTTGTTGCGGCAATGCTGATAAAGGCGATTGGCCAGCAGCTGGTATGTGTTCATGTTAATCATGGCTTGATGCGGAAAGATGAATCGGAAAGCGTTGTTAAAGTTTTTCGGGATGAGCTTCATGCGAATTTGATTTACGTAGACGCTGAGGAGCGTTTTCTGGGAAAACTGGAGAATGTCGCAGATCCGGAACAAAAGAGGAAAATTATAGGCGGAGAGTTTATCCGCGTATTTGAGGAAGAAGCAAGAAAGCTGGAGGGAATTGATTTTCTGGGTCAGGGAACAATATATCCGGATATTATTGAAAGTGGGACAAAGACAGCGAAAATGGTAAAATCTCATCATAATGTCGGGGGTCTGCCGGAAGATTTGAAATTTGAGCTGGTGGAACCGTTAAAGCAGCTTTTTAAGGATGAGGTGCGTGCCTGTGGCGTGGAATTAGGCCTGCCGCCTGAGATGGTGTATCGTCAGCCGTTTCCGGGACCAGGGCTTGGCGTAAGATGCCTGGGAGCGATTACACGTGAACGGCTGGAAGCAGTGCGCGAGTCGGATGCAATTCTTCGTGAAGAGTTTGCGAAGGCAGGACTGGATAAGAAAGTGTGGCAGTATTTTACGGTTGTGCCGGATTTTAAATCAGTTGGAATGAAAAATAACGCGCGGGTGTTCGAATATATGGTAATTATTCGTGCAATCAATACGATAGATGCCATGACGGCTTCTGTTGAGAAGATAGACTGGAATGTATTGGAGAGAATCACAAATCGAATTTTGGATGAGGTGGAGAATGTGAACCGGGTTTGTTACGATATGAGTCCTAAGCCGCCGGCCACGATTGAGTTCGAGTGATGAAATAGGTGTTAAGAACCTAGTATTTATGCGGGTTACAAGCAAATTTGTTTAGGAACTGGCAACGATTTGGCAACATTTCGGGTATCACTCGTTAGATAAAAGAATACTTCAATAATAGAAAAACCTTACTGATTTTCAGATATGACAACTGAAAATTGGTAAGGTTTTTTGCGTTCATTTTTTCTTCTTGCGCTTT
>CAJUIS010000042.1 GCA_910586645.1 uncultured Lachnospiraceae bacterium | reverse complement strand
AAAAATTAAAAGAACAGAAAAAACAGAACTTAGAAAGACAGAAAGAACTTGATAAACAAAAAAGAGAACTACAACAAAAAGAAAAAAGTTTAACAAGCAAAGAGAGAGATTTAAGCGACAGGGAAAAGGATATAGAAAGAGAAGAAAAAAGACAAAAAGAATTTAACAGATATGTTTCTATTAGAGAAAATTATTGCAAAGAAAAAGCACTAACACAAGCGCAATATGAAAGGGAATGTTTTCAAGCGCATTTAACAAATAGTCCAAAGCCTTATCCTGAAATTGTTAATCCTACATTACCTATGCAAGAAAGAAAAGATATTCAACAAGCCTATAAAGACCAAAAAGAGCATACACACGAACGCACACATACACATGATAGAGATAGATAACCTCGGCAAATGTCAAGATTGAAAAGGAAGATTTTCAGATTCTTTATATCTGAAAATACTCTTTTCTGTCTTGACATTTTTAGTATGAATAAATAATTGAAAAAGGTAGAATAACGCACTTTGTTATTCTGCCTTGACTGTGCTTTTATTCATCTTCAGTAAAGATAACTATGCTTTCAGCCTGACAATTAAGGATTTTACATAGCTTTTCTAATGTGTTCATTGTTATAGATTTGTTGCGTTTTAGATTCGTGATTGTGTAGGGGCTGAAATTGTGCTTATAGATAAGCGTATAAGTTGTTATGTTATTTTCTTTCATGGTACGCCACAACGGCTCATAACTTATCATAAAATCGCCCCCTTTCCTATTGTTCCTATTATCAAGCAAAATAAAACGCTTGCATATTAACAAATATTTGTCTATACTGGTTATGTTACATAAGCAAATACAAGAAAGGGGAACATATGGACGCATTTATTGAAGAACTGCTTGAAACACATCTAGGACACATGATAGACAGAAGTAAAGACAAACTTATTTTAGAAGATGAAACTTTACAGCAAGATGAAAAAGATTTAAGTGATTTAGAAGAACGGTATACAGCTTTAAACCTTGCCAAAGCTGATAGGCTTATTGTTAATGACTATATAGCTTGTATTCAAACAATAGAGCATAGAAGTCTTGACCTAAGTTATTTGGCAGGGGTTCGGGATACCGTTAAGCTATTGCATAGCTTAGACCTGCTGAAAAGTATTGAAGAACAAGAAACGTAAAATTGCTTAAAAAAGTTGTGGTAAAATTGCACAAAAAAATAGCATAAAAAGCACTGTATGAAGCCTATAGAGGGTTGAAAACAGTGTTTTTTTGTGCAATTTGACGGGCAATTCTGTACAATCATTTTTAAATTGGTTCCATGGGTAATTGGTCTTGTTGGAAAATAAAAACAATCTTGCCGAATTTTTTGCTTGTATTTATAGCGTGTATGTGCTATAATCTTACCTGTAAGAAATACTAAATATACAGGCAAGACTTTTTTATAAAAGTTCAAAAGCCTTTATTTTATGGTATTTTGCGGGGGTGGTTGCAGGCAAGATTATTAAAAGCCCGAACCATTGAGACTAAGGATCTTGTGAGCAATGCGCTCGTGTGGGTTCAAGTCCCATCTTCCGCATTAGATGAAAAGTGAGGAAGCCTTGAAATATATCAGGGTTTCCTTATTTTTTATGTTCAAATGGTTTGAACACGCTTTTCCCAATCACGCTTCTCTCTCAGCATCCGCCCTAAAGACATGGATTTCTTTTTCGGATTCCCTGATAATATAAAAAATCCTTTGTTTTTCTCGCAAGATTAGAAATTGTACAGAAGAATTTGTTTCAACAGGCGGGTTTACGCCAGCAGGCCATTTTTTGTGGGCGCTATATAATGTCGAACTGCCTTGTATAATCCTGTATATAATTGAGAAATAATAATGGATTGGCGATTCATAAATCAGACTTCCCTATTTATAAATTTACCTTTTTACTAAAGTCACAAATATGTGACTATCCTTTAATCTCGATGATACATTATCCTTTAGATTAGAATAGAAATAATATTCATAAAAGTTGTATGATTCCGTATAAAAGTATGGTATAATCAAATCGGAATTTTTACATTGACGAAAGGGGAAGATTATATGGCAGAAACAATCATATATTTGGCAATCTCTTTTTTAGTATCACTAATTTTTGTAGCGCTTGGTATTAGGCAATATAATTCTGAAAAACCTGTATCTTTAAATACAGGTGAGAAACCACCATGTGAAGATGAATTGGAAGATGTATTAGAGTGGAACCATAAACATGGTAAAAATTTAATAATATACGGAGGCGCGCTTTTTCTAACACTTTCTGTTTTTGTTTATTTTATTGAGAAATATGATTACATCGTAGTGCAGATGATTTTATTTGTTTTGGTAATTTTGGGAGAAATAGCCTGGCTTGAAATTCAACATAATATACTAAAGAAGAAATTAATAAAAAAATAGTAAGGAAGTATCCTAAAGATTGTGTAAACCTTCAAACTGATGTAAGAAAAAATTACTTAGTTTGGAGGTTTATTTTATGGCAGGCAGGAAAAAAGATTCCCTGCAAAAGGCGGATCTTCGGGAAATGGTGAGCTGGGGCATTCCAAGTATGATTACTGCAATAAGGATACCGGTGATTCCAGAAACGGCAATTCCCGGAAAACCATGCATACCAGCTATGGCGATATGGAAATTGATATTCCATGTGACCGAAAATGTAGCAGATACAATGGTTAGACCTTGATAAAAATGCAATCCAAAGAATAGAAGTTTGACATTCCCTCAATTTCCATTATTATTTTGAAAAGCGTCCGCTGTGTAAAGGGGTAAAATGTATACTTGCAAGCACGCGCCCCTTGACATACTGGTTTTTTAAAAGTAAAATATAGAAAATTGAAAATACCAGACTTCTTGGTTTATAATTTTGAACACGTTTTTGAACACGTTTTGATAGAGATACGCTAAAAGCCTTTCTGTTATTATATTTGCGGAAGTTAAAATTCTTTCAAGTCCCATCTTCCGCATTAAATAGCGATAAATCCTGTAAAGCGAAGGTTTGTTGCTATTTTTTTGTTTTCGGGGGTTGTCAGTTTTGACGCTTCGTTTTACAATGGCTATATGCGTTTTTATGGAAGTATCAAGGTAGGCGAAAAGGATAGACAATATGAAAAATCTCAGGGTACGAACGAAATTATATGCAGTATGGGCGGCTGTTATGTTTGCTTTTGTATGCAGCCTGTTTTTTGGAATCTACGGGATGGGCAGGATTTACAGTGAAACAGAAGCATATCCCATGCAGCGGACATTGTTTTTGGCGGCTGTCATTGTTTTTATGCTTGTGACAGGTATTTTTTTTGCATTGGCCATCCGTTCCGTGGCAAATCCGCTGGAAGCTGTTGAAAAAGAGCTGGAGAGACTGTCGAAAGGGTCGTTTCAAACAAAATCCGGACGCGGCGTGTCGGGATGTGGGGAAGATTTTGAGCGGATAGCCGGATATATTGAAACAATCTGTCAGAATACGGGAGCTTTTTTGGAAGAAGCGCAGAAGGGGGCGCTTGGCGCGTGCCGGACGGCGGACAGCATTCAGGCGAATGCGGATGCGCTTTTTGGCAAGCTGGCGGGCATTTCTGAAAAGATGTCGGAAATGGAGTCTCTTATGCAGAAGGCGTTAAGTGCTTCGGAAGAGGCGAATCGTTTATCCGGAGAGATTCAGGCGGCAGCGGGGAATATGGCGCTGCGGGTGCAAAGCGGCACAGGGCAGGCAAATTCTGTCTATACGCGCGCGGCAGAGGCAAAAGAGACGGCAGCGGAAAAATGGGAAACGGCAAGGCAGGATCAGGAGGACATCAGGGATCGCCTGCTGTGCGCTCTGGAAAATATGCGGGTGACGGAAGACATTTCCGTGCTGGCGGATTCCATTATGGAGATTACGGAAAAGACGAATCTTCTGGCGTTGAACGCGGGCATTGAAGCGGCAAGAGCCGGACAGGCCGGACAGGGCTTTTCCGTTGTCGCGAATGAAATCCGCAGGCTTGCCGAAAAGTCCAGAAAGAATGTGGAAAATATACAGTGGGTGGCGGGAGGAGTCGCATCTGCCGTTTCCGCATTAAAGAGAAATGCCGAGGGGCTTTTGGATTTTGTGGATACGAAAGTGATGTCGGATTTTGCTTTTTTCTGCAGTATGGCGGAAGATTACAGCAGCGACGCAGAAGATGTAAGCAGGCTGGCATTTGATTTTAAGAGGACGTCGGATGAATTGTTTGAATCGGCGGGCGGCGTTTTGGAATCTGTGGAAGCAATCAGGGCTCTGGCCGGACTTTCCGGAAAAAGCGCAAAGGATGCGGCAGACCTGACGGCCGGCGCGTCAGACAGAACGAAAGCTATCGCAGGATGCGCCAAAGAGACAGCGTGCGCCATGCAGGAGCTGAAAAAAGGGATGGAGCTGTTTGAGACAGACAAAGAGAAGGAGCTGAAATAAGAAAAGACATGGGAATCGAAGTTTTTCGGTTCCCTTCAAAAATTTTGCAGGTAAAAAATTTGTAAGAAAAAAAGGAAAAAAGAAATTTATACAGAAAGTTTACATTATACAGGAGGTGTGTGATGTGACAATCCGTGAGAAGATCGAAAGAATGGAACAGGAGACGTTAAGCCCCTATGCGACTCTGAGCATCCACACAAAGGGAAGGGAGAGAGAAGAAGAACCCTGCGATATCCGGCCGGTTTTTCAGAGAGACCGGGACCGGATTCTGCACAGCAAGGCATTTCGCCGTCTTAAGAATAAGACGCAGGTATTTCTGACGCCAAAAGGGGATCATTACCGCACAAGACTTTCGCATACGCTGGAGGTTTCTCAGAATGCAAGGACGATAGCGAAGGCGCTCCGGCTGAATGAGGATCTTGTGGAAGCGATTGCGCTTGGACATGATCTTGGGCATACGCCGTTCGGCCATGCGGGAGAGTATGTATTGGATTCGCTTTGTGAAGATGGATTCCGTCATAATGAGCAGAGTGTGAGGATTGTGGAGAAGCTGGAGAAAAACGGAGAAGGGCTGAATCTGACATGGGAAGTTAAGGATGGCATTTTGAATCATCAGACGAGGACAACGCCGCATACATTAGAAGGCAGAATTGTCCGTCTGTCGGATAAAATCGCTTACATCAACCATGACATTGACGATGCCATCCGCGCGCAGATTATGGTGAAAGAAGATATTCCAAAAGAACTTTGCCGTACGCTTGGATATACGACCAGGGAACGATTGGATACCCTGATACATAATATAATTACAAACAGTATAGGCAGAGACGACATCAGAATGTCAAAAGAAGTGGAAGAAGCCATGCACGAGCTGCGCCGTTTTATGTTTCAGCATGTTTATAAAAATCCCATTGCAAAGGGGGAAGAGGATAAAGCGAGGAAATTGCTAAAGCAGCTTTATTATCATTATCTGGAACATCTGGATTTGATTCCGGAGAAATATACCAGAATGCTGGAAGAAGGGGAAAAGAAAGACCGCATCGTCTGCGATTATATATCCGGAATGACAGATCAGTATGCGATTACAAAATTTGAAGAATATTTTCTGCCGCAGGCATGGCAGGTGGACGGCTATTAAAGCATAGAAAAGGGGGAATGGAATATGCCCTTTTATTCCGAAGATCTGATTGAAGAAGTCCGATCCAGAAATCCTATTGCAGAAGTCATTTCCGGTTATGTCAAACTGGAAAAAAGAGGGAGCGTTTACTTTGGGCTTTGTCCGTTTCATAACGAAAAGACGCCGTCGTTTTCTGTGACGCCGGGAAAAAATATGTATTACTGTTACGGATGCGGCGCGGGAGGAGACGTATTTCATTTTTTGATGGAATATGAAAATTTTACGTTTTCGGAGGCAGTGCAGGAGCTGGCGAAACGGGCGGGCATTGCGCTTCCCCAAAAAGAAGAGCCGTTTTCTGTGAAACGGGAAGACGACCGGAAAAGGAAGCTTTTTGAGGTGAACAGGGAGGCCGGGAAATATTATTATATGCTTTTGCGCAGCGTACATGGACAGACGGCTTTTGCGTATTTTAAGAGACGAGGGCTTTCGGATGAGACAATGCGCAGATTCGGGCTTGGGTATTCGGACAAGTTCAGCGATGATTTGTACCGTTATCTTAAGAAGAAGGGATATGAAGACGGCCTTCTGAAAGAAAGCGGGCTGATTGCGTATGATGAACGAAAGGGGAGCCGTGATAAATTCTGGAACAGGGCGATGTTTCCGATTATGGATGTGCGGGGAAAGGTCATAGGCTTTGGAGGCCGCGTTATGGGAGACGGGGAGCCGAAGTATTTAAATTCGCCTGAAACAAAGATTTTTGACAAAAGCAGGAATCTGTACGGCATGAATTTTGCAAGGGCGTCAAAATCGCCGCAGATTCTTTTGTGCGAAGGATATATGGATGTGATTGCGCTGCACCAGGCAGGGTTTGACAATGCGGCGGCATCGCTCGGAACGTCTTTGACGAGCGGGCATGCAGGGCTTTTAAAGCGTTACACAAAGGAAGTTTATCTGACCTACGACAGTGACGGCGCGGGAGTCCGGGCAGCCTTAAGGGCGATACCGATTTTAAAAGACGTTGGAATTATGACGAAAGTCATTGATTTGAATCCTTATAAAGATCCGGATGAATTTATAAAGGCACTTGGAGCGGATGAATTTCAAAAGAGAATTGACGGAGCGGAGAACAGCTTTCTGTTTGAAATCCGTATTTTAGAGCGCCAGTATGATTTAAAAGATCCGCAGGGCAGGACGGCGTTTTATAATGAGACGGCAAAGCGCCTTTTGGAATTTACCGAGGAACTGGAGCGTGAAAATTATATCAAAGCCATTGCGGAAAAATATCAGATTGGGTTTGAAAAGCTTCAGAAGCTGGTATTTTCCATGGGAGTGAAAGGATATGCGCCAAAGAAGCGCCTGCCGGACGCAAATGCACAGAGAGCGGAACGGGCGCCAGGGACGGAAGGCAGAAAAAAAGAAGACGGCATGAAGCGGTCGCAGAAACTGCTTTTGACATGGCTGATAGAAGACGCCCGTTTGTTTTCGGTTGTCAAACAATATATTATGCCGTCGGATTTTACGGAAGAGATTTACCAAAAAGCCGCAGAAGCCCTCTATGAGCAGTTCGAAACGACGGGAAAGACAAATCCGGCTAAAATTGCGGATATGTTTGAGGGGAAAGAGGAACAGAGAGAAATTGCCGCATTGTTTAATGCGAGAATTTTTGATGTTGAGACAGAGGCGGAAAGAGAAAAAGCGCTGAAGGAGACTGTTGTCCGGGTGAAGCGAAACAGCATTGACTGCCAATCGGCAAATCTGGATCCGACCGATTTGTCTGGCTTACAGCGGCTTGTAGAAGACAGGCGCAGGCTGGAACAACTGGAAAAATTGCATATTTCTATCGAATAAGGACAGAATAGTAACGAACTATGAGAGGAAGGAAACATGGAAGAAAAGAAAAGTAAAGCCGCAAAAATTCCTGCAGAAGACGCTGCCGCCGCAAGCAGGGCGGCAAGAGCGGAAAAATTAAATGCAAAATTAAAAGAACTTGTCGAACTTGCAAAAAAGAAAAAAAATATTCTGGAATATCAGGAAATCAATGATTTTTTCCAGAAGATGGAATTGAATGCAGAAGAGTTCGAGAAGATTTTAGACTGTCTGGAATCCAATAATATTGACGTGCTCCGCATCAGTGACGACGACGACGATATTTTAATTACGGAAGAAGACGAAATCGAGGTTGAGAAAATCGATCTTTCCGTGCCGGACGGCGTCAATATCGAAGATCCGGTGCGTATGTATTTAAAAGAAATCGGCAAAGTGCCGCTTTTAAGCGCGGAAGAGGAGATTGAGCTTGCGAAGCGTATGGAGCTTGGGGACCAGGAGGCAAAAAAACGTCTTGCAGAGGCGAATCTGCGTCTTGTCGTATCGATTGCCAAACGTTATGTGGGCCGCGGAATGCTGTTTTTGGATTTGATTCAGGAAGGGAATTTAGGGCTGATTAAAGCGGTAGAGAAGTTTGATTACCGTAAGGGATACAAATTTTCCACATATGCGACGTGGTGGATTCGCCAGGCGATTACGAGAGCGATTGCAGATCAGGCGAGGACAATCCGGATCCCGGTGCATATGGTGGAGACGATTAACAAATTAATCCGCGTCAGCAGGCAGCTTTTGCAGGAGCTGGGACGCGAGCCTACTCCGGAGGAGATTGCGGAAGAGATGTTTATGCCGGTTGAGCGCGTACGTGAAATTTTAAAAATTTCCCAGGAGCCGGTTTCTTTAGAGACGCCGATCGGAGAAGAGGAAGACAGCCATCTTGGTGATTTTATTCAGGATGACAATGTCCCCATTCCTGCGGATGCGGCTGCGTTTACGCTGTTAAAAGAGCAGCTTCAGGAAGTGCTTGGAACTTTGACGGAACGTGAGCAGAAGGTGCTGACGCTGCGGTTTGGGTTGGAAGACGGGCGCGCAAGGACTTTGGAGGAAGTGGGAAAAGAATTTAACGTTACAAGAGAGCGGATCCGCCAGATTGAAGCCAAAGCGCTGCGTAAACTGCGTCACCCAAGCAGAAGCCGTAAATTAAAAGATTATTTAGAGTAGTTTTATGAAAAATCTTTCACAGAGACTGCTGCATCTTGCAGACATGGTAACGGAAGGTTCCGTATTGGCGGATATCGGGACAGATCATGCATATGTTCCGATTTATCTTTTGAAAACCGGACGCATACGGCGGGCGTTTGCAATGGATATCGGAAGCGGTCCCCTGCTGCGCGCCAGAGAACACGTGGAAGCGCATGGCTTGGGTGACTACATAACCCTGCGGCTTTCGGACGGCGCCGCGGCTCTTGAAAAGGGAGAAGCGGATTCGGTTCTAATTGCGGGGATGGGCGGCGGGGTGACGCTGCACATATTAAGAGAGGGAGAAGAAGTGATTGCCTCCGCAAAAGAGCTTATTTTGCAGCCGCAGTCTGAAATGGATAAGGTACGCAGATATCTGTATGAGAAAGGATATGTCATAGATCGGGAAGACATGGTTTTAGAGGATGGCAAATATTATTCCATGATGCATATTCCTATGGACAAAAAGAAAAAGAGCCCTTCGTATGCAAAGAAAGAATGGCAGATGGTATACCGCTTTGGTGAACCGGGATTTTATGGCGGAAATGACGTATGGAGAAGTTTTCTTTTGCATAGAGAAAGACAGTATAAGGAAATTTTAGAAAAACTTATGCGGCAGGAAGGCAGAGCTGTGCGGGAACGCAGGAGAGAAATCAAAGAAGAGCTTTCCTGCATCCGCGACGCATTGGAGTATCGAAAGGAGGAGCGTCAAAGTGATTGCTGAAGAAGTGATTGGAATCTTAAAGGAACAGTCTCCCGAATCTTATGCCCTGGAATGGGATAATGTGGGGCTTTTGGCTGGAAACCCCAAAAAAGAAGTGAAAAAAATCTATGTTGCATTAGACGCCACGGACGAAGCAGTGGACGCGGCGGTTCAACTGGAGGCGGACTTGCTGCTGACGCACCATCCGTTGATTTTTAAAGGGATAAAGAGGATTGTCACGGAGGATTTTATTGGAAGAAGGCTGATCAAACTGATACAGAACGATATTGTTTATTATGCCATGCATACGAATTTTGACGTAAAAGGGATGGCGGATTTATCGGCGGCCATACTGGGGCTGGAAGATTCCTCCGTTTTGGACGTGACGGCAGTTGTAGAAGGAAAAGAAGAAGGAATCGGCAGAGTGGGGGCGCTGATGGAGCCAATGACGTTAGAACACTGCGCTGCATTTGTAAAAGCGGCGTTTTCTCTGGAGCGGGTAAAAGTGTTTGGGAATCCAAAGCAGTTTTTAAAGCGGGCGTCCATTTCTCCCGGCTCCGGAAAAAGTGAAATCCGCAATGCCCTGCTGCGGGGCGCGGATGTGCTGATTACAGGCGATATCGATCATCACGACGGGATTGACGCCGTTGCGCAGGGGCTTTGCATAATTGATGCCGGGCATTATGGACTGGAACATATTTTTGTGCCCTATATCAAAGAATATCTGGAGAAACACTGCAGGGAAGCAGAAGTGACCGCACAGGAAACGGCATTTCCATATCTTGTCATTTAGGGGGAACGTTATGGGAGAAGAGAAAATTATTCTGAAAATCCATGGGGAGGAAAGGCAGTATGAAAGGGGCACGCAGTTTCTTACGATTGCAAAGGAATACCAGAAGGATTATAAAGACGACATTATTCTGGTATCCGTAAATCACCGTCTGTGTGAATTACATAAGAAGGCAAAGAAAGAAGGAGAAGTCGCTTTTATTACAACGGCGGATAAGACGGGAAGGAAGGCGTACCGCAGAAGCGTGACGCTTCTGATGCAGAAGGCTCTGCAAAATATACTGGGCGGCAAATCTTTTGTACGTGTGATGTACTGCATCAGTCAGGCATATTACTGCGAGCTGCCCGACTATGGCAGCCCGGATGAAGAATTTCTTCTGAAGCTGAAAAAAGAAATGCTTCGCATGGCGGATGAAAAGATTCCGATTTTTAAATATAGCGTAAAGACAGACGATGCGGTGGAACTGTTTCGCAGATACGGGATGCCGGAAAAGGAATGCCTGTTCCGTTACCGCAGAAGTTCTAAAGTGAATATCTATTCTCTGGACGATTACGGGGATTATTTTTATGGATATATGGCGGCGCATACCGGATATCTGAAATATTTTGATCTGCAGCCGTATGCGGGCGGATTTGTTTTGATGTTTCCGAATGAGAATCCAAAAGAAGTTGCGGCGTTTAAACCTTCCGAGAAATATGCCGAGACGCTTAGCCGCTCCAGGGAGTGGGGGCATACGATGGGCGTTGATACGGTAGGGGCGTTAAATAACGCCATTGCATCCGGCAGGATACAGCAGATCATTATGGTGCAGGAAGCTTTGATGGAGCAGAGAATCGGACAGATGGCAAATATGATTGCCGCCAGGGACGACTGTAAGTTCGTGATGATTGCGGGGCCGTCTTCTTCCGGAAAGACAACGTTTTCACACCGCCTTTCCATACAGCTTTCCTCTCTTGGGTTAAAGCCGCACCCGCTTTCTTTGGACAATTATTATCTGGACAGAGAGCTGGCGCCAAGGGATGAAGATGGAAAATTTGATTTTGAATGCCTGGAGGCTCTTGACGTTGCGCAGTTTAACAGGGATATGTCGCTTCTTCTGCAGGGAGAAACAGTTTCCATGCCGTCGTTTAATTTTAAGACGGGAAAACGCGAGTACAAAGAAAAAGAACTGCGTCTTGGACAGGATGACATACTTGTCATAGAAGGAATCCACGGATTAAACGACAAGCTTTCCTATACCCTTCCCAGGGAAAGCAAGTTTAAAATTTTTATCAGCGCGCTGACGCAGATCAATATTGACGAGCATAATTATATGCCGACGACGGATGGACGTCTGATAAGACGCATTGTCAGAGACGCGCGAACCAGGGATACGACGGCGCAGAAGACGATTGCCATGTGGAATTCGGTAAGGCGCGGAGAGGAAAAATACATTTTTCCGTTTCAGGACAGTGCGGACATTATGTTTAATTCGGCGCTGATTTATGAGCTTGCCGTTTTAAAAATCTACGCGGAACCGCTTTTGTTCTCCATTGACAGGGACGCTCCTGAGTATTGGGAGGCAAAACGCCTTTTAAAATTTCTGGATTATTTTCTGCCGGTGCCGCCCGAAAAGATTGCGGACAATTCCATTTTAAGGGAATTTATCGGCGGAAGCGCATTTCATGTTTAAAAAAGTCAAAAAAAATAAGTAGGGCAGATGATCGCGCCTTGAAATTTTGAGGTGAGGAAAGTCCGGGCTTCACAGGGCAGGATGCCGGATAACGTCCGGTGGAG
>CAJUIS010000041.1 GCA_910586645.1 uncultured Lachnospiraceae bacterium | reverse complement strand
AAACGCCGCTTTGCGTCTGTCATAGTCAAGTTCATACAATAAGCAAAATCCCCGAAAGTGCCTGAAATGGCAGCATTTCCGGGGGTAAGTACCCAAACAGCCCTTCAAATTTAGAGGCTATTTTTCTGTTAAAGTTTGTTCCTTGATATGTTGTAAATTTGTTGTAGTTTACAAGTCCAAGTACCGCAAACCCTTGATTTTACTGGTCTTTTCCGCCAAGCGTTTTCATCGTCGGGAACAACAAAACATCCCGAATCGCCGCCGAGTCCGTCATCATCATCACCATCCGGTCGATTCCGAATCCAATCCCTCCGGTTGGCGGCATACCAACGCTAAGCGCGTTCAAAAAGTCCTCGTCGGTATGGTTCGCTTCTTCATCTCCTGCGGCCAGAAGCTTCTCCTGCGCCTCAAACCGCTCCCGCTGGTCAATCGGGTCGTTCAACTCAGAATACGCATTCGCCATCTCCCAGCCGTTCATAAAGAACTCAAATCGCTCCACATACTCCGGATTCTCCGGTTTTTTCTTCGTCAGCGGAGAAATTTCAATCGGATGATCGATAATAAAAATCGGCTGAATCAAATGATCCTCCACATATTCTTCAAAGAACAGATTTAAAATGTCTCCCTTTTCATGCCTGTCCTCATATTCGATATGATGCGCGTCCGCCAGTTTCTTCGCCTCTTCTGTCGTATGGATTTCATCAAAATCCACTTTGGCGTAGCGTTTCACCGCATCCACCATTGTAATCCGCTCAAACGGCTTTGATAAATCCATCTCGTGTCCGTTGTACGTGATGACTTCTGATCCCGTCACTTCCTTGGCCACATACCGATATAAATTTTCTGTCAAATCCATCATGCCGTGATAATCCGTATAAGCCTGGTAAAGCTCCATTAAGGTAAACTCCGGATTATGCCTTGTATCAAGGCCCTCGTTCCGAAATACCCTTCCAATCTCATATACGCGCTCCATGCCGCCAACGATCAGCCGCTTTAAATAAAGCTCCAGCGAAATTCTCAGCTTAAACTCTTCATTTAACGCGTTAAAGTGCGTCTCAAAGGGCCTTGCCGCCGCTCCTCCGGCGTTTGAAACAAGCATGGGCGTTTCCACTTCCATAAATCCCTGGCCATCCAGGTATCTGCGTATGCTGCTGATTACTTTCGAACGCTTGATAAACGTATCCCGGACGTCCTGGTTCATAATCAAATCCACATACCGCTGGCGATAACGGGTATCCGTGTCCGTTAAGCCATGAAATTTCTCAGGCAGAATCTGAAGGCTCTTTGAAAGCAATGTCACAGAAGACGCATGAACAGAAATCTCTCCCGTTTTCGTCTTAAACACCTCACCGGAAATACCAAGAATGTCTCCTACGTCGTATTTCTTAAAATCTTTGTAAGATTCCTCTCCGATACTGTCCCTTGCAACATAAATCTGGATATTGCCCTTCAAATCCAGAATATTGCAAAAAGAAGCCTTTCCCATGACACGTTTAAACATCATGCGGCCTGCTGCCGAAACGTTTTTTCCTTCCAGTTCATCATAGTTTTCTTTAATCTCCGCGCTGTGATGCGTCATATCAAATTTTGTAATCTGAAAAGGATCTTTTCCGTTTTCCTGCAATTCCGCCAGTTTTTCGCGGCGTACTTTTAAAAGCTGGTTAATGTCCTGTTCCTGTACCTTCTTCTGCTCTGCCATTTTTTCCTCCCATACCGTTTCTTCTGCAAAAACTATTTGAAAAATTTTTCCGTAATATTTCAAAAATGCTTTGGATGAAATTTTCAAACAAATCCCTGCGCACTACATGGATCTTTGAATCTTTAATACCTTGTACTCCAAATCTCCCACCTGTGTTTCCGCTTTTACCGTGTCTCCGACTTTTGCTCCAATTAATGCGCGTCCTACCGGAGACTCATTGGAAATTTTTCCTTTTAAACTGTTTGCTTCCGTAGATCCTACAATCTTATATTCACATTCTTCATTAAATTCACAATCCAGAATAAGAACCGTACACCCAATGCTGATCTTGTCCAGTTCCACTTCTTCTTCAACGACAACCTCTGCGTTTTTCAATATTTTTTCAATTTCGTCAATTCTGGCCTCAATGTCGCGCTGTTCATCTTTTGCTGCATCATATTCCGCATTTTCGGATAAGTCGCCCTGTTCCCTGGCTTCCTTAATTTTCTGAGCCACTTCTTTCCGTTTAACCAGCTTCAAATCCTGTAATTCATCTTCCAGTTTTTTGAGACCCTGATACGTTAAGATATTTTTCTTATCCATACTAATCTACCCTTCTTTTTATTCATTTTCGTAAAAAGCACGCTCGAATTTATCAAGGCAGCGCCTCGTTTTTGGATTTTCACTGCCTCTGACAATCATTGTATTATACCCGATAGGTACAGCAATGTCAAGGTTTCCAGACTGTTCCCACCGTCGTTTAAAAACAGGAATATATATTTTTTTCTCAAAATTTCCGGCAAGCGATTTCTTTTTCCGTTCCTCAAAATCCAATATCAGATTTCCATATAATTCCTGTCTGGCTATCTCTTCTATCTTTTCCCTGCTCTTAAAAAAAATTTCCGCAATCAGTCCCTGTTCTTCATACAGATTGTCCGCAAATTCCTCAAAATATGCAGGCCGATCCGTTAAAATAATCAAATGATTTAAATCTTTGCTTAAAAGTTCCGCTGCCAAAAGTGAGATTCCTGAATCTTTGCCGTCAATAATAACCGGCATAAACTGATGGTAAGGAATTTTCCTTTTTTTCAGAATCTCTTTTGTAATTTCTCTGATCTGAGGCAGAAACAGATTTTCTTCCTCTTCTTCTTCCGGCGGTAAATCGTCTTCTTTCTGCGTCTGCTTTTCCTTAAATAAAGTGCGTTTTAAAAAAAATATTGCCGCATTTCTAATCTTTGCGCCGTTTTTTCCTGACATTTTTCCTTCCTGTACATCTTTTTATTCAGTATATGAAAGAACTTCTTCAAATAATGCCAAAAGCTCTTCATAACTTTCTGTTTCATTGATTTTTGCCCTGAGCTTTGAAGCGTTCCTGCAGCCGTTTGTATACCAGGCGGCATGCTTTCTCATTTCTCGTATTCCAGTATAATCTCCTTTATATGCAATTAGCATCCTGGCATGACGCAGCATAAGTTCCGTTATTTCTTTCATAGAAGGTTTGGGAAGATTCTCTCCTGTTTCCATATAATGGAGCATCTGACGGAAAATCCAGGGGTTCCCCTGCGCTCCCCTTCCAATCATAAATCCGTCGCATCCCGTCTGCCGCCGCATATTTACCGCATCTTCCCCGGTAAATAAATCTCCGTTTCCAATTACGGGAATGCGCACAGCCTCTTTTACCTTTCGTATAATTTCCCAGTCCGCTTTTCCGGAATAAAACTGTTCTCTTGTCCTCCCGTGAACGGCAATTGCCGCGGCGCCGGATTCCTCTGCAATATGCGCCATTTCAACCGCATTGACATGCGCGTCGTCAAACCCTTTCCTGATCTTTACCGTTACCGGTTTTTTTATTGCTTTTGCAGTTTTTTCGATAATACGTCCTGCTAAAAGCGGCTGTTTCATCAATGCGGAACCCTCTCCGTTATTTACAATTTTAGGAACGGGACATCCCATATTAATATCCAGCACAGAAAACGGAAGTTGCTCAATCTGCTTTGCAATTTCACTGATAATGTCAGGATCCGAACCAAAAAGCTGCAGAGAAACCGGATGTTCTCTCTTATCAATCGTAAGCAGCTCCTTTGTGTTTTTATTTTTGTATAAAATGGCTTTTGCGCTTACCATTTCCATACAGATCAATCCCGCTTTCTGTTCCTTGCAGAGAATGCGAAACGGCAGGTCTGTCACACCTGCCATCGGAGCCAATATAAAATTATTTTCCAAAACTACGTTTCCTATTGTAAGAGGCTTCATTTCATCTGATCCTTTACTTTTGCTTTTCAAAAATCAACTGCAGTCCGGATAACGTAAGATTTGGATCGTAGATGTCAATGCAGTCCGTTTCATTTGCAATAATCCTCCCAAGTCCGCCCGTCGCAACAACCTTTACATTTTCATAGCCGGACTCTGCAATCATATGCCGCACAATGTATTCCGTCTGCCCAATCTGCCCGTAAACAAGACCCGCCTGCATACTGCTGATCGTCTCCTGCGCAAGAATGCTCGCCGGCTTTTCAATTTCTATCTTTGGAAGCTTCGCCGCATCCTGCCACAGCGCTTTCGCACTGATGCGGATTCCCGGCGCCGTTACGCCCGCGACAAAAGCTCCGGAAGCGTCCACCAGATCATAGGTTGTCGCAGTTCCAAAATCAAGCACCAAAACAGGCCCGCCGTACAATGAAAACGCACCAGCCGCATCTACAATGCGATCCGCTCCAATCTGTTTTGGATTTTCCGTTACAACGCGGATGCCTGTCCTCACCCCTGGCCCTACAATCACCGGAGTAATGCCAAAATATTTAATGACTGCATTATTTAAAGAATGCATAACGTCCGGCACAACAGATGCGATAATCACATTTTCCACGTCTTTTCCGAAAATCCTGTTCCGCTCCAGCATTTCAAGAATATCAATTCCATATTCGTCTGAAGTCCTGAGCTGTTTTGTCGTCATACGAAATGTCGTAACCAGCGCTTTTTTATCAAAAACTCCGAATGTAATATTTGTATTTCCAACATCTATCGTCACTAACATAATCAATCCTCCATAAATACCCTGTAAAACATCTGCAGGGATTCCAGCAGTTCCGTTTTTTCTCTCTGCAGCTCTTTGACTTTCAGTATGCTTCCGATTTCATCATAGAGATAATCCCCTTCATCTGCAAATGTACGGAATTTTAGTTCTCCGTCTTCTTCATATATCAGCTCCACGACTCCGCCAACGTCTTCTGTAAAAAGCACGCACATGATTTTCAGCTCATCCTTAATCCCCTGCGGAAGTCCCTGAAACTCCTGATTCAAATAAAATTTTTTTTCATATGCGCTTGCGGCGCACAATACAATTTCCCGCTGATCCATAATTCCCCTTTCAGACATATCCGTAAATGCCCCGCACGGACACTTCTCCGGAAGACACCAGTTTTGTGCCGTTCTCTGCAGTTACAATCAGCTCGCCTTTTTCGGTAATTCCTCTGGAAATTCCGGTAAACGGTTCCTTCGGATCCAAAATGCGCACCTGCTTGTCCATATTTACAAGATACCTGTTGTATTCTTCCATAATATCGGATAAATCTTTTGCTTTGCAGAATTTATCATAATAAAACTCAAATTGTTCCAGAACAGCCGCAATTAATTTTGCCCTGTGAATCGTTTTCCCACTTTCAGCTTCCAACGAAGTTGCAATAAAAGAAGCCTCGCTTTCAAATTTCCGGTTTGAAACATTGATTCCAATTCCCACTACGACATAATTGATTGCATCAATCTCTGTATTCATCTCTGTCAAAATGCCGCAGATTTTTTTTCCGTTTAATACGATGTCATTGGGCCATTTAATCCCGGCACGGATGCCATACATTGTCTGAATGGCTTTCGTCACTGCCATTGCGGCCACAATTGTAAGCATAGACGCTTCCTTTGGTTTAAAATCCGGACGAAGCAAAAGCGTCATAAAAATTCCGTCTTTTTCCGGAGACTCCCAGGAACGCCCACGCCTTCCGCGTCCTGCTTCCTGGCGTCCGGCCACTACAAGCGTCCCATGGGAAGCCCCTTCTTCCGCCAGGCGCTTCGCCTGTATATTCGTGGAGTCTGTCACATCATAATAGACAATTTGCGTTCCCGCCCATGCGGTTTTCCGGAAATTTTTCAGTTCCTCTGCATTTAAAACATCCGGTGAATCCATCAGGCAGTATCCTTTGTTCGGAATTGCTTCGATCCGATATCCTTCCTGTTTTAATTTCTGAACGCCTTTCCAGACGGCGGCTCTTGAAACACCCAAATTTTCACATAACTCCTGTCCGGAAACATATCCTTTGCGGCTCCTTAAAGCAGCCAATACTTTTGATTTCAACCTGATTTACTCTCCTAACGTAGCAAACATAACTGCCTTTATGGTATGCATGCGGTTTTCCGCCTCGTCAAACACGACGGAACTTTTGCTTTCAAACACTTCATCCGTCACTTCAATTTCCTTTACGCCGAATTTTTCATATACCTGTCTGCCGATTGCTGTGTTTAAATCATGGAAAGATGGAAGGCAGTGCATAAAAATAGCGTGTTCCCCCGCAGCTTCCATCACTCTGGCGTTTACCTGATACGGCATCAGTTCTTTGATTCTTTCTTCCCATGCCTCCTCCGGTTCTCCCATAGACACCCAAACGTCCGTATAAATTACGTCTGCGCCTTTTACCGCTTCCCCTGCGTCTTCACTTAACGTAATTTTTGCGCCTGTCTTCTCTGCTATGTTTCTGCATTCTCTGACCAGTTCTTCTTTTGGAAAATAATTTTTCGTCGTACAGGCCGTAAAATCCATGCCGAGTTTTGCACAGACAACCATCAGGGAATTTCCCATATTATAGCGTGCATCGCCCATATAAACCAGCTTTATGCCCCTAAGACGGCCAAAACGTTCCCGGATTGTCAGCATATCCGCAAGCATCTGCGTCGGATGAAATTCATTTGTAAGCCCGTTCCAGACAGGAACTTTCGCATATCTGGCAAGTTCTTCTACAATTTCCTGCTCAAATCCCCGGTACTCAATTCCATCATACATTCTGCCAAGAACCCTTGCCGTATCTTTGATGCTCTCTTTTTTTCCAATCTGAGAAGCCGACGGATCCAGATACGTCACATGCATCCCCAGATCATGCGCGGCCACTTCAAACGCACAACGCGTTCTCGTGCTTGTCTTTTCAAAAATCAGAGCAATATTTTTTCCCGTCAGATGAGTGTGACAAATTCCCTGTTTCTTTTCTTTTTTTAGTTTCTCCGCCAAATCAATGAGATATAAAATCTCTTCCGAAGTATAATCCATCAATTTTAAAAAATGACGTCCTGTCAATTTCATTTCCATATCCTCCTGTTATTTTATGAAAAAAGAATCCCGTCCGCGAGATCCTTTTTTGTTTCTGATTTATTTTTCTTCTTTCATCACTTCCGCCAGCGATTTTGCAAGGCCTGCGACGCCCTGGATTTCGGAAGGGATAATAATCTTTGTCGCTTTTCCGTCCGCCGCCTTTGCAAACGCTTCCAGACTCTTTAACTGAAGTACGGAAGAATCCGGAGCCGCTTCTTTTAAAAACCGGAGGCCGTCTGCATTTGCCTGCTGAATCTTAAGTATGGCTTCCGCCTGGCCTTCCGCTTCCCGTACAGTCGCTTCTTTTTTTGCTTCTGCGCGCAAAATAGCCGCCTGCTTTTCCGCCTCTGCATCTAAAATCGCGGATTCTTTCTTTCCTTCCGCTACAAGAATCGCAGACTTCTTTTCTCCTTCCGCTTTCAGAATCACTTCGCGCCGCTCGCGCTCCGCTTTCATTTGCTTTTCCATGGCGTCCTGAATTGCAGCCGGAGGAATAATATTTTTAAGCTCCACACGATTGACCTTTATGCCCCATGGATCTGTCGCCACATCCAAAGACGCCCGCATCTTCGTGTTAATCGTTTCACGGGAAGTCAACGTTTCATCCAGCTCCAGATCGCCAATAATATTCCGAAGCGTCGTCGCGGTCAGATTTTCGATTGCCATAATCGGATTTTCAACTCCATAGGCAAACAGCTTTGGATCTGTAATCTGGAAAAATACAACCGTATCGATCTGCATCGTTACGTTATCTTTTGTAATCACCGGCTGCGGCGGAAAATCCACAACCTGTTCTTTTAAATTGATCCGTCTTGCAACACGATCTACAAAGGGCCTTTTAAAATGAATTCCCACGCCCCATGTCGCCCGGTACGCTCCCAGACATTCCACTACGGCCGCATGCGCCTGCCGTACAACTTTTATACAGCTTGCTGCAGTCAGAAGAACGACCGCGGCTAAGACCGATAAAACTATGATAAGTCCCATATCAATCCCTCCTTATAAACAAAATTTACGTATAAATAAAAAGCAGTATGTCAGATACTTCTATCTAACATACTACTATAATTTATTTCAGATTACAACTAGAAAAATACATTCGCTCCAATTACCGTTCCTGCATATCCGGACGCCGCGCTTCGGAAAGATAAAGCCCCGTTGGTGCGATCCGCGCCGCCGATTGCTTCCCGCGCCGCCTGCAGACAAGCGCTTCTTACTCCGCCTGCCATAACGCCCGCTACGCTTCCGTTCAGAGCCGGCGGAAACTGTCCGCTCTGATAAACCACACCGGAAATGGAATTCGGATAAGCTCCGCTCCTTACACGGTTCATAACAACAGAACCTACGGCAACCATTCCTTCATAAGAACCGCCGCCTGCTTCACACTGAATCAGTGCGCCA
This sequence comes from uncultured Lachnospiraceae bacterium, assembly GCA_910586645.1. Lineage (GTDB taxonomy): Bacteria > Bacillota > Clostridia > Lachnospirales > Lachnospiraceae > Roseburia_B. The sequence continues at coordinate 5,350 of CAJUIS010000041.1, read as the reverse complement.
AGTAAAGTCACTTCGTCTGCATTCGCTGACGCCGCCGGCTTATTGGCAGATTCGGCTGCTTTCTCCTCAGCCTCTTTTGCTTCCTTTGCCGCCACCTCTTCACTGTTTAACGGCGTTCCAAGATTTAACTCAACGCCGACATAATCTGCGCTTACATATGCCGTCGCATCCGACGTATGAACTGCTACCCATCCGTCCTCTGCTTCTGTTGCTTTATCAACCTTCAGTTTATCTCCGGTATTTGCCGTTGTAATAATTCCGGCTTCTTCATGCGGCTCGCTTCTCAATCTGAGTCCGTCTGTATTTACCGTTGCATATATGCTGCATACTTCATTGGCAAGCTCATTTGCTTCCATTCCGTAAACCAGATAATCGTTTTTTACATATCCGTTTACATTTCCGGAAGAAATCTGCGTCCATTCTCCTTCTACGGAAACAACTTCCGCTACATCTCCACGGTAAAATTTGCCTGCCAGTTCGGAATTCTCATCCGGGGCCGTGCGGATATTCATATCTTCTTCCACATTTGCCATAACCAGATTCGCCCATTCCCCTGCTTCCGCTGACTGTTCAGGAACTTCTGCCAGAACTTCTTCCGCATTTTCCAAATCAGCCGCTGAAACTGTTTCTTCCGGGATTTCCACTTCTGCTTCATCTGCCTGCATACCCTGCGCAACAGCCTCCGCCGCAATCTCTTCCAATTCCAGCCCTGCCGTTCCGTCTGAAAGCTCTTCCTCATTTACAGGCGGTACAGCGCTTTTTGCAACGATGTCTTTCTGTATTCTTTCGATACTTGCTGTCATCATAGCGTTTTCACTGAGTATACCGTTTCCGGCATCGTGCAGTTCGGAAATAATCCCTGCAATTCCATTTTTGCTCAATGCAATACTTTCTGTCTTATCGCTTGTGCTGTCTTCTGTGGAACCGCCAAATGCAGTGATTGTCGTCATAACCAGCATTGCCGATGTAACAGTCATGCTTTCAATCACTTTTTTGTTTAGTTTCATCATTCAACCTCCAAGTGTACTTTTCTGTTGAAATGTGATTTGTTTATTACCATTTATTCACATTTTTATTCAGAAATATTACATTTGTTACAGATTTGTTACAAACAGATAGTAGCACACTCTATTTATGTTGTCAAGCATTTTATTTTTCTTTTTTTCAAGTATGAAACCAGGTTCGTTTCTTTGTCCACATGGACTTCCTTTTCACAAAATAAAAAAGAAAGAAATGCCTCAGCAAATAAGGAACAATTGCCTTATCCGCTGAGGACATTTTAAACAATATAGCAATACATAACGATAAAATGACAAAAACTTCCGGCCATTACAAACAGATGAAAAATTTCATGGCTTCCAAAATACTTGTGCGTTCCATTAAAGCCTTTCAGTTTTAAAGCATATACCACGCCGCCCGCCGTATACAAAATTCCTCCTGTCAAAAGCCATAAAAACCCTGCTGCAGAAAGCTTTTCCATTAAAGAAGGAAATACAAGAATGCATACCCAGCCCATTGCAATATATATAATAGAAGAAAACCATTTTGGACAATTAATCCAGAATGCTTTTAAGAGCATTCCAAAAGCCGCAATTCCCCAAACTAACGCAAGCAGAAACATACCGCTTTTCCCTCCGATTACCAGCATACATACAGGCGTATACGTTCCTGCAATTAATACAAAAATCATCATGTGATCCAGTTTACGGAATATTTTCAAAATGCTGTCTTTTACATTCAGCGCATGATAAATACTTGAAGCCGCATATAATAAAATCATTGCGAGAATAAAAATCCCCATTGCCGTCAAAGCTGATGGAATCTTACTGACTTCTGCTTTAATCAAAAGAGGCGCAGCCGCAGCCAACGACAAAAGCATACCAATGTAATGTGTAATTGCACTTCCAGGCTCCCGAATCGTAATTCGCATAAGTTATCCTCCTTTTTATATGAATGCCGTATAACATAGTATTGATTACTACGTTCTATTTTATTCAATACTATCACTTAACAGCTTCTATGTCAATTCTATGAGGATAATTTATAAATAATTATGATTTCTGCCTGGAACTTTTAAATTTTGATACAGCCAGAGCCACGGCAAAAATTGCGGCTCCATAAAGAATCTGTATTCCGAAATTATTCCAGTATTCCTTCATTTCAAATGATTCTTTTCCATAATTCAAAACCAAATCATTATTTTTAATATACCAGTAGATTGGAAAATATTTAGAAACTGAAAGAACACTCTCTCCCAATTGCTGATGAGGAACAAAAACGCCGCATAAAAAACTCATACCAAGCGTAATAATATTATTTAAAGCATTGATGCCGCTTCCTGTTGGAGCAAAACATCCAATAATAAGAGAAATTGAAATCCCAACAGGAACCAAAAGGAAACTGTTTGCTATCCATAAGAGTCCCTGTCCGGCAAACACTTCCGAACCATAAAATATCCTTGAAGTAAAAATAAATAAAAGCCAGATAAAAAGACAGTAAACAATGCTTCCAAGAGCAATTTCAAAATTTCGCCTCAACAGGCTTGTTGACGAACAGGAAATCCTTTTTGCGAGATTTTCTTCCCAAAAAATTATTAAAATCGGCGTTAATCCGCATAAAATCATACTTAAAATTACATAGGCCAAAAACTGATAGAAAAAGTAAATGGAAGTCATCGAATCAGAATTTTTGTTATCTTCCTTTAATTCCAGAATATTTACCTGATTAGAGGAAGAATTAAGAGATTCTTTTGTATGAAGAAGCGTTTCATCCAGAGAAAAACCTCCGCTAAGATAAAGTTTCAGCGTCCTGATATAAGAATTAACCTGCTCATCTACAAATGCACTGCTGTAAATTCCCGGAATCTGGACTGTTTCAAAAAGCTCTTCTTCTTGATTTAACAGACGTTTTTCAAAACCTTCCGGAAGGATCAGAACATAATCCAGCGTACGGTAAAACAAACCGTCCAGCAGCGTCTCTTTCTCATAATTCAAAGAAATCATATGGTGCATCGTCTCAAGATAATTTCTCAGTTCCAAAGATGTTTTGGAATTGTCTTTGTCGACAATTCCCACATCCATTGATACAACCTGAAAAGCAGACTGATCGGGATCCGTATTATAATTGGAAGACGCTATTGCAATCGCACAGAAAATTACAAAAAACATAAGATTCATCGGTAAAAACTTTTTTGCTGTTTTTAAAAACACTTTAAAGACTTGCATACGTTTTCCTCCTTATGATAAAACAGCCTGTAACAGTAAAAACTACGGCAATAAAAAGAAGTTTGAAGAGGTTTACACCATATCTTTCTGTTACTCCATAAATATTCAACGTCAAAAAACTGTCAGAAATTAAAACGGCAGGATTGATATCATTGATAAAAGGACAGGCGGATTCTATAAGGGAACGCATATTTCCAATCATCAAACCGCTTAAAAAACAGCAAAGCAAAGAAATAGAAACCATAATTCCATTTTTAAATGTCTCTCCAATGCGCCCGATGCTTCCGACAAAAAAACCAAAACTTATTCCCATCACACATCCAAAAAAAGAAGTAATTAAAATCAACGGAAGAGACGTTCCAAAATCAATTTTTATTACAAAAAACAGATACAAAATATTGAGAATCATACAAAAAAACTGCGACGCCAGACAGGCGGAAAACTGTGCGAAAACAGATAAAAACTTACTGTTTGGAGAAACGCATTTTCTGGCTCCAAGAAAAGTAAGATTCGCCTGATGGTGCATTGCAATATAAGAACCTGCAAACGACGTAAACAGACAGGCCATTGCGATTAAATTAAAATAGTACTGTACGGTATTATCCATATTTCCGGGCGTAAGCGAGAGTTCTTTTCCATAAAATACATCTTCCCCAGCCAAATCCAAAATCTCTGAAATTTTTTCAGGATTTTTTATGGCAATTTCCTTAACGGCAGTAAAATTCGTCTTATATTCCCGTAAAACCGCTTCCAAAATACTCTGTTCTATCGCAAGCGTTGCGTTTCCGCTGTCAGAAGGCACACAATTTAAAGTTACGTCTGTTCCAACTTGAAAAATACCCCGTACCGTATTTTTTTCAAGAAGACTGACCGCATCATCCCAATCGGTATATGTCAGTTCCAAAAGAGGATCTTCTCCTTTGCTTAAAGATTCCAGAACATATTCAAATGTCTGATCCTCCAGTCTCTTTTCCACACATACTGCAGCCGGGATTGTATAAAAATTTTCCGTCGTATTGTTTAAATTTCCGAGAGCAAAATGAAACATTGTTCCCAGAATAATCGGAAATAAAAGCACCCAAAACAATTCTTCTTTCTGCCGCAGCACTCTTTTCAGTTCATATTTAAATTCATGTAAAAACATAATTACACCCTCCCGTTATGCATGATCCCTAAGTTCCTTTCCGGTGATTTCCAGAAAAACATCATTTAACGTCGGAAGCTCGGAATACACTCTGCCAAAAGAAATTGTATGCTGCTGCAGATATTCCAGAATATGCACAAGATTATGCCTGCCTCCGGAACATTGTATATTGAGCTGGTAATTCGTATAATCCACATCATAAACATGAGGAAGTTCTCGTATATTTCTAATGTCCTCTTCTGAAAGGCTGGAAATCTCAACCATAATTTTTTCACTCTTTTTAATCAGCCTTTTCAGTTCATCAGAAGTTCCGACCGCTATATTTTTTCCGCTGTCCATAATGGCGATTCTCGTACAGATTTGCTCAACTTCTTCCATGTAATGAGACGTATAAATAATTGTGGCTCCCTTTTTATTTAATTCCACAATTCCTTCCAATATTTTATTGCGGCTTTGCGGATCTACGGCCACAGTAGGTTCATCCAAAATAATAAGTTTGGGTTTATGAGCGATGCCGCAGGCGATATTCAGCCGGCGCAAAAGCCCGCCGGAAAGTTTTTTTGGATAAAACTTGCGGAACTGTTGAAGCTCCACAAATGAAATCGCTTCCTCCACATATTCTTTGCGGAGGGTTTTATCTTTCACATATAATCCACAAAAATAATCAATATTTTCATAGACAGTCAGCGTATCAAAAACGGCTACATTCTGCATAACAATGCCAATCTGACGTTTTAAATCATAACTGTCAGGACTCATTTTTTTTCCAAAAATTTCAATTATTCCCTTGTCAAAAGAAAGCAGAGAAAGCATACAGTTAATCGCCGTCGTTTTTCCGGAACCATTTGGACCCAAAAGTCCGAAAATTTCTCCTTCCTTAATTTCAATGCTGAAATGATCCAGAGCAATTAAATCTTTATAACGTTTTACAAGATTTTCAATCTTAATGACAGGTTTATTCATAGTGGAAACCTTCTTTCTT
>CAJUIS010000040.1 GCA_910586645.1 uncultured Lachnospiraceae bacterium | reverse complement strand
ATCTCGTTAATTTTATATGTTGTCCCATAGAACAAATGTTTTATCGTCAGACCGCCCCTTTAATCGCGTCCATATATGATTCCAAATCCTGCAGGATTTCATTTATTCCCATAGAATTATATGTTTCATAACAAGTGTCAATATATGGCAACAAATCATATTTATCTAAAAGTTCACTGACTTTGCAAAAATCAATATTCCATTCTTGCTTCATATTATTTGCAATAGTTATCTGCATATTTAAAACATTTTTCTCTCTGCTTATAGTAACACTTCCTTGCTGCGCTAATATCCCCCTAATGCGGCATGAACTATAAATGAGCTCATTTAGATGATTTGTCAACAATTGAAATTCCCGAATTTTATTATCTAAATATATAACAAACGTTTTCCCCTCACCAAGAAAATTTCCGGCTTTTTTGCAGTATCAGGTATCAGCCATATACCGCTCTTTTGAACTCCCCCGACTAATTCTTTCGTCTTTACAAAGAATAGTTACGCGACGTGTTGATATATCTCATTTTTGTGCAATTTCTTCAGAAGTTAAATAATCCATAATATACCTCTAAATACAATCTTATTATATTCCTTTTGCAAAACAAATTCAACCATATCTTACAATAATAATTATTAGTATCGGATTACAATACATGTGTTACAACTGAATAATTAAAAAGTAATGATACGCTCTCTTTTTGTTATATTTGAACTACCATAAAACAAAAATAAGCAAAGAAGCATCACCACATATCTGGCCAAAAGCAAGGGACTATGAAAAGCTGTTCACCCATTAGATTGCGCCCATACTGAGCGCACACAAAAAACAGCACAGCCCCGGTAACCAGAGCTGTGCCGCCTTAGCCGAAGCGGTTATGCCGCTATTTTTTATCTCGCAATATAAACCATCCTGCCCTTTTCATACCATGCGGTAAACCTTCCCCTGCTGTAACCGCCATACCCGTTCATTGCGCTGTAATCAATGGAAATAAAATTGCCGCTTCCGGTAATTTTATTGATAATCAGAGAGCCCGGAACTCGCAGCAGGCTTCTCAGCTTGGATTTTGCCTTTTGTTCTAACACCGCATGATCATATACATATACCTTAATCATGTATTTCTTTCCTGAAATCCTGACTGTTAATTTTGTCTGTCCATGTTTGAAACATTTCAGTTTTCTACCGGAACTTATATTTGCGATCGATTTTGCGCCGGAAGAAAAAGACGCCTTCTTATAACCCTTTACATTCTTTAATAAAGCTGTCAAATCTTTTGTCTGCCCCTTATTCGCTTCTATATACGTACTGTTTACCGTCACTGTACAGGAAGCGGTCAGTCCTCCTTTTTTTACCGTAATTACAGTCTGTCCCAGGGATTTCGCCGTCACTTTTCCCTCTCTGTTTACGGAAGCGACTTTTGGTCTTGAACTTTTCCATGACTCGCTGTCCGTTGCATAGTACGGCTTACAGGATGCCTTAAGCTGGCACGCTTTGCCTTTTTCCAAAGACACGCTCGTCTTATTCATTTTCAGCGACTCTGTGGCAATCTGAGAAAACGGCGTTGCCCTGATAGAAAAAACATATTCAAAATCCAGATCGTCACACAGCAAATCCAGCGAATATGCCCCCGGTTCAAGAATTGTAGTAATCTTTTTATTGTCGTATTCTATTTCTCCCCTTTGGGTAAAAACATACTCGTTCCGAATATCCCTGATGCCCAAAATATAACATCCGTATGTTCCGTCGTCGTCATCATTCAGTCCGACAAACGCAATTGTAACATTTGCCTTAACCGGCACATAAAAAGGAAAACTTTGCGATTCCTCTTCCATCAATAAGCCGGACTGCTCAGGCAGCAGTTCCATCTGAGCCGCTTTCACCGGCTGATGAAACAGCAGACCAAAACAAAAAATCATACAGATAAAAATAAACGTTTTCTTTTGCCTTTTCACAAAAATCCCCCCTGTAATCTAATCGCTTTTCCTGTTTATTATTATCACATCTTTTCCCTTTTTCGTCAAGGCTGCCGCCGCGGGATCCGGAAAATCACTCTGCATCATATTCGTCTCACAATATACTGTGTTTTTTGTAAATCTTGCAAAATTTTCCTGATTATTGTAAAATAAGAAAAAATATTACTGTTTGGAGGTAATAGAATGCATACATTCCAACCTTGTCCGATTGAAGTGTTTGAAAGCAATCCCTTTACAATGCTTGGCAAAGACTGGGCGGTTCTGACTGCGGGAAACAGAAAAAAAACGAACTCCATGACAATTAGCTGGGGCGGATTCGGAGTTCTCTGGAATAAAAATGTCTGCTTCGTCTTTGTCCGTGATTCCCGTTATACAAAAAAACTCATGGATGCCAACGGCACGTTTTCGCTGACCTTCTTCCAGAAAGATTTTAACCGTTCCATCCTTATGTATCTGGGAAGCGTTTCCGGCTCTCGGGAAGACAAAATGAAAATGACCCACCTGAACATGAATTATGCGGATGACATTCCTTTTATTGACGAGGGCAACCTTGTTATCACCTGCCGGATGCTGTCCGCTTCCAAATTAACGCCGGACTCGTTTCTTGACGAAAATATTTCAGCCCGGCATTACAAAGAAGGGGACTTTCATACTATGTATGTCGGAGAAATCCTGAAAATATTGGCGCGCTGATTCAAAAAAGCCGCAAAAAATGACGGGTTCCAAAGAGGATTCCCGTCATTTTTATTTCTATCTGCAGGACGTGCTGATAGACTCAATCGCTACCGCTCCGCCTCTGACCACTTCAATATTCTTAAACTTGCTTCGAAGCAGCGCGATCAGTTCATTATTCCGCCGCTCTGTCAGCTTGCATTCCAAAAGCACGCTGTCTTTTCCGATATCCGCCACCTCAACCTGAAAAACCTGTGCAATCTGAAACAGTTCCTCCTTGTCCGCCGTTGAACAGTTCAGCGCCTTTGCAAACAAAATCTCTTTCATATGCAGCGGCACATTCGTCAGGTCAATCACCTTAATCACTTCCACCATACGGTTTAACTGCTTTTTGATCTGTTCAAACGTAATGTCGTCACTTGCTACGCAAATCGTCATCCGGGAAACTGTCTCATCTTCTGTCGTTCCGACTGTAAGACTCTGCAGATTATAGGATTTTCCGGAAAACAATCCGGAAACTTTCGCCAGTACGCCCACCTGGTTTTCTACATAAAGCGCAATCCATCTGTTTTTCATATCTGTCCCCTCCTACTTCAGTATCATCTTGCTCATGGGGTTGCCTCCCTGTACCATGGGAAGCACAAGTTCATCGCTGGAAATGATAAACTCTATCACTGTCGGCGCATCCGTATACGCCCGCGCCTCTTTCAAAGCCGCCGCTATGTCTTCTTCCCGCTCCACACGAATGCCATGCGCGCCATAAGCTTTTGCAAACTGCATAAAATCCGGAAGATACGGCGGACATTCCCCGTTTTTCCCTTTACAATTTTCCGGACACGTAATCCTGCGGCGCAGGCAGGTCGCTTCGTAACGTTTTCCGTAAAAAAGCTGCTGCATCTGGCGCACCATCCCAAGGTACTGATTATTTAAAAGACAGATCATCACAGGCGCGCCTTCCGTGACCGCCGTGGCCATTTCCTGCATATTCATCTGGAACCCGCCGTCTCCTGTGATACAAATCACCTGCTTATCCGGATTTCCGATTTTTGCGCCGACTGCGGCAGGAAATCCAAAGCCCATCGTCCCCAGGCCGCCGGATGTGATAAACTGCTTTTCCCCGCCAAATTCCAGATACTGCGTCGCCCACATCTGATGCTGCCCAACATCCGTCGTAATAATACAGGAATCAAACTCCCGGTTGACAGCCTCCATAATCATCTGCGGCGTCATGCCTTTGTCCCTCCGCATTTCCAGCGGGTTTTCAGCATCCCACGCACGGATCTCCTGCAGCCATGCCTTCGTATTTTTCGGCTCCGCCCATTCATTTAACTTTTCAAGCGCAAGCTTTGCATCCGCTACAATCGGCACGTCAACGACTACGTTTCTGGAAATGGCCGCCGTATCTATATCAATATGAACAATCTTTGCCTTTGGAGCAAACTCATTCAAATCCCCCGTAATCCTGTCGTTAAAGCGGGTGCCGATGGAAAAAAGGACGTCGCATTCACTGACTGCGATATTTGCGGCATATCTGCCATGCATTCCACTGTTCCCAATATAATAAGGATGATCGGACGGAAGGGCTCCTTTTCCCATAACCGTAGTCACAACAGGCGCCCTCATCGTTTCTGCAAATTTTCTCAGCTCCTCCTGCGCCCCGCCAAGAAGAATCCCGCCGCCCGCTAAAATCAGAGGCTTATGCGCCGCTTTCAAAAGTTTATACGCTTTTTTCAACTGTCCCACATGAACGCCTTCGTTTGGCTTATATCCGCGGATGCTGATTGTCTCCGGGTATCTGCCGTCTCCCGTCTGGGTCTGAATGTCTTTCGGCAAATCCACAAGCACAGGACCCGGTTTTCCGGTTCTTGCAATGTGAAACGCCATTTTTATCACCCTGCCTAAATCTTTTCTGTCCCGGACCGTCACCCCGTACTTTGTGATGCTTCTTGTCATTCCTACAATATCCACTTCCTGAAACGCATCGTTCCCGATTAAATTCAAAGGCACCTGCCCGGTAAAACATACCAAAGGAATATTATCATAATGCGCGTCCGCAAGCCCTGTAATCGTATTCGTCGCTCCCGGCCCGCTTGTCACAAGACAGACGCCTGTTTTTCCGGTCGATTTTGCATATCCCTCCGCTTCATGCACCAACGCCTGCTCATGGCGCGGCAGAACAAGCCGGATATCCTCCTGTTTGTACAATTCATCCATTATGTCCGTCACCATACCGCCCGGATAACCGAATATCGTATCAACGCCTTCTTCCAGTAAGGCTCTTACAAATAATTTTCTTCCTGTTATATCCATTTACGCCTTCTGCCTCCCTGTCATTTCATCCTCCTCCGCTGCCGCCGAATGGCAAAGAAGATTTTTTTAGCATTTTCTCTTATATTTTAAAAAACGGTATTCCAAATCAAAATACGTCTGCTCTTCGCTGTCCGCTGCAATTTCCCATTCCGGATCTTCATCCAGATTCGGAAAGTAAGTGTCCGCCTCATATATATAATCAATCTTCGTCACATACGCCGTATCGCATTCCCCTAAAAGCATCCGGTAAACGCTCCCGCCGCCAATCACATAAATATCTTCGCTCTCATATTTTTTCAGCTCTTCTTCAAGCTCCTCTTTTGAATGCACAATGACAGCACCCTTCACCCTGTAATCCGGGTTCGCAGTCAGCACAATATTCGTCCTGTTTTTCAGAGGAAGGCCGTTTGGAAGGCTCTCAAGCGTCTTCCTGCCCATGACGACCGCCTTTCCCGTCGTAACCTCCCGGAAAAACTTCATATCCGCCGGAATTTGCACCAGCAGTTTATTATCTTTCCCAATTGCCCAGTTTCTGTCTGCCGATAAAATCAGATTCATCTGCTTTCCTCCTTTATACCGCAACCGGAATATGCCTTATCTGCGGTCCCGTTTTATAATCATCCAGACGGATATCGTCTGCCGTAAACTGGTAAAAGTCCCTGATTTCGGGATTTATCCAGAATTTTGGCGCGGGATGCTGCTCTCTTTTAATCAATTCTTCAATCAGAGGCACATGCCTGTCATAAATATGCGCGTCTGCAATGACGTGCACCAGTTCTCCCGCCTTCATGCCGCAAACCTGCGCCAGCATATGCATAAGCACAGCATACTGGCATACATTCCAGTTATTCGCTGTCAGAACATCCTGCGAACGCTGGTTTAAAACGGCGTTTAACGTCAGGCGGCCCTCTTCCTTTTTCTGCGTCACATTAAACGTCATACTGTACGCGCATGGATACAGGCGCATTTCATGCAAATCCGAATGTACATAAAGGTTTGTCATTATTCTGCGGCTGTAGGGATTGTTCTTTAAATCAAAAATCACCCTGTCAACCTGATCCATTTCCCCTTCTTTATACCGGTGCTTTACTCCCATCTGATAACCGTAGGCTTTTCCGATCGACCCCGTCTCATCCGCCCATTCGTCCCAGATGCCGCTGTTTAAATCTTGGATATTGCTGGATTTTCTCTGCCAAATCCAAAGCAGTTCATCTGTGCAGCTTTTTATCGCCGTCCGGCGCAGCGTCAGAGCCGGAAATTCTTTGGACAAATCATAGCGGTTCACCACTCCGAATTTCTTAATTGTATACGCACTCGCGCCGTCCTCCCATTTCGGACGCACCTTCTCGCCTTCCGTATTCGTTCCGTTTTCCAAAATATCCCTGCACATTTCCACAAATACCCTGTCTGCGTAGCTCATAAAGCCTCCCTCATATCTTTTGTTTCTACTGCAGAAAAAAACTCGTCTTGTTTCACATTCTGCACGCCCTACATTCTAACATACTCATCCTGCCATTTACAACCCTCTGAACCACAGAAATCCATTTTGCATATGATAACCTATAACAATCGTTCAAGGAGCGCTGACCTATGGAATCTACAGAAAAACAGGAGCCTGTTATCAAAAACAACTGCAGCTTTTCCGGCATCCGGCCGATTATAATGGATCTGCCTTATCCGGACATTCAGGTCCGGGCCAAAAATCCGGCGTACGCGAACCTGCTTGGCGTCGACTATTGCGGTTCTGTATCTGAAATGTCCGCCATCACACAGTATATTAACAACGAAAACCGTCTGTCCTGCGAAAATTGCCCGCTTGCCAAAACTCTTCTTGGAATTGCAATGGCGGAAATGATGCATCTGCAGAAATTAGCCGAACTCATCGTCCTGCTTGGAGGCAGCGTCCATTTCTTTGCAGTCCTTCCAAACGGAAAACGCCAGATGTGGACGCCGGAATTTCTGTCCCTTCCGGAATGCGCCTCACAAATGTTAAAAGCCGACATCGAAGCGGAACGGGCCGCAATCAGGCAGTATCAGGCACACATAAAAGTAATAAAAGACGACTGCGTCAATGCCGTTCTGACAAGAATTATAAAAGACGAAGAATATCATATTATGCTTCTTCAATCCCTGCTGCACTGACAGAAGCAGAAGCCGGCGCGCTTGCGGAACCCATTTTCGTATGATAAAATGAAAATATATAAAACTGCATTTCTTATGCATTCCGAAAAGAGGTCAAAAGATGAAATTCACTGAAAAAAAACAAAACATTTGCAGGATAATCCTCATTCTTCTTATTTTCTGCCTGTACGGCTGCGGCAAACCTGCGCCGCAGGAAGAAAAAAAAGAACCTGCGCCGTCCGAAACGGACACATCCGCTTCGGAACAGATAACAGGCAGGATCGAACCCGACACCCAAACCGTTTTTCAGGAAACAGAAACCACACAGGTCAAAGAACCGGAGCTTTCCAAAGAGGAAGCGCAGCCCGCCGAAAATCCTGAAAGCATTCCCGTCACAAAAATCGTCACCACCGATACCGTAAACATCCGCACAGCCCCAAGCTTAGACGCCGGAATATATCAAACTGCAGGCCGAAGAACCCCTCTGGACAAAGTCTCAGAATCAGACGGCTGGACAAAAGTCCTGATAGAAAGCTCTTTTTACTACGTCAAAAGCGATTACGTAAAAGAAGCTCCCAAACCTGGCGAAACAACAGGCTTTCTTATTGCAATAGACGCCGGGCACCAGGCAAAAGGAAACAGTGAAACGGAACCCGTAGGCCCAGGCGCCTCAGAGAAAAAAGCAAAAGTCGCCAGCGGCACAAGCGGCGTCTCTTCCGGTCTGGCCGAATATGAACTCACACTGCAGGTTTCCTTAAAACTGCGCGACGAGCTTGAAAGCCGCGGTTATGAAGTCCTTATGATCCGGGAATCCAGCGACGTAAACATCAGCAACGCGGAGCGCGCAGAAATAGCGAACCAGGCCAACGCGGACGCATTTATCCGCGTCCATGCCAACGGTTCGGAAAACAGCTCCACAAACGGAGCCATGACAATCTGCCAGACTTCCGGAAATCCCTATAACGCTTCTCTTTATGCAGAAAGCAAACGGCTTTCCGTAAGCGTCTTAGACGCGCTTTGCGCCGCAGCCGGCTGCGCCAGACAGTATGTCTGGGAAACCGATACCATGACCGGAATCAACTGGTGCCAGACGCCCGTCACCATTGTGGAAATGGGCTATATGACAAATCCCGCTGAAGACTCCGCCATGGCTTCTTCCGATTACCAATACAAAATTGCAGGCGGCATTGCAGACGGCATCGACGCTTATTTTGAATCAAAGTAACATTTAAATTTTCACGTTCTCTGCTACCGAAAGGTCAAAAATCCGCTAAACAGGAAAAGTCCCTTTTTCCTCAAACGCAATGCGGATGAAACCAAACTATGGAACTGACAGACTGCTGCATCTGGCGGCAATTCTCCGAAAAGCTTTGAATTTTCAAAAGGATTTCTCCGCCAGATGACATTCTTTCATAAAGCCGCTGCTTTTTTCACTTTATTCCGATGAAAATCTTTTAAAAATATTTCCCGCTCCAATGGCAATCATAAGCGATACAACGCCCGAAAATAAAACAACAGCATATTCACATCCTTTGCAAATTTCAAACAGGACGCCATAGAATGCATTGCCCAGTGGCTGCGCGCACATGGAAACGGTAAGAATGACTGCAATCACCTTTCCAATTAAGTTCTGCGGAGTCTCTGCCTGGATAAAGGACATCATCTGCACAGTAAAAAGCGTTGAACATACCATAATGGCAAAGCAGCATACCGTTATAACAGTATAATTTATCATTGCGGATGAAACCAGCGCCAATGAAACGCCAATAGGAAACACGCACACTGCGCAAGCGATTACAAGATTGCCCGATTTATGAATTGTCAGTTTGTTTGCAAAAACGCCTGCTCCGATACCGCCTGCCAATCCGCCCGCAGCCAATGCCCCCTCTGCAAAGCCATACAGCCTGTTTGCCTGGGAAGCTTCTAAATTCAATGCCTCCGTTACCAGATATGGAACTGCCACAACAATCATTGCGGCAAGGAACAAATTAATTCCGCAGATTACAAGAACAGCTTTTCCAATCACAGGCTTCTCTTTTCGGATAAAACGGATGCTCTCCGCAAAATCAGCTCCGGCCGTCTTCAAAACGCCGCCGTCTGAAGCTTGTTTTTGGAACGGTATTTGAATAAAAATTTCCATAACTGCCGACAGAATAAAACACGCCGCGCAAACCCGCAATACCGGCTTTAATCCATATGCGCTGTATAAAATCCCTCCAAGCACAGGGCCTGCCAGAGACGCAAATGAACTGATTATATTGATAATGGAATTTGCCGCCATAAAATTATCCTGACTGGTAAGCGCAGGGATACTTGCCTGCACGGATGGCTGATATGCGCCCGCAATGCCGTACAGAAGCATCAGCGTAACCGTCAGAAGAAGGATAAGATTCACTTCATTCATAAGCAGGGAAAAGGCTAAAATAACCGCCGCCGTAAAAAAATCCAGAATTACCATAATATTTCTTTTATTTACCCTGTCTGCGACAATGCCGCCAACAGGCGACAGCAAAATAGCAGGAATAAAAGCGCAGGCTGTAACGGTTCCGTAAAGCGCGGATGAGCCTGTCAAATTTAATAAATACAGCGGCAATGCAAACCTTACTGCCGCATTGCCAAACAAAGAAATAATCTGTCCGATGACAACTAATGTAAAATCCTTTGAAAATAATTTTTGATTCATTCTTTAACCCTCCATTTTTTCTGTTTCGTTTGCCTTCAAAATCCTGTATCATATTTTTAGTACCGCACGCCGGTATGTATCATTTTAAAATATATCTGCCCATTTTACAGGGCAGAAATGCACTCGCGAAATACTCTCAAATTGCGTTTTCTACTGTTTATTCTTTTGATAAATAGACGCCAGCTCCTGCAGTCTCTCTAACATTTCGCTATCTGCAATATCCAGGCCAAAGCCCTGCATCATCTGTCTGAATACCATAAACTTACAGTAAGACTCTTCCTCAGAACTGTCAAATATCATAGGATTCATCCAGACATTTGCCGCGAGTAAAATCAGTTCCGCCAATTGCTTGGGATAATCCGTTTTGATAGAACCGTCTGAAATACCCTGCTGAATAATCGGCAAAATATAATTTGGCGCCGCATTCTCTATGGTATCATGCAAAAGGCTGAAAAGAAGTTTCGGATTATTGTGAAAATCCGGAGCTACTGTAAAAATATCGTCCTGCACCGGCCGGTTGATGGATTCTCTGAAAATTGTCTTTAACTTCTCCTTTCCAGTAAGATCAGATCGGTCGCGAATTACTGCAAGCATCTGGTTAGATTCCGACGTCATCCTGTCCGTAACAGCAATTAAAAGCTCTTCCTTTGACTTAAAATGATGGTAGATGGCTCCTTTGCTAAGACCGCCCAAATTATCAATAATATCCTGAATGGAAGTATTCTCATATCCCTTTTCTATGAACAACCGAAAAGCAACATCCAATATTAAATGAACGGTTTCTTCCGGATGCTTATTTCTTGCCATGTTTTCCATCCCCTCCTTTCAACATACTCTTAGTATGTATTTATACTATCATACTATTGGTATGTTTGTCAAGACAGACATTACGCTTTCAAAACCTTCTTAGGCTGATTGCTCATATACATTATCAAACAAATTACGGTAAGAACTATCTCAACAATAAGCTGTGTAAGGATTACTCCATTTATCATAAAACGAAATAATAATCGTCCATTTTTTACTGCAATTCCGAATAGTCCTCAATGGAAAAAACAGCACCTGCTGGATAATTATGCACCAATACACAAACTTTATCATGTTTTCCATTTAATAATTCATACGTTTTTGCATCCTATTCCAAATCCATACTTATCTGGGTTCCTTTAATCATATTACCTTCTTCATGGCTGTTTATGGAATAAACAAGAGATACTTCATTACGGTTATTTTGATTTAAAACATAGTATAGTAACAAAATATTATGAAAACGGGCATAAGAAATTGAACTTTATCAGGGAATATGTTATCATGTAGATGTAACAGCATATATACAGAGGAGAGAAGATTATATGGCATATCCCTTTGAAAACAAGAGAATTAATCCTAATGTAAAAACGGGAGAATTATTCCAAATACATGGAATGCAAGATTATTATTTAGGAGTTACGTTCCGTTATACGGCAAAAACATGGAATGGAGCAATTCCGATTAAATCAAAATATCAGGGGACTGATATTCCTCTGACCTTAGCTGATGTAAAGAATTGGACATTACAATGTTATGCGGAATTAGATCCGGGAAAAAATCAGGTTTGGCAAAATGAGCAACGTCAATTTTGGGAAAATAGACAGGCATTTGATACACAGGCGGTGTTTGATGCACTAAATGGCATGGAAAGCTTGACCAAATGGCAATGTAGAAAATGTGGACCAGTTCCTCAGAGTAATCCACAACCAGCAGCGAGGATAAAGGCATTAAAGCAAATGGGATATTACATAGCAACTGTTAAAAGAGAATGTGCAACATGCGGTGGGAAGCAATATTTTGATTTGCTAATTCGATTGCAACGAAATGCAACGAATAATGAAAAACGGTTTACGATTTCAGTTAGTTTGCAGAATAAGATAAAAAGTGCGCTTCCTTTGAAAGATGCCTGTTTTGACTCGGCTCAAATGCCGTCAGAACTTATAATAGATCATAAATTTCCTTCATCAAGATGGGTAAATGGAGAAACTGTCAATGAAACAACAATGTCAGATGAAGAAATAAAGAATAAGTTTCAGTTACTT
The DNA here is from genome assembly GCA_910586645.1 of uncultured Lachnospiraceae bacterium. Taxonomy (GTDB): domain Bacteria; phylum Bacillota; class Clostridia; order Lachnospirales; family Lachnospiraceae; genus Roseburia_B. The sequence continues at coordinate 3,087 of CAJUIS010000040.1, read as the reverse complement.
ACAAATCAAACAAATTTGCAAAAAGAGAGATATTGTAAAAGATGTGTATCAACAGGAACTAGAGGCGATTTTTTTGGAATCAAATGGTTTTATGATGGGGATGAGAAATGGCGAGGAGCTTCTAAAGCTGATGAAAAAGGATGCGTTGGTTGCTGCTGGTATGATTTAGAGTTGTGGAAAAAACAATTTAACCAATTTCTTTCAAAAAAAAAGCCATGTGAAGAACTTTAATTAGATACAGTAATAAAACACTACGAAAGGGGAGCAAATTATGATAAAAACTGTCGGTAGTATATGCTCTGGCATCGAAGCAGCTTCCGTAGCTTGGAAACCCTTAGGATTATCATTTCAATGGTTTTCTGAAATAGCCACTTTCCCTTCTTCAGTGCTTAAGGAAAAATTTCCTAACATTGAGAATTTAGGTGATATGAATGGCATTCCAAATTTATTGTTAGAAAAAAAAATATGTTCACCTGATTTAATATGTGGAGGTACACCTTGTCAGGCTTTCTCATTAGCTGGTGGAAAAAAAGGGCTTGAGGATGCAAGGGGAAATCTTACTCTAAAGTTTGTTGACATAATTGAAGCTAATGATATAGTTAGGAAACAAGATGGGTTATCTCCATGTACTGTTTTTTGGGAAAATGTAGAAGGCGTATTAACAGATAAAACAAATGCTTTCGGTTGTTTGATTTCCTCCCTTGCTGGTTTGAATAAGGTATTAACACTTAAACGATGGCCAACTGCGGGATTGCTTAGGGGAACTAAAAGAAATGTGGCATGGAGAGTTTTGGATGCTAAGTATTTTGGTTTACCGCAACAGAGGCGGCGATTATATGTGTTAGCTGGAGGAAAAGATTTTAAACCAGAAAATATACTGTTTGAACAACATACAAGTGAGTTGGCAGTTTACCCATCTTTTGCACTTAATTTCGAAAAAGAAGGACATTATTTTGAGATTTTTCGGGAATATTCAGATTGCTTATATGCTGCATATGCAACTAAATGGAATGGAAATGCAGCAGCATACAATGGCTCCTTATTTGTAGTGCAAGACGGTCGTATTCGACGCTTATCACCATTAGAATGTGAAAGAATGATGGGATTTCCGGATAACTATACTAATATTCATGGAGCGAGAAGAACTAATCGTTATCAAGCTATTGGAAATTCATGGGCAGTGCCTGTTGTTCGTTGGATTGGAGAACGCTTAATTCACAATAATAATGTATTTAACATAGCGAAGTATAAGAAAGTGTTGTCCGAACGAATACTGGAACTGCCAGATAAAAATGAATTCTATGATTTGAGAAAGGAAAAGATTAAACTTAATGATAATTTGATTCTAAACTGTACAGCAATTCCTGAGCATAGCAATTTTGTATCTTTGCAGAATATTATATCCGCAGATGCTCCAGAGGCAATTTATATATCTCCGGTAGGATGCCAAGGAATATTGCGTAGGAAAAAAGAGAGGAATATTACTATAAATTCACGTTTAGAAGAGATTCTTTCAGAGATAGCAGCAAAAATGCCAGTAGAAGAAATTGAAAAAAAGTCTTTAATTCAACGTAGAGGAAAATATGGCACTATATCTATAGCTATGTAATAAAAATGGGGAACGCATTTTTAAAATGTCTTCCTTATTTTTATAGATGTTACGCTTTAGGTACTCTGGAAACCTTCTATTTCAAGAGATTCCAAACACAATAGGAGACATTTTGTACCTATTGCCCCGAAAATGGATTTCTATTGTAAAGTATTTCAAAAATAGGTTGTCAATCTGCAAGGATTTGCTATAACATTTTGGCAACAGACAATCAGTAATCCATAATAAATGGTGTAATTGAAGTAAAAAACAGTGTATAACGTGAATCTGGTGAAAGCGTATCAAATTATAACTATTTTCAAGTAGTAATACGCGGAAATATTTCAATATCATTTGTCCGTGATGACGGCAACGCTTACAGCCTTGCAAACGGCGGTAAGAACTACATCTTTAGTGAAATGGATTTATTTGCAGTAAGCAGCGATAATATTGTTGCCGAGTCTGCAACACTGGCAAATAAGATACGTTCGATAACAAATACTGACGCAGCGCCATCTTCACTTTCTGAACGCATTCTCAATTATATGAAATTCAAATGCGACAATCATATCTTATCTGGAATAGAAAAAACCGCCTTCAGACTTCATTGCAGTCCAAGACAGCTTCAGCGCATTTTAAATCAATTTGAAAAAAATAATATCGTAACCAAAATTGGAAAAGGCCGTTACCTTATGAACAGTTAAATTCCCATTTGAAAACCACAAAATTATGAGCGTTTATCGCTCTCATAGGTTATCGGCAAAATCCTCCAAAAGCCCTGAAAATAAAGGATTATCGCAATATGTCCGCCTTATCCGTTTTTATGATTTCACACAATTTACCCTTTCCCTGACTGCTTATAAAGGCAAATTCAAGGGCTAGAAAGTCTGATAACCAGATACGGCGCCAGAAAATGAATAACACACGAACATATGTGAAGGAGATTGCAGAAAAGAAAATCATCGTTGCATAGGCACAAGAAGGCGGCAGCAAAAAAACGCTTCCGCCTATTGACTTTTCAGTAATTCTGATTATAATAAATCACATGATTTAAAACATATGGTTTAAAAAAAGGGGGATCAGAATATGCCGCCAAAAGCAAAATTCACGAAAGCGGAAATTATTGAAGCCGCGCTGCACATTGTCAAAACAGACGGATACGAAGCGTTGACTTCCAGAGCATTGGGAACATACCTCGGCAGCTCGGCAAGACCAATTTTTACTGTATTCAGAAATATGGAGGAAGTTCAGCAGGCTATGATTGAATCTGCAAAAGCCTTGTATAAAGAATATGTCAACAGAGGTTTGGCAGAGGAACACCCTTTTAAGGGCGCAGGTACGCAGTATATTCTTTTTTCTGTTAATGAACCAAAACTTTTTCAGCTTCTTTTTATGACGGAGCAAAAGCAAATTCCCGACTTATCAGGCGTACTTCCGCTGATAGATGAAAGTTATGAGCAAATTCTATTGTCAATTCAAGATGATTACAAAATCTGCAA
>CAJUIS010000039.1 GCA_910586645.1 uncultured Lachnospiraceae bacterium | reverse complement strand
CCGGGAGAATCCTCTGCAATAACTCTTTGCACAGCTTGGGATTCTGCATGACCTTACCAAACAGGAAATCATTGGATATGCTTAATTCCTCCCATTTTGTCTGCTTTGTTTCCATGTCTCCCGCCATTTTTTCCTTTTTAATCTTTCAGGATAACCAGCCTATTCTGGCAACGCTCCACAGACACATAGGTTCCCCACTCCTTTATATCAAGGATAAATTACTTAGTCCTCTTTCAGACAATCAATATAAATATTTATGGCTTCTTCAATTTTCTCCCAATTTCTATTAATTTCAGTAAATAATCCTGTTTCACCAAGCCCAATCATATTGTAAAGCGCCAAAAGTAATTCCGTATTTAGGAGACGGCTGCTGCAGTCAGCAATCTTATCTTCTCTTAAAACCTGCGGGTATCTAAGTTCTTTTTTAACCTTTTTTGAGAAACAATACTCTAATAAATTCAACGGGATATTATTTCTGCGGTTTTCGCCCAATAATTCCCTTGCTATACGGATTTCAAGCCCATAAATATTTTGAATGCCACTATTCCAACCCATAAATTCAAATGAAAACTCTACTTCATGGGTAATTTCACAAATCTCCAACGCAAGTTCTTTATCTCCATAAATATAAAGCCAATATGCTAAAGAACACAAACTACTTGTATCTGAAATACTTTTGTATGAACATTTTTGAATTAGCTTTCTGCAGGGCTTAGTAAGCGTATTATAAGTTTTCTTTGTATTTTTCTTATTATATTGTTCCAAAACTTTTTCAAGTATTGGTTCTAACTTGCCATGAAAAAACTTAATTTCCTGTTGTATTTTATTCATTTTACCTCAAAATACTTATTACTTTTATAATTTGAATATCCAAAGAACAGCTTTTTATTCGTCAAATTGTTTCGCACTGTTATCTTACCCTCAGTAGATAAAAGGATACAGACCCCGAAAGCCGGCTTTTGACGGCTCTTGGGGTCTGAAAGAGTTCTGCGTCTCAGATTTACCATTCCACAAGGCATTGGAAGAATTATACCGGACATACCCTGTTTCCTCTCTGTGCTGACCGCCCTCGGCTTACGGCAACTGACATATGACTGGTCGCCCTTACTTGTGATAAGGCTCATGTTTTATCACCCGGAAACTCCGATAAACCTGTTCTAAAAGAATTACCCGCATAAGCTGATGCGGAAATGTCATTTTTGAAAAGCTCAGAAGCTCGTCCGCCTGTTTTAAAATTTCCTTTGACAGGCCAAGCGAACCTCCAATCACAAATACGATACTGCTTCTTCCGGAAAGTCCCAGACGCTCTATATGTCCGGCCAGCTGAACGGAATCCAATTCCTTCCCTTCAATCGCCAGCGCTATGACGTAAGCGTCCTCCCGGATATGCTTTAACAGACGTTCTCCCTCTCTCTTTTTTATCTGCGCCTCTAAAACATCGCTGGCAGAATCCGGCGTTTTCTCATCCGAAACTTCAAGGATTTCCAGTTTACAGTAACGGCTCAGACGTTTTTGAAATTCCATAACCGCCTTCCGGTAAAAATCCTCTTTGATCTTTCCCACACACAATATTGTAATCTTCATTGTTTTCCTTTATGGCATATAAATATAGTTCACGCGGTAAATACTGCTTTTTAAGCCAATCGAATTAATCAGAGCAACAGATAAAACCTGGTTTCCCGGCATCATTTCCAGCGGCCCCGTATAACGGAACGACCCTTTTGTCGGTTCGCTGCCGTCCCACGTATAGTAAGCTGTGCAGCCTGACGGGACATGGATCGTAATCATCTGCGGTTCCGCATAGACTCCTCCGGCCGGCGTTACGGAAGGCATCTTTGGCGGCTCATAACGAATCACATACTCAGCCTCTACCGCTTCACTGTAAATTCCCTTCTCGTTTCTTGCAGCCGCCTTAATTACCGTTGTCCCTTCTTCCAGAGCAATCCCTTCTTTATAAGGCGTTCCGTCCGAAACAGGATCCTTCCCGTCCGTCGTATAAAAAATATCATATCCTTTTGCAGATGAAAGCTCAATCGTAAGCGGAGTTGAATAAGTCCCTGAAATATTGCTGAACTTCGGCTGATCCACCATATAATCCGCAAACATTTCCAGTGTATCGACGCTCTTTACCTCTTCGCACAAGGAAAGGATCTTACTGTATTCTTTATTTTTATCGTAGAGATCAATCAGTTTTTGAATCGATTTTTTATCTTTCTTGTTTTCTGAAATAAATTCCTGCAATACCAAAACTGCGGCCTGATCTTCTTCTGTCTCAAGGTAAATTTCAAGCAGCCGCTCTCTTGCTTTTCGATCTTTTGGCTTAAATTCCAGAGACTGTTTGTAATACAAAACGGCATCGGCAAAATTTCCTGCCAGAAAATGCTCTTCCGCCGTCTGATACTGATAATCGTACGTATTTCTATGCCTTTCCTGAATTTCCCGAAATACAAAAAATAAAGTCAGAACGGCAGACAGAAGCACGACACAGATGCCGCCCCAAATGAAACCGTTTACCCTTTTCTTTTTCCGGGATCCGAAACTTACGCCTTCTGTCTTAGCTTCCCCTTTTATAATACTGCCAAGCACATCTTCATCCAGCAAATTATAATCCGGCACCAACTGCACTTCATTTCCGCAGACGCTGCAGTATACATACCCTGCCGGAATTTCTGCTCCGCATTTTTTACATTTCATATAAACGGATCTCCAAATTATTTTGTCATTGCTTCTACACAATTACGCATCAGCATGGCAATCGTCATAGGCCCTACGCCGCCCGGCACCGGAGTAATCATAGACGCCTTCGGTTCCGCCTCGTCATACTTTACGTCGCCGGAAAGTTTATTGTTTTCATCTCTGTGAATCCCAACGTCAATGACAACGGCGCCCGGCTTGATATAGTCTCCTGTAATAAATTCTTTTTTTCCAATGGCAACGATTAAAATATCTGCCTGGCTGCAGATTTCTTTTAAATTTTTCGTATGTGAATGCGTCACGGTAACGGTTGCATTTTCCCGGAGCATCAAAAGAGCCATCGGCTTTCCGACAATATTGCTTCTTCCGACAATGACGCAGTTTTTTCCATCCATTTCTACTTTGGAACGCTTAAAAAGTTCAATAATCCCCGCCGGAGTGCAGGATACAAAGCCCGGCTGCCCAATGGTAAGAGAACCTACGCTCTCCGGATGAAATCCGTCTACATCTTTCTTTGGAGAAATTGCATTGATCACCGTCTTTTCGTCGATATGAGGAGGAACCGGAAGCTGTACTAAAATTCCGTTTACGGCTTCATCCGCATTTAAATCCGAAATCAGCTTTAAAAGTTCCTTCTGCGTTGTCGATTCCGGCAGTTCATATGCTCTTGAATGGATTCCAATATATTCACATGCCTTTTTCTTGTTGCGCACGTACACGCCTGAAGCCGGATCGTTTCCTACCTGAATCACCGCAAGCGTTCCCTCTATGCCCGCTTCCTTTAACTGCGCCGTCTGCTCTTTTAACTCTTCTTTGATTTCCGCTGAAATTTTCTTTCCGTCTATTATCTTTGCCATATGTTCTTTCCTTTCCTCTAAAATAAACCTGTAATGCTGCCGTTTTCATCCACATCAATGCTGTTTGCCGCAGGAACTTTCGGAAGTCCTGGCATCGTCATAATCGTTCCCAAAACAGCCACGACAAACCCTGCGCCCGCAGACGCATACACCTCTCTTACGTTTACCGTAAATCCTTCCGGCCTTCCAAGCCTGTTCGGATCATCCGACAAAGAATACTGCGTCTTTGCAAGGCAAACCGGAAAACCGCCCATTCCAAGTTCCGTAATTCTCTTTAGTTCTTTTTCTGCGGCAGAACTGTACGTAACGCCTTCTGCACCGTAAATCTCTTTTGCTATCGTTTCTATTTTCTCTTTTAAACCCATTTCATCCGGGTAAAGAACCTGAAATTCGCTTTTTTTCTGTTCCAGCGTCTCAAGCGTCTTCTTTGCAAGCTCAATTCCGCCTTCCCCTCCATGCTCCCAGACTTCTGACAATGCAAATTCGCAGCCGCGCGCCCTGCAGAAATCCGCAACAAATTCTGTCTCCGCAGCCGAATCCGTAACAAAGGAATTTAAAGCCACAACAATGGGAACCTGATATTTTTTCAGATTTTCAATATGTTTTTCCAGATTGACAATTCCTTTTTCCAAAGCTTTTAAATTCTCCGAAGAAAGCTCCGCCTTTGGCGCTCCTCCGTTGTATTTTAAAGCCCGGACAGTCGCCACCAAAACGACACAGTCCGGATGAAGCCCTGCTTTTCTGCATTTAATGTCAAAAAATTTCTCCGCTCCCAAATCAGCTCCAAAACCGGCTTCTGTAACGACAATATCCGCCAGCTTAAGCGCGGCTTTCGTCGCCCGGACACTGTTGCAGCCATGCGCAATATTCGCAAACGGGCCGCCATGCACAATTGCAGGCGTATGAGAAAGCGTCTGGATCAGATTCGGTTTTATGGCGTCTTTTAACAGGGCGGCCATTGCCCCGACAGCGCTCAAATCCTCCGCTGTTACAGGCTTTCCGTCAAATGTATAGGCCACGATGATTTTGGAAAGACGTTTCTTTAAGTCCTGCATATCCTCCGCAAGGCAGAGAATCGCCATAATCTCAGAAGCTACCGTAATAATAAAATGATCTTCCCTTACCATTCCGTCCATCTTATTTCCAAGACCTATAACAATGTTTCGAAGCGCCCGGTCGTTCATATCAAGGCACCGTTTCCACACCACCTGCCTGGGATCGATTCCAAGCGCGTTGCCCTGCTGGATATGATTGTCCAAAAGCGCGGCAAGCAGATTGTTTGCTGATGTAATTGCATGGAAATCTCCTGTAAAATGCAGATTCAGTTCTTCCATTGGGACAACCTGCGCATATCCGCCCCCGGCGGCTCCCCCCTTTATGCCAAAACAGGGCCCAAGCGACGGCTCCCGCAGCGCAAGAACCGCTTTTTTCTTCAAAAGCCCAAACGCCTGTCCAAGTCCTATGCTCGTTGTCGTTTTTCCCTCTCCGGCCGGAGTCGGATTGATTGCCGTAACTAACACAAGCTTTCCATCTTTGTTCTTTTTCGTCCTCTGTAAGAGCTCTTCGGACAGTTTTGCCTTATATTTCCCGTAAAACTCCAGATCCTCTTTTGGAATATCCAGATTTTCCGCAACCTCCTGAATCGGAAAAAGTTCCGCTTCCTGCGCAATTTCAATATCTGTTTTCATCGCTTGCTCCTCCTTTATACGCATGTTTCCAAGTACTGTTCAAATTCTTCCAAAGACATCAAAACCTTCCTTGGTTTCGTCCCTTCTTCCGGTCCTACCAGTCCGGCCTCTTCCAACTGATCCATAATACGGGCGGCCCGGTTAAAGCCCACTTTGAATTTCCGCTGTATGGAACCGATGGAACCCTTTTCACTTTCGATCAGAAATTTTCCGACCTCCTGAAACAATACGTCTTTCTCATCCGAAACTCCCGCTCCTTCTGAAACAGACATCGCTATATTTTCCGACTGCTCCATCTTTTCCTGTATTTTTGGATTGTATTCCGCCGCACTGTTTTCCTTTTTTAAGAAATCCACAACATCCGACACTTCTTTGTCGGAAACAAACGCCCCCTGTACGCGAAGCGGTTTCTGGTAATTCTGCGGAAAGAACAGCATATCTCCTTTGCCCAGCAATTTTTCCGCTCCCACCATATCAAGGATTGTCCTTGAATCTACGCCGGAAGTCACGGCAAAAGCAATCCTGGACGGCATATTTGCCTTGATCAGTCCGGTAATGACATTGACAGACGGACGCTGCGTGGCAATAATCAAATGAAGTCCGGCTGCCCTTGCAAGCTGCGCCAGACGGCAGATGGCATTTTCCACTTCATGGGACGCCACCATCATCAAATCCGCAAGCTCATCCACGATAATCACAATCTGCGGAAGCTTCCGCGGCGCATCCTCTTCTCCCGGGCCGGAAACGGACGCTGCCTTTTCATTATATCCTTTCAAATCCCGGACGCCGTATTCGGCAAACTTCCGGTACCGTTCATCCATCTCCGCAACCGCCCAGTTTAACGCCCCCGCCGCTTTTTTCGGATCGGTGACGACAGGGATCATCAGATGCGGAATGCCGTTATACACGCTAAGTTCCACAACCTTCGGATCTACCATAATCAGTTTCACATCATCCGGGTGCGCCTTATATAAAATGCTCATAATAATCGTATTGATGCAGACTGATTTTCCGGAACCAGTCGCCCCGGCAATTAAAACGTGCGGCATTTTTGCAATATCCGCCACAACGACCTGACCTCCAATATCTTTTCCCGCGGCAAATGCCAGATTGGAAGCGTTTTTCTGAAATTCCCCTGACTCAATCAGATCCCGGAACATAACCGTAACGTTTTCTTTATTCGGAATCTCAATTCCTATAGCTGCTTTTCCCGGAATCGGGGCCTCCATACGAATGTCCGCCGCCGCAAGATTTAACTTAATGTCGTCTGTCAGGTTTACAATTTTACTGACCTTCACCCCCATCTCCGGCTGAATCTCATACCTTGTCACCGACGGGCCGCTGCTGACATTTGTAATCGTAACGTTGACGCCAAAATTTTTCAGCGTCTGCTGAAGCTTGTTCGCCGTCGCCATCAAATGCGTCCTGGAATCTCCTATCGTCCCTGATTTGCCCTTTTTCAATAAGGAAATGTCCGGAAACACATATGGCCTTTCCGGCGCTTTTATTTCCGTCCTTACCGCCCTTTCACGCTTTGCATTCTGCTCTTTGGGCTTTTGTTCCACCATACTGCCCGCATCAGACAAAAGGCTCTCCAAAAGCCTGGCGTCCTCATATTCCGGAGGGGCTTCTTTTAGCTCTTCTTCCACCGGCTCAATGTAAAGCTTGGGCAATGGAGTTTCTTTTGGCTCTTCTTCCACCGGCTCAATATAAAGTTCCGGCAGTGGAGCTTCTTTTTCATCCGGCATAATTTCGCTGACTTCATCTCCCGCAGGCTTTTTCTTTCCTTTGATTTCCGTATCCATTGCGACGCCTTCCACTTTTCTGTCCATGCGCCTGAGCCTGCGCGCTTCCTGCCGTCTCTGCTGGTTATCGCGGTAACGCGCCGCGTCTTCCCTGGCCGTCTCATATACCTTCTGCCCGCCGCGCTTCACTCCCCGGAACACAGAGCGTTCCGTAATCAGAACCACCGATATAATCATAACGGCAAAAGCAATCACATAAGAACCAAACAATCCAAAATTCGGCACAAAAAGACCGGCAAAAAGTCCTCCTAACGCCCCGCCTCCGGTTTTCCCTGCGGAAGAATACAGATAGGCGCCTTTTAACGTCTGCGACGCCGCCGTATCCGCGTCTGAAATAATCAGCTGCAAAAACAGACAGAGCGCGCAAAACAGAAGAATCCCTGCAACGAATTTAAAAACTGCAAAATGGTTTCTTCTGTTTGAAATAAGAAAGCAGGAGCCAATGAATAAAATTACCGGAAACACATACGCCATCAGGCCAAACAGGCCAAAAAGCGCTGCGCTTGCCGCCGCTCCAAATCTGCCGCCGATTCCAAAATTACTGACAAAAAACAGAATGGACACCGCCAGCAAAATCCAGAGCGCCACTTCGCTTTCAAAAGTCAGTCCCTGTGATTTTTTCGGCCTTCCTTTTCCGGACGCCGTCTTTTTGTTCACAGGCCTTTTTGCCGTCTTTTGTTTGAAAGCTTTTTTCCTACTTACCGCCATAACTTCTCCTAATTCTATACTGTATAAAAATATCCTCCAATGGAAATAATCCCAACGATCAGACAATACACTGCAAAAATTGTAAACTTCTTTCTCTTTACCACAACAAGCATTGCCCGGATGCAGATATATCCCACAACTGCCGCGCAAAGAACGCCAGCCAGATAACATCCCATATCAGATGCCGTAACTTCAAGCTCCGTCATATCCTTAATCTTTAAAACCACGGCGCCAAGAACTGCGGGAACAGACATAATAAAGGAATATTTTACTGCGAATTTACGGTTAAAATCGCTGAACAGACAGGCAGAAATCGTCGTTCCGGATCTCGACAGTCCGGGCAGAGTCGCAAATCCCTGACAAATGCCGATAAAGAACGCATTGGAATAAGACACATTCTTCGGCGTTTTCGCACCATCCTCTATCCGATCCGATAAAAACAGCAAAACAGATGTAATTACCAGACACACGCCCGGCACAATCAATATCTGAGCTGCCGCTTCCACCACGTCCGCCGCTACATAGCCGATAATGCCCGTCGGTATCGTAGATACGATCACCAGCATGACGAACTTTCGGTAACTGTTATTGATTACTTTATAATAAGGCTCATCTTTCTTTTGAAAAACGTTCCCTGCAAAAACAGGGACATTGCGGAAAAAATCTCCAATAATCGCAAACCCTTCCCGTATCATACGGAAAATATCCTTATAAAACACCCCAAAAATCGCAATCAGCGTTCCCAAATGCAGCAAAACGTCGAACAGCATCCCGGTTTCCGTTTCCACGTCAAAAAGTATCTTAAACAATGCCAGATGCCCGGAACTGCTTACGGGCAGAAATTCTGTTAATCCCTGTACCACTCCCATGAGTATTGCATCCAATAATGACATACCTGCCTCCTGTCGTAAAAATAAATTCGTTACAAGTCTACCATAAATTAGATAGATTGTCATTAAGTTATCTGATTCTATTTTAGCATAAAAAAAATATCTGTAAAAGAAGGAAAAGAAATTTTTCGAAAAATTTCTTGCATTCTGCATTTCTATCTGCTAGAATAACTATGTTATGAGCTTACGACAGAGTAAACTTAATAAATATAAGGAGGTGCGGTCATGGCAAAATGTTCAGTTTGTGGAAAAGGTGCGCATTTCGGTCATAATGTGAGCCATTCTAATAGAAAAACGAATAGAATGTGGAAATCAAACATTAAACGTGTAAGATGCAAAGTAAACGGGACTCCTAAGAGATTATATGTTTGTACCAGATGCTTAAGGAGCGGAAAAGTGGAACGGGTATAGAATATTCCGGAATGCAGAGGAAACACTTCAAATCGAAGCTGTTTCCTTTTTTATTATTTTTTTCGAATTTTACACTTTTCTCTTGACCTTATACCGGCTATATCCTTTATATTTCATACAACAGCACAGAAAGGAGCCCGTATTATGAATATCAGCGAAGCAGAACTTTTAACAGGAATCACAAAACAGAACATCCGTTTCTATGAAAAAAAAGGATTGCTCTCTCCAAAACGCAATCAGGAAAACAGCTATCGGGAATATACCCCGGAAGACATAGAGACATTAAAACAAATTAAAATTCTGCGCAAACTGGATGTTTCTCTTGAAAATATCCAGAAAATTTTAAACGGAGAAGACAGAAACAAAATCATTGAACAGCATCTTCATTTTCTGTCAGAAAAGCAGAAAGACCTGGACGCCGCAGTTAAAATGTGCCGTTTCTTCCTTCACGCGGATCCTGATTCTCTTAATACCGAAGCCATCCTTTTAAAAATGGAGCAGATAGAACGTAAAGGAGGCCGTTTTATGAATATTATAGAAGACTACAAAAAAATCAAATCCATGGAAGCCAAGAAGGGATTTTCATTTTTGTCGGATCACAGCGTGGCAACGCCTTCAGATTTTACCGTAGCGTTATGCCAGTACGGTCTGGAGTCCGATCTGAATCTTATCGTAACGAAAGAAAGCATGCGCCCAAAATTTGAAATTGACGGTTTGGAATATGAAGCGTTTTTACAGCCTGGATTTTTCAATACAATGATTTCCTGCAGGCTCACGCAGCCGCTTCCGGAAGAATGCCATGTTCTGAAACAACATCCGAAAATGATGATTTGGCACAAGATATACCTGGGAATCCGGCATTTTACCGTTCCTATATTTCTGGCAATCATCCTGACCATATCCGGCACAGATCCTCTCTTTGTGTTGTTGGCTTTTCTGCTTTTTTCCATTCTGGAACTTTCCAGTCACTGGCAGTTTAAAAATAAATAAACGGCACATTGCGCATTAATTGCAGAACAGAAAGTACCCCAGGATCATACAAAGGCATATCAGCAAAAACCCGATTACCGCACTGGCTATAATCCACATCAAAAGCATCCCGACGCCAATGCAAAACAGCGAATACCCAATCAGTTTCTTCATCTTCTCACCCGCTCCAAAAAAAGATGCATATATATTACTATATGCATCTTTTTTGAAATCTTATCCTGTTTTTATGCCTGATTGACAGAATCTGAAAGAATATCTTCCATGGCTTTTCCGGCTTTCTCCTTTGCCTCCGGTTCCTCTTTTAATATGCCCTCTTTTCCTTCTTTGCTTGTAAATTTATTGACAAAGTCAGGCACCATATCAAGGACTTTTGTAATCCCGTCCTGATTCTTAACGTTGACAAGCTTTGTCGTTCCGTTTGAAATGACAAGTACGGCGCTTGGCATAACCTTTCCTCCCATGCCCCCGCCGCCATTGTTCTGCTTGTCTTTCGTAAATACTCCTGCCGCCACGCCAAAAGACACATCCACAAGCGGAAGGATAATCGTGTCCCCGATGTGAATCGCCTCTCCCACAACCGTCTTTGTCGTGATAAAATTGTCCATTCCTTTAAATAACGATTCCACCGTTGCATGAAACGTATTGTCTGACATTTGAAAACCTCCTATTTTCTCAATTTATAATATAATCTTCTAAGATTCTTATCCCTTATCAGCCGAAATAAAACCCTGAGCGTCTGAACCAGCGCCATATGTCCCCTCATTCCAAAACTTCCTCTGACATACCATTCCTCCGATAAAAAATCCGGATAAATATGGACGCCGCAGCGGTAAACTGCGGGAATAAGAGCAAGCGCTCCCGTCACTTCTCCCGTTGCCGCCGGATCTCCTGTGGAAAAGGACAATTCGGCCTTTAAATGTCTGGGCTTTAAATGAGACAGCAAAAAACAAAACTCTCTCCAAAGATGCGTAACCGCCTGACGGTTTCCGGAATCCGTAAATTCTTCCTTCATACGGGAAAAGCCGCTTTTTCCGGTCTTTTTTTCCTTCTTTTGAGACGGCTTTTCTTTGGATGCTTTCTTTGGCTTCCCGCTCTTTTTGGGCCTGGGCGCAGTTCCATGAGAAACCTCCCGCCCCTCCTCTATCTCTGCGGCGCGTTCTTCTTTTCTCTCTGTCTTTCCATGCGTCTCTATGCAGTCCGGTTCATCCTTGAAGGGAGTTTCTCCTTCCCAATCCTCTGCTCCAAACTCTTTTGAAACTCCAAAAAAACGGAACTTCCACTTTACTTTTCCGTCTGTTAAATAAAACTCCAGCCTTAGTATCTGAAAGAGCCACCAAAAATATCCCTGGACGGACGTCTTTTCTTCTATCTCGCCTTCTATCCGGTAAAAAATGGGGTGAAACAAAAACAGCGCCAGTAAAAACAACAGCAGCAAAAGCAAAATCCCCATCAATTTCAAAATAAAAATAAGAATGCTCATGTGTTCAGTTTTCCTTTTTGCCGAATATAACTTCTTACATCAAAGCCTCCTGTCGCCTGGTATACCTCGCTGACGATGTAAGCTGCAAGCTCAACGGCTTCTTTATAATTTCCTGCCAGCCCGATAACATAGAGATCCTTTTTGGGATAATGCTTCTGCAAAAGCTCTCTGGACGGTATAATGTCCAAAAGATTTTTCTCATTGGAAGAAAACGTAATCACATACACACGGATCTGCCCCGCATTGTGCACAATCTTCCATTTGACTTTCCATAGTCTGCGCCGGATACTCTTCCCCGCATATAAATCCTCATGCCATTTCATGCAAAATCCCTGCCGCTTCCGTCAACTTTATTAAAAATATTTGTGGCTGCCCCATAAATTACTCTTTCTCAAATCCAGATATTCATTATAGGCCCGTTCCAAAATCTGCTTTTCATTGGCAAACTTTAAAAGATGGTATGCCTCATGGAATTTATAATAACCTGAATCTGCAAAATACTCTTCCCGCTGTGGTTTGCTGTAATAACTATCCGCCATCATCAAATACCAGTGAACTTCCTTCTCCACAGTATCGTCCGGTATGGTGAAAGAATACTGGCTCTTTCCTACATATTTAATGATAGATGCTTTTGCGCCCGTTTCTTCAAGCACTTCACGAGTGGCTGTTTCTTTGTATTCCTCTCCTGGTTCCACCGTCCCTTTGGGCAGAACCCACCCCTCGTATTTATTCTTATAATTCTTGTAAAGCACCAGAATCTTGCCACGAAAAATTACCACACCGCCACAGCTTGTTGCTTCTATCATTGCAATACCTCCTGATGTGGTTTTAAAACTTAAAGATAAGTATACCTCTTTTTTCCATTCCTTGCAAGAGCTATTGATAATACGCATCAAACACATTCTTTGCGGCCGGAACCGCATAGGCGCTTCCGATTCCCGCCCGCTCCATAATTACCGCAATGGCAATGTCTTCTTTGTCCTCTCTGTGGGCATATCCGATAAACCAGGCATGGCTGTCGCCTTTATTTGTTCCAAATTCCGCAGACCCTGTCTTTCCGTACGCCTCATAGCTCATACCGCTTAATTTTGAAGCCGTTCCGCCTGTAACCGTCTCTTTCATGTAATCCTTTAAAATTTCTGCTTCTTCTTCTGAAAAAAGCGGGCCGTAGGGTTCTGGCGAATATGTTTTCACCGCTCCGCCCTCGTGATTCTGTGTCGAATCAATCACATACGGCCGCATCAGCACGCCGCGGTTGGCAATGGAAGCGGTAAGCATCAGCATATGAAGCGGCGTTACCAGCGTCTTACCCTGCCCGATGGAAGTCTCCATAACCTCACTTGTGGAAGATGCGCCGTTTAAAACAAAACTGCTTTTTGACGTATCCAGCTTTTCCACAGGAAGAGCCGTATTAAACAAAAGCCCATCGCAAGTTTCTGCAAATGCGTCGCCGTTTAAAGACAGGCCGATATTTGCAAAGGACGTATTGCAGGATTTTACAAAAGAACGCCTAAGATCCACGCTTCCATGCACTTCCCCGCTGAAACAGCTTAATTTGCTGTTGTTTTCCTTAATGCTTCCGTTACAGGCATACGTATAATCCGGATAAGAGTCCGGATTCTGCCGGATAAATTCGAGCGCAGTTACAACTTTAAACGTAGAACCGGGCGGATAAAGCCCCTGGGACGCACGGTTTAAAAGTACGGACTCTGAATTTTCATCCGCCACAATCCTGTCCCAGTTTTCCTGAATCGTATTGGGATCAAAATCTGGCTTTGAAACCATCGCAAGAATTTTTCCCGTTGCGGGCTCCATTACCGCAATTGCCCCGTTGTAAGCGCCAAGCGCCTGATATGCGGCGTTCTGAAGCGAATAATCCAACGTCGTCACCACATTGTCGCCGATACTCTTTTCATCCGTCACTTTATCCATTGTTTTTTCCAGGAAAAAAGCGTTCGAACGCAGCAGATTAAAATTCGCCCAGGACTCCACTCCGGCACGGCCGTGATCCTTCGTGGAATATCCCACGATATGGGAAAAAAGATTTTCATAGGGATATACCCTCGTCTCGTTCCCCTCGCCGTCCGTCTTTGTCTCCGCCAGAATTTCTCCGCCCGCTGAAAGGATTTTCCCCCGGACAACGGATTTTTCAAAATTTTCCTGCCGGGAATTATAGGGGTTATTGATAAAATCTTCGCTTTTTGCCACCTGAAAATAGACGAAATATCCCATCGTACATAAAAACAGGCCGATAAAGCAATACGTGATAACCGCAAACTCCCGGTTATTCACGGAATTTTGCTTTTTCCCCTTTTGCGTTTCTTTCTGTTTTCTGTCCATTCTGTTTTCCTTCTCTTTCCCTTAAAATATAAAATCCCTGAATAATGGCAAATAGAATCATCGTGCTAAACAGAGAGCTTCCGCCGTAACTGACAAGAGGAAGCGTCACTCCGGTAGAGGGAATAAATTTTATCACGCCGCCAATCGTAAGAAATGACTGAAATCCATACGTCGTGCCAAGCCCCAGGGCCACAAGCTTATAAAATCCGTCCCTAAGCTGCATTGCAATATTTAAAAACATCAGAAAACAGCTCATGCAGACCATAATCAGACACAGTGCAAAAATCCCGCCCAATTCTTCGGAAATTGCAGAAAAAACAACATCCTGCTCCACTTTTGGAATTTTCTCCGGCATTCCCTGGTTTAATCCTGTTCCAAACCATCCTCCCGTTCCGATTGCAAACAGCGACTGGCAGATTTGATAGCCTTCATCGTTAATGACGCTCAAAGGATCCTGCCAGGCTACAACCCTCACGCGCACATGGGCAAACAGCTTGTAGGCGATAACGGCCGCTGCAGAGCCTCCCGCCAGACCGCCGATAAAATAAAACGGGTTTCCGGTCGCCACATAGAGCATAACAAGATAAACGACGAAAAAGATCAGCGCTCCTCCCAAATCTTTTGAAAACACCAGTATCATCACATATGCCGCGGCAGTCACCGTCGTAATAAAAATCTGTTTAAAATTTTTGGACTGGTACAGCATACCGGCCACAAAAAATACAAAGATAATCTTAACAAATTCTGACGGCTGAATGGAAATCCCCGCAATCGTAAAAGAAAGCTTTGCCCCGTAGCTTTTGGCTCCAAGAACCGCTACTACAGAAAGAGCCAAAAGCCCCGTTCCCGCATAAAGCCAGGACAGCTTTCTCGCAAAACGGATTTTCTGGATAAGAAACGGTATGCCGAGCGCAAAAATCATAGATCCTACGGCTATCGTAAACTGCCTGACTGCTTTTTCATAAGAAATCCTGCTCAAAATCAAAAAACCAACCGCAAGCAGCATACACATATTGTTCACAAGAAGCTGCGCTGAGTTTTCATACAGCAGCCTGTAGCTGCTGATGACGATCAGGAAAAAGACAACTTGAGCCCCATAAATAATAAATATTTTCGGATTGTTCGTCTGATCAAACAATACCATATATCCGTCAAAATGCAAAAGAAACATCAGAACATTCTGGCGCCGGAAAATGGCCTCCTGCTGCTCCTTCGACTTCCTTTTAAAGACCGAAAAGCATTCCCACGTATAGAATGCAAAAAATATAATCATCAGGTATTTGGATACTTCACAAAATATACTGCTCATA
>CAJUIS010000038.1 GCA_910586645.1 uncultured Lachnospiraceae bacterium | reverse complement strand
CTCCATCACATATTTTTTGTCGTCTCTGCTTTTCATTATAATAAATTTTTGCCAATAAAACCACATACTTTTGTAAATGTTTTGTAAATTTCCCGATTTCCGAATTTCAAAAAAAGTGATATGATAACATTCAACGATTTTAACGAGGAGGCGTCTTTTCATGGAAAATGAACAGAAAATCCAGTTATTTGAACATACTCCCATACCGCAGGCAGTCGCCAGACTTGCAGTGCCAACCATCATAAGCTCTCTTGTTATGGTAATTTATAATATTGCGGACACGTACTTCGTGGGTATGATGAACAACCCGGTGGAAAATGCCGCCGTAACGCTTGCCGCTCCCATCCTTCTTGCCTTTAACGCGGTAAACAACCTGTTCGGCATCGGAAGCTCCAGCATGATGAGCCGCGCGCTTGGCAGAAAAGACTATGAAACCGTCAGCGCAAGCTCCTCCTTTGGATTTTATTCCGCTCTGTTTTTCGGCATTCTGTTTTCTCTGCTCTGCACCATATTCCGTCATCCGCTTCTGGCCCTGCTTGGGGCGGATGAAATGACTGTATCCGCCACAATGGCTTATATGAAGTGGACCGTCAGTTTCGGAGCGGCTCCGGCAATTTTAAATGTCGTACTTGCCTATCTCGTACGCGCGGAGGGCGCTTCCCTTCATGCAAGCGTCGGAACCATGAGCGGATGCCTGTTAAATATCCTTCTGGATCCGTTCTTTATTCTTCCCTGGGGGCTTGATATGGGAGCCGCAGGCGCAGGGCTTGCGACATTTCTTTCCAACTGCATGGCGTGTCTTTATTTTTTCATCTTTTTATATGTAAAAAGAAAAAGCTCTTTCGTATGCGTCAGTCCACGGAAATTTCCACGGAAAAAGGCCGTTGTCTTCGGCGTATGCGCCGTTGGGATTCCCGCGTCCATTCAAAATCTTTTAAACGTAACAGGAATGACGATTCTGAATAATTTTACTTCGGATTTTGGCGCGGACGCAGTGGCCGCCATGGGAATCGCCCAGAAAATCAATATGATCCCGGTGCAGATTGCGCTTGGCTTTGCCCAGGGCATTATGCCGCTCGTCAGTTACAGCTATTCCTGCGGAAACCGCAGACGCATGAAAGAAACGGTTCTGTTTGCAATGAAAGCAATGCTCATTTTCCTGACTGCCGTCACTGTCGTTTACTTCCTCACTGCCGGCCCCTTAATCTGGGCGTTTATGAAAAACGAAGCAATTATGGCATATGGCAAAGCGTTTTTGCGCGGGCTGTGCCTTGGGATCCCGTTTCTCTGCGTGGATTTTCTTGCTGTCAGCGTATTTCAGGCGGTCGGAAAAGGAAAAGAAGCCCTTATCTTTGCAATTATGCGTAAAATTGTCCTGGAAATCCCGGCATTATATCTGCTCAATTGGATTGCTCCGCTGTACGGACTTTCCTATTCACAGCTTACAGCGGAATTTTTCCTCGCGCTTGCGGCCGCTATCGTTTTAAGACGCATCTTTACAGAAAACGCAGAGTTATGACAAACAAAAAAGCTTAGCAAACCAGGTGTTTATGCTGCGATTATTTTTGTTGTCTGATGGTTTACAGGTGGCAGAATGACTTGCATGAGGTTTGAATAACTGAAATAAATCCATATTAGAAACGCCCTTAGCTGTGGGTAGGAACTCATGGCCAGAAACGATGAAATCATTCTCTCATCCCCCTGATGTTTTTGTTTTCATCGTGAGTGCAAAAATTATGGTTAAGATTGCACTTGCCGTACAAGCCGCAATAGCTGTGTGCCAAACACCTTTTAGAGCAAAGATGGGTGTAAGGATACACAAGAACAAAATCGGGAATACAAGCGTTCCAAAGAAGGATGTAAGCAAGGAACGAACAGGTCGTTCAAGCGCCGTGAAATAAGATGAGAAGCACATATCCACCCAACCCGTAAGGTAAGAAATTGAAAACAGTTCCATACCTACAATGCTAACCGCCAGAAGTTCCGTATCTTCGGGCTTTACAAATAGTGGCGCTACATAGCGGCCTGC
Organism: uncultured Lachnospiraceae bacterium; assembly: GCA_910586645.1. Classification (GTDB taxonomy): domain Bacteria; phylum Bacillota; class Clostridia; order Lachnospirales; family Lachnospiraceae; genus Roseburia_B. Next base: position 13,443 of record CAJUIS010000038.1, on the reverse strand, counting down.
AAACATCATAAAAAGCATTGATGCAACCGATATAACAATGGCGCTAAACACAATTTGCCTGAAAATAAATTTTACTTTTTTAAACAGTCCTGCACCGTAGCAATAGCTGATAGCGGGTTGCAAAGAATCGCACATACCGAAAATCATCATTCCGATAATGCTATCCACATACATAATTACCGAAAATGCGGCAACGCCTGTAGTTCCTCCGTATTTCAACAAAAAGCAGTTATAGGCTATTGACATAATCGATACGGAAATATTACTGAAAAACTCACTGCTGCCATTGACGAGAATATGCCCAAACATTCAAACAGAGATATTCTTTCTTGTATAGTAAAGATCTAATCTTTTCTTTCGGAATAGACAAAGTGTGATAATAGCGCTTAAAGCCATTGCAAAACAACTTGTGAAAGCCGCCGCCCAAACACCTTGGCCGAAAAATGCAACAAGTATTACATCAAGCAATACATTCAAAAGCTGTGTTCCAATACTGAGCCGCATACTTAATTTCTCTTTCCCACATACCCGCAAAAAATTATCAGTAGCGTGGGACAGAGTTGACAGCGGCGAGAAAATGGCATAGACACGAAGATATGTTACACCATATTCAATAGCTTGTGTTGTTGCAGTTGGGGCTAATAGTCTTACAAAAAACTCCGCAAAGAAAAAACCGATCATGCCTATCACACAAGATAAAACGAATATAAACTTTACCGTGAAAGAGAATACACGGGATGCTTCCTCTCGGTTTTTCTTGCCTAATAAAACGGCAATACGAACAGACGCACCTGTAGCAGCCATATTGGAAAAGGCGAAAACCATCATAATGACAGGCATAACAATATTAACGGCGGCAAGAGCGTTTTCTCCAATAAAACGACCTACAAACAGACCGTCAGCGATTTGATACAACGCACCGAACGCCATTGTTACTATTGAGGGTATCGCACAACGGAAAAACAACCGTGTCGGCGGTAATTTCTCAAAAATTTCTGAATCCATAAAATCCTCCTGAACAATAAAAACAGCTCGGCTACTACTTAATGTAATAACCGAGCTCACTCGACATCTTATCTAACAGACGGTCTGCAAGCAAACTGCTTACGAGCCTCTACCCTACGGGGATACTGTCCTCCGATGACCAATTCTATTTTTAAAAAGTGTACCATAAGTATGTTCATTTTTCAATAGATCAAATAATCAAAAGATTTATATGCTTGACAAAGAATAATTCCCAGACAAAATAAGTTAGGAAAGGTCGAGAAAGAATAACCAAAAAATAAACATCCCATCCATTCGCCCTTCCTGTAAAAAGAGGGAACCCTGCCGCACAGCAGCGTTCCCTCTTTTTCACCTGCAATATTTCCTCAGCTCTTCCTTAAGATACTCATATCTCTTTCTCTTCTCTTCTTTTGCGAAATGCACTTCCCGGGACTGCCCGGGATTGTTCTCATAGTTTAAAATCTCGTCTCCAAACTGCTCACTTGTCAGATCAAACATACAGCCTCCAGCCACATTATAACAGTGGTAATTTCCTCCCTCCCTTAACACGCCGTACACGTTCCCGCCAAAAATATCCTGTGCAAGAAACGCCGTAATGGAACACTGCCCAAGCGTTTTGTTCTCTCTGCTCCAGTCTTTTCGCATCCTTGGAGCGCAGGTATACTCGCACCAGATGCAGGACAGCGCGTCATACAGATCTTTTGGCGTCTTAATTCCAGGATACTCCTCTGTAATGGCAGAAACATTCGCCCGCTCCCAGCCATAAAACTTATATTCCATCATCTAATCCTGTCCTTTCTCCTGTTTTCGTTCATCTTTCCGGCGCCAATCCCATACCCATCCTGACATTATAATGGCAGGATTTTTATATACCATGCCAGAAAAAAGATATTTTTCTAAGACAAACGGCATTATAATGATACCAGAAAAAATCAAATGCGCATACACAGAAAGGATAAAAAAATGCATCCGGCTTGCCATATGCAGCCAAACCTGCGTCAGCGCTTCCCGTATGAAACTGAATTTTACATATCTCTTTCATAATTCCCTTTTCTGTCAGTTCTTCAGTTCTTCAAATTTTGCCGCCATCGTTGGATTGTTTTTCGTCAGGCGTTTAATGCTCAATCCCTCCGCCTTGTCATTGGCCAGCCGCAGGTTATTTTCCGAAGAAAGAAGCTCGTCTTTCGTCTTTTGCAGATGTTTAATCGTTTCATCAATCTCCCGGACTGCCTTTTGAAATTTCTCACTGGCCAGTCGGTAATTTCTGGAAAATTTCTCCTTAAATTCATTCATATCGCTTTCAAAACGAGAAATATCCACATTCTGGCTGCGGGCTGCCGCAAGCTCCTGCCGGTATTCCAAAGAATTTCTTGCCGCGTTGCGCAGAATCGTAATCATCGGGATAAAAAACTGCGGTCTTATCACATACATCTTCGGATAGCGGTAAGACACGTCCACAATGCCGGAATTGTAAAGCTCGCTGTCCGGCTCCAAAAGCGATACCAAAACCGCATATTCACAGCCCTTTTCCTTCCGGTCTTTATCCAGTTCCCTGAAAAAATCCTCATTCTTTTTTTTCGTGGCCGTCCGCTCCATTTCATTTTTCATCTCAAACATAATCGAAATAAATTCCACGCCGTTTTCATCCGATTCCCGGAAGATATAATCTCCTTTACTTCCCGTCCTGACGTCGTTGTCCTTTTCAAAATAAGCCGCCTGAAATCCCGTGGCCCGAAGCCGGTTAAACTCCGTCTCGCAATGCTGCTCCAGGCTCTCTCCCACCATCTTTGTCGACTGGCGCGCCTTAAAATCCTTATAATAGGCAATCTGTTCATCCTTTGCGCGGAGCTTTTCCTCATAGTTATCTTTTAGCGCCTGTTCTTTTAACTGACGTTCTTTTTCCTCTCTTTCCATATCCCCCGCCAGCCGATCAAGCTGCCTGTCTTTCTCTGCGATTTCCTTATCCTTTCCGGCAACCGCTTCCACAACAGCCAGCTTTTTTTCCTGTTCCCCGGCTTTTAGCTTTGCTTTCAAATCTGTGATTTCTTTCTCCTTTTTCACCTCTGCTTCCTGAATTGCCAGCCTGCTGTCTTTTTCCTTTGCCTCAAGCCTGGATCTCAGCTCTGCAATCTCAGCTTCCAGTTTTGCCGTCTCATTCTGAAACGCGCTTTTTTCTTCAGCCCGCGCAAGCTTTACGGCATTTTCTTTTTCCATTTCAAACTGCGTCCTGCGTTCTTTGATTTCCTTCCCAAACTCTTTATCCCGAACCTGTTTTACAATCGCGGCATAGCCCGATTCATCCACCTGAAATACTTCTTTGCATTTGGGGCATTTGATTTCCTGCATAATTTCTCCTTTTGTCCGATTCCGTTATCTGTCCCTGTATTTTGGCTCAATGACTGTCGTATAAACGACCATCGCTGCATTCGCCCAAAATCCGAACGGAACCTCCTTTTTCGAACAGGCCGCATAGATCCCATATCCAATAAAATGCCAGCATACCGCTTCCTCCTTCCCGTCTCCACTGTATGTTCTGAATCTCATTATCGCACATCCATTGCCATTTATAAAGAATTTTTTACATACCTGCATACCTCACCGCCGTTATCTGGTTTTTCTTTTCCGGATGTCTTTCGTTTTCCGCAGACATTGCATCTTTTCCTGTTGTTATCACTTATAAATAATGATACTTCTCCTTCATCCGAAATACAAAAAATACCGTAATTAAAACCGCCATAAACTCCGCTGCGACAATGGAAATCCAAATGCCGTCAATTCCAAGAAATACCGGAAAAATCAGAACCGCCGCAATCTGGCATACGAGCGTACGCAAAAACGAAATAAATGCAGAGATTAACCCGTTATTCAGCGCCGTAAAAAAAGACGAACCGAAAATAGGAACTCCGGCTAAAAGAAACGAGAAGGAAAAAATCTGAAATCCCCGCAGCGTCAATTCCATCAGTTCTTCGTCATACCCGACAAAAACAGCCGAAAGCGGCCATGCTAAAAGCTCTGAAAGAACCAGCATTCCCACAGAAAACGCTCCAATAATCACCGAACTCTTCTTTAAAAGGTTTTTCAGTTCTCCATGATTTCCCGCTCCGTAATGGAAACTAATCACAGGAGCCGTGCCGACCGAATAACCAATAAACGCCGAAAAGAAAATCATGCCCACATACATAAGCACGCCGTATGCCGCAACGCCGCCTTCTCCGGCATACTTTATCAACTGCATATTATAGAGCATACTGACAAGCGACATCGAAATTCCCGTCATCAGTTCCGAAGAGCCATTGACAGACGCCTTAAGCAGCGCTCTGCCGTCAAACTCCGTCTTTGTCAGCCGCAGCAAACTTGTATTGGGACGGAAAAAATAAACCAGCGCAAGTACGCCTCCCGCCATCTGGCTGATAGCCGTCGCCGCTGCAGCCCCAATCAATCCCCATTCAAAGACCGCCATAAAAAGCGCGTCCAAAATCATATTCATCACACCGGAAGCAACTGTCATAAAAAACCCAAGCTGCGGCTTTTCCGCCGTTACAAAAAAACTCTGAAATTCAAATTGAAGCATAAAAAACGGAAGCGCAACCAAAATGCACCGGCCATAATCCATACATCCTCTCAGCATCTCTCCCTCCGCTCCCAAAAGGGAAGCAATCGGCCGAATGCAGAAAATCCCAACCGCCCCAATCACAATTCCGCAAAGAAACGTAACATAGACAAACAGCGAAAACAGCCGCTTCGCCTTTTCCTTATCTCCTTCTCCCATCGTTTTCGCAACCAAAGCGCTGCCTCCCGTGCCGAGCATAAAACCGGCCGTGCCAAGAATCTGTAAAAACGGCATAATAAAATTCACAGCGGCAAACGACGTTTTTCCCACATAATTCGAGACAAAAAAACCATCCACCACACCGTATATTGATGTAAAAATCATCATCGCAATCGACGGCGCCGTAAACTTTAACAGTTTTTGATACGTAAAATGCTCCGAAAGCTGTATTTTCATAATAATCCTCCTTTTCCTGTTGAGATAAAAAACGGCTGCCAAAGAATACATCTATTCTCCGGCAGCCGCCATTTCTCTGAAATCACATCGGATCAATATGTCACGCTTTATTACTTTGCAGAATCCGCAATTTTATTCTTCCCGACTTTGCGTTTCAATACAAACCACAACTGAGTTGCAATACAAACAGAAGAATAGGAACCGCTGATTAAACCTACCATAAGCGGCAGCGCAAAATCACGAATCGTCGCAACGCCAAGCAGCCACAGCATAAACACCATGATAAACGTCGTAATCGACGTATTGATACTACGGCTTAATGTCTGCGTCAGACTCTGATTTGCAATTTCACAAAGCTCTTTTTCGTCCTTTACTTTCTTCTTTGTATTTTCACGAATTCTGTCAAAAATAACAATCGTATCATTGATCGAATAACCAATAATTGTCAGCATACAGGCAATAAATGTATTGCCTACGGAGATGCGGACAACTGCGTAACAGGTAAGCACGACCAGAACGTCATGCACCAGAGCAAGAATCGCACTGACTGCAAATCTCGCGTCGCTGAAACGGAACCAGATATAAATCAGCATACAGATAACGGCAATCATAACAGCCGTAACTGCATCTTTCCGCATTTCAGAGCTGACAGTGGAACTAATCGTCTCCGACTGAATGCCTTCCTTTACGTTATAGTTGTCCTCAAATACTTTATTTAATTCTTCACGTTCCGCAAGCGTAAGCGTACGCGTCTTAAAAATAATTTCATTGTTTCCTTCCACCTGTGTCGTCTGCACGTCGCTGTCTCCGGTAACGCCTTCCACAAGAGGGATCATATCTTTGTCAATCTCTTCAATTGTATAATTCTTGTCAAACGGCACGGTTGTAGACGTACCTCCCATAAAATCCAGGCCGTAATTTAATGCGTTTCCTTTGGAACCGTAAACGCCCATTGCAACAAATCCTGCAACAATTACAACAATGGAAATTCCAAACAAAATATTCTTACGTTCAACCAGCCGGAGCGTCTTTAATTCTTTGCCTTTTCCGAAATATTTTTCGTCCTTAAGCCCAAGAGCATACAACGCATTTAAAATCAGTCTGGTCACTACAAGCGCCGTAAACATCGAAAGGATAATACCGATCGCCAGCGTGCTTGCAAATCCCTTGACTGTTCCGGAACCAAGCATTCCAAGCACTCCCGCCGCAATCAGAGTCGTTACATTACCGTCAATAATCGCAGACAAAGCTTTCTGGAATCCCGTAGTAATGGAAGTTCCCACAGATTTTCCGCTGGCAATTTCCTCACGGATGCGGGCAAAAATAATGACGTTGGCATCCACCGCCATACCAATAGACAGAATAATGCCTGCAATGCCCGGAAGCGTCAGCGTCACTTCAAACAGGAACAGCGTCGCAATCACAAGGCATGTATAAATAACAAGCGCCAAAGACGCAGCGATTCCCGGTACAAAATATACAATCATCATAAACAGCATTACAATCACAAGACCGATTGCCGCAGCCTTTAAACTGCTTGAAATCGCAGAGCTTCCAAGCTGTGCGCCTACTACATTGGAACGCAGCTCGCTCAACTGTAAGGAAAGCGAACCAATACGGATGTTAGAAGCCAGATTGTCCGCCGCTTCAAAAGAACCCATACCGGAAATCTGCGCTCTTCCGTCTGTAATCGCTTCATTTACAATCGGATCGCTGATCACCTGATCGTCATATACAATAGGAAGCTCCTTGCCTACGTTTGCAGAAGTCATTTCAGCAAATGCCGCGGCTCCTTCCTCCGTCAGTATCAGATCCACGACATAGTCCTTATTCTTCATTTTATCTTCCGTAGCAGTCGCCTGCGCGTCTTCAACCATGTCGCCCGTCATAAAAGTCTCGCCTTCCGGCGTCCGAAATTCCAGAGAACCCGGCTTGCCAAGCTCTTCCAAAATAGCGTTGGCGTCCGTCACACCCGGTATTTCAACTGTAATCCTGTCTTCCCCTTCACGATACACCGAAGACTCCGTACTGTATCCTTCAATACGTTTCTGAAGCTTATAAACGGTATCGTTGATCTGTTCCGCTGTGGGATTTTCATCTTCTACCTGATACGTAATGCTGACGCCGCCCGCCAGATCAAGGCCGAGCTTAATGCTCATATTCTCCCCGATTCCGGTAGAAGACAGTATCAGGGATGCGTAATACGCAAGTCCTCCCAGAATCAGGGCCATGATCAAAAGCGCTGCGGCTCCCTGATTTTTACTGAATTTGTTCTTCATCTCGCCTCTTCCTTTCTTTCCTCTTTTTCAAATGCCTCTGCAGCTTTTATCATAATTGCGCATTCGACACGTTTTTTCTGTAATGCGCACCCGATGTCGTAGACATGAAGAATGTCTCCATGGAAATTATAAGCATTTGCCGCACAGCCTCCGCTGCAGTAAAACTTTGCAAAGCATGTCCTGCACTCCTCTTTCGCATAGACGTTGCAGCTTTTAAACTGATCCCGGATGTCCGTATTCGTTATGCCTTCCTTCACATTTCCCATGTAAAACTTTTCATTGCCCACAAACTGGTGGCATGGATAGAAATCCCCCCAGGGCGTTACTGCAAGATACTCCGTTCCCGAACCGCAGCCCGAAAGCCGTTTCGCAACGCAGGGGCCTCCCTCCAAATCTATCATAAAATGGAAAAAATTAAACTCTTCTCCATGTTTATGCCGTCTTACCATCTCTGCCGCAAGCCCGTCATATTCTTCAAAGAGTTTCGGCAGATCCTCCTTTCGGATTGCATAGTCATCCGTCTCTTTTGCCACGACAGGCTCCACGGAAATCTGCTTAAATCCAAGCTCCAGAAGATGCAGAACATCCCTGGAAAAGTCCAGATTATGATGTGTGTACGTACCCCGTACATAATAATTCGTCTGATTTCTGCTGTCTGCAAATTTCCTGAATTTCGGCACAATCAAATCATAACTCCCGCCGCCCCCCGCAAATGGCCGCATCCTGTCATTGACTTCCCTGCGTCCGTCAATGCTTAAAACGACGTTCGCCATCTCCCGGTTGGCAAATTCCATGATTTCATCATTTAAAAGAACGCCGTTCGTCGTCAGGGTAAACCGGAAATTTTTCTTGTGAAGCTTCTCCTGCTCCCTTCCATATGCAACAAGGTCTTTCACTGTCTGAAAATTAAGCGTCGGCTCTCCGCCAAAAAAGTCCACTTCCAGATTCCTTCTGGCGCCGGAATTTGCAATCAGAAAATCAAGCGCGGCCTTTCCGGTTTCATAGGACATCAGAGCCCTTTTTCCATGGTATTCGCCTTCTTCCGCAAAACAATACCTGCACTTTAAATTGCAGTCATGGGCAATATGCAGACAAAGCGCCTTCACTGCCGTCTTTCTCGCCTTAAAGTCCTCCATATAGCCTTCGTATCCGTCCTTTGTAAAAAGCTCTTCTTCTTTTTCCAGAGCGGCCACTTCTTCTATCGCTTCACAGATTTCAGCTTCTTCATAATCCTGACTCAGCCGCTTTACAATCTCTTCCCGCGTATATGTCTCCCACAAAGCTATGACTTCATAAGCGGCGTCATCTACGACGTGCACCGCTCCGCTCTCCACATCCAGAACAATATTATAACCGTTGTTTTTATACTGGTGAACCACTCAAGTATTCCTCTCTTCCGTTAAATCAGCAAGAATGCCTGCGTCAGTCAGAAAAACCGGTAAATCCGCCGGTTTGCCGTCCGCAGGAATAACGAATAAATGACCGCACGCTGTGCGCACGGTCCGCATTTATGTAATTTGGGCAATTCTTATTTGCCGTTCTCACATGTCTGGTTTCCTACGGTGCAGGATGTCTTGCACGCTGACTGACAGGAAGTCTGGCATTCGCCGCAACCGCCTTTTTTTATGGTGCTCTGTAATTTCTTTGTATTTAAGGTCTTTACATGTTTCATAATAAAATCTCCTTTTCTCTTAATAAAGAACTCTCCGGTTCATATTCGAAACACATTATAGCACAAGTAGTTGTATCTGAAAAGCGTTTTTGTGTTAAATTCTTAGAAAAAGTGAAACGTCAGCACATATAATTCCTCATCTTCCAAATAATATATAGAAGAAATATTTTCACAGTAATCCGCAATATACTGCTGGGCAATAAAATAATCCAGCGCCCGTTCATAAAGCCCCTTGGAAGCAAACTTAACGGAAGCATCTCCGCCTCCCGCATTCCATACCTCTGTTAAAACGGCTCCGACCGCCTCCGGATTCCATTCGGAAAAGTAACGGTTTTCCCTTATAAAATAATTATCTTCCATACTGGTGCACTCCGGCAGCGCAAAACTGTTGTCAATTGTATGCGTTCTGCTGATTTCTTCCGTAGTAATCGCCAGATAATTGTAATTTACATATTTCTCCATTTCACTGGAATTACTCAGATATCTGGAATTGCCCCATGTGGTGTCCATATAATAATATCTGCCGTTCAGACGCACAAGATTCCATGCGTGAGATTCCCCGTTCGCATTTCCCGTCACGATCACACTCTGGATTCCCAGCAGACGCAAAAGATACTGCGTTGCGCAGGCATAGCCCTGACAAACGGTCGCACGGTTTAAAAACGCACTGATAATATTCTGGCTGTTTTCCGCAGAAACGTCATAATCCACGTTCTGAACCAGAACTTCAAATACATATTTGGCCTTTTCATAATCGGAATCCGTAATGGAAATTCCCGCCAAAAGCTCCTCTACGGATGCGTCTATCTGCTGCTGGATCCTTTTGCGCTCTTCATAATCCATCGTATATTTCGGTGAAAACTCCATGCTTGTCAGCTCGCCGTTTCTTGTATGCTGCGTATAGATATATCCGGATACCCAGTAAAGTCCGCCATAATCCGCAAAAACAGCTTTATATACTTTTTCCAGAACTTCCTTGTCCAGTGTGGAAACCTCTACACTCTCCCTGTGCTCCAAAATCGCCGTCAGGACTTCCCCATACACCTTTTTTTCCTCTTCTTCCAATGTAAGGTAAGCATAGTCTTCTTCGTTTACGATCGCCGCTCCCGGGGAATCCTCTTCTGTCCCTTCAGGCGCCTCTGTTGTCTCTTCTTCCTGCGGTTCCTCCGTTTCCGGCACAATTTTCTCTTCCCTGCCTTTTTGCCTTTCCGTTTTCATTTCCCGCCGGGAGATTTCCATCTGAAAATCCCCGTTTTTTTCCAGCCGTCCGCAGCCTGACAAAAGCGCTGCAAATCCTGCCAGAAGCGCCGCTCTGCGGAGTTTCTCTGTCACTTTAGTTCCCATAATCGCCTCCATACATCGTCATATAAAATGTATTCTACTATATTTTTTGGATTTTTCAAGGAACTTGTGCTAAAATATATCCATTCACAATGAAAATGAGGTGCAGAACATGATCGCATTAAGGCTTTCCGATAAAAAAACTTTTATGAACCAGCTTCTCTGCAGTGAGATTTTTGACCGCTTCCTGCTTCTGGAAGCCTCTGTAGCAAAAGAAGCCACCTTTTCCATAGACGGGCGTATCAACGCTTCTTTTTACACAAAAGAAGAGCTTGATGAACAGAACCTTTCTGACGCTAAAATACTCCCTTATGCAAAACTCCGTCCCATTTGCTATCAGCTTATCCGGGGCAGCCATACTCCCGTGTCTTTTAAATTCATCCTGATGCTCTCTCCCCAAAATACAGCCAATACGCTTTTGCACTCCGAAAGCGGGTTTACCGAATCCGACATCAAAGGGATTTTCTTAAATCTCACATTCCAAAACGGACAGCTTCTTTTGACAACCGGAATCTCCTATGCCTCTTTTTCCATGGATCATACCCTGGATCAGGAATGGGATTTGCTGGTAAAAAAATTTCTGAATAAATATGCAATTGCTTTTGAAGAACTTTAAATTTTCGCTTTACTTTTCAAAAACCTTATGCTATAGTTGTGAAGTGCTAAAAGAACGGCATAGATTATATTATTGGAGGTACTGCGATGAACAAAGGTACAGTAAAATGGTTTAATAACCAGAAGGGCTATGGATTTATCTCTGACGAATCCGGCAGCGATGTATTCGTTCATTATTCAGGACTCAACATGGACGGCTTTAAATCTCTGGAGGAAGGCGCCGCTGTTGAATTCGAAGTAGTTGACGGTGCAAAAGGCCCACAGGCAACCAACGTAACAGTTATAAACTAATTTTTTTATTTTCAACTTAATCAGCAACTTTTCAACCGTACCTTTTTCATAATATATATCCATGATTAAGATATCGAACAGAAAATGATTAAATGAATCACTGCCGCAAAGTTCTGCGGCAGTTTTTTCATTTCTTTTTCTTTGAATTATATTGAAAAATCCGGTACAGATAATAACCGATATCCAGAAGGATCCCCGCCATAACCAGCAGGCTGTACGCAGCATTGACGCCGGCTCCAACCGCATCCCCGACCGATGGGATCAGCATTCCAAGCACAAGCAGAAACTTGATATTTCTTACCATACGGATCGCATAAATGCGGACTTTTCCAAGAAGCGGCTCGCTCCCTCTCCCGTTTAAAAATTCCGGAAACATCTGAAGAACCGTCATACCCGTATACAAAAGCAGAACCGGGAGCAAATGATACAGGAGCGTCACAATTCCGCTTTCATATAGATATCTATAATAAACCTGCAGGCCAAAAAACACAACTGCCGCTGCCGCTGTCAAAACCTCTGTCACAATTTCCCATACTTCCAAATCTTTTTTTTCCATATTAATCCACCGGCTCCCATCACGCGCTTTCTTTTCCTAATTGTAACAAACTTTTTTTTGCACTTCAAGATATGGAAAATGTATGCTATACTCTATGAAATGGCCGAACGGCCGCAATGGGGCGCCCCAAAGACATACTTGTATTGAAAAAAGAAAGGAAAAAACGGCAAACTATGTATATTCAATTAAACGGACAAGTAATCTACTACGAAAAAACAGGAGAAGGCTCTCCTGTCATTTTAGTGCACGGCAACGGTGAAACGCATAAAATTTTTGACGTCCTGATTCCCGCTCTCTCCAAACAGCGCACCGTCTACGCCATGGACAGCCGGGGCCACGGCCTGAGCGCCGCCGTAAGCGAATACCACTATGCCGATATGGCGGAAGACGTCGCCGCCTTCGTTCAGGCTCTCGATCTGGTGCGCCCTGCTTTTTACGGTTTCAGCGACGGAGGCATCGTCGGCCTGATTGCGGCCATCCGGTACCCGGCTCTGTTCTCCTGTCTTGCCATAAGCGGAGCGAACCTGACGCCCTACGGCTGGAAATTTTACGCAAAACTTTCCGTCCGCCTCGTCTATCTGAAAAACAAAAATCCCCTGGCCCGTCTGATGCTCAAAGAACCCTCCATTACAAAAGCGGAGCTTTCAAAAATCACCGTTCCGTCTCTGGTTCTGGCAGGCGCAAAAGACATCATCAAAAAAAGCGAAACAAAACGGATTGCAGACGGAATCCCAAATTCCACACTCAAAATACTGCTCGGTGAAAACCACTTCAGTTATGTTGTCCACAGCCCGAAGCTTTTCCCCCTTCTGGATGATTTTTTTGAAAAGCATTCCTGACTCAATCCTCTTCAATCACCTGGATTTCCAGAAAGTCAAACGGAATGCGTTCAATAAAGCTGTCCTGTGTGAATCTTGTCCCCGCATGACGTTTGAATTCACTGACATTTGCATCCAGCCAGATTGGTTTCTCCAGATCAAACGCATAACATATGTCCTCCAATGCCGCAAAAACCTTATGCGTCCTTGTATCCAAAGAATCGTTTTCAACCGTCATGTCTTTCATCAGGCGGTTTTCTTTTATTACCTTCGCCCATATCCGAAACATATCCTATCTCCTTCTCTGCCTGTCCGCTTCATACATCAAAACAGCCGCCGCCATTGCGGCGTTCAGTGATTCCACGCCTCCCTGCATCGGGATCCGGATCCGTTCCTCTGCAAGAGCGGCCGCCGTTTCACTCAGCCCGCTGCTTTCATTTCCAATTAAAAACCCGCATGACTCCCGGTAATCCGGCTCATCATACAGTTTCTTCCCATCTAAATGCGCCGCATAGATCTTCGCGCCGCCTTCTTTCATCGTCTGTATCGTTCCATAAAAATCATCCGCCGCCAAAAACGGCATCCTGAAAATGCTTCCCATCGTGGCGCGCACAGTTTTCGGATTATATAAATCCACCGTCGTTTTGTCCGCAATGACAGCCGTCACGCCGGCCGCTTCTCCTGCGCGGATCATCGTCCCCAGATTTCCCGGATCCTGAATGTTTTCCAGAAAAAGATAACATCCCTTCTTATGTTTCAGAATTTCCTCAAAATTCCACTCCGGAATGGTAAGAACCATTAAAACCCCCTGGGGCGTCTGCGTGTCTCCTGCAGCTTTCAGCACATGATCCGAAAGCGTC
>CAJUIS010000037.1 GCA_910586645.1 uncultured Lachnospiraceae bacterium | reverse complement strand
TCATCCTAATTTTTTATTGGACATAAAGGAGCATAAACATATACACGCTAATTCGATAGACATATCATCTATTGACAATTTATTCTATTTATTATATTATAGATATAACAAACGAGTTGTTTATACACTCTATATGTTTTATGTCTATGCTCTAAGCCGTTCGCCAAACGGCTTTTTTTATGTCTATAGATAAATTTTATAACACATTTTTCTTTTTGGCAAGATATAGCAAAGTTGTATCTTATACTCATAATGTTAATTGTTCTAATTCTTACGAATTAGAACCTTTTTTCTTGCTCTTGTATTGGCTTGTGTTCTATCGAACACTACGCCCTCATATAGACGTATTCAGAGGGCTTCTAGCCCTCTTCATCCGCCCATATTCGTAAGTTAATTTTACTTCTTATCTTTCGCCCCCGTCGCATTTTACAAGCCGTTATGGGGAATTAAACGCTCTAAAAATTCCCCATAACTGAATTAAAATTCCCCATAAACGAGCAAAAATTCCCCATAACTGAACAAAAATTCCCCATAAACGAGCAAAAATTCCCCATAAAAAACGGGGGCTTGACCGCCTAAGGGCGGTAGCGTGCGCCCCTCAAAGTCAAGTGGGGCGCACGCTGTACCCCTTGATTTTACAGGCTTTTTTGCTATTTATACAATTATTTTCTGGTATACATTTCAAAATCAAAAACATAAAAAATTCCCCATAAAACAATAATATAAAAAAAGCTATTAGGTTTTTTGGGGAATTTTTACACTTATAATTATAAAATAGCACATATGTGCCGGTGGCACATATGCGCTATTTATAGCAATAAGTAAGAAACACAAAAAGCACTCTTTCGAGCGCTTTTCAGACTGGACTATTTTTTCATCTTTCCACGCCGTTTCGGTGTAGGCTTTTCCTGTGCAAATTTTCTTTGTGGGTTGTAAGAACTTTCTACAAAAAGACTAACGCCTAAATCTCTTAGATATTGCTCTGTAACAGCTATACTACTATGGTCTAAGATTTTAGACAGCGTATATATGTCTTTTTCTTGCTTATAGTAGTTTTTGGCGAATGTGTGACGGAATAAATGTATGCTTGTCTTTTCTATCCCTAAACGCCTATTATATTTGCGCACATAATCTTTCATAGTGTCATTATCCATACGCCCTTTGTCACCTTTGCAGAACAAATAATCATCATCATTCAACTCAAAAAGGGCAATATACTTTTTAAGGATTTTGAGTATATCATCATTCAAGTAAAGCGTCAGCCCTTGATTGTTCTTTGTTTCATTCACAATAAGCATATTCTCTTTCTCAATAATGTCCTGCACTCTAATTTCTAAAGCACTGTTAAGGCGTAGGGCAGTAGCACAAATCAAATTAATAAATACCCATGTCTGATACTGAACCTCTGTGCAATCTTCTGGCTTCTTTAATATTTGCTCTAATTCGTAATCAGTGTAGCAGACTTTTACTTTTTTCTGATACTTAGGAATCTTTATCCTAAATTCATCAGTATAATGATTATCTTGCAACCAATAGATAAATGCCCGAACGCTTCTGCAGTATGTAGCAATAGTAACATCACTTTTGCGGTCATCTTCCTGCAAATCTTCAACAAAAAAATCATAAAGGTCAAGACTGATAAAATCAGTATAGCCGTTTTCTATTTCATTGCACTTAATGAAATAATCAATATGCATTTTATAGGTTGCTAGAGTGCTTTCTTTTGTGTTCTCTGCCCGTTTGTCTTGATAATAATACTTTAATGCTTCTGAAATCTTAATTGCGCCCTCTTGCATTTTGCCTGTCCTTCTTCTTTTCATAGTTTTTCGCCTGTCCTTTCTCTCTGAAATTAACAGGCAAGACTATTATAAAATATGCAAGGTCTTTTTACAATAAAAAAATCCCTTAAATCCAAAAAACCTTGAATTTAAGGGATTCATGCGGAAGATGGGACTTGAACCCACACGAGCGCATTGCTCACAAGATCCTTAGTCTTGCTCGTCTGCCAGTTCCGACACTTCCGCAATCAATAACTGTCACCGACAGCTTTTATAGAATACCAAATCTTTCTTCCTTTGTCAACAGTTTTATGAAAAATAGTTTTAAGAAATATTTTATTCAAAATCCAGTTCCACATCTTCCAGCAAATCTTTTCCGTCTGCCGCCGTTGTTGCAAGCAAATCGCACCGCTCATTCTGTGAATGTCCGACGTGCCCTTTCACCCAATGAAACGCAACCCTGTGCTGTTTTTTCAACTGCATCAGCCTCTTCCAGAGATCGATATTTTTCACCGGTTTATTGTCAGACTTTTTCCAGCCCTTTTTCTGCCAGCTCTCAATCCATCTCTGGTTAAATGCATCCACCACATATTTGGAATCTGAATAGAGATCTATCTCGCAGGGACGGTTCAGGCATTCCAGAGCCCGGATTACGGCCATAAGCTCCATGCGGTTATTCGTTGTTTTCCTGTATCCGGCGGAAACTTCTTTTGTGTGCAAAGTCCCGTTTTTATCCAGATATTCCAAAACCGCGCCATAACCGCCCGGCCCGTTTGGATTGCCTCTTGCCGCACCGTCTGTATAAATCGTCACTTTCATCTTGCTTTTCTCCTCACCGTCCCCTGTCACAAAGATGCGTCTAAAATCTCATATGTCTCGTTTTCCCCTGAAATATCGACCAGACGTTTTGCAAACGCCCCGTTGGAAACTTTCGACTTAAAAGCCGCAATGTAACTGTAGTCCTGCCACATATGCATCGGAAACACCGCTTTTGCATCTATATGCTCCATAAAATAGGAAAGCCCCTCCAGCGCATATTTTTTCTGCCTGGAATCAAGCGGCACAAACGCCACGTCTATGGCATACTCCGAAAGCCTGTTGATTTCATGCTTATACGCGCGCATTTCCTTGCCATTTACCAAATCTCCGGCCCCGTCCCACTTCCAGAGGTTTAAATCTCCGGCATGGTAGATATATTTTCCTTCCGTCCGAATCAAAAAAGCCACGCCTGCATCTGTGGAACGCAGCGTCTTTATCTCCATATCATCCGTCTTATATGTTTTTAACGGCTGTACAAACGTAATTTTTTCTTTTATCTTTGGTGAAATTCCGTTTCTTTCCAGATAGCTGCCGGAAAGCCTGATGTCTTTGGAAAAAATATAATGTATTTTGGGATGCTCTTCCGCCCATTTCAATACCTCAGGATCAAAATGATCCTGGTGAAAATGGCTGGCAAACACATACAAAGGCTTTCTTCTGTCAAACTCCGGCAGCGTCCCGGAAAACTCATATCCCTTGACTCTTCCGTTCCGGAAGTAATCAAATACCAGCGTCCGCTCCGCAGTCTCCGCCACAAAACAGCTATGGTGCACAAACGTAATAATCATTCCCGCATCCTCCCGATAATTTCATTGGCCAGACGGTAAACTTCCTCTTTCTCTGCGCCAATATAAAATTTCTGATCTTCGTATAAGATTTTTCCATTTACCATGGTAAGCTTTACATTCTGCTTGCTGCCGGAATAGACAATGTTTTTGACAAAATGATTATCCGGCTGCATATTCGGCTGATCTAAATCAATCATAATCAAATCGGCCGTCTTTCCCTCTGCAAGGCAGTCGCAGTCCAAAAGCCCCATCGCTCTGGCTCCTCCCGCAGTCGCCATATAAAGGACTTCATCTGCGGACATACAGGATGCGTCTTTTTCCTTTGCTTTTGCAAGCCCGCTGACAAGAAACATCTCCCGGAACATATCCAGGCAGTTGTTGCTGGCCGGCCCGTCTGTTCCTATCGCAACGTTGATATTTTCATCTGAAAACCTTTTCACCGGAGCAATCCCGCTTGCAAGCTTTAGATTGGAAGCCGGATTTGTCACGGCGGTAAGGCCGCGTTTCCGAAAAATCTCAAAATCCCTGTCGGAAAAATAAACGCAGTGATAACCGCCTCCTCCATAACGGTACATACCCAGATCCTCCGCAAGCTCCGTCGGCGTCCTGCCGTAACGCTTTTTACAGTCTTCCACTTCAGAAGCCGTTTCGGAATTATGAAACCAGACCGCAGACTTTAATTTTTCCGCCAGGTCTGAAATTCCTTCCATTAATTTTAGAGACGTCGTATATTCCGCATGAAATCCCACAAAAAAGCTTGTCAGTCCGCCCATGCCGTTTATCGTCCGGTACAATTCCTCCACTTCGGGAAGCGACTGGCAGAAATCGTTCAGGCCGCTGGTAAACACCGTGCGGAATCCACAGTCCGCAGAAGCTTTTGCCGCAGGCAGCGGCGCAAAGTACATATCAAAATTTGAAGTGATTCCGCTGGTCAGATATTCCATAATCCCAAGCTTGCAGAGATGATAAATATCTTCGTGCGTAAGCAAAGCTTCCTTTGGAAAAACTTTTTCGTGCAGCCACTCATAAAGCGGCAGATCATCCGCATACGAACGAAGAAACGTCATTGCCGTATGGGTATGCGCATTTTTAAATCCCGGCATCAGCACGTTGCCCCTGGCGTCAATTTCCCTGTCCCAGATTATTTCTCCGCTGTCTTTGTCCGTTTTGTCCCCGATATACGCAATTTGATTCCCCACGACCCAAAGTTCGCCTTTTATAAGCAAAAATTTACGGTCTTTGGGCATTGTAAGTATCTTCGCATTGTAAAAACGGATCTTCATAGACATTCTCCCATCTTTACAATCGACTCATACAAAAGTTTCTGAAATTTCGGCGCCGCCAAATCCGCCGTCTCCTGAATCTCGTCATGCGTCAGCGGTTTGGGCGAAATTCCGGCGGCCATATTGGAAATGCAGGAAATCCCCGCAATTTTCATCCCCATATGGTTTGCCGCAATCGCTTCACACGCCGTGCTCATGCCTACGGCGTCCGCGCCTAACGCCCTGCACATAGCAATTTCTTCCGGAGATTCGTACTGCGGCCCTGCCATCTGAAGGTAAACTCCCTCTTTTAAATCAATTTCAAAATCAAGCGCCGTCTTTTTTATAATTTTCTGCAAATCTTCATCATAGATGCGGCTCATATCCGGAAACCGCGTCCCAAGCCCGTCTATATTTTCTCCAATCAAAGGAGACGGCACAAAGGAAGCTATCTGCCCGGTGATAAGCATAAAGTCTCCGGCCCGCATCCCCTGTTTGATGCCGCCGGACGCATTGGTAAGAAATAAAATCTTTGCCCCCATCAGCTTCATCAGGCGAATCGGAAGCACAACGTCCGCCATCGAATAGCCTTCATAATAATGCACCCTTCCCTGCATACAGACGACCGGCGTCCGCCCAATCCGGCCAAACACATATCTTCCGGTATGCCCGGCCACAGTGGATACCGGAAATCCTTCAATTTCATGGTAATCAAGCTCCGCTTCCATTTTTATCCTGGAAGCGAAATCACCAAGCCCGGAACCAAGCACAAGGGCAATCTCCGGGATGAAATTTATTTTTTCTTTTACGCTTTTGAAACAATTCTGCAGTTTTTGATATACTTCGTTCATAGTTTCTGCAACAGGCTCCTTTCCGTTTCACTATCGTGCGCCTCCGCTTTCCTGCTAAGGGAATGCCTTTACCATATGCATATTCCCGCTCACTTTTTCAAGCTTACCACAGGCAAATAATGATTGCAACCGGAAAAGCGAAAGTTTAAAACCTGCCGCAAAATTCCGCAAAAGCGGCGCATCCCAAACATCTGGCCAAATCCGGGATGCGCCGCTTTTCACACAATTCTGTTTTTTCGCCTTTACAGTCTTTGCCTCTGACCGTCAGATAATAATGCAGACCAATCCTCCGTTGCTGTCGTTGACAATCTTCTGCATCGTATCCTGCAGCTTCATCTGGCATTCATCGTCCATCATGGAAATTTTGCTCCGTATTCCGTCTTCCATCAGCTCTCCCACTGACTTTCCGAAAATATTCGTATCCCAGATGCCGCTTTCCGTATTCTGTCCTTCTTTGATATAGGCAATCAAATCTTTCGCCTGCTCCTCGCTTCCCACAATCGGCGCGATTTCCGTTTCAATATTGGCGCGGATCAAATGCACCGACGGGGAAGTCGCTTTTAATTTTACGCCGTACTTATTGCCGTGACGAATCAATTCCGGTTCTTCCAGAGAAATGTCGCTTAACTGCGGATGGATTACCCCGTATCCCTTCATCTGCACCGCATTGACTGCGTCCGCCACTTTCTCATATGCGCTTTTCTGCGCCGAAAGATCTTTAATCAGCGAAATAAGCTGATATTCGCCCTGAATCGGCACTCCTGTCAGTTCACTAATATTCTCATAGTAATATTTATCCTCCATTTCAATTTTTATTTTTAAAAGCCCCTGCGCCAGATCTATTTTATCCAGGTGAATATCCGCTATGTATTCTGAATTTTCCTGTTTTTTCATATTTCTGACGTCCTTGGCTTTTGTGACCAGATTCAGAACTGACCGCGCATTTTCAATGACATTTTCTTTCATCCGGTTTCCGGAGGGAAGCATTTCCGCCCATTTGGGAATATAAAATTCCATTTTTACAATCGGAAATTCATAAAGAACGCTTTCTAAAATCTTATTGATGTCATCTTTGCGAAGCTGCTCGCAGCTTACGGGAATCACAGGCGTCTGGTACTTCTCCGTCATCTGCTCCGCCAGCTTTACTGTTTCGTCACTATAGGGCCGTTCAGAATTTAATACAATGACAAACGGTTTTCCAAGCGTCTTTAACTCTCCGACTGTTTTTTCTTCCGCCGAAATGTAATTATCTCTTTTCAGCTCGCCAAATGAACCGTCCGTCGTGATTACAATCCCAATCGTAGAATGATCTTTGATTACTTTCTGCGTTCCAATCGAAGCCGCATCCACAAAAGGAATTTCATAGTCAAACCACGGCGTCTTTACCATGCGCTTATTATTCCCTTCCATATGCCCAGCCGCGCCGTCTACCATATACCCCACGCAGTCAATCAGGCGTACCTTTACTTCTGTATCTGCGTCCAGATGGATCGAAGCCGCGTCTTTTGGAATAAATTTCGGCTCTGTCGTCATTATGGTTTTCCCCTGGGCAGACTGCGGCAGTTCATCCACTGCTCTTTTCCTGCTGTTTTCATCGTCTATGCCCGGAAGCACCATAAGATCCATAAATCTTTTAATAAATGTCGATTTTCCTGTACGGACGGGTCCCACGATTCCAATATAGATTTCACCGCCGGTTCTTTTTTGTATGTCTCTATAAAGATTAAATTCCTTATCCGATGCCATCTCCATAAAAAACCCCTTTCCTGCAATGTATTTTGAAAAACACTTTATACATTGTATGAAAAGGGGCATGGATTATGACAACAACTTCGTGTCCGCTATACCGTCTGCACTTTTATCATATTTGTCGTTCCGGATACGCCG
The DNA here is from genome assembly GCA_910586645.1 of uncultured Lachnospiraceae bacterium. Lineage (GTDB taxonomy): Bacteria > Bacillota > Clostridia > Lachnospirales > Lachnospiraceae > Roseburia_B. The sequence goes on along the minus strand of CAJUIS010000037.1, from coordinate 8,419 downwards.
ATTGGCACGCCGGACGTAATGACTGTAATATCTCCTTTATTCAGATATCCCCGTTCTTCCGCCGCTTCAAGCGCATGGTCAAATAATTCAAAAATATCTTTTTTATTCTCTAACATCACGGGAACAATCCCCCATACGAGACTTAGCTGCCGCAGCACTTTCTCATCCGTCGCCCCGCAGATAATGCCGCAGGCCGGACAATATTTTGAAATATTCCTTGCGGAATACCCGCTCTTTGTAACCGTCACGATAGATTTTGCGTTTAAGTCAAGCGCCGTCGTACAGGTCGCGTGACAGATTGCATCCGTAACGTCCGGATTCGCCTTCCGTTCTCTCGCAAAAAAACGCTTCCTGTAATCAATATCCTGTTCTGTGCGATCCGCAATCCGTCCCATTGTCTCTAAAGCTTCCACCGGGTAAAGACCTGCCGCCGTCTCGCCGGAAAGCATAATGGCGCCCGTTCCGTCGTAGATGGCGTTTGCAACATCCGTTGTCTCCGCCCTTGTAGGCCGTGGATTTTTCATCATGGAATCTAACATCTGCGTAGCCGTAATAATCTGTTTTCCTGCTTCCATGCCCTTTTTAATAATCATTTTCTGGAGCACAGGCACTTCTTCATAAGGGATCTCAACCCCCATATCCCCTCTGGCAACCATAACGCCTTCCGCAGCCGCTAAAATCTCGTCAATATTTTCCACGCCTTCCCGGTTTTCAATCTTTGCGATAATGTGGACGTCGTATCCGCCGTGATCGTTTAAAAATTTACGCATTTTATTGATATCATCCGCGCGTCTCACAAAAGAAGCCGCGACAAAATCCACGTCCTCTTTAATTCCAAACAAAATGTCTTCTTTGTCTTTTTCACTCAGAAACGGCATGGACAGCTTCACATTCGGCACGTTTACGCCTTTGCGGTCAGAAACCTTTCCTCCGTTTTTTACCCGGCATACAATCTCCCCTTCTTTTACCTCTGTAACTTCCATCTCCACAAGGCCGTCATCAATTAAAATCACAGATCCTTCTTCCACGTCCTGATATAAATCCGGATAAGAAATGGATATGCCGTCTTTATTTCCCTCTCTTTCGGCAGAATACAGCACAAATTTCTGCCCTTCCTCAAGGACTTCTTCGTGGTTTTGGAACAATCCAAGCCGAATCTCCGGGCCTTTGGTATCTAACATAATGGCAGTTGCCGTACGATGCTTTTCTCTCAGCTCTTTTACGCTGTCAAGCCGAACCTTATGCTCTTCATAACTGCCATGGGAAAAATTCATTCTTGCAACATTCATCCCTTTTACAATCAGACTTTCCAGCACCCCTTCTCTGTCCGTCGCAGGCCCCAGGGTACACACGATTTTCGTCTTCCTCATACTTCGTCTCCTTTTCTGCTTCTTTCCTCATTTTCCTCAAAACGTTATTATTCTATACTATTCTTCCATATTTTTCAACATCCGCCTTCTTTCCGCTCCCGGCCATAGGCTTTCATGCACTTTCTGATTTTCTTTGCCAGACGCAGCGTAATATCGCTTTTCTTTGCCCGCCATTTCCAGTTGCAGCCCAATGTGGAAGGCGTATTCATACGCGCTTTGCTGCCAAGCCCCAAAACATCCTGCATCGGCACAACCGCCAGATCGCTGACGCTTGCCCACGCGCCTCTCATCATCCCCCAGTGATAACCTTCTTTCCTGGTCAGATTAAAATATTTTTTTGCAAATTTTACGCTTTCTTTCGGCGCCGTATTCATCCACCCCATAACGGTATCATTGTCATGCGTACCCGTATAGACAACAGTGTGGCTTGCGTAATTGTGCGGAAGATAATCGCTCTCTTCCCTTGTATCAAAAGCAAACTGAAGCACTTTCATTCCCGGAAAGCCGGAATCTTTCACAAGCTTTAATACCGAAGGCGTCAAAAATCCCAAATCCTCCACAATAATATTGAGCTTTCCAAGCTTCCTCTCCACTGTCTCAAACAAGTCCATGCCAGGCCCCGTTCGCCATTCGCCGTTTCTCGCCGTTTCATCTTTTGCCGGAATGGCATAATAAGAATCAAATCCCCGGAAATGATCTATTCTGACTACATCGTATATTTTAGACATTGCCCGGATACGATCCGTCCACCAGGCATAGCCGTCTTTCTTCATTACATCCCAGCGGAACAGGGGATTCCCCCACAACTGGCCGTCTTCAGAAAACGCGTCCGGCGGACATCCCGCCACGTCAATCGGATTTAATTCTTCGTCCAGATAAAACTGCGCCGGATTCGCCCAGACGTCGGTGCTGTCTTTCGCCACGTAAATCGGAACGTCTCCAATAATTTGTATCCCTTTCCCATTGGCATATTTTTTCAGGCTTCTCCACTGCCTGAAAAACAGATATTGTATCGTCTTATAAAAATCAACCTCTTTTTCATATGTCCTCTTTGCTTCTTCCATGGCGAACGCCTCTCTGAATTTAAGCCCTTTGCTCCATTCCGGCCATGCAGAGCCGTCATTTGCATCTTTTAACGCCATAAACAGCGCGTAATCATCCAGCCATTTCTTCTCTTTCCTGCAAAACTTCTCAAAGCTCTCTGGCCTGTTTTCACAAAAACGCTCATGCGCTTTTCTCAATAAAGGATATCTGTTCTGATACAAAATCCCAAAATCCGCTTCTGTCTCTTTTTCTCCCCAGAAATACTGTTCGCATTCTTCTTTTGTCAAAAGACCTTCTTTACAGAGCAGTTCCAGATCAATAAAATACGGATTGCCCGCAAAACTGGAAAATGACTGGTACGGAGAATCCCCGTAACTGGTCGGACAGATTGGCAGAATCTGCCAGTAAGTCTGCCCTGCTTCCGCCAGAAAATTTACAAACCGTTTCGCTTCCCTGCCCATAGTCCCAATCCCATATCTGGACGGCAGGGAAGAGATGTGCATTAAAATTCCACTTGTTCTCATACGTCTCGTTCTCCTTCTTTTTCATATTTTTCATTATAACAAACGACGCCTCATTTTCAAACCCTCTCCCCAAAAAACATATGAAAAAATAACCGTATCAGACAGCAGAGCCCGATACGGTTATTTTTATGATTTTCGCTTATTTTATCACAGGTTTTTTGAGTCCTGCAGATTTTAACATACTCTCAAACTTTTTACGTTTTGACTTGTTCTTCTTAATCGCTGCCGGAATCTTAACCTTTGCTTTTTGCGGCGCGCCTTTAAAGGCGTTTTTCGGAACTTTGACATTCGCTTTAAATTCAATGTTTTTCAGCTTCTTACATTGTGCAAACGCCGACTTTCCAATCTTTGACACTTTCTTTCCGATTACGGCCTTTGCCAGCTTTGCACAGCCTTTAAACGCATTCGCCTTAATCTCTGTTACGTTATATGTAACGCCCTGATAAGATACGGAAGCGGGAATTGTCACGTTCTTTACCGTTTTCTTATTTGCGGGTCCCGCCACGGCTGCCGTCTTTTTCTCTGCGCTCAATACATTATATTTCAGACCTTTGACCGTGAAATTTTTAACTGCCGGAACCGGATCCGGATTTGGGTTGGGGTTTGGATTAGGATTCGGATCTCCGCCTGGCCCCGGAGGCAGATTTCCATCATTCTTCAAAGCCTGATCCAGCTCTGTCTGTTTATCTGACGCCTCCTGCTGATATTGATCCTTCTCTGTCCGTTTTGTTTCTGCGGCCTTCTGCTGCTGATCCGCTTCCTTCTCCTTATCTTTCGCTTCTATCTCTTTTCCGTTCGCATCCTGCAGCATCTGCCTTTTTTCTTCCCCGTTTAATAACTGGGCCTGCGCCTGGAACTGCTTTGCGCGCGCTTTCGCAAGAACAGCTTCACAAACAGCCAGAGCCGCCTTTTTCTCTGCAACTTCCGCTTCCGCTTCTGCCTTCTGCGCACATAAGTTTTTCAGTTCTACTTCTGCACGGAGCTTCTCAATCTTATCTTTCGCAGCAGCCGCTTTTGCTTCGGCCTCCTTCACCTTCTGATCTATTCCGGCAACCGCTTCCTCCGCTTTCTTTGCTTCGGTTCTTGCTGTATTCACATCCTTTTCCGCCCGATCCGCTTCCTGTTTTGCAGCATCCGCCTTGAGCTGCAAATCTTCCACAAGCGTTCCGGGATCTGTCAAGGTAATAATTTCGTAAATAACAGGAACCGTATCTGTCCATTCCAGTTTTACCGCATAAACATGATCCAGATTCTGCGTATAGAAGGAAGAATAACCTGCATCCATCCTTCCCAGTTCTTCCCATTCGTTTTCACCTGTGCGTACGGACACCAATGCATCGCAAACGTTGTTTCCACTCTGAAGAATGTTAATCCTTCCGATTTCTTTTTCGTCGGAAACGTTATAAATCAGAACGCCGTCCGCCTTGCTGTCCGGCCGGAATGAAGTCGTCAAATCACCGTCGGTCAGCATCTGCGGCTCATAACCCCTTGCAAGATCTGCGTTTGTTTCAAATGTCGGATCTATGACAGACGGAATATATTCTCCTCCGTTCACCAAAATTTCATTCAGCTCTACCCAGCGATGCGCATATCCTGCCGTGAAATAAAGCCTGACATACCTTGCCCTGATATTCGGTATATCTGCATTTTCCGCATAAGCATAAGCTACGTTCACCGTGTCATGCGTCCATCCGCCGCCCGGACATTCCACAGGTTTTGTGCTTTCATCCGCCTTCGCATTTTCGATGCCGTCGCCAATCGTTATTACATCCGTCCACGTCTCATTATCTGCGGAAACCTGAATTTTTGCATCACGCGGATAATCATATGCCGTATCAAGCACATACACTTTTAAAGAATGAAGCTCTATCTCCTGTCCCATATCATAGGTAATGTAATTTCCCTCCTGTGGCGCCGACTGATATTTCGCTTTCGTAGAAAGATCTCCGTCCATCCAGTATCTTGTATCCGTATCCACATTTCCTGCCAGTGTTTTTTCATATAAATCCATCGGATAAATCTCGTTTGTGTTCACTTCAAATTTTGTCAGATTAAACGTAACAGCGGAATTTGTCTTGTTATGCAAACGAATATAACGCGCGTCGCCTTCCGCTTCTTTTGCTTTCCACTCAATTGCATTGGAAGATTTTTCAACAGTCAGGCTTTCCATTCCTGTTCCTTTTACGTCAATCATGTGAATCTCATGGATTCTGTCGAGCTTTAAGCCGACATACTCTCCCGGCTGCAGCGTCGCCTCCTGTTTTGGAAGCAGGGAAAATACGTCCGTATCATGCTCTTCTTCCCATCCTGCATCCTCCGTATTCGTATATACCATATCTTTCAAAACAGGATAAACGGAAAAGTCCGAGAATTTCACCCATTTTCCTGTCGCGGCATTATTTACAATTTTGATATACCTTGCCAAAGCCCCGTTTAAATCCACACGATAATTATCCATTCCGGAATTAGCGCCCGTATAATCCTCTGTCTTTGTCCAGTTCTGTCCGTCTTCGGAATATTCCAGATGATATGTTCTCCATTTATCCTCTCCGTCTGTCCCTCCTACGGCAATCCGTACGGATCCAACGCTCTTTGCTTCTCCCAAATCCATCTGAACATAATCATCTTTTTGCGCCGTCTGTCCAAACCATACAAACGTACTGTCATCTCCATCCATAAGATTCGACAGGGAAGAACCCTGGTAAACGGAATAACGGGCAGAATGTGAAACAGTTCCGGTATAAAAACCCTGCGGCTCATACTCCGGATTCACAATTTCAAGCACTTTTGGAGACATATATTCCATAAGATTCTTGGTAAACGGAGTAATATATCTCACCCCGGCTTTCCCATACATGGTTCCCTCCCCATAATAGGAAAACGCATACGTCCCAGACTGCTCATAAGCCGCCTGCGCTTCTGAAAAATTTCTCCATAAACTGTCGTTATCGCCCATAAGTTCCGCTTTAACCGCCTCAAGCAGGTACGCGCCTGCACGGGTCATATCGCGCAAAGCGCCAAAGAAAGGCGTCATCTGTTTTGCCATACGCCGGTTCGTCCCATGTTCCAGATAGTAATCCGCCGCTTCGCTGATCTTTTGAAATTCTTCTTTCAGTTCATCCGCGTCCGCTTCCACCAGCGTCCCCGCATTCATCTTCTCCTGAAAACTTTCCAGCATTGGCTTTAATTCGACAAACTCTTCAAAGTAAACCTGTTTTCCTACCACCTGATTCGGATACTTCTGTGAAATCTGATGCTTTGCCACTTCCTTTAACGCCAAAGATTCCTCTGTCTCAATCGCCGTCATATGATCGATATATTTAAACGCATCATCCCACGCCTGCTCTCCTTCTGACGCGTCCTGCCAGATATTCCAGCAATAGTCTGAGGCCGTAAAAATCCCCACTTTTGACGACTCCGATTCCTGAATCGGATTTAAAACTATGCCTTCATAGCTTCCGGGTTCAACCCCTGTATGAAGAATGTAATTCTGTCCTCCCATAATCTGGCTGTCTTTCGTATTGTCATTACACGGCCAATTCACCCACATATACGGATAGCGTCCTTTTCCGTTGCCGTTTAATCCATTGAAAAACGCCGTCGAAAATTCGCTTGACACTTCTCCCCAAATTTTACCGCCTGTTACGACAATGTGGATTTTATCGCTCACACCTTCGCTGATTGCCGTCATTTTAGCGTCTGTTGTAGACATATAACAAGTCGGACAGTAAAGAATATCTGTCTTTAAATCCGGAATCTCTTCCTGTAATTCTTCCAGCCATGCCTGCATATCGTTCAAAAACCGAATCACACGCTCCGCAGTTTCCCCGGTTGCGTCGTCCTCTAAAATTGCAATCTGGCGGACGCCTGCCTTCCGTATTACCTGTTCAAACTTTGCCTGAACCACCTGGATTTCCGCATCATACGTACTGTCCGATAAATTTACAGGATTGTTCATAAACGGGTGCAGCGCATAGACGAAGAAGCATTTGCTTTCATTCCCGGCCTGCGCCAAATCTGCAATTTTCGTCAGGCTGTCGTCACTGTCAGAATCTTCTTCATCGTACAGATCCCGCCACCTGGCATTATGAAGCGGATCGTCTTTTGGCGCATAAATATACTGATTCATCTTAATCTCACTGCCAAACTGCATCAAATCTATGCGATCCTCGTTTGACCACGGATTTCCATAATATCCTTCTATGAACCCGCGAAACTCAACCTGCCCGTAGTCTTTTACCGTCAAATTCCTGACATCGTTTCCTTCAATCTGCTCAAAAATGCGTTTTAACGTAGTCACTCCATAATAAGCGGCGTCCACATCTTCGCCAAGCACAACAATCGTGCCGTCCGAAATCCAAAGAGCATATGCGTCAAAATGATATTCCCCGTTAAAAAACGCATCGTCCACTCCAATCTGCCCGCTGTACGCATCGGCAGCGTCTCCGGAACCATATACGCCCACGATCAGCTTTGTATTCGACGCAGACGGAGCCGCACTTTCTTTCAGCCCTTTTACTGCCAGGGTCTTTTCAATTCTGTCCTTTGTATAGGAATCAATTGCATCCGTACATATTACATCCACTTCCTGCGTCAGCTCTGTCGTCCCGCTCTCATATGTAATCTCCTGCGGAGTAGGATACACCTCATATTCTCCGTCCGCTTCTTCCACTCCGGCCAATACTGGAATGCAGAATGCCAAAAGCAGCATCAGCACGCTAAAAAAGTAAAAACCGGATCTTCTCTTCGTTTTGCAATTTCTCATACTTTTCCTCCTTAATTTTATTAAAAATGCCCGCATCCATAACGAACGACTCCTTATTTCACGAACAAATCAGATAAAAACATTATAACAACTCCCTTTCTGTTCGTCAATATGAACAATTCAGGCCATTGCATTTTTTCAAATTTGAAATATTTCCCTTTTATGATTTTTTCGCAAATTTATATTCATTTCGCTCATTTGTCGTATGCATTTTGAGCATTATAAAAACTGACAGACAATTATGTTTTACAATATTCTGACCGGAAAGGAGGAATGACGTTTGGACATTGGGACACAGTTGCGCAATCTTCTGGAACAGGACGGCATCACTCAAAAAGAACTGGCGGAAGCGCTGAACATTTCTGCGACCACTTTAAACGGATATGTTCAAAACCGCAGGCAGCCAGACGCCAAAACTGTAATTCGGCTTGCTTCATATTTTAATACGACAACAGACTATATTTATGGTGTGACAACCTTAAGAGAACCTCTGTCCATTCCTTACAACGCAGAGGAACGCCATCTTGTAAATATTTACCGTGGAATCCCGGAAGACAAGAAACCACTTTATATTGAAACCGGAAGGATCTTTTCCAATTTCGGAAAGAAAAAAAGAACATGACAGAATTTTCTGCAATTTATTGTAAAAGTCTTCCAACAGGTGTATAATCCCATCTTTGACAGTTGAAAATCAGAAAAATCGCTGTATCCCTTGT
>CAJUIS010000036.1 GCA_910586645.1 uncultured Lachnospiraceae bacterium | reverse complement strand
TCTGTTTGTATCTGTCTTTCCCCCTTGGTCGGGAATCTCGGTTTGCAATTCACGACTATATAACAGAAAAGAGTAAGCTGCACCTTTCACTGTAAACAAATGAAAACTTAAGTTTCTTTCGAAAAGACTCTAATGATGAAACAGCCGGATTCCTGTAAAGCACATCACCATTCCATATTTATTGCAGGTATCAATCACATGGTCGTCCCGAATCGATCCGCCCGGCTGCGCCACATATTGTACGCCGCTTTTATGCGCACGCTCAATATTGTCTCCAAACGGGAAAAACGCATCCGATCCAAGCGTCACGCCGCTCATCTGATTCAGCCATTCCCGCTTTTCCTCTCTCGTAAAGATTTCAGGCTTCACCTTAAAAATCGTCTCCCATGCTCCGTCGGACAGCACGTCCATATAGTCCTCTCCAATATAGAGATCAATCGCATTGTCTCTGTCCGCCCTTTTAATGCCGTCCACAAAGGAAAGTCCCAAAACCTGCGGCGACTGGCGCAAAAACCAGTTGTCCGCTTTTTGTCCGGCAAGCCTTGTACAGTGAATGCGGCTCTGCTGTCCCGCTCCGATTCCGATTGCCTGTCCGTCTTTGACATAACATACAGAATTTGACTGCGTATATTTTAACGTAATCATGGAAATTGCAAGATCAATCTTTGCCTTTTCGCTCAGATCTTTATTTTCGGTCACGATATTTTCAAAAAACGTGTCGTCGATCTTTAACTCATTTCTTCCCTGCTCAAACGTAATGCCAAATACCTGCTTCTTCTCAATCTGCTCCGGCTCATAATCCGGATCAATTTCAATTACATTATAACCGCCGTTCTTTTTCGCCTTTAAAATCTCAAGCGCTTCCGGCTCATACCCAGGCGCAATCACTCCGTCAGACACTTCTCTTTTAATCAAAAGCGCCGTTGCTTTATCACAGACGTCAGAAAGAGAAATAAAATCCCCAAAAGAAGACATACGATCCGCCCCTCTTGCTCTTGCGTAGGCGTTTGCAATCGGAGTAAGTTCCAATTCCATATCGTCCACCCAGTAAATTTTTTTCTCAATATCAGATAACGGCAGTCCAACCGCAGCTCCGGCAGGAGAAACATGTTTAAAAGACGCTGCCGCCGCAAGGCCTGTCGCCGCTTTTAATTCCCGGACTAACTGCCATCCGTTAAATGCGTCCAGAAAATTAATATATCCGGGCTTTCCGCTTAACACTTTAATCGGAAGCTCCCCGTTTTCTGTATAAATACGGGAAGGTTTCTGGTTTGGATTGCATCCATATTTTAATTCTAACTCTTTCATCCTAATCCTCCTGCTGATTTTTATTTACAATTCTGGTTTCATACGTCCCTGAGGCAATATCAATATAACGCACAAAAAGAGACACTTTATTCTCTTCGTTTAAACTATTCCATACCCTGTCCGTAAAATCATCTATGCCGCCTTCTATTTTGACCCATTCCGGCTCTCCCTCAAAACTTGGAAGCGGATTGCCGTCTCCCATATAAGTATGAATATAATGCCCTTCTCCATTCTGCGGATTTTCATATGCAAATGTATAACGGCTGCACGCAGCCGGATTACCGTTTCCGCTTTTCAAAATAGACATAGCATAATTGTATGTCCCATTTTCCAGATGCATAATCCCTGAAATCCTCGGCGTATAATTTGGCGCATCCGGTTCAAATTCACGAATTCGAAGCGACTGTTCAAACGTCTGCTGCCTGTCCATCCCCTCATATATCGTATCTGTCTGATCCCCATTTGTCACAATCGTCTTATTGCCAAGCACGCGGACCGGCGAATAAATAATCAGACTTGGATCGCTCATCTTGGCAGGATCAAACGCCTGTGTACGAATGCCGTCTTTCTCCTCAACAAAAATGCGGTTGCGGCTGTTCTCGCTTCTTCCCATAATAAAATATGCAGTTACGGCATACGTCCCGTCTCCGCTTTTTCCAATAATAATTCCCCTTCCCGGATAAGCATTGCCGGAGAGCTGTTTTTCCAATGACAACAATTCCATAAATATTCCTCCTTTTTACATTGTTGAAAAAAAGCCAACGCGTCCAGGCGAGCAGCCCAGACGGTCGGCATTTGATCAGTTATACTTCATGTGGTAAATTCCACGTTCCGTCAGTCATATAACCGCTTTTATTTAATCATGTATTCTCCGAAATGTCAAGCTTTTCCACTTTCCTCTTCTTCCTCCGGATCTGACAGACCTTCCTGCTTTTTTTTCTGTTCTTCCAAAGCCCTCTGCATCTCTTTGCCGTTTTTATAGAACATATAGAATGCGAAGCCCATCATTCCTCCGCCAATCAGCAAAAACGCCGCTGCACCGGCCATGACCGCTATCAGTTCTCCTCCCGAGCTGTCCGCGCGGTTCTTAAAAACCTGATATGCCATATAAACCAGATAAAATCCGGCCATTAAATAGATTGCGCTCCGTCCTCTGTTTCTCATATTGTCATTCATAAGTTATCCTCACTAAAAAACAGAATGGCCATGGATATCATGGCCATTCCAGAAATAGAAATTATTTACGAACCAGATATTTTCTCATATCAATTGCGCAGGCTACAAGAATAATCAGACCTTTGATGATGTACTGTAAATTCTGGCTGATGGATAAGAAAATCAATGCGCCGAAAATGATACGTAAGATAAATACGCCAAGTACAACGCCGCTGATCTTACCAGTACCGCCGACAAAAGATACACCGCCGATAACGCAGGCTGCAATTGCGTCACACTCGTAGTTCAAACCGGTTGTCGCACTGTTTGAACCAATACGTGCAGACTCAATAAATCCGGTGATCCCATACATAGCTCCTGCCAGTGTGTGAACAAGAATCGTCGTCATCATAACATTAACGCCGGATACATTTGCAGCTTCCGGATTGGAACCAACGGCAAACATATTCTTTCCGAATGTTGTCTTATTCCAGATAAACCACATAATTACAACAATAACAACAGCATACCATACATAGTTCGGAATCGGAACGCCGCCAATTCCCACAATGCTTCCTGTTACGAAATCTTTGAAAGATTTATCCAGACCGGAAAGCGGCTGTCCGTTATTGCCGTTGATCATAATGTACATTAACAGAACGCCGTTTGTAATCAACTGCGTTGCCAGCGTTACGATAAATGGATGCAGTCCAAATTTTGCAACAAAGAAACCATTGACCAAACCAACAATACCGCCCACGATCATAACGATCAGAATAACAACCGGAATTGGGAACGGTTTCCACTGCGGAAACATCTTTGTGGCATAATCCATAGACTGTAACAGAGACGCTGAAATACAAGCCGTCAAACCAACAATACGTCCTGCGGAAAGGTCGGTACCCGTCAATACGATACATCCTGCAATACCACAGGCAATCGGAATGCTTGATGCAGACAGGGAAATAATATTTACAACAGACCCCATGGATAAGAACTGTTTATTCTGTGTGTAGGTATAAATAACTGCAACGACAAGAAGTATGTACAATGCATTATTCAGCAGTGTCTCTTTCCAGAATGTCTTCTTATCTTTGCTATCCAGCTCCTGATATGCTGCATAGCGGTTTTTCATATTATCAACAACTTTCATTTTGCTCTGCCTCCTTTATACATATTTTGCTGCGTAAGTCATAATTTCTTCCTGTGTCGTACTCGCCGCATCCACTTCGCCAGCCAGCCTTCCGCCGGACATAACGAGAATACGGTCGCAGATACCAAGAAGCTCCGGCATTTCAGAAGATACAACCATAACGACTTTCCCCTTATTCGCCAGATCCAGTATCAACTGATAAATTTCATATTTCGCGCCAACGTCGATTCCACGGGTCGGTTCATCCAAAAGCAGCACTTCCGGTTCCGTTAAAAGCCATCTGCCAAGGATAACTTTCTGCTGGTTACCGCCGGAAAGACTCCTGATCTTCGTCTCCTGTGTCGGCGTCTTTGTATGCATTGCATCAATCGACCACTGTGTATCTTCTCTCATACTCTTATTGCTCAGATACAGCTTATTCTTCAAATGCTTTTTCAGACTGGATATGACCGTATTCTCACGGATATCCAGAATACCGAATATACCTGTCGCACGCCTTTCCTCTGTCAGCAGTGCAAAGCCGTTTTTAATAGATTCTCTGGCATTGCGGTTTTTAACCTCTCTTCCATGAAGCTTGATTGTTCCGGAATGTCTGGTCGCCACGCCAAAAATATTCTCCAGACACTCAGTTCGTCCGCTGCCGTCCAGACCTGCCAGACCGACAATCTCGCCCTGACGCACTTTAAATGAAACATCTTTCAACAGTGAATACTGAGCTGTCAGGTTTTCCACTTCCAGAGCCACATCCCCCGGCTTATTTGTCTTTGGCGGGAACTGATTGCCCAATTCACGGCCAACCATCAGACGGATAATTTCTTCCATCGTAAGATCTTTCGCCGCTTTGGTCGCCACATACTGTCCGTCACGCATAACGGTAACTTCATCGGAAATACGTAAAATTTCAGCCATCTTATGGGAAATATAGATAATTCCGCATCCCTGGTCACGCAGCATATTTATAATCTTGAATAAGTGCTCTACTTCTTCTTCTGTTAAAGATGAGGTAGGCTCATCAAAAACGATTATTTTCGAATTAAAGGAAACTGCTTTTGCAATTTCAGCCATCTGTCTTTGTGAAACCGGCATCGTACTCATAACCCTCTTTGGGTCTACTTCGATTTCCAGCTTCTTGAATAATGCCATTGTGTCATCATACATTTTCTTTTCATTGATCATGACACCGCCAATTTTCGGATAGCGTCCCAGCCAGATATTGTCCATAACATTCCGCTTCAACGCCTGATTTAATTCCTGATGCACCATGGCTACGCCGTTTTCCAGCGCCTCCTTGGAATCTTTAAAGTTTACTTCTTTGCCCTCTAAAAAAATCTGCCCGCTGTTCTTTGAATACATACCAAACAGACATTTCATCAGAGTGGACTTTCCTGCACCGTTCTCACCCATCAGTGCATGTACCGTTCCCCTTTTTACAGTCAGGGAAACATGGTCCAATGCTTTTACGCCGGGAAATTCTTTACATATATCTGTCATCTGTAACAGAACATCCTGTCCCATAATTTACCCTCCAATCTTTCTGCATTGTCTTGTTACATATCTTTCCATATATAAGGAGGGTCAGCCACGCTTGGCGACCCTCCTTATTGCCTTTTAGTTCATTCTGCCAATGATTTGGATTATTCTCCTGTATATGGCTGATATGGGATGTAAATCTTATTGGAAACAGTTTCAGAAATATTGTAAGAATCTGTTCCGTCCATAACATCTTTGCCAGTTGCACAATTCTCTGTCAGGAAAGCGATACAGTCAGCCATACCCTGAGCGTCCTGCTTAATCGTTCCAACCATTTTGCCGTCTGCGATTAACTGTTTTGCAGCGTCTGTTGCATCAACGCCGAATACCGGGATCATCTTGTCATCGCCAGTGTTGTAACCTTTGTCGTTCAATGCGGAGATAACGCCTTCTGCCATACCGTCGTTGTTGCAGATAACGAGCTCGATCATGTTTTTGTTGTCTTCGTTGAACTGGGAAAGGTTCGTGTTCATGTAGTTATTTGCTGCCGTTGCGCTCCAGTTACCGTCCTGGTCTACCTGATATTTGTCAGCGTTTGCGGAATCAAAGAACTCTAATTCCGGTTTGCCGTTCTCTGTCAGGACTGCATTTGCATCTTCTACACCGTACTGTGTACGAGCGATAGCTTCCACGTTTCCTAACTGACCCATCATCATAGCGTACTGGATTTTTCCGTCGCCGTTTAAGTCAACTTTGTCATAATTTGCAACAAGATATTCACCGATCATTTTACCCTGCATATGGCCGGCTTCCGGAGCGTCCGTTCCTACGAATGCACATTTATCATAGCTGCCAAGCACCTGTCCTTCTGTCTTGTCGTCTTCTACCGCACGGTTGAAGAAGATTACAGGAACGCCTGCTGCAGACGCTTTGTCAACGATCTGCTGGGAAGCGTCTACGGAACCGGAAGTAACGATGTTTACAATCAACAGATTCGCACCTGTCTGGATTGCGGTATCAATCTGCTCATTCTGAGTCGTCTGATTGCTGTTGGAATCATAATCCTGATATTTAACTCCCATTTCATCAAGCTTTGCATCCAAAGCGGTACGTACGGATGCAATGTACGTATCGGAATACGTATAATAAAATACCGCTACGTTTGCATCAGCCAAATCGCCTGTCGCAGCGTTTGCCGCATCTGCAACGTCATCTGCCGCATCACCCGGATCTGCCTGCGCTTCTGTGCCGGAAGCGTCGTTGTTTGCGTCTGCGCTGCTGTCGTTGTTTGCGTCATCGCTTCCACAGCCAGCAAACAGAGTTGCTGTCATTGCAACACATAAAAGCGCTGCTAAAACTTTCTTTTTCATTTCTATATCCTCCTTCTTTCTGTAATCTGAGCTTATGTCAGATTTATTTACGAAAAAATTATATCATAGACAAATTGGTTTTACAAGGAAAATTATAGGATATGACAATTTTTTTTTCAAATGTTTCCTGTCCTTTGGGTAAATTTACAATATTTTTCCTTTTCCTATTCTTTTCTGTCATCAAAATGAACGTATCCAGCCAAAGATCCGGCTCTGATCCTTGCTATTTTAATTTTTAAAACTGTGAATCGGCGCCGGAATCCTGCCTTTTCTCCGAATAAACTTTTCACAGGAAAACGGATTTACCGGCATAACCGGCGCGTATCCGAACAGACCGCCAAATTCCACCGTATCTCCTACCTTTTTCCCAATCGCCGGAATCAGCCTTACCGCCGTCGTTTTTTGATTTACCATCCCAAGCGCCATCTCGTCCGCAATAATCCCGGAAATCGTCGACGCTTTTGTATCTCCCGGAATCGCTATCATATCGAGGCCCACGGAGCATACGCACGTCATAGCCTCTAATTTTTCCAGTGTAATGGCGTTCGCCTGCACAGAATCAATCATGCCCTGATCTTCGCTGACCGGAATAAACGCGCCGCTCAGCCCTCCCACATAAGAAGAAGCCATCACGCCGCCCTTTTTCACCTGATCGTTCAGCAGGGCAAGCGCAGCCGTCGTTCCCGGCGCCCCCGCATATTCCAGGCCGATTTCACACAGGATATCCGCAACGCTGTCCCCAACCGCAGGGGTCGGCGCCAAAGACAGGTCGATAATTCCAAATGGGATGCCCAGCATCCTGGAAGCTTCCTGCGCCACCAACTGCCCTACGCGGGTAACTTTAAACGCCGTCTTTTTTATCGTTTCACAGAGAACCTCAAAACTCTCTCCCCGGACTTTCTCAAGCGCCGTTTTCACAACGCCCGGGCCGCTGACGCCTATATTAATGACTGCGTCCGCTTCCGTCACCCCGTGAAACGCCCCCGCCATAAAGGGGTTGTCATCCGGTGCATTGCAAAATACTACCAGTTTCATACAGTCCGCAGAATCTTTGTCTTTTGACCTTTCCGCCGTCTCCAAAAGGATCTCTCCCATCAGCCTTACGGCATCCATATTGATTCCTGTTTTTGTTGAAGCCAGATTCACAGAACTGCATACGCGCTCCGTCCCGCAAAGCGCCATGGGAATAGAGCGGAGCAAAAGCTCATCCGCTTTTGTCATGCCCTTTGACACCAGCGCGGAATATCCGCCGATCAGATTTACGCCCGACGCTTTTGCAGCCCTGTCCATCGTCCTTGCAATCGCCGCGAAATCCTTTTCACTTTTACAGGCCGCTCCCCCTACCAGTGCAACCGGCGTAACGGAAATACGCTTATTGACAATCGGGATTGCAAACTCTTTTTCAATTTCCTCTCCTGTGGCCGCCAAATCTTTTGCCACTGTCGTAATTTTATTGTAAATCTTTTGGTTGAGTTTTTCCAAATCAGAATCCGCGCAGTCCAAAAGGCTGATGCCAAGCGTAATCGTCCGCACATCCAGATTTTCCTGCTCAATCATTTCATTCGTTTCTTTGACTTCCCACATATTAATCATTGCCGACACC
This sequence comes from uncultured Lachnospiraceae bacterium, assembly GCA_910586645.1. GTDB lineage: Bacteria > Bacillota > Clostridia > Lachnospirales > Lachnospiraceae > Roseburia_B. The sequence goes on along the minus strand of CAJUIS010000036.1, from coordinate 9,844 downwards.
CCTTTTAAATTCTGTGCATTTTCTGAAAAATTTCTTCCCGCTGGCATTTAATGCTGACGCCGATTTCCTCTCCCAGACGTTCCAAATCTCTGGAACATTCTCCAAACGGCTTTGCCGACGCACTCATATCCGCAATCATCATCATATTAAAATATCCCTGCACAATCGTCTGGGAAATGTCCAGCACATTAATCTGCGCTTCCGCCAGATATGTGCATACCCTTGCAATAATTCCAACTGTATCTTTCCCCACTACTGTGATAATTGTCTTATCCGCTGTCTTTTCCATTCTTCAGCCGCCTTCTTTCTTAATTTTTTGCATCTGTCTATAATACCCTCAGTGCACACTGAAACATTGTACCACAGGACTTTTCTTTTGTCATTGACAAATTCTCTCTTGCAAATAAGATATCAATATGATATCATAATTACATCAAAAAGAAAGTGAGGAATTCTCATGGAGGAAAAAATTTTAAAAACCAAAAAAAACGGTATGCCCATACTGATTCTGTCTCTTCTTCTCTATGCCGCAGCAATCGCAGGCGCCGTTATCGGCGGATTTCTGATAGAAGACGGAAAGAATCCGGCTCTTCTCATCGTCTCTGTCATCATCCTTTTCACTGCCTGGCTGTTCTGGCCGGGACTAAAAGTAATAGGGCCGCAGGAAGCTCTTGTTCTGACGCTGTTCGGAAGATACATCGGCACCTTAAAAGAACCCGGATTTTATTTTGTCAACCCTTTCTGCACTGCTCTCAATCCGGCTGCAAAGACAATTCTCAGCCAAAGCGGAGATGTAAAATCAAAAAAAGGCGCACATGGCACAGATCTGGAATCTTACACCAAAAAAATTTCCTTAAAAGTCCTGACTTTGTGCAATAACCGTCAAAAAATCAACGACTGTCTCGGCAACCCCGTTGAAATCGGCATTGCCGTCACATGGCGCATCCAAAATACCGCAAAAGCCGTATTTAACGTAGACAACTATAAAGAATTCCTCTCCCTGCAATGCGACAGCGCGCTTAGAAATATCGTGCGCATTTATCCCTACGACATTGCTCCAAACGTAGATACGACAGGAGACGGGATTGCTGATGAAGGAAGCCTGCGCGGCTCCAGTGAAATTGTAGCCAAAAGAATCCGGGATGAAATACAGGATAAAGTAAGTGAAGCCGGCATCGAAATTATTGAGGCGCGCATTACATATCTTGCCTATGCGCCGGAAATCGCAGCCGTTATGCTGCAAAGGCAGCAGGCCTCCGCTATTATCGATGCACGTAAAATGATTGTGGACGGCGCCGTAGGCATGGTGGAAATGGCGCTCCTAAGACTGTCTGAAAATGAAACTGTCCAATTAGACGAAGAGCGGAAAGCAGCCATGGTTTCCAACCTTCTGGTCGTTCTTTGCGGAAACCATGACGCCCAGCCTGTCGTCAATTCCGGCAGCCTGTATTAAACCATGGCGGATTCTGTAAAAAAACAAATTCCGCTCAGGCTTTCCACCAAGCTCTACAATGCCATTGCAGCCTGGGCGGAAGATGATTTCCGCTCCGTAAACGGACAGATTGAATACCTTTTAACAGAATGCGTGCGGCAGAGAAAAAAGAACGGCAAATATATATCAGACGAAATCGACGCGCCTTTGGATCTTGATATTTAGCGCGCCGCCTTGCAAAATACCTCCGAACAGTTTATAATCTTACCAGAGAGATCAACTGACCGGAGGTATTGCTATGCTGAAAAAAACGAAAAAAGAAACTCTTCCTGACACTCCAATGGAACGCGCAGTCTCCTTAATCGGCAACAAATGGAAACTGCTGATTTTAAAAACACTGATGACCCGCACACTTCCCTGGCACCTTCCGGAACTTATCAAAGAAATCCGGGGCCTTGACCAGACCGTTTTAAAAGTTACGCTTCAGTCCATGGAAAAAGACGGCCTTGTGATCAGCAAGGTTCACAGAGATCTTCCTCCAAGGATTGAATTTACCTTAAGTGAACTGGGAGAATCCCTCCGTCCGGTAATAGAAGCGATGGAAGCATGGGGGGAACAGCATGGACATTAATTTTGAACTCTACAAAGTATTTTATTGTGTCGCAACGACGCTGAGCTTCTCTGAGGCCAGCAAACGGCTCTATATTTCCCAGTCCGCTGTCAGCCAGTCCATCAAAGCTCTGGAACAAAAGCTGCAGCGCTCCCTGTTTATCCGAAATACAAAAAAAGTCAGCCTCACTCCTGCAGGACAGCTTCTTTTAAAACATGTGGAACCTGCCGTAAACCTGATCAACCGGGGTGAGAATCAGCTTCTTGATACAAAAAGCCTTGGCTTTGGACAGCTTCACATCGGCGCAAGCGATACGATCTGCCGCTATTTTCTGGTGCCTTACTTAAAACAATTCCATCAGAAATTCCCAGACGTTCCCATTAAAGTTACAAACGCCACTTCCCCCGCCTGCGTAGAACTGCTGAACCAGGGAAAAACAGATCTCATCGTTACCAACTATCCAAATTCCAGGCTAAATCATTCCTGCCTGCGAAAAACCGTCCTCAAATTCCATGACGCATTCATTGCGAATCCTGCATATTTTGACTTTGGGGAACAGGAAATTTCTTTTCAGGATTTAAAACGCTGCCCGATTCTTATGTTAAGCAAAAAAAGCGCCACCAGTGAGTTCCTGCACAATCTTTTTCTGCAGCATCAGCTTGAACTGATTCCGGAAATTGAGTTAAACAGCAATGATCTTCTTATTGATCTTGCCAGAATCGGACTTGGGATCGCCTTTATTCCGGACTATTGTCTGTCTGGCTCCGACAGGGATCTTGTCAGACTGCATATAAAAGAAAGCATCCCATCCAGAAACATTGCCGTTTCCATAAACGACCGTCTCCCTGTTTCAGCTTCCGCGGAAGAGTTTTTAAAACTGCTCCCAGAAACGTAATGCGGCTTCTCTGACATTGTCAAGGTTTGTAACCTGATACCCGTCCCACTCTCTTGGAAACAGGCAAAGATAATCGTTTTCCAAAAACCGTTCATCCAAAAGCGCAATGATTCCCCTGTCTCCCGTTGTGCGGATTACGCGTCCGGCCGCCTGGAGAACTTTATTCATACCGGGGAAACGATATGCGTAGTCAAATCCTTCCCCCGCTTTGCTTTCATAATAATTTTTTAAAACTTCCCGCTCATTCCCTGTCTGCGGAAGTCCGGTCCCCACAACAATCACTCCGATTAACCGCTCTTCCTTCAAATCAATCCCTTCCCCAAAAATGCCGCCTAAAACACAAAATGCCGTCATGGCAGACTGCGGCTCCTTGTCAAATTCCTTTAAAAAATCTTCCCTCTCTTCTTCCTTCATGCCGCTTTTCTGCTGTATCACCTTCATATCAGAAGGCGCTTTGCAGAGAAATTTCTCATATACCTGCTCCATCAGTTTGTATGAAGGAAAAAACACCATATAATTTCCTTTTTTTGCAGAAGTGATTTTTTCAATATAAGATGCGATTTTCTGAAATTCCGCTTCGTTCCGCCTCGTATAGCGGCTGCTCACATCGCGCCCGATTAAAAGCGTCTTCTGATCTTTGGAAAACGAAGTCTTCGCATAAACGGCATAGTTATCTGTCTTTGCGCTCAGCATTTTTTTATAGTATGAAACCGGCAGAAGCGTCGCAGAAAAAAAGATACAGGCTCTCCCCTTATCCAGACATTCCTGTATCCGGTAAGACGGATCTACACAGAAAAGATGCAGCCAGAATCTGCCTTCTTCCCCATGCTCCGTATAGACGACATACCTTTCATCCAGCTTTTCGTAGACATTCAGAAAGTTCTTAAGATTTAAATAAAATTCTGTAAGCTCTTTTTTCTCTGAAATATCCGCGTCTTTCTGTAAAAAAAAATCAAGCCGCTCAAAAAGCCGCATCAGCGCAAACGCCAAAGACGTCATATCATCATGGCAGACTTTGTACGTATCGCATTCTCTCTTATATTCCAGCAAAATTTTATTGCATCTGGAAAATTCCCGGAAAAGCCTCTCATCTTTTTCTCCGATCTTTTTTCTCATATCCAAAAAATCTTCTTTACAGAGCTTTGCGCTGTACATCTTTCTGCCGCGTTCCACCAGATTATGCGCCTCATCCACCAGAAAAACATAATCTCCTTTCTGCCCTTCTGAAAAAAAACGCTTTAAATGAACGTTTGGATCAAATGCATAATTATAGTCGCAGATGATGTCATCGCACCAGACTGCCGTATCCAGACACATTTCAAAAGGACAGACCTGAAATTTTTCCGCCTGTGCCAAAAGAGTTTCCCTGGTAAAAAAATCTTCCTTTTGAAGCAAATCATAAACCGCTTCATTGACCCTGTCGTAATGCCCTCTGGCATAAGGGCAGTATATGGGATTACAGTCTGTTTCCTCACAAAAACACATCTTTTCTTTCGCAGTAATCTGTATCACTTTCGCCCGGTATCCCCGATCCAGAAAGACCGCGCATGTTTCTTTCGCCACTGTCTGCGTAATCGTCTTTGCCGTCAGGTAAAATATTTTATCACAAAGCCCCTCTCCCGCAGCTTTAATGGCAGGATATAATACGGAAAGCGTCTTTCCCGTTCCGGTAGGAGCCTGAATAAAAAGATTTTTTCTCCGGAAAACAGTACGGTAGACGTCTTTGGCCAACTCCTTTTGTCCATCCCGGTAGCGATAGGGAAACTCCAGCCCGCGAACGCTCTCTGTCATCGTTTTTTTCCACTCAAACTGAAAATTCGCCCATTTTTTATACTGCCGTATTAAATCTTCAAACCACTCTTCCAACTGTGAAAATAAAAACTCTTCAGAAAAGCGCCTGATTTCCTCTGTATCCAGATTGCAATAAGTGATCTGAACGCCTATCCTGTCCAGATTCTGCTGTTTCGCATAGATGTAAGCATAACACATTGCCTGCGCCTTATGGACAAAAACTGGTTCCTGCAGCCGTTCCAGATGAAAAAAAACTCCCTTAATTTCATCAATAACCGCCGTCTCTTTCTGTATAACGCCGTCCGCTCTTCCCTCTACCGTCAAAATATATTTTCCGGTTTCTATCTGTATTTTCATCGGAACTTCCGCCTGATAAGACGCTCCCATCCTTCTTTGAATTTTCCGGTGCATCCTGCTGCCCTCCTGCATAGCGTCCGCCCTCTGTGAAGCGCTCGTCCGGTTATCAATATCACCGGAACGAAAAATGAATTCCACCAAATTACGAACGGATATTTTTATCAGAGGCAGTTCTTCCATATTCTTCACACCCATCTCCCTGCTGTATTTTTTCTCTATCCAAAAAAGAAAGCATCTTCTCCGTTTTCAGCCGGATTCCAATGCTTTCTTCTGGTATAGGGGGTTATTTTTCTTTATGCCACCGCATAATTTTTTAACATTGTTTCAAATTTATCATTCTCACCAAAATATTTAACCGTCAAATCCTTCTTAAAACCAAGGCCGATCACTCCCAGAAAAGATTTTGCATCAACGTAAATATGATCATATAGAATATCAATGTCAAAATCACACTGCCCTGCTGCATTTACAAAGTTCTCCACATCTTCTGAATCCCTAAACCTTACTCTCTTTTCTGTCATATTCCTCATTCCTTTCAAACATAAATTAACAGTTTTAGTTTCTCCTGCTATGTATGGGATTATGCCATTTACTTTTCATTTTGTCAAAAAAAGGGACGCTTTCCTGTTTTTTATTTTTTCGTTATTTAGACTTATATTTCAAGTATTTGTTTCCTGTTTTTTACAGGAAAGCATTTGTTCTTTTTAAAATTATATACATTTCAGACAATTTTTCCAGCATTTTCTTGCATAAAGGCAATAAATTCCTTGAAAATTTGTATAAACTTCATAATTTTTCAACATTTTTCCAATTGTAAACTTTTTCATTCTTTTAGGTTGACAATAGAGGAAAAATGCAATAAAATCATAAAAAAATAAAGGAGTGTTTTAACAATGACTACAAAACCAAACCCATCCGCAACTGTTTCCAAAAAAAAGCTGTCTGTTTATCAGATGGCGGTCGCTGCACTGATGACCGGGCTTATGTGCATTTTAGGCCCTCTGTCCATTCCAATTGGAGCTGTCCCAATCTCTTTTACAAATTTTGCAGTCTATATTACGGTATATCTTCTTGGCACAAAATTAGGCTCTGTCAGCTACTGCGTCTATCTTTTGATAGGAATGGCGGGTCTTCCGGTATTTTCCGCCTATTCCGGAGGCATCGCAAAACTTGCAGGCCCTACCGGAGGCTATTTAATCGGCTTTATTTTGATGTCTGTAATTTCCGGGCTGTTTATAGACAAATGCCATGGAAAACCCGTTTTTTCAATTCTTGGAATGGTTCTTGGCACCTTCATAGCGTATCTATTCGGCACTGTCTGGTTTATAGCTGAAGCCAAATGTACGTTATGGTACGCCCTGACCGTCTGCGTTTTTCCATTTCTTATCGGAGACGCGGTTAAAATCCTGATTGCCGCTAAAATTGGCCCTGCCATCCGCAGCGCATTAAATAAAGCAAATTTACTGGAAAATTTATAGGAGGACGCTATGAAATCACTCACCTGTCTGGAAGAAAAAATATATGAAGGGTACCTTATGACAAAAGAAGAAGCTCTTTTTTATGTCCAGTTCCCTATAGAAGAACTCTGTGAAACTGCCGACCGCGTACGTATTCATTTCTGCGGCGCCGGTTTTGACATCTGTACAATTATTAATGGAAAAAGCGGCCGCTGTTCCGAAAACTGCAAATTTTGCGCCCAATCCGCCTACTATCACACTAAAATTGACGAATATTCGCTTCTTGACTCCGATACGCTCGTCAATCAGGCCGTTTACAACGCCAGCCGCGGAGTCCTTCGTTATTCTATCGTTACTTCCGGCCGTTCGTTAGATGATTCCGATATTGCTTCCCTATGCAATTCTATTCGAAAAATAAAAGATGCCTGTTCCATTGAAATCTGTGTATCCTGCGGATTATTAACTGCCGCACAATATAGACTTCTGAAAAACGCAGGCGCGTCACGTATACATAACAATCTGGAAGCTTCCAGAAACTTTTTTCCAAATATTTGCACCACACATACAACCGAAGATAAAATTGCAGCCATACAGGCGGCAAAAGCTGCCGGAATGCAGGTCTGCAGCGGCGGCATTATCGGAATGGGCGAAACTATGGCGGACAGAATCGATCTGGCGCTTACTCTGCGTAATTTAGACGTTCATTCCGTTCCAATCAATGTATTAAATCCCATTCCCGGCACGCCGCTGGGAGACCAGACGCCGCTCGATCCTTTGGAAATCCGCCGTACCGTCGCAATTTTCCGGCTTCTGCTCCCCAAGTCAGCCATCCGGCTCGCCGGAGGCAGAGGTCTGATGCCGGACCAGGGAAAATCCTGCTTCCTCTCCGGAGCCAATGCAGCAATTTCCGGCGATATGCTCACCACATCCGGTATTTCCATAGAAAATGATATGAAAATCATTGATGAATGCGGATTCACTCCAAAATTGTTAAACTTATAAGAAACTGAAAGCATAATCGTATTTTAAAAAAGATTTCAAAAAAGGCAACGTCTGATTTACCGAAACGGAATGCTGTGCAAGATTTTTAAAACCTTCTTTTACTGCTGCCTGGAACTTATGAATCAAAATGTAAATGTTTCTGATTCCAGAATATTCTTAAAACCGGATTGGCGTATATGATTGGAGCTTTTTGCACTTTTTCCAGCCGGACATATCGGACGCGGTCTTTTTTGTTATGGAAACTGTACTTGAAATTGCTTTTCCTGCAATATCCTCCTGCCCAAATCCTCTGTCTCAGATTATCTCCCTGAAATTAATTCTTACATCTGTTCAATTATCACCTCTTTTAAAAAACTCATTTTTTCGTACAGGATTGCTATACATTTATTATTTTAATTTTTAATACATTTTTACTAAATTTTCGAGTTTTAATCTTGCTTTTCTAAATTTTATATGGCATTCTGAATATCAGAAAAGAAACAGTTGTATGTCAAAAGAAAAAATCGATCTTATATTGCAGGAATTAAAATATCATTTGAAATGACGCAAAAAGAAACTGCTGAAAAAATGGGAAAGAAAATTAAAGCATGATTAAACCGCTACGGCGTTTTAATAATAAAAATCAAGGGAGAGAAAATTATGCAAACAAAAAGAAAAGGCGGCATACTGAAATGGATTATTATCATCCTTATTGTCTTGGGAGTTATTGGAGCGGTTTCCGGAGAGAAATACGATGATAAAGTAAAAGATGTCACAAGCAATACGAAAGAAGAAAACGATGAACAGAATAATTATGAAGACGCTTCTAAAGACGAAGAAGAAAAAACAGAATTTTATTTGGGTGAAATAGCAGAACAAAAAGGAGTTCAGATTGCGCTCGTAAATGTCTACGAGTCTTTTGGCAGTGACTTCATTACCCCGAATGATGGAAATATTTTTCTGGTATGTGAATTTGACATTGCGAATAATTCAGAAAAAGACATTCATATAAGTTCTGTGATGAATTTTGAAGCATATTGTGATGATTATTCGTTAAATCAAGACATACTTGGCCTGCAAGTTCCTGAAGCAAATGGGAAAAAACAGTTAGACGGAAGCGTAGCCGCAGGAAAGAAAATGAATGGCGTTATCGCCTACCAGGTTCCTGCCAACTACCAAACCATGGAAATCAATGTATCCCCTGATTTTTGGTCTGAAAGGGATATGAAATTCGTTTACAGCAAATAAATTATAAGAAAAGAAATAAAAATTTTACCTTTTTTTCAAAATATAGGAAGCTCATCTTTATAAAAAATTATTGCCGCTTTTATTTTTTTTGTATGCCGAAAAACACAGATGCAAATCAAAGAAAGCGCAAAGAATGTTATAAAAGAGAACGAATCTGCCGAATCCATTGATTTTCCTTAGTTTATACATATTATCAATGGATTGGCGGATTTTATAATATTAAGGTTTCCTTAATTTTAGAAAAAACACATGACATTTAAAAAATATTTGTTATAATCTTAATATCAGTGAATGACAGGATTTGATTGAAAAAGGCTGGTGGCATATGTTAAAGTTTAACAGGACAAAGACAATTTTATTGATTATTTCCACTGTATTCAGCGTAATATTTTTCTTTTTGTCGCTGTCTTCTTTGTACATTGAAACTGACATTTTAAACAGCGGTTTTCATACGCCTTGGTTTAGCTGGCAGGTAGATGCTGTGGCCATATATTTTTTGACAGCAATACTATGCCTGGTAACGGCACGGCTGAGTATGTCTGTATTTCACAAAAACGGACATGATAATTGTGATTGCGAAACCCTCATCGAAGGATGAGGGTTTTTTATTCCAGAAATACGCTTGAAAAATATTTATTTGTAAATTATAAGAAAGAATGATAAAATACAAACATCATAGTAGGAGGACTTTCATATGAACGAAAAAGTTTATAAGACGATTGGTTTTTCAGGAGCCGCCAATCTGGCCATAGGAATCTGCATTCTTGTGACAGGCGTAACCTCCGGCATACTGCTTATCCTAAATGGAGCAAAACTTCTGAAAAGCAGAAAAAAAATTCTTCTGTAAATCACAACTCAAAAAAATATGTGTGAAATGCTGTCTGTTTAACATTTCACACATATTTTTTATTCTAAAACAGGGGCAGAAGGACTTGAACCCTCGACATTTGGTTTTGGAGACCAACGTTCTGCCAACTGAACTATACCCCTTTATAATAGGAAAAGACGCATCTATACGTCTCTCTCCCATGCCTTGAAAACTTCATACAGATTAGGAAAACCGGAAAGGCTTT
>CAJUIS010000035.1 GCA_910586645.1 uncultured Lachnospiraceae bacterium | reverse complement strand
TATTCGGATTTGATTTCCGGGGATGCTGTCGATCCCGTCGATGTCCTAGTTCCGGCATATGGGTTTTATTATTTGAAAAAGAAATAAAAGAACGGGCATTTCACGTCTGCGGTGAAATGCCCGTTGTCATATGTGCTTTTTTAAACAATCGGCAGGGATTTGCCGGAAGCGTTCGTCATATGTTCGTATGCGATATAACTGTCCGGAGCAGAAGCGTTTTCTTCTGCTGTCTCTTCTTCCGATGACGTGCTTGTCACGGACATCGATAAGGTCGGCGGTTCGGCCTCCTGATTCATGAGAGAAGAGAGGTAATTGATATAATCGTCATATGCAAAAATTTCGGTTAAAATTTCTTTGGCAAGGTTGTTTAAATCCTGGTAATTGATCCCCGAACCGTTGGATACACCGCCCGCAGCTGATTGGGAATCGGGAACGGTAACGCCTTCGTTCAGGTACTGCGTGATTTTTGCCACATAATTCTGCGTCTCCGCAAAAGGAGGAATACCGCCGTATTTATCGACGTTATTGCTTCCGGCGTTGTAAGCTGCCAGAGCCAGAGACACATTACCGTTGTATTTGTCCAGCATCTGCCGTATGTATTTGGCGCCGCCCATCACATTCTGATAGGGATCGTAGGCGTCGGTTACGCCGAGACCGGCGGCAGTGGCGGGCATCAGCTGCATCAGGCCCTGTGCGCCGCTTCGGCTGGTCGCATTGGGATCAAAATTCGATTCCTGCTTGGTCATTGCTTTTAATAAATCTATCGATACGCCGTAGGTCTGGGACGCTTCGGCGTAGATTTCTTCCAGATTCTTGTCCGTTTTTAAAAAAGATGAAAAATCAGCGTTGGATGTGGGTTGCCGTGATACGGTACCGGATGAGGATAATGCCGCCCTTAAGGCATCTAAGGCTGAAACATCGATCATGGTAAACATACACTCCTTTTATCAATAGATACCTCTACTATAACATATTTGACACGAAAATGAAGCATTTTTTTGAAAAAAATATTGAATTTTAAAAATGACTGGTGTAGAGTTAGAACGTATTGGAATCTGAAAGAGAAGAGCGAGGAGTCGGACAAATGAAAAAGGGAGGATATAAAAAGGCGTTTCGGGCAGCATTTCCGTATACGATACCGGTACTGACCGGATATTTATTTATCGGGACTGCGTTTGGCGTTATGTTTCAGGAAAAAGGATATCATTTCTTATGGGCGGTTTTGATGAGCTGCGTCGTATATGCCGGGAGCGGACAGTATCTGGCGGTGAATTTCTTTTCGCCGGGCGTAGGGTTTTTGGATGTGATTTTTATGACGTTTATGGTAAATGTGCGTCATATTTTTTATGGGCTTTCGCTTCTGGAACGCTTTGGAAGGGCGGGAAAAAAGCGGGCGTATCTGATATTTTCTCTGACGGACGAGACGTATTCCCTGCTCTGTACGACAAATGTGCCGGAAGGCGTACAGGAGGATAAGTTTTTATTTGCGATTGCTTTTCTGGATCACCTGTACTGGATTTTGGGTTCGGCGATTGGGGCGGTTGCGGGCGCAGTCATTCCGTTTAACGCGAAAGGAATTGATTTTGCCATGACGGCGCTTTTTATTGTGATTTTTACGGAACAGTGGCTGGCCGGAGGAAAGCGGATTCCGGCGGTGATTGGCGTTGCGTCTGCTGTCACGTTTCGGATTTTGTGCGGCGGAGATAATTTTGTCCTGCCGTCTATGATCTGCATTATGCTCTGTCTTGTTTCAGGCAGGAGATCAATCGGGAAAAACAACGGAAGGGAGGAAGATACGCATGCCGCTTAGTATAGGAAAATCTCTGATGATTATCGCAGTTGTATCTGTTGTTACGTTTTCGACAAGAGTGATACCGTTTCTGCTTTTTCCAAAAGGAAAGGAAATACCGCCTCTGGTGAAGTATCTGGGAGCCGTGCTTCCTCCTGCGGTAATAGGAATGCTCGTGATTTATTGTCTCAAATCGGTAAATCTGTTTGTCTGGCCCCATGCTGCGCCGGAGCTGATAGCGGGGCTTGCCGTTGTGGCGCTGCATATCTGGAAGCGGAATAATTTGCTTAGCATCGGCGTGGGAACTGTGCTGTATATGTTTTTGATTCAGCAGGTATTTGTTTAAAGAGAAAATAATAAAAAGGCATTGCCATCATTACAGGTATGTGGAAAGCGCGTCTTGACAGATACAGGATGAAGCGCTATAGTATTCCTGAAAAGAACCACTATAGGGAGGCGCGGGTACAGACGGAATGATTGAAAAACTGATGTGTTTTGGATTGACAAGGCAGGAAGCGTCCGTATACCTTTGTCTGGTGCGGCACGGAGCGCTGACCGGCTATGAGGCGGCGAAGCAGGCCGGGATTTCCCGTTCCAATGCTTATGGGGCGCTGTCCGGGCTTACAGATAAAGGAGCGGCTTATACGGCGGAGGGGACGGCGGTAAAATATTATGCCGTAGATGTGGGCGAATTTTGTTCCAACAAAATACGGGCGCTGGAGGAAATGAAAGAACAGTTAAAAGCGTCTATGCCGGAGCCAAAGCGGGAAGCGGAAGGCTATCTGACGATCGAAGGGGACAGGCATATTCAGGATAAAATAAAAAATATGATCGAAGGAGCCGGGCAGAGGGTCTATCTATCCATGACGCGGCAGTTTGTCGTGATATTTGACCAGGAAATTAAAAAGGCAGTCCGGAAGAAAAAAAAGGTCGTGATTCTGACAGACGGGCCTTTGGAATTTGAAGACGTCATTTTATACCGGACGGAAGAGAAAAAGCGGCAGATCGGCGTAATTTCTGATTCGGCGTATGTGCTGACCGGAGAATTCGGCAAAGGGGAAGAGAGCGTCTGTCTCTACTGCGGCCAGCGGAATTTTGTACAGGTATTTAAAGATTCCATGAGAAATGAGATAAAGTTAATACAGCTTACGAAGGGAGAAGCATAACGTGAAAAAAGAGCCATTTGTAACTTATGAAAAACTGCAGGAGATCGTAAAAGAATATCCCACGCCGTTTCATCTGTACGATGAAAAAGGAATCCGGGAAAACGCCAGGGCGGTGAATGAAGCTTTTGCCTGGAACAAAGGATTTCGGGAGTACTTTGCAGTAAAGGCGACGCCCAATCCGTTTTTAATCCATATTTTAAAAGAATGCGGCTGCGGCGTGGACTGTTCTTCGATGACGGAGCTGATGCTGTCCGGCGCGCTTGGATTTTCAGGGGAGGAGATTATGTTTTCTTCCAATGACACGCCGGCAGAGGAATTTGTCTATGCGGACGAACTGGGAGCAGTGATAAATCTGGATGATTTTACGCATATTGAATTTTTGGAGAAAACGATTGGCAGGATTCCGGAGACGATTAGCTGCCGGTTTAATCCGGGCGGATTATTTAAAATCAGCAACAGCATTATGGACAATCCGGGCGACGCAAAATATGGTTTTACAAAAGAGCAGCTTTTTGAGGGATTTCGCATTTTAAAGGAAAAAGGAGCGAAAAAATTCGGGGTTCACGCATTTTTAGCGAGCAATACCGTGACCAATGAATATTATCCGATGCTGGCGAAGACGCTGTTTCAGACAGTAGTGGAATTAAAAGAGGCGACAGGCTGCGACATCCGGTTTATCAATCTTTCCGGAGGCGTTGGGATTCCCTATACACCGGATCAAAAGCCAAATGACATCTATGCGATTGGCGAGGGCGTGCGGAAAGTTTATGAGGAAGTCCTGGTTCCGGCGGGGCTGTCCGACGTAGCCATTTATACAGAAATGGGACGTTTTATGATGGGGCCTTACGGGCATCTGGTGACAAAGGCGATCCATGAGAAGCATACGTATAAAGAATATATCGGCGTGGACGCCTGTGCGGTAAACCTGATGCGTCCGGCAATGTATGGAGCGTACCATCATATAACGGTTATGGGGAAGGACAATTTAATCTGTGATCATAAATATGATGTAACGGGCGCGCTCTGTGAAAATAACGACAAGTTTGCGGTTGACCGGATGCTGCCTCAGATTGACAAAGGAGATCTGCTTGTGATTCACGATACGGGGGCGCATGGCTTTGCCATGGGGTATAATTATAACGGCAAGCTGAAGTCGGCGGAAATTCTATTAAAAGAAGACGGAAGTTTTCAGATGATCCGGAGAGCCGAAACGCCGAAAGACTACTTTGCCACGTTTGACTGTTTCGACATCCTGAATAAAATAAGGTAGAGATTCGTTTTTTGGAAATGTTTTTTCGGAAATGTACGTAAAAAACACTTGTAATTTCAGGAAGTTTATGTTAGTATACTATTTGTCCGGTTCCAAAGGACAGATATGCCGGCGTGTCGGAATTGGCAGACGAGGCAGACTCAAAATCTGTTGGCGGCAACGTCGTATGGGTTCAAGTCCCATCGCCGGCATTGAAAAGAAGCATAGAATTTCTATGTTTCTTTTTTTCTTGCAAAAGAAGTGAAGTCCTGTTAATATGGTAGTGATATTTTGCGGCGGGGAGGGATTGCGGTGAATGGGATAAGGCGCATATCGGCGCATCAAAAGACAGGACAAAGTTTAAGACGGACGGCCAAAACTGCAGCGCTGCTTGCGGCGGCGGTTTTATTTGCAGGCTGCGGAGACGCAAAAGAACGGCAGGAAAAGGAAGAGGCTTACCGGCAGATTGGCATCAACGCCATGGATGCGGGAAATTATGACGAGGCTTTGGAAGCGTTTAACAACGCTTTGGCGCAGGCTGACGGGATAGGTTCGAACGAAATTGACATTTGCTTTTACAGGGCGGCGGCTCAGTTTGCATCCGGAAGTTATCAGGACGCCATTGAGACGTACGATATTCTTCTGGAATCAGACAAGAAGAATTCAGACGCTTACTTTTTACGGGGCTGTGTGTGGCTTAAAACGAATGAAATTAAAAAAGCGCAGGAAGATTATGAAAAAGCGATTCAATATGCAGAAAATGATGAAATTTATCTGGTGATTCACAACAGTTTAAACGGAGCGGGATATGAAACGGAAGCGAAAGCGTATCTTGCGGAAGCCCTGGAAAAAAAAGCGGGACGAAAAGCGGAGAATTATACAGTAAAAGGCAAAATTTATTTCCTGCAGGGGCAGTATGAACAGGCAAAAGAAAGCCTTATTGCCGCCATTGAGAAAGGGGACGCAGAGGCGAATCTTTCCCTGGCGCAGACATACGAAGCGCTTGGAGATCAAAAAAAAGCTGCAGAATGCACGGACGCTTATGTAGAAGTAAATCCAAAGAGCAGCGTTGCGTATAACCAGCTTGGAAAAAAGGCGCTCAGGGAAGGCGAATATGAGAAGGCGGTTTCTCTCTTTCAAGAGGGGCTTGCGCTTGAGGAAGTGACAGATGAACAGGAGCTTCGGAGCAATCTGATCGCCGCATATGAATACAGCGGAGATTTTGAAACAGCAAAAGAGATGATGCGGGAATATGTAAAAGATTACCCGAATGACGCCGCGGCGGTGCGGGAATATTGGTTTTTAGGGAAGAACAGAGACGAGGAGACAGACAAAGAATGATTGAAATGGAAGATGTACAGGAGAGATTCCTGCTGGTCGGCGTCAGCGAACATGACGAAGATGATACAAAAGATTCCATGGAAGAACTAAAGGAGCTGGTAAAAACCGCCGGAGGCGCGGTGGCAGGAAGCGTGATTCAAAACAGGGAGCATATGCATCCGGCCACTTATGTGGGCAAGGGAAAGACAGAGGAAATCCGGGAGCTTTTAGCGCAGACAGACGCAGACGGAATTGTCTGTGACGATGAACTTTCTCCGGCGCAGATTCGGAATCTTTCCGATTTGCTTGAGACGAAAGTTATGGACAGGACGCTTGTTATATTGGATATTTTCGCTATGCGGGCGTCGACAAGCGAGGGGAAAATTCAGGCAGAGCTGGCGCAGCTTAGGTACCGCGCGACAAGGCTTACCGGAATGGGGAAAGCGATGTCAAGGCTTGGCGGCGGAATCGGTACGCGTGGGCCGGGAGAAAAAAAGCTGGAGACGGACAGACGCCTGATTGGCGGCAGAATTTCCCAGTTAAAGCAGGAATTGGAGGAAATGAGAAGGCACCGTGAGGTTACGCGGGTGCAGAGGACAAAAAACAAGGTTCCCGTCGCTGCAATTGTGGGATATACGAATGCGGGAAAATCCACGCTGCTGAACGCTCTGACAGAGGCGGAGGTTTTGGAAGAGGATATGCTGTTTGCGACTTTGGATCCGACGACGAGGCTCCTTTTGCTTCCGGGAAAACAGCAGATTCTTCTGACGGATACGGTCGGGTTTATCCGCAAGCTTCCCCATCATCTTGTGGAAGCGTTCAAAAGTACGCTTGAGGAGGCAAAGTATGCAGATTATATTCTGCATGTTGTAGACGCTTCCAGCAAAACGGCGGATCAGCAGATGCACATTGTTTATGAGACGCTTTGGAATCTTGGCGTAGAAAATAAAAAAATTGTGACTTTGTTCAATAAGCAGGACAAACGGACGGATGACGGGCCGATCAGGGATTTTAAGGCGGATTATACGATGGACATTTCGGCGAAATACGGCAATGGGCTTGAAAAGGTAAAAGAGCTTCTGGCCGAACTTCTGCGGGATGACAGGATTTTGATTGAGCGGACGATTCCGTACCAGGAAGCGGGAATTTTGCAGCTTGTGAGAAAGCAGGGGGAACTGCTGGAAGAATCTTATGAGCCGGAAGGTATTTTTGTCCGGGCTTATGTGCCTGAAGATGTATATGGAAAAATAGATCAAACAAATGCAGAAAAATGATAAGTATGGAGGCTGAGGCGATATGAAACAGTTTTTTGGCATGAGCCAGAGAGGGAATTTGGAAGAGGCGGTTCTGGGATTGAGAAACCCTGAATTTCTTATGTTGTTTTCAAATAAGGATCAGTTTGAAGCGCATGTAAAAGCTCTGGAAAAGATGTATCCGGGGGTTCCGAGCATTGGGTGCATCGGTATGAGTTATGATACCAGGATTGCGGAAAACGGAGTGGGAGTCGTGGCGTTTCTGGACGGGATCAGCGCGGCGGCCAACGTGCTGGAACAGGTATCCCTCATGCCGGTAAAGTATATTAACCGGCTGGAGCAGGATATACAGAAGACGGGAGGCACAAGCCAGGATACCGTATGCATTGATTTTTGCACCGGAAACGACGCCTGTGCGCTGACAACAATCTATGCCGCGTTAAAGCGGAAAGGCATTTCTCTGGTTGGCGGAACCGGAGACGCCGGAAAAGTTTCCGCCAACGGCAGGATCTATCAGGACGCAGTGGCTTATGGGATTGTACGCAATCATCGCGGAAGAGTCAAAACTTATAAAGAAAATATCTATCATCAGCTTGGAAATTATCGTTTTATTGCTTCGAATACAGATAAGTCAAATTACATACTCGGATCCCTGAACGGAAAACCGGCCAAGCAGGTTTATCAGAGTATCCTTCACGTAACAGACAAACAGATACTGACGCAGACATTTCAAAATCCCTTTGGAAAAATAAACGGGAACGATACCTGTATCATTTCCATTAAAGAAGTCAACGGCAACGCGCTTACCTGTTTTCGCCAGGTAAACGATTCAGACGTCCTGATTTTACTGGAGCTTGGCGACTACAGGGCCATCGTAAAACAGACGATTCAGAAAATCTGCCAGGATTTCCCGAAACGTTCGGCAGTATTTTCCGTAAACTGCCTGTTCCGGTACAAATTATTCAGTGAGCATCATTATATGCAGGAATACCTGCACGATATGTCGGCGCTTGGAAGCCATGCAGGACTGGTCGGATATGGGGAGCATTATAATAACCGGTTTGTCAATCAGTCTATGACTTGCGTGGTATTTGAATAGGAGGGTATGGAAATGTTATTTTTGGGAAAAAGCCGTGGGAAGGCAGAACAGAAGAAAGAAAGTCTCTATCCGGTATTGTATGTGACAGACAGTTTAAAGGAGTATAAAAAAGAACTGATTGATAAAGAAGTGGAATCCCTGCGGGAGCTTGGCATGGTGAACAGTTCTTTTTCCGGCGTATTGGAAAAAGCGGATAGTTTTCAGAAAAATCTGCAGGATTTTGGAGAATCTTTTTCCAATATCAATGAGGTGGCCGGGCAGTTTGCTCAGGTAAGGGAGGCGATTACCCAAACGGTATCGGAAACGCAGGATAAAGTAGAAGAGTTAAAGGACGCTTCCGTAAAAGTGGAAGAGTCTTACAGCCATATGGAGCAGACGTTTGAGCAGCTTCAGGCGGCCGTTACGGGAATCCGGCAGTGTATGGCAAAAATTGTATCCATTGCGGATGAAACGAATATCCTTGCGATTAACGCTTCGATTGAAGCGGCAAGGGCGGGACAGGACGGCAAAGGATTTGCTGTGGTTGCAGCCAAAGTAAAGGAACTTGCGGAAGAAATCAAGGGGCTGGCAGGTGAAGTGGAGACCGGCATTCACGATGTGGAAAACGGTACAAGTCAGTTAAATGGAAATATTCTTGCATCCAAAGAAGCGCTTGGGAAAAACATTGATACAGTGAACGGAGCCTATGAGTCGTTCCACAATATCAAGGAAACGGCGGAAGGCGCGACGGCTGTACAGGAAGAAATTTCCGGTGTAATTGACAGTTCACAGCAGGAGCTTGGCGCAGTGTATCAGTTTTTTGATGAAATTAAGGTTCAGTATCAGGAAGTGGTAAAGCATATCAGATATGCAAGCAGCCTTGGAACGACAAAAAGCGCAATGTTTGAAGACATTGACAATATGCTTTCACAGATTCCGCCTATTATCCGGGATGCAGAGCCGGAGCTGAAATAAAGTCTGCATAGTGGAAAGTCCCCCGCACACCTGGAAAAAAGAGTGTGCCGGGGACTTTTTCTTTTATCAGGAAGGAACCTGATTTATTTTATGGTTTTTGCCTGGAAACGGTTCTGTCCAGAGTGGAAAGCCCGGCGCGGTTAATTGCCGCAGTCAGGGCGTTGATGGAAGCTTTGATAATATCTTCGTCCATGCCGACGCCCCAGATGAGCTTATCATGCGCGGTAATCCCGACGTAGGCCAGCGCTTTGGAAGAAGAGCCGCGTGAGAGTGCATGTTCCGTGTATTCGGACAGCTCATAGGTGATGTTGAAATGTTTCTTAAGGGCGATGGAAACGGCGTCGAGACGACCATTGCCGTTTGCAGTGACAACGTCGGTTTTTCCCTGTGTCTCTATTGTGACAGACGCTTCCATGCCGTTATGCTGCCGGAAATGGCATTCCGGAATATGGAACGCGCTGAAAACGTCACAGTAAGTTTCTTTGAAAATATTGTAAATTCTTTCTGCATCCAGCTCGCTGTGTTCTTTGTCGGAAACGTCTTTGACGAGATAGCCAAATTCTTCCTTCATACGGTCCGGAAGCATAATGCCGTAAGCCTGTTTTAATACGTAGCTTACGCCGCCTTTTCCGGACTGGCTGTTGATGCGGATGACGTCTGAGTCGTAGGTGCGTCCCACGTCTTTGGGATCAATCGGAAGGTATGGAACAGTCCAGAACGGGTCTTCTCCGGAAGCGTGGCATGCCATGCCTTTGGAAATGGCGTCCTGGTGGGAGCCGGAAAATGCAGTAAAGACAAGATCTCCCGCGTAAGGCTGCCGCATGGAGACTTCCATATTCGTCAGGGTTTCGTAATTTTTTCGGATTTCCTTCATATTGTGGAAATTTAAATGCGGATCTATGCCAAGGGAGTACATATTCATGGCAAGTGTAACGATATCGACATTTCCGGTGCGTTCGCCGTTTCCAAACAGCGTTCCTTCAATCCGGTCGGCGCCCGCTAAAAGCCCAAGTTCCGCGTCGCTGATGCCGCTTCCTCTGTCATTGTGCGGATGCAGGGAGATCAGAACGCTGTCCCGGTAGTTTAAGTTTTTATTGAAATAGGCGATCTGGCTGGCAAATACGTGCGGCATGGAATACTGTACGGTAGAAGGAAGGTTGATAATGGCTTTTTGTTCCGGCGTGGGCTGCCATACATCCAGCACGGCGTTGCAGACTTCAAGCGCATAATCCATTTCCGTTCCGGTAAAGCTTTCCGGAGAATATTCGAAAGAAATATTGCCTTTTTCATTTTTTGCAAGATCAAAAACAAGTTTTGCACCATCGACAGCGATTTTTTTGATTTCTTCTTTGGATTTTTTAAATACCTGCTCACGCTGTGCAACGGAAGTGGAATTGTAAACGTGAACGATTACGTTTGGAGCCCCGTCGATGGCTTCAAAAGTTCGTTTGATAATATGTTCTCTTGCCTGGGTCAGCACCTGTACCGTTACGTCGTCCGGGATCATGCCGCGTTCAATAATGGCCCGTAAAAACTGATATTCCGTTTCAGACGCTGCAGGAAAGCCGACTTCAATGTGCTTGAATCCGATTTCTACAAGCATCTGGTAGAATTTTATTTTTTCTTCCAGATTCATAGGTTCAATCAAAGCCTGGTTGCCGTCCCTAAGATCGACGCTGCACCAGATCGGGGCTTTGTCAATGGAATCGTTTCTGACCCAGTCAAAGCAGTCTTCGGGCGGCATAAAATACATTTTTCGATATTTTTCAAATCCCTTCATTTCAAATCCTCACTTTCTGATAGTTGTTGACGGGCGGGGAGCTTTTTTATATCCTGCAAAAAGCGTCCGGTACGGGCTTTTGAGTTTGCGGCAATAAAAAAGCCCTACGCCTCTATGCGTATTGCTTAGAGACGTAAGACATCTTACGCGGTACCACTCTAATTCATGTAAACCATGCACTCAGCAGGTACGGGGAGGCTTTATGCGCATACCCTTATACCTTTCCCGGATAACGGAGGGATTCCGTCTGCGCCTACTCTCCGGTTTCCTGTGGAAAAAGATTTTGGGCAGAGGCTCCAAGGCGAGTTCCCTGTTTCTCATCTGCCGTCTCGCAGCGTCCGGCGGCTCTCTGAAATCTGATCGGACAGGTACTATTCCTTTTCTTCGCTTTTACGGCTTTTATCATAACATATTTCGGCTGGAAGGTAAAGAGGGAAATTTTTTTGTACATAAAAATAAAAAATGTACTATAATGAAAAGAAAAAGCATAGGACTGGTGAAAATGATAGAACGAAATGATTTGCTGACGTTTCAATTTTATAAAAAGGAAAAATTTACCGGAAGTTTCCTGGGGATGCGTTATCTGATTCAAAGAGAAAAAGAGGGGGAAGAGGAAGTTTTTGCTGTATTTGTCTGGCCGGGGCCATATAATTTTGCAGCGACGTCAGATAATTTGAAAACAAAAAAGACGTTTCCGTTTCAGGAAGAGTCCCTGCAGAATATTGTCTGCTACTTGAATGATGCATATTATATTGTACAAAAAAATTTTTTAAATTGACAATGAATTTTTTCGTAATTATAATAAAAGTATCGAAATTTGAAAAATAAAGGAGGAGTCTGAATGAATCATCAAAAAGTAATGAACATACCGGTATGTATTCTCATTTTTTGTATGCTGTTGTGTTCACTTCCGATGTATATGCAGAATGTATATGGGGAAGAAAATGGCGTAGTTATCAATCCGGTGGACTATGGGGCGGATCCGACGGGAGAATCTGACAGTGCGGAGGCAATCTAGGCAGCGTTTGAAGCGGCAAAAGAGGCAGTTGCAGACGGAGCGCCGCACGTTACGGTTGATTTTCCGAAAGGGGAATATCATATCTATAAGGATAAGGCGCAGCAGAGGGAATACCATACGTCAAATACGAACAGTATTGAGAACCCGGTAAAGTGGATCGGGCTTTTAATTGAAGATCAGGAAAATTTCACACTGCAGGGAAACGGTTCTTTATTTATGATGCATGGGAATATGATGGCCCTTGCAGTGGTGCGTTCCAAAAATGTTACGCTTGAAAATTTTTCGTGGGATTTCGGCGTGCCTACCGTAACGGAAATGACGGTAGAAAAACTTGGCACGACAGAGGATGGAAAAGAATATACGGACTATCTGATTCCGGAATGCTTTCCGCATGAGGTAGACACTGCAGGAAAGACAATTGTCTGGTACAGTGAGAAAAGCCCCTATGACGGGACTTATTACTGGACGCAGAGAGGGATCCACAGTCCTTCTTATGGAATTGGGGCATATCAGCCAAACGGGGAAATGTCAAGAAGCTATTATACAGGCGACAGCCCGTTTGCAAATGTTTCTGAGATAACGGAAACGGATGATACGCATGTCCGTATCGTTTATAATTCAAAAACAGACGGTATGCGGCATATGCAGCAGGAAGGCGCCGTCATTCAGTTTGCAGCCAATGCGCACCGTCAGACGGCGGGAGCCTTTACCTGGGAGAGTGAAAATGTAACTGCGGATCATGTAAATGTCCATTATATGCACGGGTTTGGCTGGCTGATCCAGATGAGCAAAGACGTCTATTACAGAAACTGTAATCTGACTCCAAGAGAAGGCTCCGGGCACATGGTTGTAAGCTTTGCAGACGGCATACACGCTTCGGGTGCGGCCGGGGATCTGGTGATTGAGGACTGTAATTTTTCCGATACCCATGACGATCCAATCAACCTGCACGGTACGTTTACAAGAGTGGAACGGCGCAAAGACGATCATACGCTGATACTGAAATATATTCATGCGCAGCAGGGAGGATTCCCTCAGTATCATAAGGGAGATCAGGTTGCATTTTTTACAAGGGACACTTTGGAATCTACGGATAATGAAACGCTTTATACTGTGGATGAAGTGATTTCAAACCCTGGCGAACAGGGAAATGATTTAAGGACAATGGAAGTGCGTTTCGAAGAGACGCTGCCTTCTGATCTGACGGCTCAAATTGGAAACCAGCCTAAATATGTGGCGGAAAACGTAACATATGCGCCAAATGTCACCGTTCGGGGCTGTACATTCCAGAATGTTCCGACCAGAGGGATTTTGTGTACAACGAGAAACCCGGTTTTGATTGAGGATAATTTGTTCCGCGGAATGACGATGGCGACGATTTATCTGTCCAATGATTCCGATGAATGGTATGAGTCCGGGCCGATACGGGATATGACAATCCGGAACAATACATTCTATATTAAAACAATCGGAAGGACATCCTGGGAGTATGCACCGGCGATTTATGTGCATCCCGTGACAAAAGGAGGAGGGCTTCCTTCTGAGGATAATCCGATTCATAAAAACATTACAATTGAAGAGAATCTGTTTTATATGGACACGGATACAGTCGTAAAAGCGGAGAGCGTGGAAAACCTTACGATCCGGAACAATACGATTCTGCGTATGAATCCTGACATTTCACTGGGAATTACAGCGGAAAAAACAGAGCTTCTGGCGGGTGATAGTCTGACGTTAGACACGACGGCGGAAGGAGACGTGCATACGAAAGTTACAGATAATGTGTATGAATTTACGAAATGCAAAAATGTCAGGTTAGAAGGCAATACGTATGACGACGGCTTAAAGCGCTATGCCGTGTTAAGCGGTATGTCGGAACAGAATCTGACGAATCTGGACGAGAAGATAAAAACAGCGGAAGACAGGAATCAGCCGGCATCCGCTCCGGTGGAAGGAATCCGGTATATCAGCAGCAACCCGGATGTGCTGTCTGTGGATCAGTATGGTAAAATGTCAGCAAAAAAAGCAGGATCTGCTTTGGTGCGCGCTTGTTATGACTGGAATGGAGAAGAGATTTTATCCGATGCGGTAGAAATGACGGTAAAAGATACAATCGATCCCGAAGATATGGTTAAAATAGAAAACAACGAAGATATCATGCTGACAGAATCCGGTGAAACATATTCTTTTTCAGCGGAAACTGCATCTGGGAAAAATATCCGGTGGTCAGTGGAAGATTTTCTGACCGGAGGGAGCACAGACGCTGCCGAAATCGATCAAAACGGACGTCTTACGGCGCGAAAGAGCGGAATTGTTTGGGTAAAGGCAGATGCAGGACTTAGCACAGACCGCAAAGCCGTAATCATCAGCATACCAGACGCAAATGAACGGAATGCTGCGTTTTCCATAAAACGGGAAGACAAAGAAAACTATAATCTGACAGACAGAACGGTTACTGTCGATATGCAGTCAGGAGATCTGTATAATAACAATAATACGGTAAAAAATCTGTTCTTGTATCAGATTCCGGATGAAATAAGCAAAGACAATATAAAAACCGTAATCAAGATAGAGAATCTTCCGGCCAGAGAAAGCGGGCAATGGGACACGGCTTCGTTCTTTTTGTACAAAGATGACGACAATTATATTTCCTGTGGGAAGAAGTCGCATTATGATGGAATCGCAACCGTATCAGAGTCCAATGGATCTGCAGAAGAGAGAGGAGGAAATGCGGAACATAATAATATTTCAACAGCATATCTTGGCTTTTATAAAAATGGCAGCTCCGTTTCCGTGGATTTTAAAGAAGAGGGCGGAGAATGGCAGCATCAGGCAGACCTGGACGCTTCCATGCTGGGAACGGATTATAAAATCGGATTTACGGCCTGGGAAA
This sequence comes from uncultured Lachnospiraceae bacterium, assembly GCA_910586645.1. Taxonomy (GTDB): domain Bacteria; phylum Bacillota; class Clostridia; order Lachnospirales; family Lachnospiraceae; genus Roseburia_B. The sequence goes on along the minus strand of CAJUIS010000035.1, from coordinate 6,222 downwards.
GCAATGACAGAGGAAAGACGGTGAATTTTTCCGAATTTCGGGCAGGCTCAGGGGATATTTCTTATGAGGAGCTTTGCAGTGAACCGGCAGTTTCATTTTTGGGAAGCGTCAATCAGGCGCCGACGGCATCTATGGCTCAATGGGATAGGGAAAACTATGTTACGGGCGATACTGCATCTGTAAGCTATACGTTTGAAGATGCAGACGGTGACAGAGAAGGAGAGACTCTGTACTGCTTTACTTATGAAAATGGAGCAAACGAAGTTACGGAAAAACCGGAAATAACATTTTCTTATCCGGGAAAAGTAATTTGCCATATATATCCGGTGGATGAAAAAGGGATGCCGGGAGCAAAGACAGAGACAGCGGAAATCGAAGTAAAGCCAAAGAAGCTTCCGGATCCGGTAACGCCTCAGGATCCAGATCCGGTAACGCCTCAGGATCCGGATCCGGTAACGCCTCCGGATTCAACGCAAAACCCGGGAGGTTCACAGGGGCCTTCGGGATCACAGAATCCAGCGCCTTCTGAGGGAGACAAATCAGCGCCGGCAGTAGGGACTGAGATAGTAAAGAATGGCGTGAAGTACAAAGTTACAAAATCAGACGCGAAGAACAAAACGGCTGCGGCTGTAAAACTTTTGGATAAGAAGAGGACGAAGATTACAATTCCTGCATTTGTGGAAAAAGACGGATTTCGGTTCAAAGTGACTGCAATTAATCAAAAAGCATTTGAAAAAAGCAAGAGGTTAAAAACAGCAGTGATAGGAGCGAACGTAAAGAGCATTGGGAAGTCGGCATTTTTCAAATGTTTAAAATTGAAAAGCATTAAGTTCCAGGGAAAAACGGTTCCTTCTATTGGCAAAAAGGCTTTGAAGGGGATTTCTTCAAAATGTAAGATTTCGTATCCAAAGAAAATTTCGAAAAAGAATCTGAAAAAATGGAAGAACCGGGTACGCGCAGCAAGATAGTTGTTTTTGAATGTTTTTCGAAAGCAGATGGGTTTTAGACAATGAAACAGGGTTCTGTCAGGAAATGACAGAACCCTGTTTTTATTTTGAATACTCAACCGTTATGCTCTTTTCCGGCCAGGGTTGGAGTAAAGATCTTCTGGTGCGGAAAAAGGGACTCGAACCCTCACGCCTTTCGGCACAGGAACCTAAATCCTGCACGTCTGCCAATTCCGTCATTTCCGCAAAACCGTTACTATCATAAACATTTTCCAGATAGCTGTCAAGTATGAATTTCAGGCAGAATCAGTTTTGATTCCACAAGCGTATCTTTCTGGTATTTTAATTTCAGGGAAAAGAAGCGGTCTTCTTTTTCAAGCAGGCGGAGAAAAATTTTATCTCCTTCCCAAATGGGAAGCGTTTCGATGGCTTCTTTTGAAACCCATTCCAGTACGCCTTCGCTGCACTCCGTAAGTTCTCCTTCAAATTCCGTTGCCGTGTAAAGATGGATATATTCGCTTTCCCATCCTTCCGCGATAAATGTCAGGATTCCGCGGCAGCGGTATTGTAACAGACGAAGCCCCGTTTCTTCTTCCACTTCCCGGAGCAGGCATTCTTCCGGCATTTCATCCGGCTCAAATTTGCCTCCGACGCCGATCCATTTGTCATGGTTGACGTCATTTTCTTTTTTTGTGCGGTGCATCATAAGATAACAGCCGTCTTTTTCAATATAGCAGAGGGTGGAAAGCTTCATGGGAAAAATCTCCTTTGTTATTTTATCTGCGGTGTATGATTTGTTCGATTTCTTTTTCGTGACAGATTACAATCAAATGCTCATCTTCCTGAAAACGGTAATCTCTGGAAGGAAGAATCTGCGTATGGCTGCCGTATTTTATTCCGATAATGCTCATATGGTATTTGGCGCGGAAATCAAGCTCTAAAATGCTTTTTCCAATCCATTCTGTCAGAGGGGCGATTTCATAGATGGAATACCCGTCGGTAAGGTTAATGTAATCAAATATTTCGTCTGCGCTCAGGCTGACGGCAACCCGTTCGGCGATATCGCGGTCAGGGAAAATCACTTTGTCGGCTCCGTTTCGAAGCAAAAACTTGGCGTGAATGTCCCGGTTTGCTTTGCTGACGACGCGTTTGGCGCCCAGTTCCTTTAAAAGGCTTGTAATTTCAAGGCTGCTCTGGAAGTTGCTGCCGATGCATACGATGCAGAGATCAAAATTGGAAATGCCAAGGCTTTCTAAAACCTTGACGTTGGTGCAGTTGCCGATTTTGGCGCTTGTCACATAGGGGAGCAGATCTTCCAGCTTCTCTTCGCATTCGTCTACGATCATAATTTCATTTCCCAATTTGGATAAATTCATACAAAGATGAGAGCCGAAGCGTCCCATACCGATAATTAAAATAGATTTCATATGTTTCGTTCCTCCTGAAAGATTATCCGATATTTATTTTTTCCGCAGGCTGCATAACATGAGTGATTTTTTTCTTGTCTGTAAAAGACATTGCAAAAGAGAGACTGCCCACACGTCCCAGATACATTAACAGAATAATGATGAAACGGGAAGCCGTGCCTAACTTGGTCGTAATGCCTGCTGTCATTCCGACCGTGCTGATGGCGGAGAAGCATTCTAAAAGAGAATCCGTGCCGTTAAAATTTTGAAGGCCGCAGATTAGGACGGCAGCCGTCATCGCAAGGGTAAGATTTGTGCAGAAAACGGCGGCGGCTTTATGCAGCGCTTCATCTTCCAGACGCCTGCCGAATATATTGTAGCCTACGGTGCGGGTTAAAGTCGCTTTCATGTATATGAGAAGAACGATGACAGTGGTTACTTTGACGCCGCCTGCCGTAGAACCGGGAGCGCCTCCGATAAACATAAGGATAACGGTAAACAGCTTTCCGCCGTCTGTCATGGCTCCGACGTCCACGGTATTGAATCCCGCTGTTCTTGGCGTGACAGAACAAAACAGGGAATTTAAAATTTTTCCGGTTACGCTCATGCCGGAAAACAGGCGGTTTCCTTCTATTATATAAAAAATAAGCGCGCCTCCGAAAATAAGCGCCAGTGTAGAGACAATGACGATTTTTGTATGAAGCGTGTATTTGCGGAATGAAAAACGATGTTCATATAAATCATTCCAGACAATAAAGCCGATTCCGCCAATGACAATTAAAAGCATAATTGTAAGCATTACGACAGGATGCTCAGAATACGCTGTCAGGGAAGAAAATGGAGAATAGCGTCCCATTAAATCAAAACCTGCGTTGCAGAAAGCGGAAACGGAATGAAAAATGCCATAATAAGAACCCTGGAAAAAGCCCATTTTGGGAATAAAGCAAAGGGAAAGGATTATGGCTCCAATCAGTTCAAACAGCAGCGTGCCGCAGGTTACCCGTTTGGTCAGGCGCACCATTCCGCGAAGTTCGATAATATTAAAACTTTCCCGGATCAGGCCGCGCTCTTTTAAACCGATTTTACGGCGTAACAGAATGGAAACCGTAACTCCGATTGTAATAAAGCCAAGACCGCCGATTTGGATTAAAAGCAGGATCACGGACTGTCCAAAAAACGTCCAATGGGAGAATGTGTCTGCAACCACAAGGCCCGTTACGCAGGTTGCGCTGGCCGATGTGAATAACGCAGTCGAAAATGGGGTGATTTCTCCGGATTTTGCAGAACAGGGAAGCATTAGGAGAAACGTGCCTAATACTATAATGATAAAAAAACCGCCTGCAATAAGCTGCATACCGGAAAAGCGTTTGGTAATTTTTGAAAACATAGCTGTTTTACTGCCCTTCTTTCAAAAAAATTTATTATAATGAAACAGTATCCTCATGTCCACTGAGGGTAAAGTTATTATAAGATTCTTATGGTTTTATGTCTATATTTTTTTCTTAAATTGTGTTAAAATAAAATATAATTTTATTTTAATAAAGGAAGTGACAAATATGGAGAGACATATTCCGGGGCCGGGAGAGAAATATATGGACAAGAATGGGAAGCCATATCAGATTGTCTGTGTGGCGGCTCACACAGAGACAGGGGAGAAAATGGTGGTTTATCAGTCTCTTTGCGAAGCGTTTGCATGTTTTGTCAGACCGCTTGGAATGTTTCTGGAAGAAGCGCATAAAAAGCATCCGGACAAACCGGGCGAAACAGAAAAAGAGGCGCAGGAAGAAAGTGAGTCTTTTTCTGAGAATATATGGAAAAAAGAGAAATCCGCAGAAGAAGGACAGGCAAATCCTGCGCTGCTTGAGTTTTTAGATGCAGATACGCTGGAACAGAAATATCAGATCATTAAGTCAGTCGGGAGTTCGGTGACAGACAGGCTGATTGATGATTTTGCGGTGACGCTGGATCTTGTTATACCGGAGGGCAATGTGGAAACACGCTATCAGCAGCTTTTAAGCAGTGTCCGCACGATGCAGAAATTTGAAACGACAAGGTTCCGGCCAAGGTGACAGGCAGGCCAGGCGCAGCTAAAAATCCGCCTGGCCTGCCTGGCTTAATGCGCTGTTATGGTATTTTGGCGAAAAAGTGACGTCCTCTTTGAACCAGTCGGGAGGAATGAAGCGATGCGCTTCTTCTTCCGTGGAAAATTCCACTTCTGCCAGGATCAGAGGAGCCAGTTCATCCAGAAAGACGTCCAGTTCGATCGTGTGTTTTTCTCCAAAGGGAATCCGGTAGCGGATTTTATGAATCATCCGGCCGTCCGTTTTGGAACGGAGATGGAAGTAGGCTTCTTTTGTCAGAGGAAGGTTGTATTCTTCCCGCACCATAAAGCCGGAGCCTTTGTAAGTTAAAGTGTAAGCATCGTCTGCTTTTCGAATGCGAACAACGGGATTTGTGCATAAATATCCCTGTTCCAGCTCCGAATGAGGATATGTTTTATAATTTTCCGGCAGTCTTTGAACCAGATATTTTCGTTCAATTTCCATGGAGTCTCCTAACGGTATACCAGTTTCTTCTTTAAATCATTTACAGCTTCTTCGTTTTTAAAATATTTTACAATGGCCAGCGCGAAATCAATGGCAGTGCCCATGCCGCGGCTTGTAATAATATTTTTGTCCGTAACGACGTTTTCTTCCAGGACAAAAGCCCCGGTCAGTTTTTCTTCAAATCCCGGATGACAGACAGCGCGCCTGCCTTCTAAAATGCCTGCGGCTCCAAGTACGGACGGCGCTGCGCAGATGGCCGCAACCAGTTTCCCTTTTTTTGCAAAATCCTGAATAACGGAATTTACGCCTGCGTGTCCGCCAAGGTTTAATGTTCCGGGCATTCCGCCCGGGAGTACAACGGCGTCAAATTCATCGAAGCTGACGTCGCAAAAAACAGTGTCCGCAAGAAACGTGATTCCATGAGAACCCGTTACGGAAGTCGTTTCGCTGACGGAAATCATTTCAATTTCAAGATCTGCCCGGCGCAGGATGTCAACAACGGCAAGCCCTTCGATTTCTTCGCATCCGTCCGCCATAAAAATTCCTGTTTTACTCATGCTTCCTCCTTTTGTCCGTATATTTTGGACATAATCATAATATATTTTTCAGCATATCATAATTTAGAAAAAAAATCCATGGTGGAACTTTCCAAACATAAAATCAGTTTTTTCATCCATACTATTTTCAGGATAAACAAAACAGTGTTTATCCGGAACAAAAACCGGCATGACCGGAGAAAAAACTATGGAGGTGTATTACCATGGCAAGTTCAAACAGAACAAATAGAGTTGAGGTACCGGAAGCAAAAGAGGCGTTAAACCGTTTTAAACAGGAAGTGGCTTCTGAAATCGGCGTTCCTTTAAAGGAGGGTTACAACGGTGACCTGACTTCTGCGCAGGCAGGCTCAATTGGCGGCGAAATGGTTCGTAAAATGATTCGCAGCCAGGAAGAGAAAATGTCTTCTTCTAATAAATAAGGCGGGATATGTAGTGGATTAAAAAATTGATGAAGGGCGGAGTACGAAGCGGCAAGTTTCGTATTCCGTCTTTCTTTTTGCCCCATTTACTGGTATAATAGGCCGAAAAAAGATATGGGAGGAACCTATGATTACAAGTACATCGAATCCGCAGATCAAAAACCTGGTTTTATTGGGAAAAAAAGCAAAAGCGAGAAGAGAACAGGGAGTGTTTCTGGCGGAAGGGAGAAAGATGCTGGAAGAAGCGCCAAAAGAATGGATCCGCAGAATTTATTTGTCAGAGTCTTTTGTGTGTGAAAGAAAGAACTGGGACTGCATCCGGAAAATGGACTATGAGACGCTTTCGG
>CAJUIS010000034.1:17648-23143 GCA_910586645.1 uncultured Lachnospiraceae bacterium | reverse complement strand
TTTTCGGGCATTTTGAGAAAGGAATAAATTATGATTAAGATACTTTTCGTCTGCCACGGCAACATCTGCCGCAGCACTATGTGCGAAAGCGTTATGACACATCTTATAAACAAAAAAAATTTATCTGAACAGATAAAAGTTGCATCTGCCGCCACGCATAACGACGAAATCGGCAGCCCGCCGCACTATGGAACCGTCCAAAAATTAAAACAGATGGGCATCCCCTTAGTCCCTCACCGGGCCGTCCGCATGACAAAAGCGGACTATACCGGCTACGATTATCTCATCGGCATGGATTCTGCCAATATCCGCAATATGACAAGAATTGCAAACGGGGACCCAGAGGGAAAAATCCATAAGCTTCTTGCATTTGCAGATTCGCCCCGCGACATTGCAGATCCATGGTACACCGGAAATTTTGACGAGACTTATACGGATGTTCTGGAAGGCTGTACGGCTCTTTTGGACTATATCAAAGAAAGATTCTAAAACAGAGGATTCCGCTATGCTTTTTATATTTACAGCTCTCTATTGTGAAGCTTATCCGTTTATACAATACTATCATTTAAAAAAAGACGTGTCTCAGACACGTTTTCAGGTTTTCAAAGATAAAGAGGAACAAATCCTTTTGGCAGTCACCGGGGTCGGAACAGTGGCTGCGGCTGCAGCGATTGGCAGTGTCTGCACACAATACCATGCAGATAAAAATGATTTTTTGATTAATGTTGGAATATGTGCGGGAAAAGAAGAAAAAGGCAAAATTTTTTTGGGAAATAAAATTATTGAGGCGGAGACAGGCAAAACTTTTTATCCGGATCTTCTTTACTGCCATCGTTTTACAGAAGCGGAGATTATAACTTCTGCGAAAGCCTGTTCCAAAACGGAAAGTTATAACAGTGAATTTCTCTATGATATGGAAGCGTCTGCAGTTTATCAGGCCGGGAATTATTTTTTCGGGCCGCACCGGATGGTTTTTCTGAAAATAATATCAGATGATGGGAATCCAAAAGACGTTACTTTGGAAGACGCCAAATCTCTCGTAGCGAAAAATTTAGAAAAAATTGCAGAATACCTGCATCGGTTGTCCGCCATAAGCCAAATGGAAGGGCAAAAAAAGGCGGTTTTTCAATCCGCAGATAAAATTACTGAAAAAATATGCAGGGATATGCACTGTTCCTGTGTTATGGCGGCTTCTGTCCGCCAGTATATTTATTACCTTGCATTGTCCGGAAAAGATTATATGTCTCTCATAGAAGAAATGTATATTGAAAAGAAACTTCCCTGTAAAGGGAAAAGAGAGGGAAAGAACTGTTTTGAAGAGTTTAAAAGAAGATTATTATAGCCGGAGTTTTTCTCATATTTATGTTGAAAAAGCTGCGTGGCGGTATTTGAGGACTCAAAAGATACTTGATAAATTTCAGGGAGCGAAAATTATTGAAATTAATCATTACAAAGATATATTCTGCCGAAGAGGGCAGTCCTATGCATTGCAGCATCAGACACAGAATCTGCTCCTTGCCGTTAAACAGGGCAATCTTATTTATAAGGGAGCGCCCGTTTGCCAGAATTTTGGAAACAGGCATTTTTATTATGCCTCCTGTATGATGAACTGTATCTACGATTGCGAGTATTGTTACCTGAAAGGTATGTATCCTTCCGGAAATATTGTGATATTCGTCAATTTAGAAGACATTTTTTTCGAAACAGAGAATCTGTTAAAAAACCATCCTGTATATCTTTGCGTTTCTTATGATACAGATTTGCCAGCGATGGAAGAGGTCACCGGATATGTGGAGGCTTGGACGCAGTTTGCAAAAAGGCAGGAAAATCTGAATCTTGAGATCCGGACAAAGTCGGCAAATAAAATCTGGATGAAACAAAATCCTGTTTCGCAGGTAATTTATGCATTTACGCTTTCTCCGGAAGCCATTATACGTTCCTGTGAACACAACACACCCTCTTTAAAACAACGGATTGGCTGTGCGGCAGAAGCGGTTTTACGTGGATTTTCCGTCCGTCTTTGTTTTGATCCGATGGTTTATTGCACGGATTGGGAAAAGCATTACGAGGCTATGTTGGAGTCTGTGTTTTCTGAAATTGACATGGACAAAATTTCAGATGTAAGCGTTGGGGTTTTTCGAATTTCACAGGACTATTTGAAAAGAATGAAAAAAAATGAACCGTATTCTGCAGTGGCTCAGTTTCCATATCAAAACATTGGAGGCGTGTATCAGTATCCCAGAGAATTGGCGGAACGGATGGAACGGTTTATGTCTGACAGGTTACAAGAAAAAATTCCGGAAGAAAAGATTTTTTTCTGGAAAAGCATAAGTGAGGAAAATTATGTGTGATGCAGCGATTGTGACAGGAGCGTCTTCCGGCATTGGATTTGAAATCAGCAGGACGCTTTGCGGTATGGGATACCGGGTATTTGGAATAGGAAGAAATTTTGACCGGTTAAAATTCCAGGCAGAAGAACTGGAAACAGACAGGTTTTATCCGCTGGTCTGTGATATCACAGATATGCAGAGCCTGCTGCCTCAGATAAAAAAGATTGCGTCAGAAAACCGCGTCTGCATTCTGGTCAACAACGCAGGAACGGCCTATTATGGCATGCATGAAGAATTAAATCCGAAGAAGATACGGCAGATGGTCAGGACAAACCTTGAGGCGCCGATGATTCTTACCCAGCAGCTTTTGCGCGATTTAAAAAAGAATCAGGGATATGTCATTAATATAGCTTCCGTAACGGCGAAAAAATCCAGTCCGCACGGATGCGCATATGGCGCAACAAAAGCGGGACTCGCAAGCTTCGCGGAAAGCCTGTTTGATGAAACGCGGAAATATGGCGTGAAAGTTACCACAATATATCCGGATATGACAAAAACAGACCTTTATCGAAATGCAGATTTTACAGTGGGAGAAGAAGAGGCATCCTATCTTATGCCACAGGAAATTGCAGAAGCAGTCGCCTGCGTTTTAAATCAGCGAGACGGACTTGTAGTGTCGGAGCTTGTATTAAAGCCCCAGATTCACCGCATCAAAAAGAAACCCTAAAATTCAGCAAGCCCCTGCAGTTTATGCAGGGGCTTTTGAACTGTTTAATCGCTGCAGAGTTCTTCTGCCATTGCGTCAATCATTGCAAGGCTGTCTTCATCTAAAGCAGACATAATTTTTACCGTAGTATTGGTAAAGTTTAAGTTTTTGCAGCTTTCCAGCATTTTTTGCATGGTCTTTGCTGCAGTGGGCGCCCAGGAACCGTTTTCAATCAGTCCAATGGTGCGGTTTTGATAATTCCGTTCTTTTAAGTCATGGATGAATTCACGCATGAACGGAAATACATCTCCGTTATAAGTTGGAGAGGCGAGCGCCAGTTTCTCATAACGGAAAGCGTCTTCAACCGCTTCCGCCATGTCACAGCGGGCGAGATCGTTTAAGGCGACTTTTGGGCAGCCTTTTTCATACAGTTTTTCAGCCAGAAGTTCAGCGGCTTTTTTTGTATTGCCGTAAGCGGAAGCATAGGCAATCGTAACGCCTTTTGTCTCGGCGGAATAAGAGGACCAGGTATTGTAAAGACCTATATAATAAGAAAGATTTTCTTTTAAAACCGGTCCGTGAAGCGGACAGATAGTCTGAATGTCCAGTCCGGCGGCTTTTTTCAGAAGATTCTGTACCTGTGCGCCAAATTTTCCAACGATGCCAAAGTAGTAGCGGCGGGCTTCGCAGGCCCAGTCTTCCTCAATGTCCAGGGCTCCGAATTTTCCAAATCCGTCAGCGGAAAAAAGAACTTTGTCACAGGCGTCATAAGTAACAAGGACTTCCGGCCAGTGCACCATAGGGGCGGCGATAAATGTCAGGCTGTGCTTTCCTAAAGAAAGAGTATCTCCGTCCTTTAAAACAACCTGCCTGTCGGAAAAGTCAGAGCCGTAAAACTGTTTCATCATAGAAAACGCCTTTGCGCTTGCTGCAATTTTTGCATCTGGGTATGTTTCCATAAATTTTACAATGTTTGCGGAATGATCCGGTTCCATATGTTGTATAATCAAATAATCCGGCTGGCGGGAGCCAAAGACAGAAGCCGCGTTTGCAAGCCATTCTTCTCCAAAACGGGCATCGACTGTATCAAAAACAGCAATCTTTTCATCCATGATAACATAAGAATTATAAGCCATTCCATGTTCTACGGTAAACTGTCCTTCAAAAAGATCCACTTCATGGTCATTGACGCCTGCGTATCTGATATCGTTTGTAATCTCCATTTTTATCTCTCCTTTGCTGCATTTTAATGTATAAAAATTTCCAAAATAAGAACCAGGACATTATAGCATACAAGAGACGGTCGTTGCAATGAATTCTTTGCTGCAATTTAAAAATAAATCTTTCAAACATTCTTCCATAACAGATTTTTCTTGCTTTTTCGACATTCTTTTTATAGAATATATACATGGGTGGAAACTCATAGTCACTGATCACAGGCAAAAGTGTAAAGGAGAGAAAAATGTTTTGTAACAATTGTGGGAAAGAGTTAGTGGATAATGCAACATTTTGTCCGGAATGCGGGACAAAGGCAGATATGGGAGCGGCAAATATCCCTCCGGCAGGCGGAATGGGAAACATTCCTTTCAACAGAGCGCCTGGAGCAGGAGCCGCAGCAGGCATGGGAACATTTAAAACGATGGGACTTGTTTCCGGTGCGCTTGCGCTTCTCAGCCTGTTTTTAAACTGGGTAAAACTGGCCAGCGATAAACTGGCGCAGCTTGGAAGAGTCTTTGGAGAGGAAGACGGAAGCTTTAACTTTTTCCGTTTAATGGAAGAAGGGGAAATCGGAGCATTAGGCATCGCAACCGTTGTATTTATTATAGTATTTCTGATTTTCCAGTTGACGAATCATCCAAAACTTTCTTTAATCGGATGTATCTGGATGGCGTTTATGCTGGGACTTTGCTTCTGGGCCGTAGGAGAGGCAAACAGCTATTTTGTTATGTACAAATATGCAATTGGCTTTTATCTCTTTGTTTTAGCTACAGTTCTGGCTTTTGTATCGGCGATTAAGGGAAAGAAAAGAGTTTAATTTTAAAAGCTCTCTGCGCACTGTAAACATTTTGTGCGTCAGAGAGCCTTCTTTTCTTTTAAAACAATTCTGAATTTCCTGTCAAGCAGGATTTATTTTTGAAGCTTTTTGAAATATTCATCAATGTTTTTCTTAATATCCAGAGGATTCAATGTTTTTGACAGATACCCGGCAGGTTTTAAGGCGAGTACGTTTTTAATGCTCTGTTTGTCAACTTTTCCGGTTAAAAAGATAACTGGAATATCGGCGATGTCTTTATCGGAACGAATCATTTCCAATACCTGTTTTCCGTCACAGACGGGCATTTCATAGTCCAGAAGGATCAGATCCGGGCGGTTTAGGACAATGGTTCGAATTGCCGCCAGGCCGGAGTGGGCCATAGAGATTTCGTATGCTTCTCCAAGCAGTTCATTCATTGCCTGAC
>CAJUIS010000034.1:0-17548 GCA_910586645.1 uncultured Lachnospiraceae bacterium | reverse complement strand
CTTTGTTCAGATATTTTTTGATATCGCTCATTGCAGTCTCTGTTTTGATAAAGCCTTCCATTCCGTCTGAAATAATGTGCGGCGCGATAAAGCAGTATGCAAAATAACCGGCTCCTGTATTAAATAAAAGGCTGCATTGTGGATTCCTATCTTCAAAAACCTTTTGAAACTGTTCATGCGTCAAAAGATTTTCTGATTTCAGCTCATAAGTTTCTTTGGATGGAAAATGTTCTCTGAGGCGGTCGGCAAACTGCCGCGCCGAATATCTGGTTGCATTCACCATCATTACATTCACTTCTTTGGATGGATCATTCATCATTTTACCGACAGTATTTAGAATCAGCTCTTCTTCGAAAATTAAGATCATTTCCCATTCCTTGCCCTGTTCGGAAGCATAAACAAGACGGTAATAGATGCCGTTTCCGAATTTTTCCCCTCCATAATGTTCGCTGATTACCTGAGGCTCCAGACGGAACATATCGTACAAAAGCTGAATTGTAATCTGGCGCATGGCAATCTGTTCTTCTTCCGGCAGAATATTTTCCCATTTACTCATGGACTCACCGATAATTGCACGATCTTCCGTCAGGGTGTGTCCAATCAGCCAGCCGGCGCAGACGCCAAGGAAATGGCTGACAGAGTCAGGAGAATAACCTGTTTGCTCCAACTCCCGTTCCAGTGCAGGAAGAGTTCTCTGGCGGAAATTGTTGTGAAGGCGCCTGTGCGTTTCAAATCCCTCATATCCAATTGATGCCATATAGACTTCTTCTTCTGCAAAATGTTTCATGGCGTGATCTTTGAAATATTTGATTCCCTCCTGGCAGGCCCACTGGCTTTTGGATTTCTGCCCGTTTGCGGAAAATAACCGGTTCATAATACGAAAGAGCTTTTTATGTTCTTTGTCAATGATGTCAACGCCAATATTAAACCGATCCTCCCAAATTAATTGATTCTGCATATTATCCTCCTTTATTACAGTAAAATTTTCAATCAGTGTGAAAGTTTTAATTTTTCAGACACGCTTTTCTCTTTTACTATTGCATAATCTATTATAGTATAACATAGAACGATGAAAAATGCTAATTTTTTAGCGGAATAAGTTTCATTATTTTTTTGGTTGAAAAACTATTTCAGATGTGATAAACTTTTTTCAATTTAACAGGCCGCCGCAGGTATGCGGAATTTGGAAAAGTGAAGTCTTTTTTTTTTGCCATAGCAGAAAAAATAAGAAAGGACAAGGTGAACATGAAAGCATTTTTAATACTGGAAGACGGAACCGTGCTTGAAGGGACAAGCATTGGCGCTCAAAGGGATGTCATCAGCGAAATCGTTTTTAATACCTCTATGACAGGTTATCTGGAGGTGCTGACCGATCCGTCTTATGCCGGACAGGCAGTCGTTATGACGTATCCTTTGATTGGCAATTATGGAATTACGCCGGATATGGAATCAAAAAGGCCATGGCCGGACGGATATATTGTCCGGGAGTTATCCAGAATGCCAAGCAACTTCCGTTCAGAAGGAAGCATACAAAAGTTCCTGGAAGAATTTGACATTCCAGGCATTTCCGGAATTGATACCCGTGCGCTTACCCGAATCCTGCGGGATAAAGGGACTATGAACGGCATGATAACGACAAATGAGCATTATGATCTAAAAGCGGCGCTGCCTCTGTTAAAAGCGTATACGACAGGAAACGTGGTAGACAAAGTAACCTGTAAAGAAAAAAAGACATTCGAGGGAAAAGGCAAAAAAGTCGTTCTGCTGGATTTTGGAGCAAAAGACAATATCGCCCGTTCTCTGCATAAGAGAGGATGTCAGGTGACTGTTTTTCCGGCTCATACGACGGCAGAGGAATTGCTTTTGGAACAGCCGGACGGCATTATGTTAAGCAACGGGCCGGGGGATCCAAAGGAATGCACAAAAATTATTGCAGAACTAAAGAAACTTTATGATTCTGACATTCCGATTTTTGCAATCTGCCTTGGGCATCAGCTCATGGCGCTTGCAACGGGAGCGAATACGAGAAAAATGAAATACGGACACCGGGGCGGCAATCATCCGGTCAAAGATTTGCAGACGGGGCGCGTATATATTTCTTCACAAAATCATGGCTATGTGGTAGATACGGATACTTTGGATGAAAACGTGGCAAAGCCGGCGTTTGTCAACGTCAATGACAATACCAACGAGGGGCTTTCTTATGTCGGCAAAAATATTTTTACAGTGCAGTTTCATCCGGAAGCCTGTCCCGGGCCGCAGGACAGCGCATATTTGTTTGACCGCTTTATTGAAATGATGGGAGGAAAGAAATAATGCCAAAAAATCAAACGATTAAAAAAGTATTAGTTATTGGCTCAGGCCCTATCGTTATCGGACAGGCGGCGGAATTCGACTATGCCGGGACGCAGGCGTGCCGCTCATTGAAAGAAGAAGGGGTGGAAGTCGTTCTGGTTAATTCCAATCCGGCTACGATTATGACGGATAAAGAAATTGCAGATGAAGTTTATATTGAGCCTCTTACCGTTTCCACTCTGGAAGAAATTATAAAAAAAGAAAAGCCGGACGGTGTGCTTCCGACTTTAGGAGGACAGGCCGGGCTGAACCTTGGAATGGAGCTGGCGGAATCCGGTTTTCTGGAAAAGCACGGCGTAAAATTGATTGGCACAACGGCCGAGACGATTTTTAAAGCAGAAGATCGTCAGGCTTTTAAAGATACCATGGAAAAAATAGGAGAGCCATGTGCGGCTTCAAAAGTCGTACATAACGTGGAAGACGGAATCCGTTTTACCAATACGATTGGCTATCCGGTTGTGTTAAGGCCCGCTTATACGCTGGGCGGCAGCGGCGGCGGAATCGCGTACAATGAGCAGGAATTGACAGACATCCTGACAAACGGGCTTCGTTTAAGCCGCGTCGGTGAAGTTCTGGTAGAGCGCTGCATCGCGGGATGGAAAGAAATTGAATATGAAGTTATGCGTGACGCGGGCGGCAACTGCATTACCGTCTGCAACATGGAAAATATAGATCCGGTAGGCGTCCACACGGGAGACAGCATTGTAGTGGCTCCGTCGCAGACGCTTGGAGATAAAGAATATCAAATGCTCCGGACTTCTGCGCTCAACATCATTTCAGAATTAAATATTACCGGAGGCTGCAACGTACAGTACGCCTTAAAACCGGACAGCTTTGAATACTGCGTTATTGAAGTGAATCCAAGAGTGTCGCGTTCTTCGGCGCTGGCTTCAAAAGCAACCGGCTATCCGATTGCGAAAGTGGCGGCGAAAATAGCGCTTGGCTATACGCTGGATGAGATTAAAAATGCAATTACCGGAAAGACATATGCCAGCTTTGAGCCGATGCTTGACTACTGTGTCGTAAAAATACCAAGACTTCCTTTTGACAAATTCATTACGGCAAAAAGAACGCTGACGACTCAAATGAAGGCGACCGGAGAAGTAATGAGCATCTGCAGCAATTTTGAAGGGGCTTTGATGAAAGCAATCCGTTCTCTGGAGCAGCATGTGGAAAGTCTAATGGAATTTGGATTTGACGCGCTTTCCGACAAAGAACTGGATGAAGAGCTGAAAATCGTAGACGACCGCAGGATTTTCTGTATTGCGGAAGCGCTGCGGCGCGGCGTAAGCTATTCTCATATCCATGAGATTACGAAAATCGATCCCTGGTTTATTGATAAGCTGGCAATTCTTGTGGAAATGGAACAGGAGCTGAAGACAAAAGAACTGACGCCGGAGTTGTTAAAAGAAGCCAAACGCATGGAATTTCCGGACAGCGTCATTGCGAAGCTCACCGGAAAATCAGAAGACGACATCAAAAATATGCGTTATCAAAATAAAATCACAGCCGTTTATAAAATGGTTGACACCTGTGCGGCGGAATTTGAAGCGGAAACGCCTTACTATTATTCTGTATACGGAGGAGAAAATGAAGCTTTCGATACAAAACCTCTGAAAAAGGTAATGGTGCTTGGCTCCGGCCCTATCCGCATCGGACAGGGGATAGAATTTGATTACTGTTCCGTACACAGCACATGGGCCTTTAAAAAAGAAGGATTTGAAACAATCATTGTGAATAACAATCCGGAAACGGTATCCACGGACTTTGACGTTGCGGATAAGCTTTATTTTGAACCTCTGACGCCGGAAGACGTAGAAAGCATTGTCAATATTGAAAAACCGGACGGCGCAGTTGTGCAGTTCGGCGGCCAGACCGCAATTAAACTGACAGAAAGCCTGTTAAAAATGGGAGTTCCCATTTATGGAACAAAAGCGGAAGACGTAGACGCTGCGGAAGACCGGGAATTGTTTGACCGGATTTTGGAACAGACAAACATTCCAAGAGCTGCCGGAGGGACTGTTTTTACCTCAGAAGAAGCGAAAGCAGTTGCAAACCGTCTTGGGTATCCTGTTTTGGTAAGGCCGTCTTATGTATTGGGCGGGCAGGGCATGAAAATAGCTTATAACGAACAGGAAATCGAAGAATTTATTGACATTATAAACAGGATTGCCCAGGATCATCCGATTCTGGTAGACAAATATTTGCAGGGCAAAGAAATTGAAGTGGATGCTGTTTGCGACGGAACGGATATTTTAATTCCGGGCATTATGGAGCATATTGAAAGGACGGGCGTACATTCCGGAGACAGTATCTCCGTATATCCGGCATCGACGATCAGTGAAGAGATTCAGGAAAAACTTGTGGATTATACGAAACGTCTGGCTCAGGCGCTCCATGTAGTCGGTATGATTAACATCCAGTTTATTGTTATGGAAGACGAAGTTTATGTAATTGAAGTCAATCCGCGTTCTTCCAGAACCGTGCCTTATATCAGCAAAGTAACGGGAATTCCGATTGTGGATCTTGCAACAAAAGTTATGATTGGAAATACTTTAAAAGAAATAGGGTATCCGACAGGGCTTGCGCCAAAATCTGATTATATTGCAATCAAAATGCCTGTGTTTTCATTTGAAAAACTCAGAGGGGCGGAAATAAGCCTTGGCCCGGAGATGAAATCCACAGGAGAATGCCTGGGAATCGCTAAAAATTTTGATGAAGCCCTTTATAAGGCGTTTTTGGGCGCAGGCGTCACTCTTCCAAAATACAAACAGATGATTATTACAGTGAAAGATTCGGATAAACCGGAAGCTGTGGATGTGGCGAAGCGTTTTTCTGCGCTTGGTTATAAAATTTATGCCACAAGAAGTACGGCAAAATATTTAAATTCCCATGGTGTGGAAGCCCTTTGGGTGAATAAAATCACGCAGGAATCTCCAAATGTCATGGATTTAATCCTGGGACATAAGATAGATCTGGTGATTGATACGCCAACGCAGGGGAATGGGGATAAGAGCAGGGATGGATTTTTAATCCGGAGAAACGCGATTGAAACGGGCGTTTACTGCATTACGGCGATGGATACGGCTCATGCGCTTGCAAGAAGCCTTGAGACGGCCGGCAGGACACTGACGCCGATTGATATCAGTGCAATTGCAGATGCGAGGTCTGTGACGGAATAGAGAAACGGGTATTTATGCTGCGTGCGGCATAAATACCCGTTTTTTTAAATGATTAAGAGCGTTTTTCCATTTTTTCTTTCATGGCCTTTTGATAACGGTTCAATGTACTGCTGATTTTTGAGTCGGAAGAAAATTGCTTTAAAGTTTCTTCATCTACGAGGATACGGTTATCCATGGTCTTCATAATGTCTTTGATCTGAATTTTTGCCGCGGTGGCAGGATCGCTTAAATCATAAATTTGATTGTCGCGTATATTCAGAACAATCGGAGCCAGGAAATTTACCGGATTATCTATCAGCACGATTCCTTTATCGCCATTGGATAAATCGACGTTGCATCCGTTTGGAAGAATATGTATACAATTGGCAAGCGCGGAAACGATCTTGGGCGAATAAAAATCCGGGGATTTCCGAAGCTTTTGAATGGCGGCAACCTCTGAAAGCGGCGCATGGTGCAGATTCATTGCCGTCAGATGATCGAATTTGTCAGCAACCGTAAGGATCTGTGCCAGACGTGAAAAACTTTTGTCTTTTAAATCGGCGGAATCGGTTGTGGATAAAATCGTATGCGTCTGCTGTATGACGTTTAAAACTTCGGAATTCAGCTCGTATTTGTTTGTATCCGGCCCCAGAAGCTGGAAGCCTTTTTTCCGGCACTCATAGAGCAGGCGCAGATCTTCTTCCGTGGAAGAATCGTTTTCCAGAACGTTCTGCGGGACATACAGATATCCGAGATCATACAGCAGGGCTGCTGTTACGAGGCAGTTCTTTTCTTTTGCGTTTAGACACATGACATTTGCAATCATGGCGGAGAGAATGGCGGAGCTTACCGTATGTTTGTATACAAAGTCCGCGGAACCGCGCAGTGTCTGGGTAAAATTCATCTTATGATCCAGGGATCCATAGCTTTTTAAAATGTCCGCCGTAAGCTGGGGAAGCGTTTCCGGCGCCTGTTCATTTTTAAGCCGGTCCATAATTTCCTTAACACGGAACATATAGACAATCTGGAATTTTTCAAATTCCAGATCTTCCTGTGAAACAGGGGGGAGAGGTTCGGCAGGCTCCAAAATAAAAAGACCGATCAAACCGAAATTCTCTATGCTCTTTATACCGGCTGCGGTAAGGAAGCTGTTCCGGTCATACAGCATGACCCCAAGTTTATTATAGATTGGTTTGGCCAGGCGCATGCCAGGTTTTAAATCTTTGATTTCCACAAATTGCATATATCTTTCACACTCCTTTTCTACAAAAAATTGCAAATTTGGAAGAAAATTCTGATTAATAATAATATAACATATTGAAGATAAGAAAACAATCATGTATACTATACCATGTGTTAAAAATTCAAAAAATTAGCAGGTGATATACATGAAAAAGCGTTTTTTTAAGAAAAGTTTTTTTAGAAAAACCGTGTGCATAGCGGTATTTTTGCTTCTTGCGGCTTCATGGGACGCTGCGGCTTCCCAGACCAATGACAAATTGAAAGCGGCAGGAAAAAAAATAGATGAACTGGAAGACCAGATGGAAGGCGCGCAGGAAAAGATCGGAGAACTGAGAGAGGAAGAAGGGAATTTAAAAGGAGAGCTTGCAGGATTCAACAGCCAGTTGGCTGAAGTGTCTGCGCAGATCAATGATTTGGAAGCGCAGATAGGAGAAAAAAAGACAGCAATCAAAAAGACGGGAAAAGAATTAGAAAAAGCAGTAAATACGAAAGAAGAGCAATATGAGAGCATGAAGCTTCGGATCCGTTTTATTTATGAAAGCGGCGGCGCCGATCTGGCGGCTGCCCTTCTTGGCAGCAATTCTCTGGCGGAATTCTTAAATAAAGCGGAATATGTAGTGGAAATTAACCGTTATGACAGACGGATGCTCCAAAATTACGAAGAGACCTGCAGACAGATTTCTCAAAAAAAGAAAGATTTGCAGACAGAAAAGAAGGAACTGACTGCAATGCAGGAAACAATGGAGCAGCGAAAAGAAGAGGTAAACGGGCTGATAGCAAAGACTCAGGCGAGCATCCAGGCAAAGCAGAATGAAATTTCGAATGCGCAGGAAACGGTAAATGAATATGAAGCGCAGATTCAGAAAATGAAGGCTTACGAAGAAGAGCTGGAGCGAAAAAAAGCGGAAGAGGCGAAAAAACGGGCTGCAGAGCAGAAAAAGGCGGCGGAACAGCAGAAAAGGGAGAGCGAAAAGAACAAAGGAAGCAAAGGATCGGAGCCTGTGCCTTCCGGCGGAGGAAGCGTTACGTCAAATGCAAGCGATCTGGCGATGCTTGCCGCATTGGTAGAGTGTGAAGCGGGAGGCGAAAGTTATGAAGGCCAGTGGGCGGTTGCAAGCGTAGTGGTAAACCGTGTGAGAAGCGGCAGTTTTCCGAATACCATTTCCGGCGTGATTTATCAGGGAGGCCAGTTTTCACCGGTTGCAAGCGGACGTTTTGCAATGGCGCTTGCAAGAGGCGCCTCGAAAAGCTGCACACAGGCTGCAAATGCAGCTCTTTCCGGAAGCGTAAATCTGAATTGCCTTTATTTTTGCAGGGCGTCTTCAGGGGTATCGGGAACCGTAATCGGAAATCATGTGTTTTATTAAAAGTCAGGGAAAACTAAAATAAAGGAGAGATGTTATGAACAGACAAAATCCGGAAGAGCATTTGATTGAATATATCGCGGCCCTGATGAATATGAAAGAAAGTTCCGGGCGGAAAAAACATGAGGATTTTTCTTCTGAAATGGACGTCCATATGATTCAGACGGCGAATGAAATTATAAAATTTATGGATAAAATGCCGGGCGGATTTTTGATTTATCATGCAGACGGCAATGAAGAAATTATCTATGCAAATAAAGCTCTGATCCGGATTTTTCAATGTGACGATTTGGAAGATTTTCGCAGGCTGACCAAAAATTCATTCCGGGGAATCGTTCATTATGAGGATTTGGACGAAATTGAAAAGAGCATTCAGGAGCAGATTTCCCACAGCCAGTATGATCTGGATTATGTAGAGTACAGGATTATCCGAAAAGACGGAGAAATCCGATGGATTGAAGATTATGGGCACTTTGTTCATAATGAATCTGTCGGAGATATTTTTTATGTCTTTCTCAGTGACGCGACAGAAAAGATTGAACGCAATCTGACAGAAAAAGCCGCTTTGATGAATGAAAAAGAACGAAGTGAACAAAAGATACAGAATCTGATCGAGGAGTATGATAAAGAACGGAAACTGATTCATCAGGAGCATCTGCGCCGGCTTGAAGTAATTGAGGGCCTCAGCATCAATTATGAGTCCATTTTATATGCTGATTTGGATGAAGATAAAATTCTGCCATACCGTTTAAGCTGCAGAAATGAACAGCAGTTTCAGAAGAGGTTCCAAATACAGGGGTTTTTATGGTATTCTTCCGATTATGTGAAAACCTGGGTGCATCCGCAGGATCGGGAAATGGTGACCAAATACACAGATGAAAAATATATCCGGCAAAAATTGTCGGAGACGAATACTTACTATCTGAATTACCGGGTAATTCAGGATGAAGAGATTCAGTATATTCAGCTTCGCGTTGTAAATGTAGGAAGCAGAGAACATATTTCACAGATCGTCATGGGGTACCGGAGCGTAGATGAAGAAATCCGGCAGGAAATGAAACAGAAACAGATACTGAAAGAGGCCCTGAATAATGCAAATCTGGCAATCAATGCTAAAAATACATTTTTATCAAATATGTCTCACGATATGCGGACGCCTCTGAATGGGGTTTTTGGTTATGCGGCTCTTGCCAAAAGCCGGATTTCTGATAAAGAGACGGTGCAGGACTGCCTGGAACATATTGAAGCGTCCGGAAAGCAGCTTTTGGATTTAATTGAAAAAGTGCTGAAGATATCCTGGACGGAATCAAACGACATGTACATAGAAGAGACGGAATTTGATTTGCATGATATTATCCAGGAAGTGTATAAAAGACTGATTTTACAGGCTTCTGATAAGAATGTGGCTCTTTCGGCGGATTCGGAAAAAATAGAACACTGCAATGTCTGCGGAGATAAAGCCAAATTAATTCAGGTTCTCTTATATTTAGGTGAAAATGCCGTAAAATATACAAAGAGCAATGGAAAAGTGGGACTTTCCGTCAAAGAGCTTGAAAGAATGGCAAACGACTATGCTGTTTATCAGTTTATCATTAAAGATACCGGGATTGGAATTAATGAGGAGTTTCAAAAAAACATCTTTGAGCCGTTTGAAAGAGAAAAAAACACCACATTCAGCGGCGTTCACGGTACGGGGCTTGGTCTTACGATCGCAAGAAATATCGTGGAAATGATGGGAGGCAAAATAGAGGTAAACAGTACGGTGGGTGTTGGAAGCACATTTACAGTAACGCTTCGGTTCCGCATACAGGCGTCTTCCGAGGATTTATTCACAGATACGGAAAAAACGATTGCCAAGCTTAAAAATCAGAAAATCCTTTTGGTGGAAGATAATGAAATCAACCGGGAGATTGAGACAGAGATATTAAAAGAAATTGGATTTTGCGTGGAAGCTGTGGAAAACGGCAGCATTGCCGTAGAAAAAATGAGATATGCAAAACCATATGAATACATTTTAATCCTTATGGACATTCAAATGCCTGTTATGGACGGACGAAAGGCCGCAGAGGCCATTCGCAAACTTGAAAATCCGGTCGCGGCAGACATCCCGATTATTGCGCTTTCGGCAGACGCTTTTGAAAGCGACAAGCGTATGTCGATGGAAAGCGGTATCAATGCGCATCTTCCAAAGCCTGTGGATGTTCCGCAGCTTTTGGATGCGATTGCAAAGGCGGTGCAGATTCATAAAATAAAAACAATGGAGGAGTGAACATGAAGGCAAAACTGGAAGTTTGCGTTGATTCTGTGGAATCAGCGGTAATTGCACAAAAGGGAGGAGCGGACCGGCTGGAAGTCTGCGCCAATCTGGTGATTGGCGGTACGACGCCCGGTATCAGCCAGTTTAAACAGATTCGCAAGGCATGTGATATAGAACTGAATGTTTTGATTCGGCCCCGGTTTGGAGATTTTTTGTATACAGACGCGGAATTTCAGATGATAACGGAAGATATTCTGACGTTTCGTGAGCTGGGGGCTGACGGTATCGTGGCGGGATGCCTTCTGGCTGACGGAACTTTAGATACGGAGAGATTGTTAAAAATCAGGGAATGCGCCGGAAATCTGCATATGACGCTGCACCGTGCGTTTGATGTCTGTAAAGATCCGGGCCAGGCGCTTGAAGCGTCGGTGTCTCTTGGCATAGATACAATACTTACTTCCGGACAAGAGGAAAACTGCATGGCTGGGCGGGAGCTTTTGCAACAGTTGATTGTACAGGCGGCAGACAAAATTGAAATTCTGGCAGGCGGCGGCGTGAATGCAGAGGTCATTGAAATATTAAAGAAGGAGATTGGAGCGTATAGTTTTCATATGTCTGGAAAACAAAGGCTTAACAGCGGTATGAGTTACCGGAATGAACGCGTCAGCATGGGATTGCCTGGACTTTCCGAGTTTGATATTTTTCGTACGGAACTTGCGCAAATTCAGCGGGCAAGAGAGGCTGCGGACAAAAAATTTTAGTTTTGAAATCCTTGCATTCAGGCACAAAATATGATACTGTTATTTAGTAAGAATCAGTTTCGGACACGCTGGGAATTTTTTGATTATTTTTTTGAAAAGGATTGTTAAAAAATTAACAGCTATCGAAATAAAATATGGATAAGGAGACGAGAAAATGGCAAAAAAAGTAGTTTTAGCAGGTGCATGCCGTACAGCAATCGGAAAAATGGGAGGGGCATTGAGCAACACCCCGGCGGCTGATTTGGGCGCAATCGTTATCAAGGAAGCTTTGAATCGGGCTGGTGTGAAACCGGAACAGGTGGACGAAGTAATGATGGGATGTGTAATCCAGGCTGCACAGGGACAGAACGTAGCGCGTCAGGCATCCATCAAAGCAGGCCTGCCGATTGAAGTTCCGGCATTTACCTTGAACGTAGTATGCGGTTCCGGCTTAAAGTGCGTTAATGAAGCTGCAAGCTTAATTATGTCAGGACAGGCTGACATCGTTGTTGCGGGAGGTATGGAGAATATGTCCATGGCGCCATATGCAATGACAAAAGCTCGTTTTGGATACCGTATGAACAATGCGACGATCATTGATACCATGGTAAACGATGCGCTGACAGACGCATTCAACCATTACCACATGATGATCACAGCAGAAAACGTATGTGATAAATATGGACTTACCCGTGAAGAATTAGACGAGTTCTCAGCAAACAGCCAGCAGAAATGTGAAAAAGCAATGGCGGAAGGCAGATTTGACGATGAAATCGTTCCGGTTCCGGTAAAAGTAAAGAGAGAAACCGTTATGTTTGCAAAGGATGAGGGACCTCGCGCCGGCACGACAAAAGAGAGTCTTGCCAACTTGAAATGCTGCTCCGGCAAAGAAGGAGGCCTCGTTACCGCAGGCAATGCATCCGGCATCAACGACGGCGCCGCTGCAATGGTTGTTATGAGTGAAGAAAAAGCGAAAGAACTTGGCGTAACGCCTATGGCTGCCTGGGTTGCGGGCGCGCTTGGCGGCGTTGCTCCGGAAATCATGGGAGTCGGCCCGGTTGCAGCTACCAACAAAGTATTTGCGACAACGGGACTTACCATCGACGATATGGATTTAGTAGAAGCAAACGAAGCTTTTGCAGCGCAGTCTATCGCAGTTGCAAGAGATTTGAACTTCAATATGGATAAAGTAAACGTAAACGGCGGCGCAATCGCCCTTGGACATCCGGTAGGAGCATCCGGATGCCGTATCCTTGTAACTTTGCTCCATGAAATGCAGAAGAGAGATGCAAAGAAAGGCCTTGCAACGCTCTGCATCGGCGGCGGCATGGGCTGCGCGACCATCGTAGAAAGAGATTAAGTTATCAATATGAAAACAGACATCCGGGAGGTAACCGCTTCTCGGATGTTCATATGCAATAATAAAATCATTTAAGGAGGAACTACAATGAAAGTAGGAGTTATTGGTGCAGGAACCATGGGACAGGGAATTGCAAAAGCATTTGCCCAGGTCGATGGATACGAAGTGGCGCTTTGCGACATCAAGCAGGAATGGGCAGACGGCGGAAAAGCAAAGATCCAGAAGGGTTATGACAGGCTGGTGCAGAAAGGCAAAATGACGCAGGAAGCCGCAGACGCAATCCTTGCAAAAATTACGCCTGGTTTAAAAGAAAACCTTTGCGCAGACTGCGATTTGATCGTTGAGGCTGCTTTTGAGAATATGGAAGTAAAGAAGACGACATTCAAAGAATTAGACGAAATTGCAAAACCGGAATGCATTTTCGCTTCCAATACCTCAAGTCTTTCCATTACGGAAATCGGAAACGGCTTAAACCGTCCGATGGTTGGCATGCATTTCTTTAACCCGGCTGACCGCATGAAATTAATCGAAGTAATCGCGGGCGTAAACACTCCGGTTGAGACTGTGGATGCAATCAAGAAAATTTCCGAAGAAATCGGCAAGAATCCGGTACAGGTAAATGAAGCCGCAGGATTTGTTGTAAACCGCATCTTAATTCCGATGATCAACGAAGCAGCTTTCATTAAAATGGAAGGAGTTTCCGATATTGCAGGAATTGACACGGCAATGAAGCTTGGCGCAAATCATCCGATGGGACCATTGGAGTTAGGTGATTTTATCGGCCTTGACATCTGCCTTGCAATCATGGATGTTCTTTATAACGAGACCGGCGACAGCAAATACCGCGCATGTCCGTTGATCCGCAAGATGGTTCGCGGCGGCAACCTTGGCGCAAAGAGCGGAAAGGGCTTCTACGTATACAATGCAGACCGCACGAAGACACCGGTAGACGCACAGTAAATTTATTTGTAGAAAAATCGCCTGGAAATCAGGGAGACACCCGCGTTTATTTTGACGGCAGATTCCGTTTACGGGGGTGTGAGAAAATAATAGACATGGAGGAATATGAATCATGGATTTCGGTTTAGATAAAAAACATGAAATGGCGAGATCTTTATTCAGAGAATTCGCTGAAAACGAAGTGAAACCTCTGGCTCAGGAAGTGGATGAGACAGAAGAGTTTCCGGTGGAAACCGTAAAGAAAATGCAGAAACTGGGCTTCCTTGGAATTCCGGTTCCAAAAGAGTACGGCGGACAGGGCTGCGACCCGCTTACCTATGTTATGTGCGTGGAAGAGCTGTCCAAGGTATGCGGTACGACGGGCGTTATCGTATCTGCGCATACGTCTCTTTGCATTGACCCGATTTTAACTTAT
The DNA here is from genome assembly GCA_910586645.1 of uncultured Lachnospiraceae bacterium. Taxonomy (GTDB): domain Bacteria; phylum Bacillota; class Clostridia; order Lachnospirales; family Lachnospiraceae; genus Roseburia_B. The sequence continues at coordinate 3,694 of CAJUIS010000034.1, read as the reverse complement.
GGTACGGAAGAACAGAAGCAGAAATATGTAAAACCGCTTGCATCCGGTGAAAAGCTGGGCGCGTTTGCTCTGACTGAGCCCGGCGCCGGAACCGACGCGCAGGGCGCGCAGACGAAAGCTGTTTTAGACGGCGACGAGTGGATTTTAAACGGCTCCAAATGCTTTATCACAAACGGAAAAGTTGCGGACGTTTATATTGTAATTGCAATCACAAGCGTAGTAACGGATAAAAGAGGCAGAAAGAAAAAGAACTTCTCCGCATTTATCGTAGACAAAGACGCTCCGGGCTTCTCCTTTGGAACAAAAGAGAAGAAAATGGGTATCCGCGGCTCCTCTACATATGAATTGATTTTCGAAGACTGCAGAATTCCAAAAGAGAATCTGCTTGGACCGGAAGGAAAAGGTTTCCCGATTGCCATGCATACGCTGGACGGCGGACGTATCGGTATTGCCGCTCAGGCTCTTGGAATTGCAGAGGGCGCATTAGACAGAGCGGTTGCTTATACAAAAGAAAGAAAGCAGTTTGGACGCTCCATTGCACAGCAGCAGAATACGCAGTTTAAGCTGGCTGATATGGCGGCAAGAATTGAAGCTGCACAGCTTCTTGTATACAAAGCGGCTATGGCGAAAGCGACTCAGAAAGTATATTCCGTAGAAGCTGCAAAAGCAAAATTGTTTGCAGCAGAGACTGCTATGGCAGTTACGACGGAAGTAGTTCAGTTATTCGGCGGATACGGATACATCAGAGAGTACGACGTAGAACGTATGATGCGTGACGCGAAGATTACCGAGATCTATGAAGGAACATCCGAGGTTCAGAGAATGGTAATCTCAGGCGCGCTGTTAAGATAGACGCGTTTTGCGTTCGTTCCCAACTAATTAAACAAAAATATAAGGAGTGAATACCGTGAAGATAGTTGTATGTGTAAAACAGGTACCGGACACAAAGGGCGGCGTACAGTTTAACCCGGACGGTACATTAAACAGAGCTGCAATGCTTACCATTATGAATCCGGATGACAAAGCCGGATTAGAGGCAGCGCTTAGAATCAAAGAAGAAAACGGAGCAGAAGTTACGGTCGTTACCATGGGTCTTCCAAAAGCAGATGAAGTTCTGCGTGAAGCTATGGCAATGGGAGCCGACAAGGGAATCCTTGTGACAGACAGAGTGCTTGGCGGAGCCGATACATGGGCGACCTCCACGACGCTGGCCGGAGCAATCCGCAATCTGGACTATGATTTGATTATCACAGGACGTCAGGCAATCGACGGCGATACCGCTCAGGTTGGACCGCAGATTGCAGAGCATCTTGGACTTCCGGTGATTTCTTACGCGCAGAACATCAAAATTGACGGCGGCGCCGTTGTTGTTGAGCGTCAGTATGAAGACAGATACCATGAATTAAAGGTAAATATGCCTTGCCTGATCACGGCTTTATCCGAATTAAACGAGCCGCGTTATATGACGCCGGGCGGAATCTTCGACGCATATGATAAAGAAGTAACCGTATGGGGCAGACCTGACTTAAAGGATGTAGACGATGCAAACCTTGGATTAAAAGGTTCACCGACAAAGATTGCAAAGGCATCCGACAAAGTCCGCAAAGGCGCGGGCGAGAAAGTAACGCTTGCTCCGGATGAAGCGGTAGAATACTTAATCGGTAAGTTTAAAGAAAAACATATTATCTAAAAAATATAAGGAAAAGTGGTGAATATCATGGGATTAGAAGAATATAAAGGAGTATACGTCTTTGCACAGCAGGTAGACAACGTATTAGACGGCGTTGCATTTGAACTGCTTGGCAAAGCGAAAGATCTGGCAAAAGATTTGGATACGGATGTAACGGCAGTTTTGATTGGTTCTGACGTAAAAGGCCTTGCAGATGACCTTGCAGTTTACGGCGCAGACAAAGTGATCGTAGTAGACGATCCGCAGCTTAAGGATTACAGAACGGAGCCATATGCGCATGCATTATCCTCCGTGATCAATGAATACAAACCGGACATTATGCTGGTTGGCGCTACGGCAATCGGACGTGACCTTGGTCCTACGGTTTCCGCAAGAGTTGCAACCGGACTTACGGCTGACTGTACCGTACTTGAAATCGGTGATTTCCCATTGGTGGCTCAGCCTGGCAAAGAAGACGAGCAGAAGCATAAACAGCTTCTGATGACGCGTCCGGCATTCGGCGGCAATACCATCGCTACGATTGCATGTCCGGACAACCGCCCGCAGATGGCTACGGTACGTCCTGGCGTTATGCAGAAAATCGCTCCGATTGAAGGCGCAAAAGCAAACATCGTGGAATTCAATCCTGGCTTTACACCGGACAATCGTTACGTAGAGATTTTAAATGTTGTAAAAGCTGTAAAGACGACGGCGAACATTATGGATGCAAAAATTCTTGTATCCGGCGGCCGCGGCGTTGGCTCCAAAGAGAACTTCAAATTACTGGATGATCTGGCGGAAGTTCTTGGCGCAACGGTCAGCTGCTCCCGTGCAGTTGTAGAAAACGGCTGGCAGCCGGTAGATTTGCAGGTTGGACAGACCGGAAAAACCGTTCGTCCGCAGATCTACTTTGCTATCGGTATCTCCGGCGCAATCCAGCACGTAGCAGGAATGGAAGATTCTGATTTGATTGTTGCAATCAATAAAGATGAAGACGCTCCGATTTTTGATGTGGCTGATTACGGTCTGGTTGGCGATTTGAATAAGATTGTTCCGGCTTTAACAGCAGCGCTTAAAGCAGAGATGGCTTAAGAAGAGCAAAAAGAGAAAGAGAACAGATAAATCAGGAAGAATCCGCAATCCATGCATCTATGGATTGCGGTTCTTTTATATTGATTTTTTCATTGCAGTTGCGTACAATAATAGAAAAAAGAATGAGGTGACAGGTATGGCACAGGTAGTAAATGTTAATTTCCGCATGGATGCAGAATTAAAAAAGAGCATGGAACAGGCATATTCTGAGTTGGGAATGTCAATGACAACTGCATTTACAATTTTCGCAGAAAAAGTCAGCCGTGAAAAAGAATTCCATTTGATGTATGTGTCGCTCCGTTTTATTCTGAGCAAAATATGCGTTATTTAGAAAAAGTAGCTCGTGATGTTTCACAGGGAAAAGCGCATTTTACAGAGCATGAGCTGTTGGAAGTGGATGAGCAGTGCGATTACTTTGGGAAGATTGAGTGGATATTAGAGCAGACGTATTGATGAAGTGAATCGAATTGTCTATTTTGAACAAGGGAATATAATTTATGTGATTTCCTGTCGGGGACATTATGAGAATCAGATTTAGAATTATTTTTTCTCTTGTCAGCAATTGAGATAGGTCTGCTTGCGACGTTATTTCTATATTTCAAATGCTGTTGTCTATAAAAGACAATATTAGTTTCTTCGCTTGTCAAAGAATAAGAGAATCTTTATATTTGGGACAAGCAGTTCTATTTAAGCAGTCATTTCATGGTAGATTCCTACCATATATTCCATGATTTTTACAAATTTATAATACCTGATCAATTTCTGTCATATTTTTTATTTTGTTTTCGAAAAATGGAAAATTATGCTGGAATTTGTATTTGAAATTCCATATAATATTTAATATCATCAATTGAAAAAATTTTTCAAAAAATTTTAATTCTCTTTGGAAAGCAGATAGAAAAGTGAAAAATTTCTTTTAGAGACAGAGCATGT
>CAJUIS010000033.1:17545-23716 GCA_910586645.1 uncultured Lachnospiraceae bacterium | reverse complement strand
GCAAACTTTTTTCGGTCACAAATTGGAGGTTTTCATATGCCAGAGTTCAAATTACAAGCCCCCTACAAGCCCACAGGCGACCAGCCGCAGGCCATCGCCGAGCTGGTCAAAGGCTTCAAGGAGGGCAATCAATTCCAGACTTTACTAGGGGTTACGGGTTCCGGCAAGACATTTACGATGGCGAATGTCATTCAGGAATTGCAGAAGCCGACGCTGGTCATCGCCCACAACAAGACGCTTGCGGCGCAGCTATACGGAGAATTCAAGGAGATGTTCCCTGAGAATGCAGTGGAGTATTTTGTGTCCTATTACGACTACTACCAGCCCGAAGCTTATATTCCGTCCAGCGATACCTATATTGCCAAGGATTCCGCTATCAATGAAGAAATCGACAAACTTCGTCTTTCTGCAACGGCGGCTTTGGTAGAAAGACGGGATGTTATTATTGTAGCGAGCGTTTCCTGTATTTATGGTTTAGGGAGTCCCGTGGATTATCAGAATATGATGGTATCCTTACGTCCCGGGCAGGAAAAGGACCGGGACGAGGTCATCAAAAAATTAATCAGCATTCAGTACACACGCAACGACATGGATTTTCATCGCGGCACGTTTCGGGTGCGCGGGGACGTCCTTGAGATTTTTCCTGCCAATTTCAGCGAAACGGCATATCGCGTGGAGTTTTTCGGGGATGAAATAGACCGTATCACAGAAATCGACGTACTGACTGGAGAAATTAAAAACAGGTTGGAGCACGTCGCAGTCTTTCCGGCTTCTCACTATGTTGTGCCGCAGGAAAAAATAAACGAAGCCTGTACGGCCATTGAACAGGAGATGGAAGAAAGAGTCCTTTGGTTTAAAAGCAGAGACAAGCTGCTGGAAGCGCAGCGCATTGCAGAACGGACGAATTTTGATGTGGAGATGATGCGTGAGACAGGATTTTGCAGCGGGATTGAAAATTATTCCAGGCATTTGGCGGGAAAGCCTGCGGGTGCAATGCCCCATACGCTGATGGATTATTTTCCGGATGATTTTTTGATTTTTGTGGATGAATCCCATATTACAATCCCTCAGGTGCGGGGAATGTATGCGGGAGATCAGTCCCGAAAAACGACTTTGGTGGAGTATGGATTTCGTCTGCCGTCGGCAAAGGATAACCGTCCTTTGAATTTTGAGGAGTTTGAAGGTAAAATCAATCAGATGATGTTTGTTTCCGCAACGCCGAATGTCTATGAAGATGAACATGAGCTTTTGCGTGTAGAGCAGTTGATCCGTCCGACGGGGCTGTTGGATCCGGAAGTGGAAGTGCGTCCTGTCAGCGGACAGATTGACGATTTGATTGCCGAAATAAAAAAAGAGACAAAAGCGCATAATAAAGCGCTGGTTACGACGCTGACCAAACGGATGGCGGAAGATTTGACGGATTATATGCATGAAGTGGGCATACGGGTAAAGTATCTCCATTCCGATATTGATACTTTGGAACGTTCTGAGATTATCCGGGATATGCGTCTTGACGTATTTGACGTTCTGGTCGGGATCAATCTGTTAAGAGAGGGTCTGGATATTCCGGAGATTACGCTGATCGCTATTTTGGATGCGGACAAGGAAGGATTTCTGCGTTCCGAAACATCCTTGATTCAGACAATTGGGCGCGCGGCCCGCAATTCGGAAGGGCATGTCATTATGTATGCGGACAATATGACAGACTCTATGCGGGCGGCAATCGGAGAGACAGAGAGAAGACGGAAAATCCAGCAGGAATACAACAAGAAGCATGGAATTACGCCTCAGACGATTCGAAAGGCCGTGCGGGATTTGATCAGCATTTCAAAGAAAGTTGCAAAAGAAGAGCAGCAGTTTGCAAAGGATCCGGAATCTATGAGCAAAAAAGAACTGGAAAAGCTGATTGCTGAAGTAAAGAAAAAAATGGAACGGGCTGCTGCGGATTTAAATTTTGAAGCGGCTGCGGAACTGCGGGATAAGATGATTGAACTGAAAAATTTTTACAGGGAAAATGACTGAGAAAAACAGGAGCAGATATGATGAAGGAAAGAAAATACATTAAAATCAGGGGAGCCAGAGAGCATAATTTGAAAGGCATAGATCTTGACATTCCAAGAAACGAACTGATTGTTTTGACGGGGCTTAGCGGTTCAGGCAAATCATCCCTGGCTTTTGATACGATATATGCGGAAGGGCAGCGGCGTTATATGGAATCGCTTTCTTCGTATGCAAGGCAGTTTTTGGGGCAGATGGAAAAACCGGACGTGGAGAAAATCGAAGGGCTTCCGCCGGCAATTTCCATCGATCAAAAATCGACAAACCGAAACCCCAGATCGACCGTTGGAACAGTTACGGAAATTTATGATTATTTTCGTCTGCTTTATGCAAGAATTGGGATTCCCCATTGTCCAAAATGCGGAAGGGAAATAAAAAAACAGACGGTGGATCAGATGACAGATCAGATTTTAAGCCTGCCGGAACGGACGAAGATACAGCTTTTGGCCCCAGTGGTCAGGGGAAGAAAAGGAGAGCATCAAAAGCTGTTTGAAAAGGCCAAAAAGGGCGGATATGTCCGCGTGCGCGTGGACGGCAATATCTATGAATTGACAGAAGAAATCAAGCTGGAAAAAAATAAAAAGCATAACATAGAAATCATAGTGGATCGTCTTTCAGTAAAGGAAGGCATAGAAAAGCGTCTGGCAGATTCCATTGAAAATGTGCTGGATTTAGCGGACGGACTTTTAATGGTAGAAGTCATAGACGGCGAGACGCTGAACTTTTCCCAGAGTTTTTCCTGTCCGGACTGTGAAATCAGCGTAGATGAAATTGAGCCAAGGAGCTTTTCTTTTAACAATCCGTTTGGAGCCTGTCCGGTTTGTTATGGATTGGGATATAAGATGGAGTTTGATGAAGAGCTGATGATTCCGGATAAGAGTCTGGGCATCGCACAGGGAGCCATTCAGGTTACAGGCTGGCAGTCCTGTACGGATTCATCAAGTTATACCTATGCGATTTTGAAGGCGTTGTCAGAAGAATATAACTTTGATTTGAACGCCCCGTATCAGGAGTTGAGCGAAGAAGTGCGCCGGATGCTGATTTACGGGACAGACGGCAGAGAAGTCAAGGTTTATTATAAGGGGCAGAGAGGCGAGGGAGTTTATGACGTTGCGTTTGAGGGGATTATCAAAAACGTTCAGAGACGCTATCGCGAAACGGGTTCCGATTACATGAAGCAGGAATACGAGCAGTTTATGCGGATTACCCCTTGCCAGGAATGTAAGGGACAGCGTCTGAAAAAGACATCGCTTGCAGTGACAGTCAGCGGAAAAAATATATTTGAAATTACAAATCTTTCCATCAAAAATCTGCAGAACTATTTGAAAGAAATGGAACTTGACGAGCAGCAGAAGCTGATTGGAAAGCAGGTGTTAAAAGAAATTTCGGCGAGAGTCGGTTTTTTGGTAGATGTCGGACTGGATTACCTCAGTCTGTCGAGAGCTACGGGTACGCTGTCCGGCGGAGAGGCGCAGCGTATCCGCCTTGCGACGCAGATTGGTTCCGGCCTGGTTGGCGTGGCCTACATTTTAGATGAGCCAAGCATTGGCCTGCATCAGAGGGACAACGGCAAATTGCTTGCGACACTGAAAAATTTGCGGGATTTGGGAAACACCCTGGTTGTGGTAGAACATGACGAAGAAACGATGCGGGAAGCCGACTATATTGTGGACATTGGGCCGGGAGCCGGGGAACATGGTGGAAATGTCGTTGCTGCAGGCACAGCGGAAGAGATTATGCAGAATCCGGATTCCGTTACGGGAGCGTATTTAAGCGGCCGTATGCAGATTGCAATTCCAAAGGAGCGGAAAAAGCCTGCGGGATTTTTAAAAATAATCGGAGCACAGGAAAACAATTTAAAAAATGTCAGCGTGGAAATTCCGCTTGGCGTTATGACCTGCGTTACAGGCGTTTCAGGTTCCGGCAAAAGCTCTCTGACAAACGAAGTACTGTATAAAACGCTCCAGAAAAATTTGAATCATGCCAGAACCATTCCGGGAAAACATAAGGAAATCCGGGGTATGGAGCAGCTTGACAAGGTGATTGACATCGACCAGTCTCCGATTGGAAGGACGCCAAGATCAAATCCCGCCACGTACACAGGCGTGTTTGATATGATCCGGGATTTATTTGCGGCTACTCCGGACGCCAAAGCAAAGGGATATAAAAAAGGAAGGTTTAGTTTCAATGTAAAGGGAGGACGCTGTGAAGCCTGTTCCGGAGACGGGATTTTAAAGATTGAAATGCATTTCCTTCCGGATGTTTATGTACCCTGTGAAGTCTGTCAGGGAAAACGCTACAACAGAGAAACGCTGGAAGTAAAATATAAGGGCAAAAGCATTTATGATATCTTGAATATGACGGTAGAGGAAGCGTTGGAATTTTTTAAAAACGTGCCGTCTGTGGAGCGGAAAATACAGACGCTCTATGATGTGGGGCTGTCCTATATACGGCTGGGACAGCCTTCAACGGAACTTTCCGGCGGAGAGGCGCAGCGGATTAAGCTTGCGACGGAGCTTAGCAAAAGAAGCACGGGAAAGACGATTTATATTCTGGACGAACCGACAACGGGGCTGCATTTTGCAGATGTGCATAAGCTGATTGAGATTTTGCATAAGCTTTCCGAAGGAGGCAATACCGTTGTTGTAATTGAGCATAATTTAGATGTAATAAAAACGGCCGATTACATTATTGATATGGGGCCGGAAGGCGGCGACGGCGGCGGAACTGTCGTGGCCTGCGGCACGCCGGAGGAGGTTGCGCAAAAAAAGGCTTCTTATACGGGACAGTACATCAGACAATATCTTTAGAAATTCTTAATTTCTGTAAAATTTTTTCTTTTTTGCAAAAAATGATTTGAAAATTGGAAGCATTTGTATATAATAAGGATGTATATGCAAAAATATGATTAGATTCACAGTTTGTGTTCACAATAAATTGCAGAAAGATGAAAGGGGAACATATATGGTTTCAACGGATATTGGAATTGATTTAGGAACGGCCAGCATATTGGTTTATATCAAAGGCAAAGGGGTCGTGTTAAAAGAGCCGTCTGTCGTTGCTTTTGACAGAGATACAAATAAAATCAAGGCAATTGGAGAAGAAGCGCGTTTGATGTTAGGCAGGACGCCGGGCAATATTGTTGCGGTTCGTCCGCTTCGGCAGGGCGTGATTTCGGATTACACCGTTACGGAGAAGATGATCAAATATTTTATCCAGAAAGCGATCGGCAAGAAGAATTTCCGTAAGCCAAGAATCAGTGTGTGCGTTCCAAGCGGCGTTACGGAAGTGGAGATGAAAGCCGTAGAGGATGCGACTTACAACGCAGGCGCAAGAGAAGTGAAGATTATTGAAGAACCGATTGCGGCTGCGATAGGAGCCGGAATTGACATTGCAAGGCCATGCGGCAATATGATTGTGGACATCGGCGGAGGTACGGCGGATATTGCGGTGATTTCTCTGGGCGGTTCCGTTGTGAGCACTTCGATCAAGATTGCCGGAGATGATTTCGATGAGGCGATTGTGCGTTATATGCGCAAAAAGCATAATCTTTTGATTGGCGAGCGGACGGCAGAGGACATTAAAATAAAGATAGGCTCCTGCTTTCCGAACGGACATAGCGAGACGATGGATGTTCGCGGACGTAACCTTGTAACGGGGCTTCCAAAGACAGTTACGGTATCTTCCGAGGAGACGGAAGATGCTCTGCGGGAGCCTACGCTGCAGATTGTAGAGGCGGTTCACAGCGTTCTTGAGAAAACGCCGCCGGAGCTTGCAGCAGACGTTGCGGATCGCGGCATTGTACTTACTGGAGGAGGAGCCCTTCTAAGAGGTCTGGAGGAGCTTTTGGAAGACAGAACAGGAATTAATACGATAACAGCGGAACAGCCGATGACCTGTGTGGCAATCGGAACAGGCAAGTTTGTGGAATTTTTATCAGGAAAAAGAGATGAGGACTAAAGTAAGCGGATGTTTTTGCCGATATAATATAAAGTAATATGTTGTTAAAAGACAGAATATTTCATGGATGGCAGACAGTTCAGGGATGAGCAGGTGGGATTTCCTTATTGCGGCCAGAAGGCAAAAAGGGATCCTTGGAAAGGATTTCCTAAT
>CAJUIS010000033.1:253-17445 GCA_910586645.1 uncultured Lachnospiraceae bacterium | reverse complement strand
GACAGCCGGAAGGCAAAAAGGGATCCTTGGAAAGGATTTCCTAATGACAGCCGGAAGGCAAAAAGGGATCCTTGGAAAGGATTTCCTAATGACAGCCGGATGGCAAAAAGGGATCCTTGGAAAGGAGAACTGCAGATGGTTAAAGGGTTATATACTGCTTATACCGGTATGCTGGAAGAAATGCGGCGGATGGATGTGATGACAAATAATCTTGCCAATGCGAGCACGACCGGATATAAGAAAGAAGGCACGGTAAATCAGTCATTCGATGATCAGCTTGCGCTTAAGATTAAGGATACATCGGAGATTTTTCAGGCGAAAAGACTGGGAGATGTAAATCTTGGCGTTAAAGTTGGCGAGACTTATCGTGATTATGGGCAGGGATCGTTTTATGTGACAGACAACACATATGATCTTGCATTGGACGGCGAGGGCTTTTTTGCAATTGAGTTTCGCAGCAAAAATGGAGGAACTTCCATTAAATATACGAGAGACGGGGCTTTTACGGTAGACAGAAACGGTTATCTTATGACAAAAGACGGAGATTATGTTCTGAATGCCAATGGAGCGAGAAACGGCGCCGGAGGCCAGGCCAATTATGTAAGAGTGGATCCGAATCAGGATGTCAGAATTGAAGCCGACGGAGGCGTGTATCAGGACAACCGCAGGATTGCCGAAATAGGCCTGGTTGATTTTGAAGATTACAATTATCTGGAAAAATATGGTGAGAATTTATATGATGTTGCGCCCGGAGGAAGGATGCGGGAATCTGACGCAAGAATTGAGCAGGGATGTCTTGAGATGTCAAATGTCAACATTGTTTCGGAGATGGTAGACATGATAACGATTACAAGGGCATATGAAGCAAATCAGAAAATTGTCACGACAATTGACGAGACGCTTGATAAGGCTGTCAATGCGGTAGGACAGGTATAGGAGGATAATGCAGTATGATGAGATCGCTTTGGACTGCGGCGTCAGGAATGATTGCACAGCAGTCAAATGTAGATACAATTTCCAATAATCTTGCAAATGTAAATACGACCGGATACAAGTCGCAGAGGGCGGAGTTTAAATCTTTGCTGTACCAGAATCTTCAGACGAGGACGACAACGGCGAACGGTCAGGAGAAACCGATTCCTGCACAGGTGGGACTTGGAACGAGGATTGCGTCGATTAACTCCGTATACACACAGGGAGCAATGCAGTCGACAGAAAACGACACGGATTTTGCGATTGACGGAAAAGGTTTTTTTGCAGTCCGCGGTGACGACGGAAATATTTATTATACCAGAAACGGCTGTTTTAACTGGGCAGTAGGGCCTACCGGAGTTACGTTATGCAATTCCGACGGGTATCCGGTGCTGGATTCCGACAATAATATTATTGTAGTTCCAAACGGCGTTTCGAGCGGAAGCATGAAAATCAGCGAAGAAGGGGAAATCGGATATTTGAATGCACAGGGTGTGTATGTTTCGATGAACCGGACAATTGGACTGCATCAGTTTACGAATCCGGCGGGTCTGCAGAAAATGTCGAGAAGCCTTCTCGGCGTGACGGCTGCTTCCGGAGAAGCAATGAATGAAGCGACTACAAACGGTTTGGTTCGAAGCAATGTGCGTCAGAGTTATCTTGAGGGTTCCAATGTGCAGGTCGCAGACGAAATGGTAAATCTGATTATTGCGCAAAGGGCGTATGAATTGAATTCCAAGGCGATTCAGGCGTCGGATGATATGCTTCAGCAGGCAAACAATCTGAGACGATAAGAGAATCGGATAGGAGGCACAGAGGAATATGGGGATAGACGGTATTTCTGCAATGTTAAACCAGGCGGGAAGTTCTGCGGCGGCAAACAGAACAGACGCTTTGAAAAATAAAGCGGGCAGTGATTTTTCATCAGCTTCCGATGAAGAACTGATGAAAGTCTGCAAAGAATTTGAAGCTTATTTTGTGGAGCAGGTGATGAAGGAAGTGGAGAAAACGATTCCAAAAAATGAAGAGGAAGACGCTTCCACATCCCAGCTTACAGATTATTTCAAAGAAGAAATGATGCAGGATCTTGCTGAAGAAATATGTGACCAGCAGAGTCTTGGGCTGGCACAGCAAATGTATGAACAAATGAAAAGAAATTACTCCTTATCATAATTGCCGGAAGGCATTGATGGAAACAATCAGATATTGGATGCGCACAGTTGTCCGCATCCAATATTTTTATCTTACAGGAAAGAATCTCTACAAAAATATGCTTTTGTCTGACAAATTAAACATCTGTAAATGAAACGTATCAGAACCTGGAACAATAGTTAAAACATCCGGAGGAAATACATTGGAAACAATAAAAGGTTACATTGATCATATTATTTTCCGCAATCCAGACAATGGGTATACGGTATTTGAAATGGTCTGTAAAGAAGAATCCATTACATGTACAGGAGCGTTTTCCGTTATCAGTGAGGGAGAAAACATAAAAGTTTCCGGAGAATATACGGAGCATCCCATGTATGGAAAACAATTCGCCGTCAGCAGCCTGGAAGAATGTGAACCGGAGGATGAGGCTTCCATAGAACGTTACCTTGGATCGGGGGCGATTAAAGGAATTGGGATGGCTCTGGCAGCCAGGATTGTGCGGCATTTTAAAAAAGACACGTTTCGGATTATTGAAGAAGAACCGGAGCGCCTTTCAGAGATCAAAGGAATCAGCGAACGCGGAGCAATGGAGATTGCCGGACAGGTGACAGAGAAGCGGGATATGCGTCAGGCGATGATTTTTCTGCAGCAGTATGGGATTTCGCTGAATCTGGCCATGAAAATATACCAGAAATACCAGCAGGACATTTATCGTATCATAAAAGAAAATCCCTATCAGATTGCCGATGATATACAGGGAGTGGGATTTAAAGCTGCAGATGAAATTGCGGCGAAGGCAGGAATCCGTACGGATTCTGATTTTCGGATCAGAAGCGGCATTTTATACGGCCTTCTGCAGGCTGCGGCAGAAGGCCATACGTATCTTCCGGAGCGGGAACTGACAGAAAAAACGGCGGGGCTTCTTGGCGTGGACGCATCCCTGATTGAAAAGCATTATATGGATTTGGCCATTGAAAAAAAGATTGCAGTAAAAGGCGATCACATTTACAGTGCGGCCTATTATTATATGGAAGCGTCCTGCGCCTCTATGCTTTGGGACTTGAATATAAAATATGACGTTCCGGAGATTTTGATAGAACAGCGCACCAGGCAGTTTGGACTGCGGAATAACATTGAGCCGGATGAAATGCAGATACTTGCAGTGAAGGAAGCGGTAAAAAACGGCCTTTTAATTGTTACAGGCGGGCCGGGAACGGGAAAAACGACAACGATTAACAGAATGATTCATTATTTTGAATCAGAGGGGATGGAGATTCTTTTGGGAGCGCCTACCGGACGGGCGGCCAAGAGGATGAGCGAGACGACCGGTTATGAAGCGAAGACCATACACCGTATGCTGGAATTAAACGGAGGCACGGATAAAAGCGCAGGTTTTTCGAGAGATCAGGACTATCCGCTGGAAGCGGACGTCGTAATTATTGATGAGATGTCAATGGTGGATATCAGCCTGATGCATTCCCTGTTAAAAGCAATTGTACCAGGGACAAGGCTGATTCTCGTAGGCGATGTAAATCAGCTTCCAAGCGTGGGGCCAGGCAGCGTTTTGGGCGATATAATCGGCGCAGACGTTTTTCCGGTTGTAAAGCTGAACAAAATTTTCCGGCAGGCGGCCAAAAGCGACATTATTATAAACGCCCATAAAATCAACAGGGGAGAACCCGTGGCGCTGGATAATAAAAGCATGGATTTTTTCTTTTTAAAGAGATATGATGCGGATGCGATTATAGGAGTTACGATTCAGTTGATCGCGCAGAAGATGCCCAAATTTGTAGACGCGTCTCCTTTCGATATTCAGGTGCTTACGCCGATGCGGAAGGGTTTGCTTGGGGTGGAACGTCTGAATGAGATTTTACAGCAGTATTTGAACCCAAAATCAGAAACGAAAAAAGAAAGAGAGCATGGCGGACGAGTCTTTAGAGAGGGAGACAAGGTCATGCAGACAAAAAATAATTATCAGATGGAATGGGAGATAAGGAGCGGTTACGGATTTGCTGTGGAGAAAGGGCTTGGCGTATTTAACGGGGATATGGGAAGGATCCGCCAGATCAACGAATATGCGGAGATGATGACGATAGAGTTTGACGAAGGCCGCATGGTGGAGTATTCTTTGAAAAGCCTGGAGGATTTGGAACATGCATATGCGGTCACCATTCATAAGTCCCAGGGTTCGGAATATCCGGCGGTTGTCATTCCTCTTTTGAACGGGCCTAAGATGCTTATGAACCGGAATTTGCTTTATACGGCAGTGACAAGAGCGAGAAAATGCGTTACTTTAGTTGGAGATGAAAAAACATTTTTCTCTATGATACAAAATGCCGAATACCAGAAACGCTATTCCGGGCTTACCGAAAAAATAAAGGAAAAGAATGAAGAACAGGAAAAATAAAATTATATACAGATTCCGCCAGTTGGATCGGTGGATTTTGGATTTGCTGTATCCGCCAAGATGTCCGGTCTGTGACCGGGCAGTTCTTCCGGAAGTGGGAATTTGTCCAAAGTGCAGGGAAAAGCTGCTTACAGTAAAGGAGCCGGTCTGCATGAAATGCGGCAAACCTGTCTTAAATCCGCGGAAGGAGTATTGCAGGGATTGTGAGAAGCGGGAAAGAAGCTTTACGCAGGGGAAGGCGTTGTGGGTTTACGAAAAAGAAGTCAGAGAGTCTTTATACCGGTTTAAATATCAGAACCGGCGGGAATATGGAAGAGTATACGCCAGAGAGGCGGCAGGGCGGTATGGGATGTGGATAAAAAGCAGAAAAATTGAAGCGATTGTTCCTGTTCCTCTGCATAAAAATAAAAAAAAGAAGAGAGGGTTTAATCAGGCGGAAGTTTTTGCAAAAGAGCTTGGAGAGATTCTTGACATACCAGTGCACACGACGCTTCTGATACGCAGCAGGGATACGAAACCTCAGAAAACATTAAATGATACGGAAAGAAAAAATAACATGAAAAGGGCTTTTAAAACGACGGAAAATATTGTACAATTAAAATATATTCTATTGGTGGATGATATATACACGACGGGCAGTACACTGCATGCGGCTGCGGCTGCGCTGAAAGAAGCGGGAGCCATGGAAGTGTATGCTTTTTGCGTTAGTATAGGAAAAGAGGATTAGGAGGGGTTTGAAATGGATGTCAGAAGCTGTAAAAATTGCGGAAGGCTGTTTAATTATATGGGCGGACAGCCGATTTGCGCATCATGCAAACAGAAACTGGAAGATAAATTTGTCAAGGTGAAGGATTATATCAGACAGCATGAACTTGCTTCTATGAAAGAGATTTCAGAGGAAAATGAAGTTTCTGTGAAACAGTTAAGACAGTGGGTGCGGGAAGAACGTCTGACGTTTTCGTCCAAGTCCCCGGTTGGAATTGAGTGCGAGAACTGTGGGGCGATGATACGAACAGGCCGTTTTTGCGAGAAGTGCAAGAACAATATGGCGAATGACTTCAAGGGGATGTATGCGGCTCCTAAAGTTCAAAAAGTGGAGAACAAGCAGAGCAAAGGCAAAGACCGTATGCGGTTTTTGGATAAAACATGATAGCGGTTGTGATATAAAAGACGGTTGATACCGTCTTTTTTGTGAAAAACTTTGCAATTGAAGCGTTGTATGCTATACTATCCATAAGTATACCTTAAGCTTTCAGACAGGGTATCTCTTTGAATAAGAAGACGGGGGAAACTATGTTAAATCAGGAACGTGTATGTGAAATGACAAAACTGGCAATTTTTGACAGGAATGAAGGGCAGGAGTGTAAACCTGTGATCCAGTATTTCCGCAAAGATTATATAGCCAGAGAGCTTTTGAAAAGTTTTATAGCGGGAACGATAGCGCTTGCGCTGCTTGCCGCAGCCGTTGGATTGTATTATATGGAAGATTTGATGGAGCAGCTGAATGTCATGGACATCCGCCAGGCTGTAGTCAGAGGGATTCTCTGCTATATCGTATGTATGGCAGTTTATCTCCTTATTACTTATATTGTGTATCATATCAGATATACAAAAGGGCGGCGGAAGGTGAAGAAGTATTATATGCATCTGAAAAGAGTGAACAGGCTCTATCAGGAAGAAGAACAGCCATAGGCTGTATGCATCTGACGACGGGAGGTAAGAAAATTGACAGGTTTGTTGGAAATAAAGGAAAAGATAAAAAGCATATATGGAAAATATGACATCTATCTTAAGCCATTGTTTAAATTTATTGTGGCATTGTGTGTTTTTTTGATTATAAATGGAAACATTGGTTATATGGAAAGAATAAACAGTCTGCCGGTGACTCTTGTAATTTCTCTGCTGGGCTCTATTCTGCCGGTGAATGTTATGGTGTTTCTGGCGGCAATGGTAATTTTGCTGCATTTGTATGCCCTTGCTCTGGAAGTGGCGGCAGTGGCTTTGGTACTGTTTTTGCTGATAGGGCTTTTGTATTTCAGATTTGCGCCGAAAGACGGAATTTATACGCTGCTTACCCCGGTGTGCCTGCATTTTAATCTTGGGCCGGTTATGCCGATGGCGGTTGGCCTTATGGGGAAGGCATATTCCGTTATCTCTATAATCTGCGGTACAATCGTCTGGTTTTTCCTGGACGGAGTGAAACAGAACGGATCTGCATGGAGCGTCAGCAGTGAGGATGCGGCGATTACATCTAAGTTTACGGCGGCTTTAAACCTGCTTATGGGAAATAAAGAGATGTATCTGACAGTTGTGACTTTTTTGCTGGTGACGGTAATCGTAATGGTGATAAGGAATCTTTCGATAGACTATGCGTGGACAGCGGCGATTATTGTAGGAGCTTTGAGCAACTTTATCGTTTTGTTTGCAGGTTATGTGCTCCTTGGGATATCGGGCAGACTGGCCGGACTTGTGGCAGGATCGCTTTTGTCTCTGGCTGTGGCGTTTTTACTGGAATTTTTCTTTTTTCATCTGGACTATTCCAGAACGGAGCGCGTACAATTTGAAGACGACGAATATTATTACTATGTCAAGGCGGTGCCAAAGATGTATGTGGCGGTAAAGGAGAAGCAGGTAAAGACATTTAACGCAAAGGGGACAAAAAGGATGACAAGAAAGCAGCTTCCGGAACACAAGAACAGAAACAGATAAGGCAGAAAGGGAGTGGATCAGGTGGAACATATGCTGTCAATGTTTGGCACGTTCAGGGATAAATATCTGACATGGCTGGATTTGCCGGTAATCACTGTCATTGATATAGTGGAAATTATCATTATAGCTTTCTTATTCTATACGGTTTTAGTCTGGATTAAAAGCACGCGGGCCTGGATGCTGTTTAAAGGTCTGACGGTCATACTGGTATTTGTACTGGCAGCGGCAATTTTCCAGATGAGCACGATTTTATGGCTGGCGGAAAAAACCCTTAACGTAGGGGTGATTGCGCTTGTGATTATTTTTCAGCCGGAACTGCGGAGGGCTTTGGAGCAGCTTGGAAGAAAAAGCTTTTTGATTGGGATGGCGTCGATTGATTTTGGAAAAGATCAGGTGGAGACGATTAGTGAAAAGACGATAAACGAGCTGATCCGCGCATGCGTTGAAATGGGCAAGGTGAAGACAGGCGCATTAATTGTAATAGAAGATACGGTAGTGCTTTCAGAGTATGAAAGGACGGGAATTGCTGTGGACGCAGTTCTTACCAACCAGCTTTTACTGAATATATTTGAAAAAAACACGCCGCTGCATGATGGGGCGATTATTATTCGTGGAAACAGAATCGTGTCTGCGACCTGTTATCTTCCGCTTTCTGACAATATGGAGCTTAGTAAGGAACTTGGCACCAGGCACCGGGCGGCAGTGGGAATCAGCGAGATTAGCGATTCTCTCACGATCGTTGTTTCGGAGGAAACCGGAGGAATTTCAGTTGCCAGAGAAGGCGGCTTGGTTCGGAATCTGGATCAGGAGGGGCTCAGGAAGCATTTGAAGGCTCTGCAGAAATACGAACCGGACACCAGGCGAAAGGGTATCTTGAAAAGGAGGCTGAAAAATGCTAAACAGGATAATCAAGAGGATCACGAATAATTTCGGCCTGAAAATTCTTGCGCTGATATTTGCAGGCGCGCTTTGGCTGGTAGTCGTGAATATTGACGATCCGAATACGACAAGGACATTTACGACAACTGTTAATATTGAAAACGGCGATTATCTTACGAGTATCGGGAAATATTATGAGATTGTAAATAACAGCAATACCGTTACGTTTAAAGTGAGCGGCAAACGTTCTTATCTGGAGCGTATGAGCAACTCTGATTTCCGGGCGGTTGCAGATCTTGAGACGATTGAGGATTTGCAGCGGATTCCGATTGAAATTTCGGTGCAGCGTTACGGCGGTTCAGTTACGGTGGCAAGTAAGGTCTATTATCTGGAAGTGGCCGTTGAGGATCTGATATCCAAACCGTTTATGATTACCGTAAAGACAAACGGAACAGTCGCTGAGAAACATGCGCTGGGAGAAACAAGCGCTTCGCCGACGCTGCTTCGTGTGTCGGGGCCTGCGTCTGTAATCAATACAATTGACAAAGCGGTTGTTTCCGTGGATGTGGAGGGAATTTCACAGGATATGACGGACAGCGTGATACCGGTTTTGTATGACAAAGACGACAAAGAAGTGGATACGAAGGATCTTTCTTTTAATATACAAAATGTGATGGTGTCTATGCAGATTCTGGACACAAAGGAAGTTACGCTGAATTTTCAGACGAAAGGAACGCTGCCGGACGGCTATGAATATGTTGGTATAGAATACAGCCCCCAGACGGTATCCGTCAAAGGAGTGTCTGCGGTTTTAAATACGATAAACAGCATTACAGTTCCGAAAGAGGTGCTGGATTTGACGGATGCGACCGGGAATATAGAAAAAGAAGTGGACATATCCGCTTATCTTCCGGAAGGCGTCGCTCTGGAGAACAGCAAAAAGGCAAAGATTGCTGTTGTGGTAAAGATTGAAAAGCATGAAAAGAGGACATTTAAAGCGCCTACTGCAAATATAACGGTTGGCAATCTGGCAAGCAGATATCATGTGAACTTTCTTTCTGATACAGTAAAGGTGGAACTGGAGGGACTGGCTTCCGATCTGGACGCTCTGGATGCATCGACGCTGACGGGAAGCATTGATGTCGGCGGAATGTCGGAAGGCGAGCACACGGTGAGCCTGGAACTGAATCTCGACAGTAAATTTAAGCTGGCAAAGAACGCTACGGTTACAATTGATATTGTTCCGGCAAACGGAAATCCGGCTTTAGACAATAAGAAGGAAGACACAGAGAAAGAAGACAGTAATAAACAGGATTCTCAAAAAGAAGATTCGGAAACAGCCGAGTAATTTTATAAATCAGGAGGATTAGGATATGAGCAGAATGTTTGGTACGGACGGCGTACGCGGAGTTGCGGGAACGGAGCTGACAATAGAGCTTGCAATGAAACTGGGGCAGGCGGGCGCTTACGTGCTTACGAAAGAGCAGGCGCATCAGCCCACGATTATTGTAGGGTGTGATACCAGAATATCGGGAGGAATGCTTGCAAACGCGCTGATGGCGGGCATTTGTTCCGTAGGCGCCAATGCCATTTATGCGGGCGTTGTGCCGACTCCGGCAATCGCATATCTGACCAGAAAACATAAAGTTGATGCAGGCGTTGTGATTTCAGCGTCTCACAATCCGATGGAATTTAATGGAATCAAGTTTTTCAATGGGGAAGGATATAAGCTTTCCGATGAATTGGAAGATGAAATTGAAGCGCTGATTTTAAATCATATGAAAGACGTTCCGATTCCTACAGGTTCCGCTGTGGGAAAGATTGAATATCGTTTTGACATTAAGGAAGAATATATTTCCTTTATCAAACGCAAAGCTTCTGTGGATTTGTCTGGCCTCAAAATTGTAGTGGACTGTGCGGAGGGAGCCGCGTATTATACTTCCGTTAAGGCGCTGCGGGAACTTGGCGCAAATCTTGTGGCAATCCATACCAGGCCGGACGGCTCCAATATCAATGCCAACTGCGGTTCTACGCATATGGAAGAGCTGAAAGCGCGCGTCGTCTATGAAAAGGCGGATGTCGGAATCGCGTTTGACGGAGATGCGGACCGGATGCTGGCAGTTGACGAGATGGGGAATATGGTAGACGGCGATCAGATTATGGCAATTATCGGAAATCATATGAAGCGGCAGGGAACGCTCAAAAAAGATACGATTGTAGTTACCGTTATGACGAATCTTGGATTTTCCCTTATGGGTAAGAGAGAAGGGATTCATATTGAAAAGACAAAAGTCGGGGATCGTTATGTTTTAGAACATATGATAGAACATGGGTTTAATCTTGGCGGAGAACAATCCGGCCATATTATTTTCCTGGATGACAATACGACGGGAGACGGGCTGCTGAGCGCGCTGCATCTGCTGAAAGTAATGACGGATACGAAACAGAAATTGTCAGAGCTGGCCGGGGTTATGGAAGTATTGCCGCAGGCTCTGGTCAATGCCAAAGTTCCGAATCATAAAAAAGAACACTATATGGATTATACGGAAATTGCAGAAGCGGTTCAGGAACTTGAAACGAAATTTAACGGGGAAGGCAGAGTCCTGATCCGTCCGTCAGGCACCGAGCCAATGGTGCGGGTAATGATTGAAGGAAAGGATCAGGCCGTGATCGAAAAAGAAGCCGGAAAACTGGCGCAGTTGATTACAGATATTATGCTTTGATAATTTGGAGGAAAAACTTATGGTAAGTCAGAAAGTTACGATTAAGAACCCTACCGGACTCCATCTGCGCCCGGCGGGGATATTGTGCAAAGAGGCAATGAACTTTAAGTCATTGATTACATTTAATTACAGGGGAAATACGGCGAATGCCAAAAGCGTTTTGAGCGTGCTTGGAGCCTGCATTAAGTCAGGCGATGACATTGAGCTTGTATGCGACGGCGAGGACGAGGAAGCGGCGCTTTGCTGTCTGGTAAAGCTGATTGACGAAGGCTTTGGCGAATAGGGGGATTTTTCTTAAAATATGCATAGGTTAAACAGGAAGAACCGGGTGGAGATTATTGTGATGACGGTTGTTTTCGTCATTGCAGCCGTTCTGGTATATAAGACAACGATTCTGACGCGGATGATGCTTCCGCGTACGTCAACGCAGGTGGAAGCGGACGAAGATCTCTATTATCCGCTGACAGACGGCGATCATATGGAACAGACGTTTTTCTATCCGTCGGATGAACTGTTGAGTGCGGGAACAAGAATTTCCCTGAATGAAAAAACACAGAAAAAGCTTTTAAAAGAAGATAAAAAAAGAAACCTCGGCACAGTGAAGGTGAAGATTCTGGATGCATCGAAAAAGACGCTGATGTCTGCCGACTATGCGGTTTCTGTGCTGGCGGACGAACAGAACCTCGTGGCGTCTTTTCCGGGCACAGAAAGAGGCTGGGAAAAAAAGGAACTTACCATCGTGCTGGACGCCGCGGAGATCCATGAAGAAGTAGGGCTCAAAATAGGTTATGCCGCAGGACAAAAAGATCAGACCAGTCTTTTGGTGAACGGACAAAAACAAGACGCTACGCTTAATATCCGGACAGCCGACCGTCAGTTCCTCTATTGGAAGCTGTGGGGGCTTTTTGGGGCGGTTCTTGTGTATCTGCTTCTTTTGGGGACATATCTTTGCCTTGCCGTATTTCGTTTTTCACCGGAGAAGGTATTTTTGTTTACCGGCTCTTTCCTTGCGTTTTTGTATATGCTGCTGCTGCCGCCTCTTGCCGTACCGGACGAAGAGGTGCATCTGAAACAGGCATATTCCTATACAAACCAGTTGATGGGCAAAGGCGGGGCAAAAGACGGGACGCTTGTTATGGACAGGGAAGATTTTCATGCGATGCAGATGTTCGAGACAACGCCGTCCCTTCCAGAGTATGACAGGATAAAGGAAGGGATTTTAAAAAGCGGCAGAGAACAGGGGACAATTAAGATACCGCATTCCGATACCAGAGCTCCTGTGGTTACGTATTTTCCGGGCATAGCCGGGATTCTTTTCGGACGTCTTTTGGGACTGAACGGATTATTGGTCATTTATCTGGGCAGAATATGTTCTATCCTGTTTTATTTGTTTACAATGTACTGGTTTATCCGTATGATGGGACATGCCAAGACGGCGGCGTTTCTTGCGGCGGTTCTTCCGATGACAATTCAGCAGTGCTGTTCTTATTCGTATGATTCCGTTGTAATTGAAGTGGCATTTTTATATACTGCCATGCTGTTTTCCCTGATTTATGAAAAGCAGCCGTTTAAAAAGCCGCAGGCTGCGCTGTATGCAGTTTTTGCAGTCATACTGTCTGTCTGTAAAGGCGGTACGTATCTGCCGCTTATTCTGCTTACGCTGCTGATTCCGGCAGACAGGTTTTCGGATCCAAAAAGAAAAAAAATATTTGCGGGCTGCATAGCGGCGCTTGCCGCCGCGGCATTTCTGACAAGCGCTTTGAGCAGCGTGCTGTTTGTCGTAAGTCCGACTGCCGAACAGACGGCGGGGGCGTATCTGGCAGGAGAAAATTACGGTTTTTCCGGGCTTTTGTCTGATCCGGTGGAATTTATCCTTTTGTCTGTGCGAACGCTGTTTTTATCCGGCGCCGCGTTTCTTGAAAATATGCTTGGGATGCAGCTTGGATGGCTGGATATCAATCTGTCGGGAATTGTGATTTACGGACTGCTGTTTTTGTTGTTTTTATCCATACTGCAGGTGGAAAACGGGTGCGGACGGGAAGGCGTTTCTGTGACCGGGCGGCAGAAATTATCTTATCTTGCGGTGATTCTGCTGTCTGCGGGCATGGTGTTTGTGTCTATGTTTATCAGTTGGACGCCCAGGGAATCCATGGAAATTTCCGGCATTCAGGGGAGGTACTTTCTTCCTCTTCTGCCCCTTTTTTCCAAACTGGCTTACGGGGAAACCATTACCATAAAGAAAGACTGGAGCAGAAAAATTCAGTTTGCGGCCGTATGTTTTCAGTGTGTGGCAATCTATGATATTTTACTGTCATTAGAGAGGATACTATGAGAAAATTAGTGATTATTCCCGCATACAATGAGCAGGGGGGAATTGAAAGAACAGTCCGGGACATCTGTGCGCAGGCTCCGGATTTTGACTATATCATTATCAATGACTGTTCCACGGACGACACGCTTTTCGTATGTCGGAAAAATGGATTTCATGTGATAAACCTTCCGATCAACCTTGGAATCGGAGGAAGCGTTCAGACGGGGTATGCATATGCGTTTCGAAACGGATATGACATTGCCGTGCAGTTTGACGGCGACGGACAGCATAACGCCAGATATCTGCATGAAATGGCAGAGAAGCTTGCGGAGGAGCGGCTTGATATGGTGATTGGCTCAAGATACATTAAAAAAGAAGGGTTTCAGTCTTCGGGCATCCGGAGGGTGGGAATCCGTTACTTTACAGGGATGATAAAGCTTGTGACGGGGAAAAAGATCACAGATCCGACGTCCGGTATGCGGATGGCGGGCAGGGACGTCATTGCGATGTATGCCAGGAATTATCCGAAGGACTATCCGGAGCCTGAAAGCGTCGTTGCGATTTTAAAAGCCGGAAAGAAGGTCGGGGAAGTCCCGGTTCAGATGAATGCGAGAGAGGAAGGCGTATCTTCGATTTCTCCCCGTAAGTCCGTATATTATATGATAAAAGTGTCTCTGGCGATTTTAATTGCGGCAGTTCGGAGGTAAGGATATGAGTTTGAAAATACAGGTGATTGTGGCGGTCGTTATCGTACTGGCCCTGCTCTGGATTGCCAATATGGTGCGGAAAGAAATTTTGGACATCAGATTTGCGCTTTCCTGGCTGACTGTAGGGGCAGTTGTGCTGGTTTTGGATTTATTTCCGGGAATGATGGATTTTCTGGTGCATCTTCTGGGGATCGAGCTGCCGGTTAATATGATGTTTTTCTTTGGATTCTGTTTTACATTGTTTCTGCTGTTTACGCTGACAGTGAAAGTTTCCAGACAGGAAGAGCATATCAAACGTCTGACGCAGGAACTGGCATTATTGGAGGAAGAAATTAAGATTCAGAGGAAAGGAGAAACAGTTAAAGAAAACGATGAACAGTGACATATGTGGTGATTCGAACAGTTCTACGAAAAAAGTTCAGATTCTGATGTCTACTTATAACGGGGAGGAATACATCAGAGAACAGATGGATTCCATTTTGGCGCAGAATTATCCGGATGTGGATATTCTGATCCGGGATGACGGATCAAGTGATGATACGTTTGTCATTTTGAAGGAATATGAGGAGATGCATCAGAACATCCGGGCGTATCAGGGGGAAAACATAGGAGTAAATAAAAGTTTTTTTGAACTGCTGCGCAGCAGCAATACGGAAGCTGCGTACATAGGGTTCTGTGATCAGGATGATTACTGGCTGCCGGAGAAAATAGAAAAAGCGGTGGAACAGTTGGAGCGCATGGAAGGGCCGGCGCTTTACTGCGGTGCGAAAACGCTTGTGGATGAAAATCTGGAGCGTTTGAAAAGCCAGCAGAATCCCCATGTGACTCCCGGGTTTGGAAATGCCGTAATTGAGAGTATTTGTTCCGGCTGTACGACGCTTATGAACCGTGAGCTTGCGGATATCATAATCAGACGCCTGCCGGAGGACGTTGTTCACCATGACTGGTGGTGCTATATGGCGGCGTCTTATCTTGGCAGTATGTATTATGATGAAAAATCCTATATTTATTACCGCCAGCATGGCGGCAATGAAGTTGGAGCCAGCAGTTCCGCGCTGGCGATGATCCGGGCGAAAGCAAGGGATTTAAAAAAACGTCACGGTGATTTGAAGAAGCAGTTGATGGACTTTAAACGTTTTTATCATACGATACCGGAAAAAGACAAACTGGTGGATCAAATTCTTAAAGCGGAAAAATTTCCGGGACGCATTGCGATTCTTTTTAACCGCGGCTGGTACCGGCAGAGCGGTTTCGATAACTGGGTGGTAAGGGGATTGTTTCTCCTGAATCGAATGTTATAAAATATGCCATAATAATGAAACAGAGAGGAGAACGATGCCATGAAAAAAATATTGATTACCGGCTGCAACGGGCAGCTTGGCCGGGCGCTGAATAAAGAATACGCAAAGGATGACGTGGAATTTATCAATACGGACGTAGCCCAAAGAGAAGGGATTCTTTCCCTTGACATTACAAATGTAGAAGAGGTTATCCGTTGTGCGGAAAAGACAAAGCCGGACGTTATCATAAACTGTGCGGCGCATACAAATGTGGATGCGTGCGAGACGCAGTGGGATCTTGCCTATCAAATCAATGCGGTTGGGGCGAGGAATTTAAGCATTGCGGCGGCAAAGACGGATGCAAAACTGATCCATGTATCTACGGATTACGTATTTCCGGGAACTTCACCAAAGCCTCTGACAGAATTTGACGCGACAGGGCCGATCAGCGCATATGGAAAGACCAAGCTTGAGGGAGAAAATTTTGTCAAAGAATTTGCCCCGAAGCATTTTATTCTGCGTACGGCCTGGCTGTATGGAGACGGTAAGAATTTTGTAAAAACCATGTTAAAGCTTTCTGAATCACACGACACGATAACGGTTGTGTCCGATCAGTACGGATCGCCCACGAGCGCGGCGGAGCTGGCAAAGATGATACATTTTCTGGAGCCGACGGAAAACTACGGAACGTATCATGCAACCTGCGAGGGGCAGTGCAGCTGGGCGGATTTTGCAGTGGAGATTTTTAAGCGGGCAGGCAAAGACACCGTTGTAAAATATGTCACGACTGAAGAATATAATTCTCCGGCAAAGCGTCCCGCATATTCCGTTCTGGACAATTATATGCTGCGTCTGACGGCCAAAGACGCGTTTCGTATGGCGGACTGGAAAGATGCGCTGGATGTATATTTTGAGGAAATGAAAGAAAACGGCAATTGACGAAAGAGGAGATTTGAGTGTATGGAACCACTTGTAAGCGTATGCATTCCGGCTTATAACAATGCCGCTTATATCAGGGAAACGATTGATTCCGTTTTAAACCAGACGTATCCGAATCTTGAGCTTATCATTTGTGACGATAAATCGAAAGACGATACTGCAGCGGTAATTGAAAAGATCAAAGATGACAGGATTAAACTCTATAAAAATGAGAAGAATCTTGGTATGGCGGGAAACTGGAATAACTGTCTTTTTAAATGCAGCGGGGAGTTTATCAAGTTAATCTGTGCGGACGATACGCTTGCGCCGGATTGTCTGGAAAAGGAAGTAAAAGCTTTGATGGAGCATCCAACTGCAGTTCTGGCGGAAAGCGATACAAAACTGTTTGATTTAAACGGGAAGCGGAAAGGCTTCTATAAACGGTATAAGACGAGCGGGCTGACGGACGGACGGAAAATTGCGAGAGCCGGGCTTTTTGTGAAAAATTATTTTGGAGCCCCTCTTGCGAATACATTCCGCAGAAGCGCTTTAGAGACGGTCGGCGGTTTTGACAGTTGGTATACTTATATTCTGGATTATGATTTCTGGGTGCAGCTTGCCTGCATGGGGGATGTGTATATTATCCATGAGCCGTTAAACTATTTCAGGGTGCGCAGCGATTCCAATACGGGAGACGTTATGGCGGGAGATAAGACGGAGGACTATGTAAAGGAGCACATTCATCTGCTGAAGAAATTTAAGGACGAGCTTCGCCTGTCGAAAGCGGATATCCGGCGGAGCATAAGAATCCGTAAATTCCGAAACTTTGCGGCGGGGGTTTATCTTAAGATTTTTGTGAGACAGTAGAGTGAAGTGGGGACGGACGCCGGGGAGCTACGGGCGCAGAGGATATCTGCAGTTGTTCCGGCGCTCGGGATTAAGATATTCTAAAACAATCCCGGTTACGCTAAAAGGTACGAACGGAACCGTTCTCAACACGCCGTCCCTGGCGTGATGAGAACTTCCCCGGACATCCATGTCCGGGGATTCCTGACAGAACAGGGATTGTTAAGAATAACTAAATCCCGTCACAAGTCACAACTGCAGACACCCTCTGCGCCGCAGCTTCCC
>CAJUIS010000033.1:0-153 GCA_910586645.1 uncultured Lachnospiraceae bacterium | reverse complement strand
GGCTGTGTATCGGTGTAGGGAGCGGGAACTGGCTTGGGCGTTCCAATGGACATAACGGGATGTCCCGGAGAGAGGCAGTTAAGAAGAACGAAATCCCATCACAAGTCACAACTGCAGACACCCTCTGCGCCGCAGCTTCCCGGCTGTGTATCG
>CAJUIS010000032.1 GCA_910586645.1 uncultured Lachnospiraceae bacterium | reverse complement strand
GAATGCAAACAGCGTAATTACAACACAAAAAAGGACAAGAAAACTCATCCGGAAAGAATGGAAATGAAAAAGTACTGCAAATTCTGCAGAAAGCATACTTTGCATAAGGAAACCAAGTAATCCGGACAGAGTAAAGGAGTGAAATTATGGCAGATAACGCAAAAACAGACAAAGCTCCTAAGACGAGCTGGTTCGAAGGATTAAAATCCGAATTCGGCAAGATTGCCTGGCCGGCAAAGGAACCACTTGCAAAACAGACCGCAGCCGTAGTCGCTGTATCGGTTGCAGTCGGTCTGATTATTACAATACTGGATACATTTATTCAGTATGGCATTGATTTCCTGGTTAAATTATAATGGAGGCGTTTTATGGCAGAAGCACACTGGTATGTTGTTCACACTTATTCCGGTTATGAGAATAAGGTGAAGGCGAACATTGACAAGACAATTGAAAACAGGCATTTAGAGGATCAGATTCTTGAAGTGAGAGTTCCGATGCAGGATGTTTTTGAGATGAAGAACGGTGCGAAAAAGCAGGTTTCCAAGAAGATGTTTCCAGGATACGTACTCATAAATATGGTTATGAATGACGATACCTGGTATGTGGTCAGAAATACCCGTGGCGTTACGGGGTTTGTCGGGCCGGGATCGAAGCCTGTGCCATTAACGGACGAAGAGATGATGCCGCTGGGAATCAAGAGAGAAGACATTGTGGTTGATTTTGAAGAAGGGGATATGGTTGTGGTGACCGGAGGCGTCTGGAAAGACACCATCGGAGCAATCCAGACAATGAACCATGGCAAGCAGATCGTTACCATCAATGTTGAATTGTTCGGCCGCGAAACGCCGGTGGAAATCAGTTTCGCAGAAGTGAAGAAAATGAATTAAGGAGGTTATTCCAAATGGCAAAGAAAGTACAGGGATATATCAAGTTACAGATTCCTGCCGGAAAGGCGACACCCGCTCCTCCGGTTGGACCGGCATTGGGACAGCATGGCGTAAACATCGTTGAGTTTACCAAGCAGTTCAATGCAAGAACCGCAGATCAGGGTGATTTAATCATTCCTGTCGTAATTACGGTATACGCAGACAGAAGCTTTAGTTTTATTACAAAGACTCCGCCTGCTCCCGTATTGATTAAAAAAGCCTGCAACATCAAATCCGGTTCCGCGGAGCCGAATAAGGTGAAAGTGGCGACTATTTCCAAAGCAAAGGTTCAGGAGATTGCAGAGCTGAAGATGAAAGATTTGAATGCGGCTTCCGTAGAGGCTGCCATGAGCATGATCGCCGGCACAGCAAGATCTATGGGCGTAACGGTGGAGGATTAAAAAAACCGTTTCACGGAATTGGTGAAGGAAAAGTGGGAGGGAGACGCTCCCCGATAATACCACAGGAGGTTATAGAATGAAAAGAGGAAAGAGATATATAGAAGCTGCAAAAGCGGTTGACAGCACAGTTTTATATGACAAACAGGAAGCCGTTGCTTTGGCAAAAAAAACGGCGGTAGCGAAATTTGATGAGACAATCGAAGCTCATATCAGAACCGGATGTGACGGACGTCATGCAGAGCAGCAGGTTCGCGGCGCGGTCGTACTGCCGCATGGAACGGGAAAAACCGTCCGTGTGCTGGTTTTCGCAAAAGGAGCGAAGCTTGACGAAGCGCAGGCAGCGGGTGCGGATTTCGTCGGCGGTGAGGAACTGATTCCAAAGATTCAGAAAGAAGGCTGGCTTGACTTCGACGTAGTTGTCGCCACGCCTGACATGATGGGCGTTGTCGGCCGTCTGGGACGTGTGCTCGGACCTAAGGGCCTGATGCCGAACCCAAAAGCAGGAACAGTTACGATGGACGTTACGAAAGCGATTGCCGATATTAAAGCGGGTAAGATTGAGTACAGATTGGACAAAAGCAATATTATCCATGTGCCAATTGGAAAAAAATCCTTTACAGATGAACAATTAGCGGACAACTTCCAGACTCTTATGGATGCAGTCATCAAGGCAAAACCAAGCAGCTTGAAGGGGCAGTACATCAGGAGCATTACACTGGCTTCCTCTATGGGACCGGGCGTAAAGGTAAATCCCCAGAAAGTAATTGGGTAGTTTTGGGATTGACATCTGTGATATATCATGTTATAATGCATAAGCATATTGCCGAAGACAGCAGGCGCCGTATGGCGTAATCTTTTGAGCCTGCCTAGGAGATTTAAGAGATTGAATTGTACCTCTCTGTCTTTGGGCGGAGAGGTTTCTTTTTTAAACGGCCTTATGTTATTAAAAAATAATAAAAGGAGGTGTACGATTCGTGGCAAAAATAGAACTGAAACAACCAGTCGTACAGGAGATTTCCGAAATTATCAAAGAAGCTCAGGCGGCAGTGCTGGTTGATCATCGCGGGCTTACCGTTGCAGAGGATACACAGCTTAGAAGACAGCTCAGAGAAGCGGGCGTTTCCTATAAGGTGTACAAGAATACAATGATGAACTTTGCATTTAAAGGGACAGATTTTGAACCTTTATCTGAAGTTTTAAAAGGGCCGAGCGCACTTGCGGTTTCCAGTACGGATGCGACTGCTCCGGCAAGAATTCTTGCAAAATTCGCAAAGACCGCTCCGGCTTTGGAAATCAAAGCGGGCGTTGTAGAAGGAACCTTCTACGATGCGGAAGGCATGAAGGCAATCGCGGCAGTTCCGTCAAGAGAAGAATTGCTTGCAAAGTTCCTTGGAAGCATTCAGTCTCCGATTGCGAACTTTGCCCGTGTGCTTAAGCAGATTGCAGAAAAAGGAGGATCCGAAGCTGCGGCAGAGGCTCCTGCGGCAGAAGAAGCTCCTGCGGAAGCCTAAGGCGGGAAATGTCTGAGGGCTGAGAGAAGGAGACGGATATCCGGAATCAGTAATGAAAAATAATTATAATGGAGGAAAATAAAAATGGCTAAATTAACAACAGCGGAATTTATTGAAGCTATTAAAGAATTAAGCGTATTGGAATTAAATGATTTGGTAAAAGCATGCGAAGAAGAGTTCGGCGTATCTGCGGCAGCGGGCGTTGTGGTTGCAGCGGCAGGCGGCGAAGGCGCGGCGGAAGAAGAAAAGACAGAGTTTGACGTAGAGCTGACAGAAGTAGGCCCGAACAAAGTTAAGGTTATCAAGGTTGTCCGTGAAGTGACAGGCCTGGGCTTAAAAGAAGCAAAAGACGTTGTTGACGGCGCTCCGAAGATTGTAAAAGAAGCGGTTGACAAGGCGACAGCAGATGATCTCAAGACCAGACTTGAGGCAGAAGGAGCAAAAGTTACATTAAAATAATTTTGGCTTTTATGAAATGAAGATGAAATGCGGGAACCGGAAAGGTTCCCGCATTTTTTATACCTGTATTCTTTTCATTTCAATCAGAGATTCCAAGTAACGGATTGTCGTTTCCAGTTCGTCGATGTTTAAGGTGTTTGCAATGTCGATAAGTGAGGATTGTTTCTGCTTTATTCCAAACAGAATGTAATCGGCTGAGGCTCCAAGCTGCCTGCAGATTTTGGCGAGGGTATCCTGAGACAGTCCTTTTTTTCCGTTTTCAATTTCAGACAAAAAGTTAATGGATATGTCAATCAGTTCTGCAAATTCCGCCTGCGTATAATCATACATATGCCGAAGCTGCCGTATCCGCTGTCCGATTTCAGGTTTATCGAGAAAATCTTCCATTCTAGTTCCTCCATTTGTTTCAATTATTGTAACAGTATTCCCAGAAGCAAAACATAAATTATAGTTTTATGTTATTCGCTTATAGCGAATAAATATTGACATATTCTGATTGGAGGATTATGCTAAAAGAGCAATAGAATGCGGCTTGCAGGAGGAAGAGACAGATGAGAAAATATTTGCACAGAAAAATTTTTGCAGGGATATTATTCTTTTGTTGTATTTTGTTTTATGCAGGGGCAGATCTGCATCTGGCAGGAGAAAACGGGCAGGCGGCATACAGGCAGGAGGAAGATTGCGAAAAATGCGATAAGGAACATATGTTGAAGAGGTTTTCAGACTGGAGATATGCCAAAATTTATATAGACGAATCATCGTATCTGGTGATTGATTTGCGGAATGTTTTGGGAGCGTTTCTGCTTTTTATGATTTGTTTTGCAGCATGGGGAGAGTGAGGAGAGATGGCGGTTTATAACGGTTTTTATAAGGACATGGTCCGGACGCCGGAACACGCTGTTAAAGAAGCGTTTTTAAAATAATTTTTGGAAATTTTCGTTGCAAAATACGTATGGCTGTGATATATTATAGAAAACTCTTTGCGTTGCAATTATCTACAGTACAAACTGAACAGGCCGGGAGATATCCTGTGTAGCCGGGTCGCGGAAACGCGACAGTAGATTGAATTACATCTGCGGGACAGTAGTGTATATTACTGGAAACGTGGGTGTTTTTTATTGGAAAAACACAATTCGAAAGCAGAAATTCTTCTGAAAACATTCCACAAGATATAGCATAGAGTGACTGGAACGTACCTGGAAAATGCTTTTGTCCAGATGTGCGGCGCGTTAAACGGGGCGTGCGGACGGCGGAAATAATTTTTAAATATGTATGAAAAGAGAAAATCCGGGTTAAATGCCAGTGACGGTAAAAATAATATTTTGGGCATATTAGAGTATGTTTGAAAAGATCAGGAGGAAATTATTTTGGAAAATCAGTTTGAAAAAACAGCCATACAGGTATCTGCCATTACTATCGCTGCGAATCTTCTGTTGTCTGTGTTTAAGATGTTTGCAGGGATTTGGGCGGATTCCGAAGCGATGATAAGCGATGCGGTGCATTCGGCGTCAGATGTATTCAGCACGGTTGCAGTTATGATCGGAATCAGGATTGCCGGAAAGGAATCCGACAAAGAACATCCATATGGGCATGAACGGATGGAATGCGTGGCCGCTATCGCGCTTGCGACAATTCTTGCGGTTACAGGCATTGGAATTGGATATTCCGCTGCCGGGACAATTATATCCGGGCATTATGAGACGATTAAAACGCCGGGACGGCTCGCGCTTCTTGCAGCGTTAATTTCGATTGCGGTAAAAGAAGGGATGTTCTGGTATACAAAAATATATGCGAAGAAAATTGATTCCGGAGCTTTGATGGCGGACGCGTGGCATCACCGCTCGGACGCATTGTCTTCTGTGGGAGCTCTTGTGGGCATTGCCGGGGCGCGTATGGGATACCCGGTTTTTGATTCCGCAGCCAGTCTTGTAATCTGCCTGTTTATTTTGAAGGCTGCGTATGAGATATTTCAGGATGCGGTGGATAAGATGGTGGATAAAGCCTGCGACGATGAAACGGAACAGAAACTGAGGGAGTGCGCGCTTTCTCACAGCGGCGTGGCGGGCGTTGACTTGCTTCGGACGCGTATGTTTGGAAACAGGATTTATGTGGATTTGGAAATCTGTACGGACGGCAGCCGGACGCTTTTAGAAAGCCATGACATTGCGGAACGGGTTCACGACAGCATTGAACAGAATTTTCCAAAAGTGAAGCATATCATGGTTCATGTCAATCCGGTCAAAAAAAGGCAGGGCTGAAATGGAAAGATTATCTTAATAATTTTTTAAAAACACCGGAAGAATCTTGACATTGCTTCGAAAGGCGCTAAAGTAAAAAGGAGAAGAAGGACGGCAGAAAGCCAGGAGGGAGATACGATGAAAAAAATTAAAATTTTAACGGCGGCGGTTTGTATGTTTTTGTGTCTTGCGGCGGCTCCGCATAAGGTTTCCGCAGTCCCCTCAATTCAGGGAACCGTTTCAAACCTTGGAAAAGTGCAGGGGTTAAAGGCTGGCGTCTGTACGACAAGAAGCATCAACATTCACTGGAATCTTATGACAGGGGCGCATGGATATGAAATTTACCGTGCGACGGCAAGAAACGGGAAATATACACTGTTAAAAGCGGTTCCTTCCACGAGCCAGGCGTTTATGAATACGACGGTTGCCGCGGGAAAAGAATATTTTTATAAAGTCAGAGCGTTTGTTGCGACCAGAACGGGAAGAAGTTACGGTAAATTTTCCAAAATACTGCGTGCAAATACGAAACCTCTGTCTCTGAGGAAAGGCAGGGTCATGGTAAATGTCAATGTGCGCAAATACGCGGGAACAAATTATGCGCGTGTATTCGGCCTTGTACGGGGGACGAAAGTGACAATACTCTGTGAAACGTGCGACAGGTCAGGAGCGAAATGGTATCGGATCCAGGTAAAAATAAACGGAAAGAAATACAGAGGATATGTCAGAGGCGATTTGATTGTATAGAAATTATATAACAGAAGAATTTTCTGCCGGCAGGAGAGTTCCTGCCGGCAGTTTTTTGTGCGGAAGTTCCGGATCAGAGAATTTTTGTCTCTTCCGGTATGCATAGCAGGAAATATTTTGAAAATTGATTCCTGTGAACCCGTTATTTTTCCTTGACATTCCAATATGGCTTGTAATATAATATACGTTGCACTATTGTGGTGAGGTAGACCTACTATGCGCTTTTGCATGGTAAAGATAAGCCGCAGAGCGGCGTGCATAGAAAGAAAACGAGAGGTGAATCGTCAATGGAGAAAAACAGAATACGTCCGGTCCAGGCTGGAAAAGGTTTACGTATGAGTTATTCACGGCAGAAAGAAGTCCTGAAAATACCGAATCTGATCGAAGTCCAGAAAGACTCCTATCAGTGGTTCTTAGACGAAGGCTTAAGAGAAGTATTTGCGGATATTTCGCCAATAGCTGATTACAGCGGACACTTGAGCCTGGAATTTACTGATTTTACGTTATGCAAAGATGATGTAAAATATTCCATCCCGGAATGTAAAGACAGGGACGCAACGTATGCGGCGCCTTTAAAAGTAAAAGTAAGACTTTACAACAAAGAGACAGACGAAATTAATGAACATGAAATATTCATGGGCGATCTTCCTCTTATGACAGAAACAGGGACATTCGTCATCAACGGCGCAGAGCGCGTTATTGTAAGCCAGTTGGTGCGTTCTCCTGGAATATACTATGCGATTTCACACGATAAAGTTGGTAAAAAATTATATTCCTGCACCGTAATTCCAAACCGCGGCGCATGGCTTGAATATGAAACAGATTCCAATGACGTTTTTTATGTGCGCGTGGACAGAACAAGAAAAGTGCCGATTACTGTTTTGATTCGTGCGCTTGGCGTTGGGGGCAATCAGGAGATCGTCGATCTTTTTGGCGAAGAGCCGAAGATTCTGGCAAGCTTCGGCAAAGATGTGGCAACCAATTATGAAGAGGGGCTTCTGGAATTATATAAAAAGATCCGTCCGGGCGAGCCGCTGACGGTGGAAAGTGCGGAAAGCCTTATTTCCGCTATGTTTTTTGACCCCAGAAGGTATGATCTGGCGAAAGTGGGCCGCTATAAATTCAATAAAAAGCTGGCGCTTAAGAACCGGATCAACGGACATACGCTGGCGGAAGACGTCGTGGATATGACGACCGGAGAAGCGCTTGCCGAAAAAGGGACGGAAGTAAGCCGCGATCTTGCAGACCGCATTCAGAACGCAGCCGTTCCGTATGTATGGATCCAGGGTGAGACAAGAAATGTGAAAATTCTTTCGAACATGATGGTGGATCTGAAGAATTATATAGATGTGGATCCCAAAGAAGTCGGGATTACAGAACTTGTCTATTATCCTGTTTTGGCCCGGATTCTGGAAGAGAATGCCGGATTGGAAGAAAGAAAAGAAGCGATACGCAGAAATGTGCATGATTTGATTCCAAAACACATTACAAGAGAAGATATTTTCGCTTCTATTAATTATAATATGCATCTGGAGTACTCCGTAGGACATGACGACGACATTGACCATCTTGGAAACCGCCGTATCCGCGCAGTCGGAGAGCTTTTGCAGAATCAGTACCGCATAGGGCTTTCCCGTCTGGAGCGCGTTGTCCGCGAGCGTATGACGACGCAGGATCTGGAAGGGATTTCTCCTCAGAGTTTAATTAATATCAAACCGGTGACGGCGGCTGTTAAGGAATTTTTTGGTTCTTCCCAGTTGTCGCAGTTTATGGATCAGAACAACCCGCTTGGCGAGCTGACGCATAAGAGACGTCTGTCTGCGCTGGGGCCCGGCGGACTT
The DNA here is from genome assembly GCA_910586645.1 of uncultured Lachnospiraceae bacterium. Classification (GTDB taxonomy): domain Bacteria; phylum Bacillota; class Clostridia; order Lachnospirales; family Lachnospiraceae; genus Roseburia_B. Next base: position 16,318 of record CAJUIS010000032.1, on the reverse strand, counting down.
TCCCGTGATCGCGCGGGATTTGAGGTGCGCGACGTACACTATTCCCATTATGGAAGGATGTGTCCGATTGAGACGCCAGAAGGTCCGAACATCGGGTTGATTAACTCCCTGGCCTGCTATGCGAGGATTAACGAGTACGGCTTTGTCGAAGCGCCGTACCGCATTATTGATAAATCCGATCCGAAGAATCCGCGCGTTACAGATAAGTTTATCTATATGACGGCAGACGAAGAGGATAATTTCCATGTGGCGCAGGCGAACGAAGCGCTGGATGAAGAAGGGCATTTTGTAAGAAATTCCGTATCCGGCCGTTACCTGGACGAGACGCAGGAATATGAAAAAACAATGTTTGATTACATGGACGTATCGCCGAAGATGGTATTTTCCGTGGCTACCGCATTGATTCCGTTTTTGCAGAACGACGATGCGAACCGTGCGCTGATGGGATCGAATATGCAGCGCCAGGCAGTGCCGCTTCTTACGACGGAAGCTCCGGTTGTCGGCACCGGTATGGAGACAAAGGCGGCCGTTGACTCCGGCGTCTGTGTCGTTGCGAAAAAATCCGGCGTTGTGGAAAGCGCTGTTTCCAATGAAATTGTAATCCGGAGCGATGAAGGAACAAGGGACGTATACCGTCTGACGAAATTTTCAAGAAGCAACCAGTCGAACTGTTACAATCAGAAGCCGATTGTGCTGAAAGGCACAAGAGTGGAAGCCGGCGAAGTAATTGCAGACGGGCCGTCTACGGCAAACGGAGAGCTTGCGCTTGGCAAGAATCCTCTGATTGGGTTTATGACATGGGAAGGCTACAACTATGAGGACGCCGTGCTGCTGAGCGAAAGACTGGTGCAGGACGATGTATATACGTCCGTTCATATAGAGGAATACGAAGCGGAAGCCAGGGATACGAAGCTTGGGCCGGAAGAAATTACGCGCGATGTGCCAGGCGTTGGCGACGACGCGTTAAAAGATCTGGATGAACGGGGAATTATCCGCATTGGAGCGGAAGTGCGCGCCGGAGACATCCTTGTCGGAAAAGTGACGCCGAAGGGAGAGACGGAACTGACGGCGGAAGAACGTCTTTTGCGTGCGATTTTTGGTGAAAAGGCGAGAGAAGTCAGAGATACGTCTCTGAAAGTGCCGCATGGAGAATACGGAATTATTGTGGATGCAAAAGTATTTACCAGGGATAACGGCGACGAGCTGTCTCCCGGCGTAAACCAGGCGGTCCGCATCTATATTGCGCAGAAGAGAAAGATATCCGTCGGCGATAAAATGGCCGGCCGCCACGGCAATAAGGGTGTTGTTTCCCGCGTGCTGCCGGTGGAGGATATGCCGTTTCTGCCAAACGGACGCCCGCTTGACATTGTTTTAAACCCTCTGGGCGTTCCGTCCCGTATGAATATCGGGCAGGTGCTTGAGATTCACTTAAGCCTTGCGGCAAAAGCGCTTGGATTTAACATTGAAACGCCGGTATTTGACGGCGCAAAAGAAAATGACATTATGGATACGCTGGATCTTGCGAATGATTATGTAAATCTGGAATGGGAAGAATTCGAGCGGAAATATAAAGCGGAACTGCTGCCGGAAGTGATGCAGTATCTGTCGGACAACCGGGAACACAGAAAAGTATGGAAAGGCGTTCCTTTGTCCCGCGACGGAAAAGTAAGGCTTCGCGACGGCAGGACGGGAGAATTTTTTGACAGTCCCGTTACAATTGGGCATATGCACTATCTGAAGCTGCATCATCTTGTAGACGATAAGATTCATGCGCGTTCCACAGGACCATATTCTCTGGTTACGCAGCAGCCTTTGGGCGGCAAGGCGCAGTTTGGCGGCCAGCGTTTCGGAGAAATGGAGGTTTGGGCGCTTGAGGCATACGGAGCGTCGTATACGCTTCAGGAGATTCTGACCGTGAAGTCGGACGACGTAGTCGGACGTGTAAAGACTTACGAGGCGATTATCAAAGGCGACAATATTCCGGAGCCTGGAATACCGGAATCCTTCAAAGTGCTTTTAAAAGAACTGCAGTCCCTTGGCCTGGATGTAAAAGTTCTGGATGAAGAGAGAAATGAAGTGGAACTTATGGAAACCAGCGAATACGGCAATACCGACCTGAATGCGATTATTGCCGGGGATAAGGATTTTGCATTTGAAGACAGTGAATCTTTTGGCAAAATGGGCTTTACGAAACAGGAATTTGATTCTGAAAATGAAGAACTGATCGACATTGAAGAGGAAAACGAGGAAGAGGAAGAAGACGATTTTGAGGAATTGGATTTTGAGGAAGAAGTTCTTGAGGAAGAATAGATAGAAGGGAGCGTCAGAGATGCCAGAAATTACGAAAAAAGACACATACCAGCCAATTGCGTTTGACGCAATTAAAATTGGCCTTGCTTCCCCTGAAAAAATCAGGGAGTGGTCCAGGGGCGAGGTGAAGAAGCCGGAGACGATAAATTACAGAACGTTAAAACCGGAAAAAGACGGCCTGTTCTGTGAAAAGATTTTCGGGCCGAGCAAGGACTGGGAGTGCCATTGCGGAAAATATAAAAAAATCCGTTACAAAGGCGTAGTCTGCGACCGATGCGGAGTTGAAATTACAAAAGCGAGCGTCAGGAGAGAGCGCATGGGACATATTGAGCTTGCCGCTCCTGTCTCTCATATCTGGTATTTTAAAGGAATTCCAAGCCGTATGGGGCTGATCCTTGACCTCTCTCCAAGGACTTTGGAGAAAGTCCTCTATTTTGCGTCCTATATTGTGCTGGAATCCGGCAATACCAACCTGACCTATAAGCAGGTGCTGTCGGAAGCGGAATATCAGGAAGCGAGAGAACAGTATGGAAGCGCATTCCGCGTTGGTATGGGCGCGGAATCCATTCTTGAACTGTTAGAGGCAATTGATCTGGAAAAAGACGCGGCGGAGTTAAAAGCGGAATTAAAAGATGCAACTGGGCAGAAGCGCGCAAGGATTATCAAGCGTCTGGAAGTGGTAGAGGCGTTTCGGGAATCCAATAACAGGCCGGAGTGGATGATTATGTCGGTGATCCCTGTGATTCCTCCGGATTTGCGTCCGATGGTCCAGCTTGACGGCGGACGTTTTGCAACTTCCGATCTGAATGACCTGTACCGCAGGATTATCAACAGAAATAACCGTTTAAGAAGATTGCTGGAGCTTGGCGCGCCGGACATTATCGTCCGCAACGAAAAGCGGATGCTCCAGGAGGCGGTGGACGCTTTAATTGACAACGGACGCCGGGGAAGGCCGGTGACAGGGCCCGGAAACCGGGCGTTAAAATCTCTGTCCGATATGTTAAAGGGAAAGAGCGGACGGTTCCGTCAGAACCTCCTTGGAAAGCGCGTGGATTATTCCGGACGTTCCGTTATCGTCGTAGGGCCGGAGCTTAAGATTTATCAGTGCGGCCTTCCAAAAGAAATGGCGATTGAATTGTTCAAGCCTTTTGTTATGAAAGAACTGGTATCCGGCGGCAAAGCGCACAACATCAAGAGCGCAAAGAAGATGGTGGAGCGTCTGCAGCCGGAAGTATGGGATGTTTTGGAAGAAGTCATCAAAGAACATCCGGTTATGTTAAACCGCGCCCCTACGCTGCACCGTCTTGGAATCCAGGCGTTTGAGCCGATTCTTGTGGAAGGTAAGGCGATTAAGCTGCATCCTCTCGTTTGTACGGCGTACAATGCCGATTTTGACGGCGATCAGATGGCGGTTCATCTTCCGCTGTCTGTGGAAGCGCAGGCAGAATGCCGGTTTATGCTGCTTTCCCCGAATAACCTGTTAAAGCCGTCAGACGGCGGCCCGGTAGCCGTTCCTTCACAGGATATGGTGCTCGGCATTTACTATCTGACGCAGGAACGCCCCGGCGTGCTTGGGGAAGGGAAAACTTTCAAAAACGTAAATGAGGCGATTTTGGCATATGAAAATAAAGCGCTGACGCTGCATTCCCACATCAAAGTCCGCGTTGTAAAAACGCGTTTGGACGGGACGAAAGCATCCGGTATGATAGAATCCACGCTTGGAAGATTTCTTTTTAATGAAATCATTCCCCAGGATCTTGGTTTTGTGGACCGAAGCAATCCGGAAAACGAACTGAAGCTGGAAGTTGATTTCCATGTGGGCAAAAAGCAGTTAAAGCAGGTTCTGGAAAAAGTCATCAATGTGCATGGGGCGACAAAAACGGCCGAAGTGCTGGATGATATTAAGTCGATTGGCTATAAATATTCGACAAGGGCCGCGATGACGGTATCGATTTCCGATATGACCGTTCCGCCGCAGAAGCCGGAAATGATTGAAGAAGCGCAGAATACCGTGGATAAGATTATGCGCCAGTACAAGAGAGGTCTGATTACGGACGAGGAAAGATACAAAGAAGTAATCGAAACCTGGAAAGAGACGGACGACGAGCTGACGTCGGCTCTTTTAGGCGGTTTGGATAAATACAATAACATCTTTATGATGGCCGATTCCGGGGCGCGTGGTTCCGACAAGCAGATTAAGCAGCTTGCAGGTATGCGCGGGCTTATGGCTGATACGACGGGACGGACGATTGAGCTGCCGATTAAATCAAATTTCCGTGAAGGTCTTGACGTTTTGGAGTACTTTATGTCTGCGCACGGAGCCAGAAAAGGGCTTTCTGATACGGCGCTTCGTACGGCCGATTCCGGATACCTGACCAGGCGTCTGGTTGACGTTTCACAGGAACTTATCGTGCATGAGTCGGATTGTATGGGAAATTCCGGAAAAGAGATTCCAGGTATGTGGGTAACTGCATTTATGGACGGAAAAGAGGAAGTCGAGAGCCTTCAGGAAAGAATTACCGGACGTTTTTCATGCAATACAATTTGCGATAAAGACGGAAATGTGATTGTAAAGGCAAATCATATGATTACGCCGCGGCGCGCCGCTGAGATTATGAACCGGGGTGTGGACGAAAACGGAGATTCCATCAGTAAAGTGAAGATCCGGACGATCCTCACCTGCCGCTCGCATGTGGGCGTCTGTGCAAAATGTTACGGCGCAAATATGGCGACGGGCCAGGCGGTGCAGGTGGGCGAAGCGGTTGGAATTATTGCGGCGCAGTCCATCGGCGAGCCTGGTACGCAGCTTACGATGCGTACGTTCCATACGGGAGGCGTTGCCGGCGACGATATTACACAGGGTCTTCCCCGTGTTGAGGAAATTTTTGAAGCGAGAAAGCCGAAAGGGCTTGCGATTATCACGGAATTTGCAGGTGTGGCGGAAATCCGGGATACGAAGAAAAAGCGTGAAGTGATCGTGACGAACCATGAGACGGGCGAGACAAAGACATATCTGATTCCCTATGGTTCCCGCATTAAGATTATGGACGGCGCAGAGCTTGCGGCCGGCGATGAGCTGACGGAAGGTTCTGTCAATCCGCATGATATTTTAAAGATTAAAGGCGTTCGCGCCGTGCAGGATTATATGCTTCAGGAAGTGCAGAGGGTATACCGTCTGCAGGGCGTTGAAATCAATGACAAACATATCGAAGTCATTGTCCGCCAGATGTTAAAGAAAGTCCGTATCGAAAACAACGGAGATTCTGAATTTCTGCCGGGAACATTAGTGGATATCCTGGATTTTGACGATGTAAATGAAAAGCTTGTGGAAGAGGGTCTGGAACCTGCGGAGGGCAAACAGGTGCTGCTTGGAATTACAAAAGCGTCTCTTGCGACAAATTCTTTCCTGTCGGCAGCTTCTTTCCAGGAGACGACGAAAGTTCTGACAGAAGCGGCAATCAAAGGAAAGGTAGACCCGTTGATTGGCCTGAAAGAAAATGTAATCATCGGAAAACTGATTCCTGCCGGAACAGGCATGAAGAGATACCGGGATTTGAGACTGGATTCCGATATCGAGCAGGAAGATTATCTGAATTTTGATCCGGAGTATGACGAATATGAAGTCGATGAGATTATGGAATAAGACAGAGTGAAGAACAGGGCAGAACTTTGCGGATGCGGGGTTCTGCCCTGTTTATTCGAGCGTATTTTCCTGCAGTTCATAGAGCAGCTCGTTTGTTTCCAAGACGGAGAGGCCCTTTTCCAGGGCGAAAATAAGGATGCTGTCGCGTTTGTTTTTGGGATAGAGATCCGCATAGCCGGTGGAACATAAAAGGGTGTGCGTTTCTTTGGCGGTCAGGCGCATAGAGATGCACAGGCGGAGTATTTTATCACGGGAGGGGACGCGCTGTCCGGAGAAAATCTGATATCCGTAATTTCTCTGCAAATCCGCATCCCGGATGCACTGGCTTTTTTGCAGATGTTTTTCCGTTAAAAGATTTTCCAGATAGACGGGCAGGGGGACTGCCGTAAATGTTCTGGAATAAGTTTTCAGATAAGATTTCATATCTTTTGTATTTTTTAGAAGTTTCAGGAGTTCTTGTGTGTTATTCAAAATGGGAACCTTTCCGGCAGGATTTACAGTGTCATGTAAAATTATAATTTGGGAGCCGGCGTTTGTCAACGATGCGGAAACAGGCCGGGAAAAAGGCTTTTGAGAAACAGGGGGGCGTATGATATGGATGGGGGAAACATGAGAAACAGTTCGGAGGCGTCATATGATTATCTGGAGGAAAGGTTTCAAGAGCTTACCGCACTGGGAAGTCCGGAAAAAAAGGCGACTTTTCTTGTGAGGGATGAGCTGACGGGGAAAATTTTTGTAAAAAAATATCTTTCTCTGGAGAACGCGGATATTTATGAGAGGCTGAAAGAGGCGCGGCACAGGAATTTAGTCAGAATTTATTATATGGCAAGAAAGGAGAGAATGGCGTTTGTCATTATGGAATATGTCGGCGGACTGACAGTGGAACAGTTTCTGCAGGACGGCGCGCTGTTTTTGGAAGGGGAGACGGCGGGGTATTTGCGCCAGTTGTTTGAAGGTCTGGAAGAAATTCATAAAAGAGGGATTGTTCACAGAGATATCAGCCCCAAAAATCTGCTCATTTCAACGGACGGGGTTTTGAAAATCCTGGATTTTGACATTGGGCGGCTGTATAAAAAGGGGCGGGGATGCGATACGGAAATTCTGGGAACGGCAGGTTATGCGGCTCCGGAACAGTTTGGATTTGCCCAGAGCGATAAACGGAGCGATATTTTTGCGGCAGGCGTAGTGGCAAATAAAATGGTGACGGGGGCGATGCCGCAGGAACGTCTTTATGTAAAAGGAAAGCTGGGAGAAATGATTTGCACCTGCACTCAGATAGATCCGGAGAAACGTTACCAGAGCGCCGGGGAGGCCCTGCTTGAGATAAGTTCATATGGGATTTCCATGGATGCAAAAAAAGAGGGCGGGGACTTGTTTTTCAGAGGGGCGGAAAAGCCGCGGGAACAGAGTGTCTGGCCGGGGTTCCGCTCCGGAAAGAAATGGAAAAAAGCCGTTGCCCTGACTTATTATATTTTCATGGCCGTCTACAGCGCTGCAAACGTGGCGGAATGCGCGAAAACGCCGCTTGCGGCCGGACTGGAAACGGCTGCGGTTATTCTATATATCTGGCTTTCCGTATTTCTTCCTTTTAATTTTCTGCATTGGATGGAAAAAACGCCTGGAATCAGGAATCTTGGAAAAGGGGGCAAAAAGGCGCTCGGCGTTTTTCTCTGGATTTTTTTGATAGGAGCCGGCGCTGAGCTGGAAAAGTATGTGCAGATTGAGATGCTGCATCTTGTAAAGACGTGAAAATGTATGCATACAGCATACCAAAAGAAAGAGAGAGTCGTTTATACTGAATACCAGAAAAAAGCGTTTTTATTCGGAATGCAGAAGGATAGATTTCGTAATGTCTAAAATAAGGGCCTGTTTTTCAGGCGTTGCCTGACGCCAGAGATTTTTTAAAAGGGAAAGGTTTCCGTCGTCCGGGCATTCTGCGGAATCTGTCAGCAGGTAATCTAAGGATACGTGGAGCGTGTTTGCGATTAGGATTAATTTTTCCAGTGTAACAGAGCGTTCGCCCCGTTCAATAAAGCCCGCATAGGCGGAGGAAACGCCGATGCGTTCGGCAAGCTGCTCCTGTGTGAGATTTAGACGAAGTCGTTCCGTACGTATTCTTTTGCCCAAAGCTTTTCGATCCATGCTGGTTCTCCTTGCTGAAGTTTACGTGATTTTTTCAGACATTTTTATTTTAACCAATTCGAATAAAAACAGTAACTAACTATTAGATTTTTTAATATTAACTAATAGTTGCTTTTTGAAAAAAAAGAGGTTATAATGATGCAATGAAAGCAGTTGGTGTTTTCAACAAAAGAAAGGGGTGAGAGAATGGAAGAGAAAAAGAAATTAAGCATATTGCTGTTAATCTCATTTATCATCGGAGCTGCGTATCTTGTGTACAGTATGGTGTACTGGTCAGGCGCTGTGGGAAGCGGAGATGATATAGCGGAACAGATAGGGGTGGGACTGGCGGCTACGCTTGTTATGCCGCATCTTATCTGTACAGCGCTTGCCGTAATTTTCAACGGATTGGGAGTATTTTTGAAAAAACGCGGGTTTGCGCTGACGGGAGCGATTTTATACAGTGTGGCGCTGGTATTGTTCCCGGTCTATTTTATGTTTGTAATCGTAGAGATGATACTGTCTTATATCGGCTTTGCAAAGATGCCGAAATCAAAGTAAAAACAAAAATCCGGTAAATTTTATATTGTAGTTTTGGAAAAACGGCTTGACAAAGCCGTTTTTCCCTTTTATAATATTTTAGCGTGCATACAAGCGCATAAATCACGAATAATATCACAGGAGGTGAAACAAATGCCAACATTTAACCAGTTAGTAAGAAAAGGACGTCAGACATCCGTAAAGAAGTCTACAGCGCCGGCGCTTCAGAAAGGATACAATTCCCTGAAGAAGAAACCAATTGACACGGCATCTCCTCAGAAGAGAGGTGTCTGCACGGCAGTTAAGACGGCTACTCCGAAGAAGCCGAATTCAGCTTTAAGAAAGATTGCCAGAGTTCGTCTTTCCAATGGAATTGAAGTGACAAGCTATATTCCGGGTGAGGGGCACAATTTACAGGAGCACAGCGTTGTTCTTATCCGCGGCGGCAGGGTAAAGGACTTACCAGGTACAAGATACCATGTCATCAGAGGTACGCTTGATACGGCTGGGGTCGCAAACAGAAAACAGGCTCGTTCCAAATACGGCGCAAAGAGACCGAAAGACGCTAAGAAATAGGAACGGGAACCAATAGTATCACAAGCAGATCTAAAGGTTAGTGTTGGGATTATGTTTCACGTAAAGAAATAGATTTCCGCACGAAACACATTAGAGATATGTGAGTACCGTTGAATTAATCAGGCGCAGCAATGAGATAGAATGAAAGATGATTAAGGAGGGAAGTACCGTGCCACGTAAAGGACATACTCAGAAAAGAGACGTTTTAGCGGATCCATTATACAACAGCAAAGTCGTTACAAAGCTTATCAACAATATTATGCTGGACGGTAAGAAGGGCGTAGCGCAGAAAATTGTATATGGCGCTTTTAACAAAGTAGAAGAGAAAACAGGGAAACCGGCAATTGAGGTATTTGAAGAGTGCATGAATAACGTAATGCCGGTTCTCGAGGTAAAGGCAAGACGTATCGGCGGCGCGACGTATCAGGTGCCGATTGAAGTAAGACCGGACAGAAGGCAGGCGCTGGCGCTTCGCTGGCTGGTTGCTTATTCCCGCAAAAGGGGCGAGAAAATCATGGTGGATCGTCTTGCGAATGAGATCATGGACGCGGCCAATAATACCGGAGCGTCTGTGAAGAAAAAAGAAGATATGCATAAGATGGCAGAGGCAAACAAGGCGTTTGCGCACTACAGATTCTAATCCATCTGCAGAGAGACTGCCTCATTTGACGAAAATAAGGAGGCGCCCACAAGGTGCGCAGACGCTGTATTTTGTGGGTAATAAATAAGGAGGAAAATCCCTTGGCTGGAAGAGAATATCCATTAGAGAGAACCAGAAACATCGGTATCATGGCTCATATCGATGCGGGCAAGACCACGTTGACTGAGCGTATTCTTTATTATACTGGTGTAAATTATAAGATAGGTGATACGCATGAAGGCACTGCCACAATGGACTGGATGGAGCAGGAGCAGGAAAGGGGTATCACGATAACTTCGGCCGCAACGACATGCCACTGGACTTTGGAAGAGAACTGCAAACCAAAGGCGGGAGCTTTAGAGCACCGCATCAATATTATCGACACACCCGGACATGTTGACTTCACGGTTGAAGTTGAGCGTTCACTTCGTGTATTAGACGGCGCTGTCGGCGTATTCTGTGCAAAAGGCGGAGTAGAACCCCAGTCAGAAAACGTATGGCGTCAGGCTGACACATACAATGTACCAAGAATGGCATTTATTAATAAGATGGATATTCTTGGCGCTGATTTTTACGGAGCTGTAGAGCAGATTCGTACAAGATTAGGAAAAAATGCAATTATTCTTCAGCTTCCGATTGGAAGGGAAGACGATTTTAAAGGAATCATTGATCTGTTTGAAATGAAGGCGTATATCTACAATGATAATAAAGGCGAGGACATTTCGATTACCGATATTCCGGACGACATGAAAGATGACGCTGAGCTTTACCGTACAGAGCTGGTGGAAAAGGTCTGTGAATTGGACGATGATTTGATGATGCAGTATCTGGAAGGAGAAGAGCCTTCCATAGAAGAGATGAAAAAGGCTCTCAGAAAAGGGACGTGCGAATGTACGGCAGTCCCGGTCTGCTGCGGTTCCGCATACCGCAATAAAGGCGTTCAGAAGCTTTTGGATGCGGTTCTTGAATATATGCCGGCTCCGACTGATATTGAAGCAATCAAAGGAACCGATATGGACGGCAATGAAGTGGAAAGGCATTCTTCCGATGAAGAGCCGTTTTCCGCACTGGCTTTCAAGATTATGGCGGATCCGTTTGTTGGAAAGCTGGCGTTCTTCCGTGTTTATTCCGGAACGATGAAATCGGGTTCCTATGTATTAAACGCTACCAAAGGCAAAAAAGAGCGTGTTGGACGTATCCTGCAGATGCATGCCAACAAGAGACAGGAGCTTGATACGGTTTATTCGGGAGATATTGCGGCTGCCGTTGGATTTAAGTTTACGACGACGGGCGATACCATCTGCGACGATCAGCATCCGGTTATCTTAGAGTCCATGGAATTTCCGGAGCCGGTTATTGAGCTTGCGATTGAGCCGAAGACAAAAGCCGGACAGGGCAAGATGGGCGAAGCGCTTGCAAAGCTTGCGGAAGAAGATCCGACCTTCCGTGCGCATACGGATCAGGAAACCGGACAGACGATCATTGCCGGAATGGGAGAGCTTCATCTGGAAATTATCGTAGACCGCCTGCTTCGCGAATACAAAGTGGAAGCGAATGTAGGAGCGCCGCAGGTTGCTTACAAAGAGACATTTACCAAACCTGTGGATCAGGAATACAAATATGCAAAACAGTCCGGCGGACGCGGACAGTACGGACATTGTAAAGTTCGTTTTGAGCCGATGGACGCCAACGGAGAAGAATTGTTTAAATTTGAATCAGAAGTTGTCGGCGGTACGATTCCAAAAGAATATATCCCGGCAGTAGGAGCCGGAATTGAAGAGGCGACGAAAGCGGGAACGCTTGGAGGATACCCGGTTGTCGGCATTCATGCGGTTGTATATGACGGTTCTTACCATGAAGTCGATTCTTCTGAAATGGCATTCCATATTGCCGGTTCCATGGCTTTTAAAGAAGCTATGAAGAAGGCGTCTCCGGTGCTTCTTGAGCCGATTATGAAGGTTGAGGTTACGATGCCGGAAGAATATATGGGCGATGTAATCGGCGATATCAATTCCCGCCGCGGACGCATTGAAGGGATGGACGACCTTGGAGGAGGAAAGATTGTGCGCGCATTTGTGCCGCTTTCTGAAATGTTCGGCTATTCTACGGATTTGCGTTCCAGAACGCAGGGACGAGGAAACTATTCTATGTTCTTTGAGAAATATGAACAGGTTCCGAAAAATGTTCAGGAGAAGCTTCTCGCTTCCAAAGAAAAATAATTATAATGCCAAAATGGCTTGAAAAACTTGGCAATCTCAGATATAATCAGACATAGCCAGGCAATAGTCAGTGAAATGATATGTAAAAGAAATTACCCGTCATACGGGTGAAAATTTAAGGAGGACGTTTTAAAATGGCAAAGGCTAAATTTGAAAGAACAAAACCACATTGTAACATTGGAACCATTGGTCACGTAGATCATGGTAAAACAACTTTAACAGCCGCTATCACAAAAGTGCTTTCTGAAAGAGTGGCTGGAAATACAGCTACTGATTTTGAGAACATCGATAAAGCTCCGGAAGAGAGAGAAAGAGGAATTACGATTTCTACCGCTCACGTTGAGTATGAGACAGACAACAGACATTACGCACACGTTGACTGCCCGGGTCATGCTGACTACGTTAAGAACATGATCACCGGCGCGGCTCAGATGGACGGCGCAATCCTTGTTGTAGCTGCTACAGACGGCGTTATGGCTCAGACAAAAGAGCATATCTTGCTGTCCCGTCAGGTAGGCGTTCCTTATATCGTAGTATTTATGAACAAATGCGATATGGTTGACGATCCGGAATTGCTTGAATTAGTAGAGATGGAAATCACAGAGCAGCTGGAAGAGTATGGTTTCAATGACTGCCCAATCATCCAGGGTTCCGCTCTTAAAGCGCTTGAAGATCCGAACAGCGAATGGGCTGACAAAGTTATGGAATTGATGGCAACAGTTGATGAATATATTCCGGATCCGGAGCGTGATACGGACAAACCGTTCTTAATGCCAGTCGAGGACGTATTCACGATTACAGGCCGTGGTACGGTTGCTACTGGTAGAGTAGAGAGAGGAACGCTGCATCTGAATGATTCACTTGAGATTTTAGGCGTAAAAGAAGAGAAGCAGACGACGGTTGTAACGGGTATCGAGATGTTCCGTAAGATGTTAGACGAGGCTCAGGCCGGCGACAACATCGGAGCTTTGCTTCGTGGTATCAACCGCGATCAGATCGTTCGTGGCCAGGTTCTTGCAAAACCAGGTTCCGTTACCTGCCACAATAAGTTTACGGCTCAGGTTTACGTTTTGACAAAGGATGAAGGTGGACGTCATACTCCGTTTTTCAACAACTATCGTCCGCAGTTCTATTTCAGAACAACTGACGTAACAGGCGTTTGCCAGTTACCGGGCGGTACAGAGATGTGTATGCCTGGCGATAACGTAGAGATGACGATTGAGCTGATTCATCCGGTAGCTATGGAGCAGGGTCTTACGTTTGCTATTCGTGAGGGTGGTAGAACAGTAGGTTCTGGTAGGGTTGCTACAATCATTGAGTAATCTTGTAATTAGAGCCAAATAATAAAAATAAGCACCGCAATCCTTTGAGAAATCAAGGGGTTGCGGTTTCTTAATGTCTAAAAATAATAACGAACAAAAGGAAAAGCCACTTGCCGGAATTTCATTGAAAATGGCTTGTGGCTCTAAAATGGCTCTATTTTTATTCGCTGTCACTCTGATTTTTCTTAAATTGCCGTTCCAAATGTTCATTTCGGAGTTTCATTCTTGTAGCATTGTCTATATCCTCATACACTTTTCTTGTCACTGGCAAGGTGGAGTAATCAGCAATTTTCTGTTTTTTCCAAATATCAAACATATCCTTTGGCGTAAAGTAGGATTCAAAACTTTCCCGGCTCTCATTCAGTGAAGCAAGGAATTGACACATATCTGCATTATATAAGTGTCCTTTTTCATTTCCATAGAATTTAATATTGGCATACCAACGGTTATCTTCGGTTTCTATGTCATTGAAAAATTTATCGTTGATTTCCAGTTCATAGCGCAATTCTTTTAATTCGTTCAATTCCAATAGGAAACTGATAATATCGCCCATAGACGATAAAGAAAATTCATTATCTGAAATACCAAAAAGCCAATCCAAAGAAACGTGATACTGCTTTGCTATGGCATAGAGTACCTCGTTGGACGGAGATACCGTTCCGTTTTCATAACTGGATAGGGTGGATTGCTTTATGCCTAGCTTTTTGCAAAATTCACTTTGGTTCAAACCTAGATTTTTACGGAGTTGTTTTATACGTTCTGCTATCTGAATTGTATTATCCATACCGTTACCTCTTTTCTTTTTTGCTTTCTTATAGTATAGCACTTTCAATAAATATTGACAACAATAATAAATATGAAAAATACAAATAAAAATTATTGACATAGATGATAGAGGGTGCTAGAATATCATTAATACTAATAAATAGTGAAATAAATGATAAGGAGAGATTGCATGAACGGACAGAACTACTTATTGACTGCCGGAGAAGTTGCGGAAACATTGGGTGTTTCCAAAGGACACGCTTACAAACTGATAAGAGAATTAAATGAAGAATTACAGAGCAAAGGCTATCTTGTTGTTGCCGGGAAAGTGCCAAAGGCATTTTGGGAAACAAAGTTTTACGGTTACAATCAGCCGAACCAAACCGCATGAAAGGGGGATAAGGAATGTCTGCTTCAAGAGATGAAAAGACCGGGAAATGGACTGCTCAATGCTATTACGAAAACTGGAAAGGGGAGAAGAAGCACAAAAAGAAGCGTGGTTTTGCCACGAAAAAAGAAGCGTTGGAGTGGGAAAGAGAATTTCTGAAAAGTACATCTGCCAATATGGATATGATGTTAGGCGCATTTGTTGATGTGTATTTCCGGGATAAGGCAGGAGAACTAAAGGAACGCACGATAAAAAACAAGCGGTACATGATAGAAGCCCATGTATTACCGTATTTTGAGAATAAGCAGATGAACGAAATAAGCCCCTCTGATATTATCCAGTGGCAGAACGCTATCAGAGCAAAAGGGTATTCGCAGACTTATTTACGCATGGTGCAAAATCAGATTACCGCATTGTTTACTCATGCAAGTAACATTTACAATCTCAACAATAACCCATGTAAAAAGGTTAAGAAAATGGGAAAGTCTGACGCTGACAAGCTGAACTTTTGGACGAAAGACGAATACGATTGCTTCATCAGCGGCATTGACCGGGAAAGCAAATATTATGTGATATTTGAAATCCTTTTTTGGACGGGGTGCAGAGAGGGAGAAATGCTTGCTTTAACAAAAGAAGATGTCGATTTTGAGAACAATCAAATCAGTATCACAAAGACTTATTACAGAACGGAGCGTAGGGATATTATCACAACGCCGAAAACGGAACAGTCGGTTAGAGTGATTGACATTCCGCAGTTTTTAACGAAAGAGATTGAAATGTATGTGAACCGCTGTTATGGTCTGCCGGATAATGAAAGACTGTTCCCGATTGTAGCAGAAGCGGTACAGCACAAGCTGAAACGTGCGTGTGTGAAATCGGGTGTAAAGCAAATTAGGGTACATGATTTACGTCATAGCCATGTAGCATATCTTATCAATCAAGGCGTACAGCCTTTGATTATTAAAGAACGGTTAGGGCATAGGGATATTAAAATCACGCTGAATACTTACGGGCATTTATATCCTAATCAGCAAAAGAAAGTGGCAGATATGTTAAATGCCGCAAGAAATGAAAACGCCCCTGTCGATTGACAAGGACATTTCACTACAAAGGCAGAGCCTATTGTATTTATATCTCGCAAATATAGTATAACAAAGGCTCTGCTGAAACTCAATCGAATTATTTTAGTGGAGGACGCAAATGGAAGAAAAAAGAGAAAAAAATTATCGTTTAATCAACATGGAAGATGTAGAAGCAAGAGAAGTGAACTGGCTGTGGTATCCCTACATTCCTTTTGGAAAGCTGACTATTGTGCAAGGCGATCCGGGAGAGGGAAAGACCACTTTTATTTTGCACCTTGCGGCACTTCTCACAAAAGGCGAAGCACTTCCCTGTGAGGAAACAGCAGAGAGCAGAGAGCCGGTCAATGTAATTTATCAGAACGCAGAGGACAGTTTGGAAGATACCATAAAACCCCGATTGTTAGAAGCAGGAGCAGACTGTAACCGGGTGTTGGTAATTGATGAAAGTATTGATTGTTTGAGTATGACAGATGAAAGGCTTGTCCGGGCAATCAAGGAAACCGGGGCGAAAATGGTTGTGTTAGACCCGATACAAGCCTATTTGGGCGCAGATGTGGATATGCACCGGGCAAACGAAATCAGACCAGTGCTGAAGCAGTTGGGAAATATTGCGGAAGAATACGGGTGTGCGATTGTTCTTATCGGTCACATGAATAAGGCAAGCGGAAGTAAATCGACTTACCGGGGCTTGGGTTCAATAGATTTTCAAGCT
>CAJUIS010000031.1 GCA_910586645.1 uncultured Lachnospiraceae bacterium | reverse complement strand
GACAGTATCAGCGGTGTAACTATTTCCTACCCAAAAGGACGCACGTCTCCACATGCACCGTCTGCCCAAACTGATCCACCCCGCGCACCTTTACAAGTTCATACCCGCCGGCGCACAGCGTCTGCAAATCCCTTGCCAGCGTTGCCGGATCACAGCTTACATATACGATTTTTTCCGGCTGCATACGAAGCATCGTCTCCAGGCAGCGCGCGTCACATCCTTTTCTGGGCGGATCGACTACGATGACATCCGGGCGCGGCAGGCCCGTGTCAGCGACTCTTCCAGCGCCCGTTTTCAGTTCCTCGCTGTCATCAATCCATATCTCCTCCGCTTTCCCTTCTAAAAATGTAACATTCAAAATCCCGTTCAGCTTCGCATTCTCCTGCGCATCACGAACCGCCTGCGGCACAACTTCCACTCCATAAACCCATTTTGCAGCTTTTGCCAGAAACAGGGAAATGGTTCCAATCCCACAATATAAATCCCAGACAACTTCATTTCCTGTCAGCCCCGCATAATCAAGCGCAAGAGAGTACAGCTTCTCCGTCTGAATCGGATTGACCTGATAAAACGACTGCGGAGAAATCCGGTACTCCGTCTTTTCTCCGGTTCTTTGAAAATTCTTCGTATCCCTCAGATAAAGCGCATCCATAATTGCGGGTTCGCCCCAAAGCGTCTTTGTGCGTTCCCCTAAAATAACATTCGTCTTTTCCCTGTTGATATTCTGCACGACTCCTTTTATGCCTTCAATTGCGCAAAGCCGCTCAATTAAAACCCCCTCCTTTGGCAGACGCTCTCCGTTTACTGTCAGGCATACCATAAGTTCCTTTGAGTCAAATCCGTACCGAATCAAAATATGGCGCACCAGTCCCGTTCCGGAACTTTCGTCATAAGCAGACACTTTGCAATCCCTCATATAGCCAAGCACAGCCTCAAGCGCAGCCTGGTTCACAGCAACGCCCAAAACACAATCCGTGTTGGCCACAATTTTATGCGTCCTGCCCGCATAAAATCCGGTCACAATATTGCCGGCCGCATCCTCTCCTACCGGAAACTGGGCTTTATTCCGGTAAAAAAACGGCTCTTCCATTCCAACAATCGGCTCCATAACAAAATCGATCAAAGCCTCCTCAAAGCCTCCGATCCGGATCAGGTTTCCTCTCACCTTTTTCTGTTTAAACTCAAGCTGGCTCTGATAATCCATCTGCTGAATCTGGCAGCCCCCGCAAGAACGCGCATAAAGACAACGGGGCTTCACCCTTTTGGGGGAAGCCTCCTTAATCTCAATCAAACGCGCATAGCCGTATGCTTTTTTCAGTTTCATAATCTTTGCGGTTACTCTGTCTCCAATGACAGTGTCTTTTACAAAAAAAATCATGCCGTCATATCTTCCAATTCCGGCGCCGTCCATTCCAATGTCGTCTATTATCAATTCAATTATATCGTTCTTTTTCATGTTATCCCTGCCTGCACTCCATCTCTTTGCGATGCTTTCTCTGTCATACGCCTGTTTTCCTGATATTTGATTCCAAAAAACGATGATATCCCAGCCACTCTGTATTTCCCTCCGGAACACTGGAAAAAGCTTCTTTTAACGTTTCCATCTTGGAATCCATATTATCTGCAAAATGCAGCGCCACAGCTTCAATCAAAGCCGGCTTTTTCGGAGAGCCAAATTCCAGTTCTCCATGATGCGCCAAAATACAGTGCTTTAACTCATTTCCAAGCCGCTTTGGAAACCCGGAAATCTTTCGCATATGCTCGCCAATCCATTCCGTCCCAATTACGATATGTCCAAGAAGCTGCCCCGCGTCCGTATAATCATTTGCCGGAAATCCGGATAATTCCTCTAATTTTCCAATATCATGGAACATAGCCGCCGTAAGAAGAAGATCCCGGTTTAAAATCGGATACTGCCTGCAAAACGCCTCGCAAAGCCCTGTGACCGCAAGCGTATGCTCCAAAAGCCCGCCAATAAATCCATGATGAACGCTCTTTGCGGCGGAATGGGCTTTAAAACGCCCTGCAAACTCTTTGTCTTCCAGAAAAAACCCGGATAAAAGCTTTTTCAGCCATGGATTTTGAATCGTATTTATATAGCCTTCCAATTCCTCATACATAGCTCCAATATCCCTGCTGCTGACAGGAAGAAAATCTTTCGGATCGTACTCTCCCGGCTGCGCCCTGCGCACCCGTTTGACATTTAGCTGCAGCGCTCCCTGAAAACTTGTCACATCCCCAACGACACAGATATAATCCAGGGTTTCAAACCCGTCAATCCCCTGTGAATCCGGATCCCAGATTTTTGCGTCCAGCGTCCCCGTCTTGTCCTGAAGAATCAGGTTTTCATAGGGTTTCCCGTTCTTTGTAACCGCTGATTGTTTATATTTGCAGAGTAAAATTCCGTTTACCCTCTCGCCTTCCCGAAATGTTTCGATATATTTCATATTCTCCTTGCCGCCGTCTGCGGCTTCTCCTTCCTTTTGTCTGCATTCTACTGAAGCCTGCCTGCCGTTACGCTGCATTTCAGCGTAAGATATTCATCCATCCCCTGCCGGTTCACAACAATCTCTATCACTGTCCCCGGCTTTAAAGACAAAACCTTTGATTCATATTCATCAAGAGAAAGGATTTCCTCCCCTCCCATTTCCACAATCACGTCTCCGCTTTGCAGCCCTGCGTCAAAAGCCGGTGAATCCAGCAGCGCTTCTTTGATATAGATTCCTCGGGGAATGTCATAATCCGCCGCAATCTTATCCGTAACGGCTACTACCGTCAGCCCAAGATACGGAATATCCATCCCGTTTGAAAGCATCTCTATTACTTTTTTCACCTCGGAAACAGCAATTGCCGTCAGCGTGTTATTATCGCCGTTTCCGCTGTAATCCTGCATCACAATGCCTATGATTTCCCCTTCCAGATTCAAAAGAACGCCGCTGCTCCTGCTGTTTCCTACAATGTCCGTCGTAAACACGCTGTATGTAGCGTCCACTGTCTGAATTACATTTCCGACAGAAGTAATGTTTCCCGTGCCGATTGAGTAATTCGTTCCAAGGGGGCTTCCGATTGCAATTGCAATATTTCCCTGTGCCACCGCCAGTGAATTCCCAAGCTTCGCATAAGCAATGCTGTTTTTCGTGCCCTCCTGCAGCTCATTTAACGATACGGCAAGAACCGCTATTCCGGTATTGCCGTCATACTTCTTTAAATAAGCGTTCACCGTCACGTCGTCCACAAATGTAACGCGTATCTGCTCCGCCGTCATTACGACCTTATGTTCCGTTAAAATCAAAAGCTCGCTTCCATTGTCCTGGATAATAATTCCGGAAGCCTGCCCGCTGCTTTCATAAGCGTTGTTGTACCAGTCCGTATTACTGACCACCCCTGTAACAGTAACGACGGAACGGTTTGCCTCCTTGCCTATCGCATAGAGCTTATTCTGAAGCATCTGGTAATCGGCAATCTCCAGTTCTTTTACAATCACCGTCTCCGTTTCCTGCGCCGGCGCTTCTGTGTCTTCCTGTTCCTCCGTCTCACGAACCGCTTCCGTCTCCCAGAGTTCTTCCGTCCCCAGAGCCGCCTCCTGTGAATCTTCCGGAATTGTGATCACCGGATTCGACTCAGGATGCAGCCAGCTTTCCATCCCCGGCCTTATCAGCGTAAAAACGAAACAGGAAACCACCCCGAATAAAACCGCAAGCCCCACTGTATAGCTTCCCTGTTTTAATATCCGTTTTTTATTCACTGGTTTTGCTTTAATCTTTTCATTAATGAATGCAAAATCTTCTTTCTCCCGTTCAGCCATACCGTTACTTCTCCTTAACCGCACGCTTATCGTGTAAGTTACCGCTCCCATCCCTCATTCTTTTATTATACGAGTAATAGAAACGGTATGCAAGATTTTCTTTTTTTCACCACAGAAATACCGCCGTTTTCCCAACTTCCCCTTTTAAACCCTTCGAAAATAATGTATAATCAAATCACAACAAATCAGACAGAATTGAGGATACTTATGAACAAAAAAGCGCTTCACACATTAGAATATGATAAAATCATAGATCTGTTGACGGAATTCGCTTTCAGCCGTTCCGCAAAAGAACGCTGCGGCAATCTTCTTCCCATGACAGACATTTCCGCCATAAACAACGCCCAGAGACAGACCTCTGACGCGCTTTCCCGGCTTTTTAAAAAAGGAAGCCTGTCTTTTTCCGGCATTCATCCGGTAGAAGCTTCCCTAAAGCGCCTGGAAATCGGCGGTTCTTTGAATATTACAGAGTTTTTGCAAATCAGTTCTCTGCTAAAAGCCGCAAAACGCGCCAAAAATTTCGGGCGGGCAGAACGCACGGACACTCCCCGCGATTCCCTGGACGAACTTTTTGATACGATAGAACCCTTAACGCCTCTGAATGAAGAAATTAAACGCTGCATTCTTTCCGAAGATGAAATCAGCGATGATGCCAGCAGCGCCTTAAAATCCATCCGGCGATCGATCGGCGGCATGAACGAGCGAATCCGGAATCAGGTCAGCAAAATTATGAATCAGGCCAACAGCAGCGGCTACTTACAGGATGCCGTTATTACAATGCGCAACGGCAGATACTGCATCCCCGTCAAAGCGGAAGCCAAAAATCAGGTGCACGGCATGGTTCACGACCAGTCCAGAAACGGCTCAACACTGTTTATTGAACCTTCTGCCGTCGTAAATTTAAATAATGAGTTAAAAGAGCTTTTTTTGAAAGAGGCAAAAGAAATCGAAGTAATCCTTTCCAACTTAAGCAGCCGCGTTTTTGAATTTGCCGCATTTATCCAGGACAATTACCAGGTTCTGACAGAACTTGACTTTATATTTGCCAAAGCGCAGTTAGCCAAACTCCACAACGGAACGGCCCCCGTTTTTAACGCCGAGGGGCGGATTCACATCCGAAAAGGACGTCATCCTCTGCTAAATCCAAAAACCGTCGTTCCCATAGACGTCAAATTAGGAGAGGATTTTGACCTTCTTATTATCACCGGGCCAAATACCGGAGGCAAAACCGTTTCTCTAAAGACGGTCGGCCTGTTCACACTGATGGGCCAGGCGGGACTTCACATTCCGGCGGCTGACCGCTCCGCACTTTCTGTTTTTGAAGACGTTTTTGCCGATATCGGGGATGAACAGAGCATCGAACAGAGTTTAAGCACATTTTCTTCCCATATGACAAACATCGTTTCCATACTGGAACACGCAACGGAAACGTCTCTTGTGCTTTTTGACGAACTGTGCGCCGGAACGGATCCAACAGAAGGCGCCGCCCTTGCAATTTCCATTCTCTCCCGGCTGCACGCATACGGCATACGCACAATGGCGACGACGCATTACAGTGAGATTAAGGTGTTTGCTCTTTCCACGAAAGGCGTGGAAAACGCATGCTGTGAATTTAATGTGGAAACTTTAAGCCCTACCTACCGCCTGTTGATCGGAATCCCAGGCAAAAGCAACGCTTTTGCCATATCCGGGAAAATCGGACTGGACGCCTCTTTAATTGAAGACGCCAAAAACAGGATCACAGAATCGGAAGCCAGTTTTGAAGATCTGATTTCCGACCTCGAAAGCAGCAAAGTCACAATTGAACGGGAAAGGGAAGAAATCAGCTCCTACAAAAAAGAAATCGCTTCCCTCAAACAAAAACTAGAGCAAAAACAGGAACGCATAGAAAAGAGCCGTGACAAAATTTTAAAAGAGGCAAACGAGCAGGCGTTCGCAATTTTAAAAGAAGCAAAGGATTTTGCCGATGAAAGCATCCGCAATTTTAATAAATTCGGGCAGATCCACGCCTCCGCAAGCGAAATGGAAAAAGAGCGGACAAAACTCCGCAGCAAAATGTCTGATACACAGAAACAGTTTTCTGTCCGGCAAAACACGTCTGCTCCAAACAAAAAAGCTCCGAAAAAACTGCGCATTGGAGATTCTGTAAAAGTGCTCTCCATGAACTTAAAAGGCACTGTCCACACGCTGCCAAACGCCAAAGGCGATCTGTACGTCCAGATGGGAATTTTAAGTTCTCTTGTCAACATAAAAGATCTTGTGCTTTTAGAAGACGACGCTTCTCTGGCAAACCAGAAACACTTAAAAACCGGGGCCGGAAAAATCAAAATGAGCAAGTCCGCCTCCGTCTCTTCTGAAATCAACTTAATCGGAAAAACAACAGACGAAGCCGTCGCTTTACTCGACAAATATTTAGACGACGCATACATCGCCCATCTTCCCTCCGTGCGCATTGTTCACGGAAAAGGCACCGGAGCGTTAAGAACTGCCGTACAGAAACACTTAAAACGCCAGAAATACATCAAATCCTACCGTCTTGGGGAATTAGGCGAAGGAGACGCAGGCGTTACCATTGCCGAATTCAAATCTGAATAACAACGAAAGGAGTCGCCTATGGCCGCAAAACAAAAAATTTTAATTGTAGACGACGATGTAAATATTGCAGAACTCATTGCACTTTACCTGACCAAAGAATGTTTTGACACAAAGACTGTAAACGACGGCGAGGAGGCCCTCGCCGCTTTTGAACAATACGCCCCGAACCTGATCCTTCTCGACTTAATGCTTCCGGGAATCGACGGCTATCAGGTCTGCCGGGAAATCCGCGCAAAATCAGACACGCCTGTTATCATGCTTTCAGCCAAAGGAGAAATCTTTGACAAAGTCCTGGGACTGGAGCTTGGCGCCGACGATTACATTATGAAACCCTTTGATTCCAAAGAACTGGTTGCGCGTGTGAAAGCCGTTTTAAGGCGCTATCATCCTGCATCCAAAAAGAACTCCTCCCCGCCGAATGTAAAATGCGTGGAATATCCGGGCCTTATTGTAAACCTTTCCAATTATTCCGTCCTCTACCAGGGACAGCCGGTTGACATGCCGCCCAAAGAACTGGAACTTTTATATTTTCTGGCGTCTTCTCCAAACCAGGTATTCACCAGGGAACAGCTTTTGGATCATATCTGGGGCTATGAATACATTGGAGACACGCGCACCGTGGACGTGCATGTAAAGCGTCTTCGGGAGAAAATCAAAGACTATGGTTCATGGAGTCTTGCGACGGTCTGGGGAATTGGCTACAAATTTGAAGTAAACAGGTGATTTCAAATGAAAAGAACAATTTATCCCAAACTTCTTTTCGGGTGCCTTCTGTTTGGCGTCCTTGGTTTTCTTATTGTTTCGGGTATGACCGCATATCTTTCCTATCGCTACATTGAAACGGAAGAGGCCTCTGCGCTGTATAAAGAAGCAAATTTAATTGCATCTGACTATGCGGCCAGCTATTACAGCAATAATATAACGCTTGAAGATTTTGAAGAACGGTTAAAAGCTGTGGACACCTATTTGTCCGCCCAGGTCTGGGTTGTCGGAGCAAAAGGCGATATTCTGGTAAATTCAAGAAAAAAAACAGATATTTCAAATATTGAAGTGATAAATGACTTTAATATTGGCGATTTCAGGCATCGTTATTACCAGACCGGATTTTTTTATAACTGCTTTGAAGAGGAACAGTTAAGCGTATATGCGCCAGTCTCTGTAAATTACAAAGTCAGGGGCTACATTATCATACATAAGCCTCTTCATATGCTGATTGCTTACAACCATGGCTTTTTAAAGATTGCATACTTTACGCTTGCCGTTCTTTTTCTCTGCGCTCTTGCACTGCTTGTACCGTTTGTCTGTACGATTATTCTGCCTGTCAAAAAAATCACAAAAGCGGCGGGAAGATATGCTTCCGGAAAATTTGACCGCCCGGTAAACGTCCGCACAAACGGGGAAATCGGCTATCTTGCCGCTTCTTTGACTTATATGGCAAATGAACTGAACACGTTAGAAGAAGATCAGCGTAAATTTGTCTCCAATGTCTCCCATGATTTCCGCTCGCCCTTAACCTCCATTAAGGGCTACGTGGAAGCCATGCTGGACGGGACGATTCCTGTGGAAAGTCAGGAAAAATATCTTAATATCATCCTCTTCGAGACAGAACGACTGAACAAACTGACTGCCAGCCTTCTGGAATTAAATAAATATGGCAGCCACAGGGCTTTGCTGGACATTACTACGTTTGATATTAACGACACAATCCGTCTGACTGCCCAGACATTCGAAGGCGCCTGCAAAGACCGGCGGATTTCATTTGAGCTGATTCTCACCGGCCAAACGCTTTTCGTCCAGGCTGATATCGGGAAAATCCAGCGCGTTATCTATAATCTGATTGACAACGCCATTAAATTTTCTCCTTCTGAGTCCGTAATTACAGTGGAGACAACCGTAAAAAACGAAAAAATCTTCGTCGCTGTAAAAGACAGAGGCATTGGCATCCCCAAAGAGAGTCTTGGAAAAATCTGGGAACGTTTTTATAAAACAGATCCTTCCAGGGGCAAAGATAAAAAGGGCACCGGCCTTGGCCTTGCCATCGTAAAAGAAATTATTCAGTCTCATAAAGAAAACATTAATGTGATCAGCACAGAAGGCGTTGGAACGGAATTTATTTTCTCTCTCCCTTTGTATCAGCCGAAGGACGGACAGATTTCAGACAAACCGCCAGCATAACAATGCCTATTCCCAGCGTAAATATGGAAATAAACTGAGAGGTTGACAATACGCCTACGGCTCCCCGCGCTAAGTCTCCTCTCAAATATTCCAGAAAAAACCTTCCAATGCTGTAATTTATAATATAAAAAGCCCCTACGCATCCCTTTTTTAGCTTTCCTTTTTTCCAAACCAGGTACAAAAACAGACAATTTGCCAAATTTAATCCAGAAGAAAGCAATTGTACCGGAAACAGTTTTACGCCGGAAGGCGCATACAAAGAATCGTGAAATGCCACGCCAAATGCGCACCCTGTCGGTTGTCCGTAACAGCATCCTGCCAGAAAGCAGCCGATTCTTCCAACGCACTGCGCCAGTGCGACAAGCGGAGCGGCAAGGTCAAACATCTGAAAAAAATCCACTTTTTTTATCCGGCAGTAGACATACGCCGTCAACACGCCTCCGATCAGGCCCCCATACACGACAAACCCATTGCCAAAATCCAGCAATTTTGCCGGATTTTCTATAATTTCCGGCAGAATCGTGATCCAAAACAATAGTTTTGACGAAGCATACCCTCCAATCACGCATGCTATGCCAAGGCCAAAGAGAAACCCCTCTTCTGCAAGACGCGTCTTTTTTATCTGATACTCTCCAATCCAGACTGCTGCAATAATGCCAATAGCCGTCATAAGTCCATAACTGTAAACAGTAAACGGCCCGATTGAAAATAACTCCGGTAACATTTTTCCTCCTTCCAAAATCCATGTGACAAAAAACTCCGGTACATAACCGGAGTTTTTAAAATATCATTATACGAGTTCTAACAGAACTTCCAGCGCGCCGTCTCCTTTACGCTGACCAATTTTAACGATTCTGGTATATCCGCCGTTCCGGCCCGCATATTTCGGTGCAATTTCATCAAACAGCTTTGCAACAAGATCCGCCTGTTTGGTATTTTTCTTTTTCTTTGCAGCTTCCTTTGGAACTTCCGTTACAGGATAAAGAACTTTCAAGATCTCTCTTCTTGCATGAAGACGGGAAGGCAGATCCTTCTTAATCGTCTTATCCACTTCGTCAAAAACCGTAACTTTTTTGCCGTCTACGACTTCTTTGACACGTTTGCCGTCTTTATCCTTACGCGCAACTTTTGCTTTTACCGTCACTTCTTCGTAATTGTCTTTTTCCTTTATCGCTTTTGCAATGACGCCTTCCGCAATTTTACGCACTTCTTTTGCTCTTGCTTCTGTCGTAACGATTTTTCCATTATAAATCAATGACGTTACCTGGCCTCTCAACAAAGCCTTTCTCTGGGGAGTGGTTCTTCCCAATTTTCTATTTTTTCCCATTTTCTTTCCTCCGTTTTGTGGAACATCCGACATGCGCTTCGGGCTTACTCGTCGAATGCTGTCCTGTTAGTTGCCTCCACTGCATCATGGAGATGACCTCTCCCTGCTCCTTAGACTTACGGGATTGGCCATTTCTATTATATGTCTTCGCTCTGGTTAAGCTGAAGCCCTAATTCTTTTAACTTGGCCAGCACTTCTTCCAAAGATTTTCGTCCAAGGTTGCGGACCTTCATCATATCTTCCGGCGTCCGGTTTGTCAACTCTTCTACAGTATTTATACCCGCCCGCTTTAAGCAGTTATAAGACCGTACGGACAATTCCAGCTCGTCAATATTCATTTCCAGGACTTTGCCTTTTGCATCATCTTCTTTTTCAACCATAACTTCCGCTGACATCGCCGTTTCTGAAAGATTGATGAAAAGATTTAAGTGTTCACTCAGAACCTTGGCAGCCAAGCTTACCGCCTCATCCGGTTCCAATGTTCCATTGGTAAATACATCCAATGTGAGTTTGTCATAATCGGTAATCTGACCAACACGGGTGTTCTCAACTGTCAGATTTACACGCTCAACAGGTGTGTAAATAGAATCAATCGCAATCACGCCAATCGGCACATCTTCAGATTTATTTTTTTCTGAGCTGACATACCCTCTGCCTTTTGTAATGGTAAGCTCCATATACAGCTTACTGTCAGCTCCTCCGTTTAAGTTCGCAAGCGCCAAATCCGGATTTAAAATCTGAATGTCAGGATCTGCCTGAATATCGGCAGCCGTAACGACGCCTTCACCCTCAAATTCAATGTAAGCAACTTTTGGCTCATCTGTCGGACAAGTATTCTTAAGTGCAAGATTCTTGATGTTCATAATAATCTCAGTCACATCTTCTTTTACACCAGGGATCGAACTGAACTCGTGTAATACACCGTCAATTTTTACCTGACTTACCGCTGCACCCGGTAAGGAAGAAAGCATAATTCTTCTTAAAGAATTGCCCAATGTCGTACCATATCCTCTTTCCAGCGGTTCCACGACAAATCTTCCATACTTTTTGTCTTCTGCAATTTCAGCGATCTCAATTTTCGGTTTTTCAAAATCGAACACTATAAAGCCCTCCTTATTCGGGTATATGCTATCTCAACCTGCCGGATTCGGATTACTTGCTATACAACTCGACGATAAGCATTTCGTCAACAGGTACATCGATCTGATCTCTGGAAGGTAATTCTTTTACGACTCCTTTTAAGTTCTCCTGATCCACGTCAAGCCATTCCGGAACCAGTCTTCCACCTGTCACTTCCAAAATATCCTTAAATCTCTGGATTCCCTTGCTCTTTTCCACAACTTCGATTTCATCGCCGGCCTTTACCCTGTAGGACGGAATATTTATGCGTTTTCCATTTACGGTGATGAACTTATGTCCAACCACCTGTCTGGATTCTCTTCTCGTTCTTGCAAATCCCATACGAAAGATGACGTTATCCAGCCTGCTTTCCAGCATGGTCAGCAGATTTTCGCCCGTCATGCCTTTCATCTTGTCTGCTTTTACATAGTAATTATGGAAAGGCTTCTCCAATACGCCGTATATAAATTTTGCTTTCTGCTTTTCTCTCAACTGAAGACCATATTCGGAGATCTTTCTGTTTGCTCTTTTTAATTCTCTGTTTGATTTTTTATCTACTCCTAAATAAACCGGATCTAATCCAAGCGATCTGCATCTTTTAAGAATAGGAACTCTGTACACTGCCATCTTTGACTATCCCTCCTGTTCGATTGATTAAACTCTCCTGCGTTTTGGTGGACGGCATCCATTATGAGGAACTGGTGTTACGTCTCTGATACTGGTCACTTCAAGACCGCAGGCAGAAAGCGCGCGGATTGCCGCTTCTCTTCCGGAACCCGGCCCTTTTACCATAACATCTACTGATTTTAAGCCATGAATTAACGCTGCCTTAGTTGCCGTTTCAGCCGCCATCTGTGCAGCATATGGAGTAGATTTCCTTGAACCTCTGAAGCCAAGACCACCGGCGCTTGCCCATGATAAAGCATTTCCTTCAGTATCTGTAATGGTTACAATCGTATTGTTAAAAGATGACTGAATATGTGCCTGTCCCCGTTCAACGTTTTTCTTCACACGCCTTTTTGTCACTTTTTTTGTAACTTTAGCCATAAAAACTAACCTACTTTCTTCTATATAATATTATTTTTTCTTGTTTGCCACTGTCCTCTTCGGACCTTTTCTGGTTCTCGCATTTGTCTTCGTATTCTGTCCCCGAACCGGAAGCCCTTTTCTGTGCCGGATCCCGCGATAGCATCCGATTTCCTGAAGCCGTTTGATATTTAAAGCGATTTCTCTTCTCAAATCACCTTCCACCATCTGCGACGCTTCAATCACTTCACTGATTCTTTTTACTTCTTCATCTGTCAAATCCCGACAGCGTGTATCCGGATTCACTTTTGCTTCTGCAAGAATACGGTTTGAGCTTGATCTGCCGATACCGTAAATATACGTCAAGCCAATTTCAACACGCTTTTCTCTTGGTAAATCTACACCTGCGATACGAGCCATTCGTCGTTGCACCTCCATAAATATTTTTCACCGGCCCAGGCCGTTTCTCTCCCAGGCATTTCTCTGCGGCGCCAGACTTCTGCAGCTCCGGTTCCCCGGCCTGAAATGTTGTGCATTCACCTGCCGCCTTTCCATCACTTAAAATCAAAAGACGTCTGCCCGAATTCCGGTATGTTAAATCCGTATACAGACAAAAGCAGTACGCAAGTACTGCATTATTATGAACAGCGGAATTTATCTCTGTGGATCTCCCGCTGCAGCCGCACATAATTTACTCCCTAAACAGAAGGCAATTACCCCTGTCTCTGTTTATGCTTTGGATTTTCACAAATAATCCGGATGCTTCCTTTTCTCTTGATCACCTTGCACTTTTCACACATAGGCTTCACTGATGACCTTACCTTCACAGAAAATCCTCCTTTCTCCTGTCCGCACAACGGGCGTATGCCCTGCGGAGCCTCTTTCCATACTGCAAATATTCTGCAATATCCACATTTGTCCAAAACGTACGTGTAGTATTATAGCACAGTATTCGGACAGTGTCAACAAAATATTATTTATCTCTCCATATAATTCTTCCTTTTGTCAAATCATATGGGGACATTTCAATTGTAACTTTATCTCCCGGCAAAATACGGATAAAGTTCATTCTCAGCTTCCCGCTGATATGCGCCAGAATCTTATGGCCGTTTTCTAATTCCACCTGAAACATGGCGTTCGGAAGTTTTTCCACTACTTTTCCTTCTACTTCAATCACGTCTGCTTTTGACATTTCTATTGCCTCCTACTGCTTATTGATTTGTAATCCGTTCATATGCTTTTACTGCCCGCCGTATCACATCATCGTTCCATAATTCGCTTTCTTCCAGCATTTCCCGGACACTTTCCGGTATATGTTTCACAATCTGATAATGCTTTTCGCTTTTTTTCTTGGGCTTTTCCGTTTTGTGCAGCCTGCCGTCTACCAGATAGGCAAACCGCCCTTCCTTTTTCCAAATCAGATAAATCTGATCTTTGTCATGCCCGGACAGGGATTTTGCAAATTCTATTTTCATAACATTCCTCCCGGATCCCAGACGCCTTCTGCAATTTCATCTTCTGTAACAGATAAAATCTCAGGCTTTCCTCCTGTAATCAGAATTGTGTTTTCATAATGCGCCGAAAGCTTGTGATCTCTTGTGACAACCGTCCATCCGTTATCCAGCCATTCCACATTTCCGGTTCCCTCGTTAATCATCGGCTCCACCGCCAGCGTCATGCCGGAGCGAAGACGGATGCCTCTGCCGAATCTGCGGAAATTCGGCACCTCCGGTTCCTCATGGAGATGCGAACCGATTCCATGTCCCACCAGATCTCTTACGACTCCGTAACCGTAGCGCTCCGCTGTTCTTTGGACCGCCGCCGATATCTGGTATAAATAGTTTCCGGCAGACGCGTAACGGATGCCTGCAAAGAAACTCTCCCTGGTATGCAAAATCAAATCAGCAGCCGCTTTTGATATCTCTCCTATTCCATGAGTTCTTGCCGCATCGGAATGATATCCCTTATATATCACGCCAATGTCAAGGCTTACGATATCCCCTTCCTGAATTACACGCCGGTCAGACGGGATTCCATGCACAACTTCATCGTTTACCGAAACACAGACAGAAGACGGAAATCCCTGATAATTCTTAAAAGACGGAATGCATCCGTAGCTTCGAATCATCTCTTCCCCTGTCCGGTCAATCTCCAATGTAGTCATTCCCGGCCTTAATTCTTTTCCCAAATCCTGATGTACTTTGCCAAGAATTTTTCCGGCCGCCCTCATAAGCTCAATTTCCCTGGCAGATTTTATTGTAACCGGCATATAGCTATGCTCCCAAAATCCGGATTATATCCTCAAACACATTCTTCATCGGTCGCGTTCCGTCCACGGTTTTCAATATTCCCTGTCCGCCATAGTATTCAATCAGCGGCTGGGTCTGCTCATGGTAAACGCTTAAACGTTTCTGAACCGTTTCCGGTTTGTCATCCTCGCGTAAAATAAGCCCGCTTCCGCAGTCATCGCAGATTCCTTCCACTTTTGTCGGAATGCTCACAATATGGTACGTTGCCCCGCAGTTTACGCAGGCTCTTCTGCCTCCCATACGGTTGACGATATTCTCATCCGGCACATCCACGTCAATGGCGTAATCCATCTTTTCTCCCATTTCTTCCAAAGTCTTATCCAATGCTTCCGCCTGTGGAATCGTTCTTGGAAAACCATCCAGTACAAATCCGTTTTTACAGTCTTCTTTTACAATTCTGTCCGCCACAAGCGCAACTGTCAGCTCATCCGGCACCAGCTCACCCTGATCCATAAACGTCTTCGCCTTTTTTCCAAGTTCCGTTCCTTCTTTGATATTTGCCCGGAAAATATCTCCGGTTGAAATATGGGGAATCTGATACTTATCCGCAATCTGTTTTGCCTGCGTGCCCTTTCCTGCCCCTGGAGCCCCTAACATAATAATTTTCATAAAATACATCCTCCTGACTTTCCTAAATGCCTTGATACCGTTCTGGCACACATACCGGTACGTCCTGTATGTTTTCAGAAATTTAGACACATTTGGAGATACGGCGTATGCCAGTATCTCCAAATGTATATACCCGATTAATCATTTAAAAAACCTTTGTAATAACGTACTAACATCTGTGATTCAATCTGTTTAATTGTCTCAATAATTACGCCCACGATAATGATAATTGACGTTCCTCCAAATGATACGTTTGCTTTAAATACCCCGCTGAAAAAAATCGGCATAAATGCGACAATGGACAAACCAACAGCCCCGATAAATACGATATAAGTCAGGATTTTGGTCAGATAATCGCTTGTCGGTTTTCCCGGACGGATACCTGGAATAAATCCGCCCTGCTTTTTCATATTATTCGCAATCTCCAGAGGATTGAACGTAATAGATGTATAAAAATACGCAAAAGCAATAATCAGCGCAATGTAAATTACAAGCCCAATCGAATAAACCGGCTGACTTGGATCGCACCAGTTAGACTGGGACAATCCTTTTAAAATCTTGCTTGCGATTCCGGTTCCGTCTCCTTTTCCCAAAAGAGAAGCAATGATAACAGGCGTCTGCATCAGAGACTGTGCAAAAATAACCGGAACGACGCCGCCCGTATTTACTTTTAACGGAATATGCGTCGACTGACTGCCAACCTGTTTCCTTCCCTGTATTCTTTTGGAATACTGAACAGGAATTTTTCTTTCCGCATCCTGCAGAACAATAACGAATACCACCATTGCAACAATGATTGCAAGAATCACAACAGCAGACAACACCGCTCTTGCCGGGATGCTCTGTCCCGCAATAAACTGCTGGTATAAAACGCTTAAATCTTCCGGCAGACGGGAAATTATATTAATGACAAGCACAATGGAAATGCCGTTTCCAATTCCCTTTTCCGTAATTCTTTCGCCAATCCACATAAGCACCGCAGAGCCTGCCGTCAAAGTTGCAACAACAGTAATTACGCTCAATGCGTTATAATTGGTCAGATAACCGCTTCTGCCAAACGAAACCGCCAGTGCAACGGATTCAATAAGAGCAAGGCCCACAGTCACATAACGTGTAATTTCCGCAATTTTCTTCCTTCCCTCTTCGCCGTCCTTCTGCATTTCCTCCAGCTTTGGAATTGCAATCGTAAGAAGCTGCATGATAATGGAAGATGTAATGTACGGCGTAATATTCAGGGCAAAAATTGACATCTGTTCAAAAGAACCGCCGGTAATCGCGTCAAAAAAGCTGAACGCATCGCCGCTGCGGCCTGAAAACCACTCTAAAAATACATCGCGATTGACGCCGGGAACCGGAAGCTGGCTTCCGATCCGGATTACAATCAGCATAAAAAACGTAAAGAATATTCTGTCCCGTATATCTTTTATTTTAAATGCATTACGGAGTGTCTTTAACATTAGATCACCTCTGCTTTTCCACCAAGAGCCTCAATTTTTTCCTTTGCGCTTTCGCTGAATGCATTTACCTGAACGGTAAGCTTCTTGGTAAGTTCTCCTTCGCCAAGAATCTTCACGCCATCTCTGGGATTTTTAATGATTCTTGCCTCAATTAATCTATCAACCGTAACAACAGTATCATTGTCAAATGCCTCAAGTCTTGACACATTGACTGCCACAATGTCCTTGGAATTCCTGCAGGTAAATCCTCTCTTTGGAATTCTTCTGTATAATGGCATCTGCCCGCCTTCAAAGCCCGGTCTTGGAGCTCCTGAACGCGCTTTCTGCCCCTTATGTCCCTTTCCGGCTGTTTTTCCGTTTCCTGAACCATGTCCGCGTCCTCTTCTGAAATTACCATGCACCGAACCTTCCGCAGGTCTTAAGTTTGATAAATCCATTCTGACACCTCCTTATCTCGCTGACTAAATCTCTTCTACTTTTACTAAATGCCTTACATTGCGGATCATTCCGCGTACACAGGCATTGTCCGGCATCTCAACCGTTTTGCCGATTTTGCGTAATCCCAACGCTTCCACTGTTTTTCTGTTTTTCGGAACTGCGCCGATTGTAGACTTCACCAGTGTAATTTTTAATTTATCTGCCATTTTAAATGTCCTCCTTATTACTGCCCCAAGATCCGGCATACGCCTGTCTTACAAGCGCTCCTTAACCCAGGATTTCTTCCACGGATTTCCCACGAAGTCTCGCCACTTCTTCCGGAGACTTTAACTGGCTTAAAGCTTTAATTGTCGCAAGCACGACGTTCTGCTTGTTGTTCGAACCCAGAGATTTTGTACGGATATTGCTGATTCCGGCAAGCTCACATACGCTTCTGGCAGGGCCTCCGGCAATTACGCCGGTACCTTCCGGAGCTCTCTTCAGCAATACGGACGCTCCGGTATGTTTTCCCGTCGTATCATGCGTAATGCTCTTGTTGTCGTCCAGTTTCACTTTAATTAATTTTTTCATCGCGTCTTCTTTTCCTTTGCGGATCGCTTCCGGAATTTCAGCCGCTTTTCCTAATCCTGCTCCAACATGACCATTGCCGTCGCCAACAACAACCAAAGCCGTAAAACGGAAGTTACGTCCGCCCTTTACAACTTTTGTAACACGTTTGATTGACACTACTTTTTCATTTAATTCCATTTGACCAGCATCAATAATTGTACGTTTCATGTATTCTGCGTCCTCCTTCTAAAACTCTAACCCGGCTTCGCGAGCTGCATCGGCTAAAGCTTTAACTTTACCCTTATAAATATATCCGCCCCTGTCATAGACCACTTTCGTAATTCCCTTATCCAGCGCTCTTTTTGCGATTACCGTGCCGATATATGCCGCCGCATCCATGTCATTGGTCTTCTCAAGCTCTGATTTTACTTCTTTCTCCAAAGTAGAAGCAGACACAAGCGTATTGCCAGCCGTATCATCAATTACCTGAGCGTACATATGATTATTGCTTCTGAAAACTGCCAGACGCGGTCTGTCAGCCGTTCCGGCAAGATAATGCCGAAGCCTTTTGTGCTTTTTTGCACGAACTTCTGCTCTTGATTTTTTGCTTACCATTCTCTGTCCACTCCTTTACTTATTTCTTACCAGTCTTACCAACTTTACGCCGGATAATCTCGTCAGCATACTTAATACCTTTCCCTTTGTAAGGTTCCGGTCTTCTTTTGTCTCTGATTTCAGCAGCGTACTGGCCAACTTTTTCTTTATCGATGCCTTTAATGGTGATTTTGTTTCCCTCTACAGCAGATTCCAGTCCTTCCGGATCCGTCATCTCCACCGGATGGGAATATCCCAGATTCAGCGTTAATTTCTTTCCTGCTTTCGCAGCCCTGTAGCCGACGCCGTTGATTTCAAGCGTTTTTGTGTAACCTTCTGTTACGCCGACTACCATATTGTTGATTAATGTCCTGGTCAAACCATGTAAAGACTTATTTTTCTTTATATCATTTGGTCTTGTTACGATAACCTGAGAATCTTCCTGCTTAATGCTCATCTCTGCCGGAAGAGTTCTTTCGAGAGTTCCTTTCGGACCTTTTACCGTCACATGATTATTTTCTGCAATATCCACAGTAACCCCTGCCGGAATTGCGATTGGCATTCTTCCTATACGTGACATGCCCGTACCTCCTGTTTTTGATTTATAATTTACTGTTTTGTAAGGAAGTTCTGTTCGCTAAGTTCAGCTCTCGCTTTCAGCCCGGCTTCACTAATCTCACAGAACAGCCTCGCGCTAACCTCAATCTGCGCCTTCGGCTTGATATCGCTAAGTTGCTTTCGGTCACCATACAAACGCAAGCACTTCTCCGCCGACTTCAAGCTTTCTGGCCTGTTTATCCGTGATAATGCCCTGATTTGTGGAAAGAATTGCGATTCCCAATCCCCCAAGCACATAAGGAATTTTTTCTTTTCCGGCATACACACGAAGTCCTGGTTTTGAAATCCTCTTAATGCCGGAAATGATTTTCTCATTTTTATCTGCACCGTATTTTAATGTCACACGGATTGTTTTAAAATTGTTTTCTTCAATGATATCATATTTTACAATATATCCTTCATCTGCCAGAATATCTGCAATTGCGACTTTCATCTTAGATGACGGAATATCTACTGTATCATGTTTAGCAGTATTTGCATTACGGATTCTTGTAAGCATATCTGCAATTGGATCGCTCATTGTCATGGTGAATTTCCCTCCTTACCAGCTTGCTTTTTTCACGCCCGGAATCTGTCCTTTGTACGCCAATTCCCGGAAACATATTCTGCAGATACCATATTTTCTCAAGTATGCATGCGGACGTCCGCAGATTCTGCAACGGTTGTATTCTCTGGTAGAGAATTTTTGTTTCCGCTGCTGCTTTACTTTCATAGATGTTTTCGCCATTAAAATTCCCTCCTATTGTTTTGCAAACGGCATACCGAACTGGGTTAATAATTCACGGCCTTCTTCATCGGTCTTTGCTGTAGTTACGACAATAACGTCCATTCCTCTTATCTTATCAATCTTATCGTACTCAATCTCCGGGAAAATCAACTGCTCTTTGATGCCGAGCGCATAATTTCCCCTGCCGTCGAAAGCGTTTGGATTGATTCCGCGGAAGTCACGTACACGGGGCAGCGCAAGGTTTATAAGACGATCCAAAAACTCATACATTTTCTCTCCTCTTAAAGTAACTTTGCAGCCAATCGGCATGCCTTCCCTGATTTTAAAGTTTGCGATTGAATGCTTCGCCTTTGTAATAATTGCTTTCTGTCCCGTAATAATCTCCATATCCTTGACAGCGGCCTCTAAAATTTTTGCATTTTCCTTTGCCTCGCCAACGCCCATATTAACAACGATTTTATCAAGCTTCGGCGCCTGCATTTTATTTTTATATCCGAACTTCTTCATCAGAGCGTCTACGATCTCGTTCTGATACTGATCTTTCAATCTACTCACCGGTTTTGTCCTCCTCTCCGATTAATCAATGATGTCACCAGTTGATTTGGCAAAACGAACTTTTCTATCCCCATCCATTTTAAAACCTACACGGGTAGCTTTTCCTTTGTGAAGATACATTACGTTTGACGCATCAATTGGTCCTTCCTGATGAATGATACCGCCCTGCTGATTCGCCATACTTGGTTTTGCGTGTTTGGTCACCATGTTGATACCTTCTACAAGAAGCTTATTTGTTTTTCTGTTTACGGAAATTACTTTTCCTTCTTTATCCTTGTCTTTTCCGGCAATTACTTTTACCATGTCGCCTTTTTTTATTTTACTCGTCGCCATCCAAGCACCTCCTACAATACTTCCGGAGCCAGAGAAACAATTTTCATAAACTGCTTGTCACGAAGCTCCCTGGCCACCGGTCCAAAGATACGTGTTCCTCTCGGGGTTTTATCGTCTTTGATAATCACAGCAGCGTTTTCATCGAATTTAATATAAGAACCATCTTTGCGGCGCGCGCCTTTTTTTGTCCGTACAATTACAGCTTTTACAATATCGCCCTTTTTAACAACGCCGCCTGGTGTTGCGTCTTTTACCGTAGCAGTAATGATATCCCCAATATGTCCATATCTTCTGGTGGACCCGCCCATAACACGGATACACAAAATCTCTTTTGCGCCTGTGTTATCAGCCACTTTCAGTCTGCTTTCCTGTTGAATCATATTGCAGCCTCCTTCTGTTATTTCGCTCTCTCTATGATCTCTACAAGTCTCCATCTCTTATCTTTGGATAAAGGCCTTGTTTCCATTACTTTGACCGTATCGCCAATTCCGCACTCGTTGTTTTCATCATGGGCCTTTAATTTATAAGTCTTCTTTACAATTTTATTGTAAAGCTTATGTCTTACGTTGTCCCTGACAGCGACAACAATCGTTTTATCCATCTTATCGCTAACAACGACGCCTATACGCGTTTTTCTAAGATTTCTCTCTTCCACAGTCTATATTCTCCTTCCCGTCTTACTCTGCCATACTTGCCTTCTCAGTAATAATCGTCTGAATTCTGGCAATGTTTTTTCTTACTTCTTTGATTCTGCTTGTATTGGTCAACTGATTGGTTGCGTTCTGGAATCTCAAATTGAAAAGCTCTTTTTTCGCTTCAACCAACTGTGCGTTTAAATCCGCAACAGACTGTGATCTTAATTCTTCTATATATTTACTAGTTTTCATTTGATTCACCGCCTTCTAAGTCTGCACGTGAAACTATCTTGCATTTACAGGGTAATTTGTGCGTAGCGAGACGCAATGCCTCTCTTGCAACTTCTTCCGGAACTCCGGAAATCTCAAACATTACGCGTCCTGGCTTTACTACGGCTACCCAATATTCCAAAGTTCCTTTTCCGGAACCCATTCGGGTCTCAGCCGGTTTCGTAGTTACTGGTTTATCCGGAAAAATCTTAATCCAGACTTTACCGCCACGCTTTACATAACGGGTCATAGCGACACGGGCCGCCTCAATCTGATTCGATTTAATCCAGCATGGCTCCATAGCAATAATGCCGTATTCACCATTGACAATCTTATTTCCTCTGGATGCTTTTCCGCGCATGCTTCCGCGAAACTGTTTCCGATGTTTTACTCTTTTTGGCATTAACATAATTAACGAGCTCCTCCTTCCTTATTTCCCTTTGTCGGAAGTACTTCTCCTTTGTAGACCCAGACTTTCACGCCTACTTTTCCATAAGTCGTATCTGCCTCTGCAAAGCCATAATCAATATCTGCCCGAAGCGTCTGAAGCGGAATCGTTCCGTCACTGTAAAATTCCGTACGCGCCATATCGGCTCCGCCAAGACGTCCGGAACAGGATGTCTTAATTCCAAGAGCTCCCGCTTTCATGCAGCGTCCCATGCAGGATTTCATAGCTCTCCGGAAAGAAACCCTGTTTTCAAGCTGAAGCGCAATATTCTCAGCAACAAGCTGCGCGTCTTTGTCCGGCCTCTTCACTTCTTTGATATCCACAACCAGCTTCTTGTCCGTAAGCTTCTGAACCTCTGCTTTTACTTTTTCAATTTCCGCTCCGCCTTTTCCAATTACCACACCGGGCTTCGCTGTATAGATGATAACTTTTACACGATCAGACGCACGTTCAATTTCGATTCTGGAAATGCCCGCCGCATAAAGTTTTTTCTTAAGAAACGTTCTGATATTGTAATCTTCGATTAAAAGATCCGCAAAATCTGCCTCCGCATACCATTTCGAGTCCCAACCTTTAATGATTCCAACTCTTAAGCCATGAGGATTTACTTTCTGTCCCATGTTCGCCCTCCTTATTTCTCATCCAGCACAATTGTAATATGACTCATTTTCTTTTCAATTCTGTAAGCCCTGCCCTGTGCTCTTGGTCTGATTCTCTTCATTGTCGGTCCTTTATTTGCATAACACTCCGCAATGTAAAGGTTTTCCGCTTTCATTCCGTTGTTGTTCTCTGCATTTGCAATTGCGGATTTCAATAATTTCTCAAGTAAGCCGGAAGCATACCTTGGATTGTAAGCCAAAATTGCAAGCGCCGTCGCAACGTCTTTTCCCCGGATCGCATCCAACACAAAACAAGCCTTCTGAACGGATACTCTGGCATAAGATAATTTTGCGGAAGGCCTTGTATCTTTATTTGTTTCATTTCTTTCTCTCTTTATCTGGGATCTGTGTCCTCTTGCCATGGATAAAACCTCCTTTCAAATTATCTGACGCCTGATTTCTTCTCGTCTTTTCCATGTCCTCTGTAGGTCCTGGTCGCCACGAATTCACCAAGCTTATGTCCGACCATGTCTTCTGTAACATATACCGGAACATGTTTTCTTCCATCATGCACTGCAAACGTATGTCCGACAAACGATGGGAAAATCGTGGAACGGCGGGACCATGTCTTAATGACACTCTTGTCGCCGGAAGCGTTCATTGCATCCACTTTCTTTAATAAGCTTGCATCTGCAAATGGTCCTTTCTTTAATGAACGAGCCATAATTAACCTCCTTATTTCACTGCTCTACCGTCTCTTCTTCTTACGATAAGCCTGTTAGATTGTTTGTTCTTCTTTCTCGTCTTTAAGCCGAGCGCCGGTTTACCCCATGGCGTACATGGTCCGGGACGTCCGATTGGAGCCTTTCCTTCGCCGCCGCCGTGCGGATGGTCGTTCGGGTTCATAACGGAACCGCGGACAGTCGGGCGGATACCCATATGTCTTTTACGTCCGGCTTTTCCGATATTAATAAGGTTATGGTCACCATTGCCAATCACGCCGATCGTTGCTCTGCAGCCAATCGGAACCATACGCATTTCTCCGGACGGAAGCCGC
Source organism: uncultured Lachnospiraceae bacterium (assembly GCA_910586645.1). Lineage (GTDB taxonomy): Bacteria > Bacillota > Clostridia > Lachnospirales > Lachnospiraceae > Roseburia_B. The sequence goes on along the minus strand of CAJUIS010000031.1, from coordinate 2,679 downwards.
AGCGTCGCATATTTTCCTTCTTTTGCCATTAACTGCGCCGCATTGCCCGCAGAACGCGCAAGCTGTCCTCCCTTGCCCGGATGCAGTTCGATATTGTGCACCTGTGTACCTACCGGAATGTTTTCAAGCGGCAGGCAATTGCCGACTCTGACTTCCGCTTCCGGCCCGTTCATTACTTTCATGCCGTCCGTTAAGCCTGCCGGAGCGAGAATATACGCTTTCTGACCGTCCGCATAACAGATCAGAGCAATATTCGCCGTCCTGTTCGGATCATACTCAATTCCAACTACCGTAGCCGGAACGCCGTCTTTTCTTCTCTTAAAATCAATGATTCTGTATTTTCTCTTATTTCCGCCGCCATGATGTCTGCAGGTGATTTTACCCTGGTTGTTACGGCCGGCGTGCTTCTTTAAAGGAACACACAGGGCTTTTTCAGGAGTTTTCTTCGTAATTTCAGAAAAATCCGAACCCGTCATGTTTCTTCTGGAAGGTGTATATGGGTTATATGTCTTAATTCCCATCGTAATTCTCCTTTCTTTCATATGACATGCTTCTCATGCCACAAAGGTATACCTGAAGGGTATTTCAATGCTTTACAGTCCGCTGAAAATCTCAATATCCGCGCTGTCTTCCGTCAGTTTGACAATCGCTTTTTTTGTAGCTGCGGTTCTTCCCATTACCATGCCGCGTCTTTTCTTTTTGCCCGGAGCGTTTAAGGTGTTGACCTTCGCAACTTTCGTTCCCTCAAACATCTTCTCAACGGCTTCCTTTATCATACTCTTGTTCGCTTCCGGATGAACGAAGAATGTATATTTCTTTTCCGCCATTAAATTCATGCTCTTCTCCGTAATTACCGGTTTGAGGATCACATCATAATATTTAATGTCTGCCATTATGCATACACCTCCTCAATCACTGCAACTGCAGCCTTTGTCGTCACTACTGTATTATATTTCAAAATATCATACACATTAATCGAATTGGTAAGCGCCGTCTTGACAGCCGGAATATTCGCTGCGGATTTCACCACGTTGATATCCCCGTCAGCAAGCACTACAAGAGCCTTCTCAACGTTCAGGTTTTTCATTATCTGAACAAATTTCTTTGTCTTGATTTCATCAAGAGCCAGCTCATCCAAAACAATAAACTTTTCCTCCTGAACCCTGGAGGTCAATGCGGATTTAAGAGCCGCCCTCTTCTCTTTCTTGTTCATTTTGAAAGAATAATCTCTTGGCTTCGGCGCAAATACGACGCCGCCGCCCTTCCACTGCGGAGCCCTGATTGAACCCTGTCTTGCATGTCCGGTTCCTTTCTGTCTCCAAGGCTTTCTTCCGCCGCCGCGGACTTCCGAACGCGTTTTCGCGCTCTGTGTTCCCTGACGGTTATTTGCAAGCTGCTGAACCACTGCTCTGTGCACCAAATGCTCATTTACTTCCACACCGAAGATAGCATCGTTTAATTCCATGGTTCCAACTTCATTGCCTTCCATATTTAAAACAGATACTGTTGCCATCTGTGTACTCCTCCTTTCCTGTAAGCGCTGTTATTTAGCCGCTTTCACTGATTCCTTAATGGTTACTAATGACTTCTTTGGTCCCGGTACGCAGCCCTTGATTAAAAGAAGATTGTTCTCTGCGTCCACACGCACAACCTCAAGGTTTTGCACCGTTGCTTTTACATGGCCCATATGTCCCGGCATCCCTTTCCCTTTAAACACGCGGCTTGGGGAAGAACATGCGCCGTTGGAACCCTGATGGCGGTGGAACTTGGAACCATGCGTCATCGGCCCCCTGTGCTGTCCATGCCGCTTAATCGCACCCTGGAACCCTTTTCCCTTCGTGATTGCGGTAGCGTCAATTTTATCGCCTGCAGCAAAGATATCAACTTTAATTTCATCTGCCGGTTTGTAATCTTCGGCATTCTCAAATTTAAACTCTCTGACATACCGCTTGCCGGAAACTCCGGCTTTTTCAAAATGGCCTTTTTCAGCCTTTGTTACGCCATGTCTGTTTCTGATTTCTTTTTTGCCGTTTGCGTCTTTGCTTACGATCTTGTCTTTCTTGTCAACAAACCCAATCTGAACGGCGCTGTAACCATCGTTTTCCACCGTCTTAACCTGGGTTACGACACACGGTCCGGCCTGCAGCACCGTAACGGGCACAAGCGTACCGTCTTCATTGAAGATTTGAGTCATTCCGACTTTTGTGCTTAAAATAGCTTTCTTCATTCCTTTACCTCCTGTTTTCCTACAGCGGAACGCAGCTTCCTGCGTTCATCCTAGAACAGTCAATATATGTGGATGCTTCGCATAACTTCTATATTTAACCTTCGAGGATTGTTTACTTGTTTTTCATTTTGATGTCGATATAGACACCGGCCGGCATCTCCAGACGGGACAATGCGTCAACCGTCTTCTGGGTCGGCGTTATGATGTCAATCAGCCTCTTATGCGTTCTCTGCTCAAACTGCTCTCTGGAATCTTTGTATTTGTGTACCGCTCTAAGAATCGTAACGATCTCCTTCTTAGTCGGAAGCGGTACCGGCCCGCTCACCTGTGATCCGTTTTTCTTTACAGTCTCGATGATTTTTTTTGCAGATGCATCAACAAGCTCGTGATCATACGCCTTCAATGTGATTCTCATTACCTGAGTTGCCATAAAAAAAGTCGCCTCCTTTTCG
>CAJUIS010000030.1 GCA_910586645.1 uncultured Lachnospiraceae bacterium | reverse complement strand
CTTCAGCAACTATTCACATATCTTATATCAGATTTTTGAGTTTACACAAAACTTGAAACGGTCTCACAAAATTTGAAACATTCTCTTTCATATATGAAATTAAAGTTTACACAGTCTTTCATCTGAATTTGTCCGTTCTGTTTTCCCATCATAAAAATGACCTCCCACAATTGATATCATAATTATACCATGCAGAAGGCCATTTTTCTTTCGTTTGTCAACAGGTTCAAAGTTTCACACTTTCTTTAAAGAAGCGTTCATTATGCTCCATATGATTGGGATTCTTATTTTAACGGAAGTGTAAGAAAAAAAGAAGCCCCGCCACCGTCTGTATTCTTCACCTCGATATTCGCGGATAAAAATCCTGCCAATTCTTTTGCTATGCTTAGTCCAAGACCAAAATGCGACTTATCCGTATGTGACTTATCGGCACAATAAAAGCGGTCAAAAATATAAGGTTTGTCCTCGTCAGAAATTCCTTGTCCGTGATCAATAACAGAAATAGTGATAGCTTTGCGTGACAGAGTGGCTTTTATTTGAATTGACGCTTTCGTTTCAGAATGAGAAATGGCATTTTCCATAAAAATGCTTAAAATCTGAAAAAGGCATTCCCGGTCTGTGTATAGTGCGGGAAAATGGACATCTATAAAATCAGCGTCTAAAGGCATTCCTTTTTGACTGCATATCGGTTCATAAGCTTCATAAAGGGTGATCAGAAAAGTATCAATATTTACCATTGTTTTACTGATATTGCGTGTTCCGGAATCTGAGGAAGCCAGTAAAAGCATATCTTTAATCAACTTTGACATTCGCATAGTTTCTGCATCTATAATATTCGTGGCCTTTTGAATCTCTGGTATGCCGTCACTTAATCTGTTTATTCTGTCATTGCTGGCAAGTATGACTGCAAGAGGCGCTTTTAACTCATGGGAGGCGGCGGCGATAAAGCCTTTCTGGCTTTTTAATACTTTTTCGGTTGGTTCTATGGCGCGTTTCAGCAGAAAACGGCTTACAATTACGATGCAGAATAAGGAGATAACCCATAGCAGTATATAAAAAGGCAGTTGTTTTTCTATCAGTTCAAAAGTTGTTTTTTGCTGGTGCAGCAGACTCAGATAAAACAGGGTTCCGTTTTTGTCAATGAAAATAGCCGGTATTCCAAAATATTTATCATGTGAGCGACCGGAAAAAGATAAAATCCCGCCTTGTGTCGTGGTTATTGTGCAATCTAACGCTGTGACAGATTCGACATTTGCCTTCTCCGTAAATTGCCTTAATAAAAAGGTTATATCGGTTGGAAATGAGAAAGGGCTTTGATAAATTACGTTTCCCTTTGCATCCTTTAGCATGGCAAAAATAGAATGGTTATCTTCGTAGGGCTTAATAACCGTTTGAGGGCTTTTTTTGGGATTTTCCAGTTCATAAATCATTAACATAGAAAGCCGCTCGAAAAAAACACTGTCGTTTTGCCGCTTATTATCAATGGAATCATTGCACAAAATTCCAATAATGACGGTTATGATAGACAGAATGGAACTGATAAAAATAAGATGCAGTTTTTTATATAAATGCTCCAGCATTTTTGTCCTCCAATTTATAACCGGATCCGTAAACTGTTTTTATTTCGCAGATGCTTCCTATCTCACGTAATCGTTTCCTGAGAAACGAAATATAATTATCCACGTTTCCAGGTACGATATCTGTATCTGTTCCCCAGATTTTGTATATCAGTTGATCTCTTGAGATGAGAGACTGGGGGTTGCTGATAAAAACGGATAATACTTCAGATTCTCTTGCAGTTAAAAGCAGGGAATTGGCGCCGCATGACAGGATATGTTCCGTTTGGTTGAAAGACAAATCGGAAAAACAGGCGCACGTTTCCTGCTTGATTTCTGCCGGACGCCGGATCAATGCCCTGATGCGCGCAAGCAGCTCAGGTATATGAAAAGGCTTTACCAGATAGTCATCCGCACCGTTATCCAGTCCCTCTATCCTGTCATTCAGTTCTGACATCCCCGTAATGATAATAACAGGGATTGCAATTTTCTTCCGGCGCATGGCCTTAATAATGGTCATTCCGTCAATAATGGGGAGCATACGGTCAATGACTGCCAGGTCATAACCGTATTCAATATTTAGTGCATGGATCATGGCGGTTTCCCCATCATAACAGCAGTCAACGATATATCCGGCTTTTTGCAGTTCATCCTGTATGGAACTGCAAAGTTCTATATCATCTTCAAGCAATAGTATTTTCATGGTATCAAATCCTTTTTCTGTGGCGTCATTCCACATATGGCCGGAAAGACATTTTTCCATTTGCAGGTTACTCTTTTCCATTTAGTATAGCAGATAATTCTATAAAAATCCTATAAAAAAAGCCGTTTAAATTGATTCCGGTTACAAGATTTTTTTAGAACTTTGCAGTTAAAATGAAAAAAAGAAAGGAGGTTTTTATTATGAAAAATCAAAAAATGTGGAAAGGTTTCATAATTGGATTGTGCGTATCAGCTCTTACGGGGTGCGGCGCTGGAACAAATGAAAAGACAGGGAGTGACAATAAGCCTATAACAGAAGAATGGAACAGCATATCTGATGACGAGAATACGCATTCAGGTGAAAACGATAACACTGCTCCTAAAACAGATCATGCAGATGGCAATGGCAGCCAGAAAAGCAAAGACAATTTTCTGCCGGATGGGAACGGAACAAACGGAGCGGACATTTCGCAGGAGAATCAGAATGATACCACAGCCAATGGTACAGATGAGAAAGTGGATGCAGACAGTCTGTATACATCAGCGGCTATAACAGGGAGTGTTGTGGAATTTTCCGGTGAAGGTTGTACAGTAAGCCCTGCTATAACAGAAGATGATGGAAGGACGGGTGTAATTGCTGCGCCTGGGTATGAAAGCGAGGATACAAATGTAGTGGTGACATATCAGAAGGGCTGTGTGGTTCAGATTGCAACCATCTGTATGTCAACCGGGATTGCAGAATTGGAACAGGCGTCTGTAACTGACATTAAGAAACAGGCAAGCGTTATTATCTATGGAAGTTTTGAGGATATGCATCATGTATCGGCAACTAAAATTATTCTATGTCATAGGACGGCCTGAACAGGAGGTATAGATTTTGAAATTTTATCAGCTTGCATTCCGGTATTTATGCCGAAAGAAGTCTAAGACATTTATTTTGCTTCTGGCGCTGCTGTTTATAAACAGCATGATTTTGAGTTCTTACATGATTTTGCATGCTACAGAAGATTCCCGGATAACTATGCAGGAAAAGATGGGAACCAAGGCGGCGCTGGAAGTGAAGGAAAACAGTCAGATTATAACTGAAAATGAGATTAGAGCGATTCAAGACCTGGATGGAGTGATATATGTCAACCGTCTGGCTAGTAACTCTGTTTATCCTGCTGATTTTAATCCTATTACAAATAGTGACTCTGAGGAAGAAAATAATTCGAAAGTAACGTTGCTGTCCTATGATGATCTGGAGCGTGACAGCGCCTTTAGTGATTTAAGATATCGCTTAATGAAGGGAACTATGATTACGGAGGGCTCTGAAAAAGGGGCTGTAATCAATTATGTGCTGGCAGATGCGAATGGTCTTGAAATAGGGGATGAGATGAAAGTCGGAACAGAAAACGGGAGTGTCATCAGCGTAAAGATTATAGGTGTTTTCGTTGCGGGAAGCGAGAGAAATCAGATGGATACCCTGCCGGCAGTCAACCGTATTGAAAACCAGATTTTTATTGACAATGAGTCCTATATGGGGCTGTTTGATCATACAGGTTACCCTAAGATAGCAGTATATACTAAAAATCCGGATCAGATAGATATTCTGATACGGGAATTAGAAGATTTTTTTGGTGACAGAGTGAAAATTGCAACTGCTGATATGTTGTATCGTCAGTTGGAGGCGCCGCTGAACAGAATAGTCCGTGTGATAAAACTTATGCTGCTATTCACGTTGGCTGCAGGGGCAACAATTACTTCATTATTGCTCTGTATGTGGATGCGGTCGAGAAAAAGAGAAATTGCTGTTTTTATCAGTATGGGAAAAAGAAAAACGGATATTTTTGTACAGGTTTTTATGGAAATGGCAGTCGTCTTTTGTTTGTCTGTATTAGGCGCCTGTGTAATAGGAAGTGGAATGACAGGAATGATGAAAAAATTGCTTATGGAGGAAAATGCGGCAGTTTTTTTATCCGTTTTTTTACAAGTTAGGGATATTGCAACAATGTTCTTTGCAGGAGGCTGTATAGCGGTTATTGCCGTCTGTATTTCACTGCTGCCCATTTTAAGGACAAATCCTAAAAATATTTTATCAAAAATGGAGGGATAGTAAATGAATGGTTTTAGTTTGGCATGGCGTTCTGTTATTAGAAAGCCTGTAAAAAGCGTCCTGCTGTTTGTAACTGTATTTACCATCAGCCTGTTGCTATTGTCTGGAATGAGCAGCGGGAAAGCAACGATTCAAATGCAGGATCGTACAAGGCAGGCCATCGGTGCAGGGCTTGTGCTTGAAGAAAATGAAGCGGACAGGCACCGAAGGATTGATGAGTTATCAGAGCGGCTTGACCATAAGGAAGGCAGCTTGGGCGGATACCATCAGGAAAAAATTACAATAGACGGAGTAGAAAGCTGGAGAACATGGACGGATAATTCTTTTGAAACTCTGTTAGTGGAGGATATTGAAATAATAGCAGGTACAGAAGGGATTGCTGATTACAATATTACAACAGTTACAACTGCCGCAAGACCAGTTGATTTTATCCGTATTGAGGATGAGGATGTGGATCAGTACAGTGATCTTGGAGGCGTGTCACTGATTGGAAACAAAGATATGTCTATGGACTCTGAATTTCTTTCGGGCAATGCCTTTATCACGGAGGGCAGAATGATTCAAGAAGGTGAAAAGGATGTCTGTGTCATTTCATCAGAGCTTGCAGATAAAAATCAATTAGAAACCGGATGCAAAATAAGATTTGGCAATTGTCGTGATAAAGAGGATTCTATGACTTATGAAGCCGAAGTTGTTGGCGTCTATCAGGTAAACCGGCCAATAGCCCCTTATATGTTTGGAGACACTTACCGATCTGAAAATATTATTTTTACGGATTTGGATTTCCCGGAAAAGGTGGATGGGAAAGCAGGCGATCCATTATATGAGAAGGCATATTTTAAGATTGCAGATGTGAATGATTATGAAACCGTGAAGAAAAGTGTAATGGGGGCAGATATAGCATGGGAAAGGTATGATCTGATTGACAATAACGGAAATATGGATACTCTGTCCGCAAATTTTAATGAAATGGAACAGTACAGCAGAGTTTTCGTCTGTGTCATTTCAGGAGCAGGTCTGGTTATCTTGTTTCTTATTTTTCAGTTTTGGATGAAAAGCCGGAATAGGGAAATTGGAATTATGTTGTCAATGGGAACTTCAAAAATTCAGATTTTAGCTCAGATTATGACAGAAGCGCTTATGACTGCAGCAGTGGCTGTGTGGATTTCCTTTTTAGCTGCGCCGGGAGTGACAGGTCTGACGGCGGATTATCTGGCAGAGCAGCAGATACAGAGTGTGGAAGAACAGAATTTACTGGATGAGGGAAAAGTGGCGTTTTCTTACGAAAAATCAGAGCAGGATGTGGTTGGTGTGCAGGCAAAAATTACTTCCGGGATATTAATACAGGATGCTGCGGGAATTGCTTTGCTTATTACAATATCTGTATGCATATCAGGCATTGCCATATTGAAAAGGAATCCCGGGAATATCCTGCAGGATTTATAAATCGTTTATGTGCGCAGGCATTTAAGGGCTGTTGCATTAAGGGCTGTAGGCGCCGAATATAGATATGTCTGGTTGCCGGATATCCTGTATTCTGTACAGAGTTTCTGAATGCGGCGCTCTTGGAAAGTTAAGGAGGACAGTAGAAATGATATTAGAAGCAAAAAATGTGGAATATGCATATAAATCCCAAAAGGATAGGAAAGTTTTAAAAAATATTTCTGTCCGGTTTGAAGAAAAAAAGTTTTATACCATCATTGGAGCCAGCGGAGCCGGAAAAACAACTCTTTTGTCTTTGCTGGCAGGGCTTGACAGTCCGACAGGAGGGACTGTTCTATATGAAGGAGAAGATATCCTTACGAAAGGTTTGAATTATCACAGAAAGCATCATGTATCCTTAGTTTTTCAGGAATATAATCTGATTGATTATCTTACTGCGGAGGAAAATGTCAAACTGGGAGGAGCAGAGAAGCCGGAGGAACTGCTTTCAAAAGTGAATATTTTGCAGGAGACATGGAAAAGAAATGTAATGAAGCTGTCTGGAGGGCAGCAGCAGCGGGTAGCGATTGCAAGAGCTCTGGCAAGCAATGCAAAAGTTTTATTGGCGGACGAGCCAACTGGAAATCTGGATGAACAGACCGCAGTGGGGATTATTGAGTTGTTAAAGCGGACTGCCCATGAGCTGGGTAAATGTGTAATTGTGGTTACGCATAGTAAATATTTGGCGAATGAGGCAGATGAGATTGTGCGGATTACGAATGGAATGATTGATTCATAGAAGGAATGTAATCTGAGATTCCCGTCCAAAGTGGATGGCTGGTTTGCAATTGACGGCTGAAAAAATCAGCTTTTCCGGATATGTGTCTTTTGGCGCGCTGAGGACGGCAAATCAGGAGGGAACAAGCGGCTCCCTCCTGATTTGCATTTACGTTCTTCTGGCGTTCATAGTGACGGTATCTGTCTCTTTTAAAGATGTTTTCTGGAGAGACAGCGCATCTTCAAGTTCTTTTGAAAGCGTTTTGTTTTGTATGTCATATGCTTTGACAACAGGGCAGTTTTCAAGATTTTTCTGTGCGGTGGACAGCATCAGTTTGATGCGGTTTAACTGATTGACTTCACTGGCCCCGGGATCGTAATCCACGGCTACGATGTTGGCCAGAGGATGCTGTTTGCGGATCTTTTTGATGACACCTTTTCCGACGACGTGATTTGGCAGGCAGCCAAACGGCTGCGTGCAGACGATATTATTTGTGCCCATATGTATCAGTTCCAGCATTTCCCCGGTTAAAAACCAGCCTTCACCTGTCTGGTTGCCCAAAGATACGATGTCTTTGGCGTAGTCCGCAAGTTGTGAAATATCTGCGGGGGCGTCAAAACGCCGGCTTTTTTTAAATTCATCCCTTGCGGCGTTTCTCAGCCATTCAAAAAAACGGATGCCGATTTCTGCGTTTCTGGCCGCCTGTTTTTTCTTTCCGAGATGTTCAGACTGAAATTTCTGATTGTAAAACGTATAAAGCAGGAAATCTGTCAAATCCGGCACGACGGCCTCTGCGCCTTCAGATTCCAGAAGCTCTACAAGGTGATTGTTTGCAGCCGGAAGAAATTTTACCAGAATTTCACCGACTATGCCGACTTTCGGCTTCTTTGCGTCTGTAAGCGGAAGCGTGTCAAAATCCCGGATAATTGCCCGGCACAGTTTTTTATACTTCCGGTGGGAGAGGACTTTATCCTGCGATATAAAAGCGATAACTTCCTTTTTCCATTTTTCGTGCAGTGCGTTGGCGGATCCGGGGACGGTTTCATATGGCCGGGTGCGGTACAGGCAGCGCATAAAAATATCGCCAAAAACCAGCGCGTAAAGTCCATGCTGCAGCAGCCTGGGCGTAAGTTTGAAGCCGGGATTTTTTTCCAGGCCGCTTAAATTGATTGAAATCACCGGGACATCCGGATAGCCTGCTTTTTCCAGGGCGCGGCGGATAAATCCAATGTAGTTGGACGCGCGGCATCCGCCTCCTGTCTGAGAAATTAAAACGGCTGTTTTTGTCATATCATATTTGCCGGAAAGCGCTGCGTCCATAATCTGTCCCACAACAATCAGGGACGGATAGCAGGCGTCATTATTGACGTACTTTAAGCCGCTGTCAATCGTTTCCGGACTGTCGCTGTCAAGCACCGCCATACGGTATCCGGCAGTCCGGAATGCAGGCTCTAACAGATCAAAGTGGATCGGTGACATCTGAGGACAGAGGATGGTATAATTTTTGCGCATTTCTTCCGTAAAAATTGTGCGCTTATAGCTGGAGGACACAACGATCCTGTCCTTTTTATCCGGGTTCTTTTCACGGACGCGGATTGCTGCAAGCAGGGAACGGATGCGTATGCGCGCCGCGCCGAGATTGTTGACTTCGTCGATTTTCAGGCAGGTGTAGATCTTGCCGGATTTATTTAAAATATCGCTGACACAGTCTGTTGTGACGGCGTCCAAACCGCAGCCGAAAGAATTAAGCTGGATTAAGTCGAGGTTCTCCTGCGTTTTTACATAATTGGCGGCTGCGTAAAGCCTTGAGTGGTACATCCACTGATCCATGACAATCAAAGGGCGATCCGGCTGTTTTAAATGGGATATGGAATCTTCCGTCAGGACGGCAAGTCCGTAAGAGGCAATCAATTCCGGTATGCCGTGGTTGATTTCCGGATCGATATGATAGGGGCGTCCGGCGAGCACAATGCCGCGTTTCCCTGTCCGTTTTAAATAATCTAAGACCTCTTCGCCTTTTTTCTGTATGTCGGTTCTTGCGTCGGCAAGCGCTTTCCATCCGGCTTTGGCGGCCATGCGGATTTCCTGTTTTGGAATCTGAAATTCTTTTGCAAAAATCTTTGCCAGTTCCGTTTCTAAGGCTTCATAGCTGCCGAACGTCAGAAACGGATTCAAAAACCGCATCTGGCCGGAGGTAATGGCGTCTACGTTGTTTTTTATGTTTTCTGCGTAAGAAGTTACAATCGGGCAGTTAAAGTGATTGTTGGAATCTGGAAATTCATTCCGTTCGTAGGGAATGCCGGGATAAAAAATGAAATCTGGATTCCGTTCAATCAGCCAGGAAATATGGCCGTGCGCCAGTTTGGCGGGATAGCATTCCGATTCGCTTGGAATGGAGTCAATGCCAAGTTCATAAATTTTGCGCGAAGATTTTGGAGAGAGCAGCGTCCTGAATTTCAGCTCCCTGAAAAAGACCGCCCAGAACGGATAGTTTTCGTACATATTTAAAACGCGGGGCAGGCCGACTGTGCCGCGTACCGCTTCCTGTTTTGACAGGGGAGGGAAGGAAAAAATCCGTTTGTTTTTATAGGCAAACAGATTGGGAAGATCTTCTGTTTTTCTGTCTTCTCCAAGTCCTCGTTCGCAGCGGTTTCCGGTGATGTATTGTCTTTGGCCGGAAAAATGGTTGACTGTTAAAAGGCAGTGATTCGTGCATTTTTGACACCGGGTAAGCTCTGTTTCAAATGTCAGGGAAAGAATGTCCTTCATGGGAAGCATGGAGGTTTTCTTTCCTTCTGCGTGGCGCTCTTTTGCGATTAGAGCTGCTCCGAACGCCCCCATAATGCCGGCAATGTCCGGACGGATAACATGACAGCCGGAAATCTGTTCAAAGCTTCTTAGTACGGCGTTGTTGTAAAACGTGCCGCCCTGTACGACAATGTGGCTGCCAAGTTCAGACGCGTCGGAGAGTTTGATTACTTTAAATAAAGCGTTTTTTATGACAGAATACGCAAGTCCCGCGGAAATATCTGAAACAAGCGCGCCTTCTTTTTGCGCCTGTTTGACTTTGGAATTCATAAATACGGTGCAGCGCGTGCCAAGATCAATCGGATTTTGGGCAAACAGGGCTTCTTTTGCAAAATCCTGCACAGAGAAGTTTAAAGATTTTGCAAATGTCTCGATAAAAGAGCCGCACCCGGAAGAGCATGCTTCGTTGAGCTGGACGCTGTCAATTGTCCGGTTTTTGATTTTGATGCATTTCATGTCCTGGCCGCCGATGTCTAAAATGCAGTCCACGTCTGGATTAAAGAAAGCAGCCGCATAGTAATGGGCGACGGTTTCCACTTCGCCTTCATCCAAAAGAAGGGCGGATTTTAACAGGGCTTCGCCATATCCGGTAGAGCAGGAATAAGCGATAGTTGCACCGTCTGGCAGAAGCGCGTCAATTTCTTTGAGCGCACGCAAAGCTGTGGTCAGGGGGCTTCCGTTGTTGTTGTCGTAAAAGGAATGCAAAAGGGAGCCGTCTTCCCCGATCAGAGCGATTTTTGTCGTGGTGGATCCGGCGTCAATGCCGAGATAGCAATTCCCGGAATAAGAGGCGAGAGCGGCTTTTTTTACATGATGCCCCGAATGCCGCGTTAAAAATTCCTGATAGGCGTCTTCATTTTCAAATAAAGGGTTCAGCCTTGCAACTTCGAACTCCATATGGAGCTTAGACGAGAGTTTTTCCTTTAAAGCTCCAAGAGAAGTTACGGTGTTTTCTTTGCAATTTAAAGCGGAGCCGATTGCCGCAAAAAGATGGGAATGCTCCGGTTCTATAATATGTTCGCTGTCTAAACGCAGCGTGCGGATAAAGGATGCCTTAAGTTCTGAAAGAAAGTGCAGGGGTCCGCCGAGAAACGCGACATGGCCCCGGACTGGCTTCCCGCAGGCAAGCCCGCTGATGGTCTGATTTACAACTGCCTGAAAGATGGAAGCGGAAAGATCTTCTTTTGTGGCCCCTTCATTGATGAGAGGCTGGATATCTGTTTTGGCAAATACGCCGCATCGGGCTGCAATGGGATAAATTTCCTGATAATTTTTTGCGTATTCGTTCAGTCCGGACGCGTCTGTCTGAATCAGCGACGCCATCTGATCGATAAAAGAGCCTGTGCCTCCGGCGCAAATCCCATTCATGCGCTGTTCAACGGAGCCGTTTTCAAAATAGATGATTTTGGCGTCTTCTCCGCCTAGCTCAATGGCAACGTCTGTCTGGGGCGCATAGTCAGACAGAGCCGTGGATACGGCAATGACTTCCTGTACAAATGGGATATTCAAATGCTTTGCGAGCGTCAGTCCTCCGGAACCTGTAATGACCGGGGACAAAGAAGCGTCGCCAAGCTTGTCATATGCTTTTTCGATCAGGGAGGATAAGGTTTCCCGGATATTGGCAAAATGACGTTCGTAATCAGAAAACAGGATCTGGTTTTTTTGATCCAGTATAGCGACTTTGACAGTTGTAGAGCCAATGTCGATGCCAAGCTTATACTCATATAAATCTGCATTTCTCATAAATAGATCACCTGTAATTTCATTATTATTAATATATGTAAAGAATGTTCCTGCTTTATGAACAAACTGTATTATACGACAGTATCTGACAAAAGACAAATGAAATTTTTAGAAATTTTATGTTAAGAAGCTGATAAAATTTCGTGTAAAAAAACAAAATAAAGGAACCAGATGCAGGCGGAAGAATATAATAAAAGGAAACAGGTTTATTGGAGTTTATGATGGAATGCAGAGGAATTATTCATGTAGTGAAGGAAGAAGATACTTTATATACGTTAAGCCGGAAGTATCATGTGCCGCTTCCGCAGGTTATGTATGCAAATCCGTTTGTGGATATTTACAATTTAAAAGTGGGAGATGAGCTTTGCATCCCGGTTTCGCTTCGGGGCGGCGTACAGGAAGGGCAGGATGCGCCTGTGTAGGAAAAGCGGCTGTGGAAGCGGCGCCGCACATTTGCTGCGCGGCGCCGGCGTTTCATTTTTGATTCCCTAAAGTCTGCCAAAAACGGATTGACAAAGCATCGGTATAAAACTATAATGCTTTTAAAGTAAAACAAAAGGGCGGAAAAAGAATGAATCATTTTTTAGAAAAGATGGAACGAAAGTTGGGCAGATTTGCCATTCCAAATTTAATTATCTGGCTTCTGGCCGGATATGCCATAGGATTTACCTTGATGCGCATTGCGCCGGATATGCTTTCTATGATGACGCTTGAGCCGCATTATATCCTGCGCGGACAGGTGTGGCGTGTTTTGACGTGGGTGCTGATGCCTCCGGACACAAGTCTTTTGTTTACGCTGATTATGATGTTTTTTTATTTTCAGTTGGGACAGACACTGGAGCGCACCTGGGGAACGTTCCGGTTTAATGTTTATATTTTTGGGGGCATTTTGTTTACGGTAATCGGGGCGTTTCTTTTGTACGGCGTATTTTACGGGGTTTACGGAGTTCCGGTGATTGGAATGGGAATGTTTTTTTCCACGAACTATATCAACATGACGATTTTCCTTGCCTTTGCGGTGTGTTATCCGGATATGCAGGTGCTTTTGTATTTTATCATTCCGGTTAAGATGAAATGGCTTGCGGCTGTTTATGCCGTTATGATTTTCCTTCAGTTGGTGGAAAGCGGATGGCCGGGCAGGGTTGCGATTCTTATGTCTGTTTTAAATTTTCTGGTCTTTTATCTTTCCACAAGGAATTATCACAGGGTTTCTCCAAAGGAGATTCACAGACGAAGGGCTTTTAAGAGCCAGATGCAGAAAAATTCGTTTGGGGCCGGTGTGACAAAGCATAAATGTGCGGTTTGCGGCAGGACGGAACAAGACGATCCTGAACTGGAGTTTCGTTTCTGCTCCAAGTGCGAGGGAAACTATGAGTATTGCCAGGATCACCTGTTTACGCATCAGCATATCCGCAGAAGCTGACGGGAGGACGTATGAGAGATACGATACTGCTGTTTTTATCCAGAGATTTGTGCTATGAATCAAACCGTTATTTTATGGAATGCCTTGCGGAGGCGTTTGAGCATATGGGATATTCTGTGGAAGTCTGCGATTTGTCCCTGCGGATGGAAGAGAAGCTGGAAGGGCTTTTAGAATGTCAGGAGAAGTATCTGTTTGCCATGGATTTTAATTCGCTTCTTCCAAGACTCAGACTGGATGACGGGACTCCTTATCTGAAAGCTTTCCGCGTTCTGTTTTTTAATTATCTTGTAGACCATCCGCTCTATCATCATGTGGGATTAAAGAGAGGTTTTCCGAATTATTCCGTAATTTGCCTTGATACGTATCACAGGGATTATATAAAAAAATATTATCCTGATATAGAGAGGGTTTTTTATCTTCCGCTTGGAGGAGTGCAGGCGAATATAAAGAGAAGTTTTGATCAGAAACGGTTGGAGCTTCTTTTTTTGGGTACGTATGAGCCGGAGGATGAACTGTATCAGGAAATTCTTTCCTGTCCCCGCAGCAGGCGGCTTGAAATACTGGCTTTAATTGAAAAAATGCAGGGAAACCCGGAATTGACGCAGGAAGCGGCGCTTTTGGAGTACCTTTTGGAACAGGGAGAATCTTTGGATGAATCAGATTTTACGGTAAGGATGAACGGGGACTATCTTGCGGATAAGTATCTGAGGAATCTGAAAAGAAAGGAAACGGCGCTTGCAGCGGCTAAAGCGGGAGTTCCCTTTACTGTAGTGGGACATGGATGGGAAACGGTAAAAGAGCTTGAGAGGAAGCATATTACGCTTCGCAAAGGAGTGGGATTTGCAGCGTCCGTTCAGATTATGGCGGATGCAAAAATGCTGTTAAACACAACGCCGGGATTTTGCGGCGGGCTGCACGACAGGGTTTATTCAGCTATGTTGAACAGAACGCTGTGCCTGACGGAAGGAAGCCGTTTTGCACGGCAAAAGCTTACAGACGGAAAAGACGCTGTTTTTTATCAGGTTGGGGATTGGGACGCTCTGACAGAAAAGATTGTAAGGATACATGAAAATCCGGCGTATGCAAAGCGGGTTGCAGAATGCGCATTTCAAAAATCGGTTTCTGCGGATACCTGGCAGAAGAGGGCAGAAGAGGTTTTGCAGTTTTCCATCTATTGACAATTTGTTTTTCTGGTGTTATTATCTGGATATTTCTTCCGTTTTGATGAAGAAAAGTCGGGGAGGCTTATGAGAAAAACAGGGAGGAATGCGACATATGTCTAAAATTTTTAAGAATATGATTCCGTACTGGCGCGCTGTGCTGGCAATCTTTTTACTGCTGGCCGTACAGGCATTTTGCGATTTGGCTCTGCCGCAGTATACGTCAGATATTATTGACACCGGAATCATAAACGGAGGCGTATCCCACATACTGCCGGAAAGGATTACGAGAGAGGCGTTTGACGGCACAGCTTTTTTTATGACGGACAAAGAGCGTAAGAAGTGGGAAGACGCTTATGAGCCGGAATCGGAAAACATCTATGTACGGGCCGTAGACGATGACGAAGCGCTTGAAGCGCTGGACGAAGAGCTGCTTGCTCCGATTTTAAAAGCCTGTCAGGCGGCGGGCATGGGAGGAGAAGAGGAAGCGTTTGACGGCTCCGGGCTGGACGAAATGGCGGACGTCATGGGAGACAGTATGCTGCTTTCTGTAGGCATTGCATACGCCAAAGCCTGCAACGAGGCGGCCGGGACAGACACAGACAGGATGCAGATGGATTATCTTTGGAGCGCGGGCGGAAAAATGTTTCTGATGGCGCTTCTTATGCTTGCCGCATCCACTGGGGTCGGGTATCTGGCGTCAAAGGTGGGCGCCGGAATCGGACGGAATCTGAGAGGTTCTGTTTTTCAGAAGGTTGTAGGTTTTTCCAATACGGAAATGGATCGGTTTTCAGTGGCTTCACTGATTACAAGAAGCACGAATGACATTCAGCAGATTCAGATGGTTTCTGCCATTATGCTGCGTATGATTTTGTATGCGCCCATTATCGGAATCGGCGGTATTTTTAAAGTTGCGCAGACAGGGGCGAATATGAGCTGGATTATTGCATTATCCGTTCTTTTAATTGTCGGCATTGTCCTGCTTTTGGTGTCGGTTGCCATGCCGAAGTTTAAGGCGATGCAGAAGCTTGTGGATGCGCTGAATCTTGTTTCCAGAGAAATTTTGACAGGGCTGCCTGTGATCCGGGCTTTTGTCAGAGAGAAAAAAGAAGAAGAGCGGTTTGATACGGCGAATCAAAACCTGATGAAGACACAGTTGTTTACAAACAGGATCATGAATTTTATGATGCCTGGCATGATGTTCGTGATGTATGGGACGACGCTTTTAATTATATGGGTGTCTGCGCACAGAATTGACGAAGGCGTTTTGCAGGTGGGCGCCATGACTGCGTTTATTACTTATGCGATGCAGATTGTCATGTCTTTTCTGATGCTGACGATGATGTCTATCATGCTGCCAAGAGCAGGGGTTGCCGCGGAACGCATTGACGAAGTTTTAAGAAGCGAAACGTCTGTAAAGGAGCCGGAACGCCCGAAGAAAAGAAATGAGAAAAAAGGCGAAGTAAAGTTTTCGCATGTGTATTTCCGGTATCAGAATGCGCAGGAAGACGCTCTTTCTGATATTGATTTTACCGCAAAGCCGGGAGAAATCACCGCGATTATCGGGAGCACCGGATGTGGAAAGTCTACGCTTGTCAATCTGCTTCCGCGATTTTATGATGTGACAGGGGGCAGCATTACGATAGACGGGGAAGATATCAGAGAGCTCTCTTTGGAAGGCCTGAGGGATGAAATAGGATTTGTGCCGCAGAAAGGGGTTCTATTTTCCGGGACGATTGCATCCAATCTGCGGTTTGGTAGCAAAAATGCCAGTGACGAACAGATACGGGAAGCGGCTGAAATCGCGCAGGCGGCGGAATTTATTGAAGAAAAAAGCGAAGGCTATGAAAGTCCGATTGCCCAGGGCGGCAGCAATGTGTCCGGCGGGCAGAAGCAGCGTCTTGCCATTGCAAGAGCGATTGCCAAACAGCCGCAAATTTATGTTTTTGACGACAGTTTTTCTGCATTGGATATGAAAACGGATGTAAAGCTCAGAAAAGCGCTGGAAAAGAAGGTGAAAAACAGCACGGTGATTATTGTGGCTCAGAGAATCAGCACAATTCTTCACGCCAGCCAGATTCTCGTTTTGGATGAAGGGAAAATTGCAGGAAGGGGAACGCATGAAGAGCTGCTTATAAATTGTGATGTTTACCGGCAGATTGCCAAATCTCAGTTATCGGCAAAGGAACTTGGCATAAGAGAGGAGGATTTGCATGAGTGAGGAAAGAAGCGCACAGTTAAAAGCACGCGGACGCGGACCGGGTCCTGGAGGCCCTATGCATGGCGGCATGATGCCGGGCGAAAAGGCGAAGGATTTTAAAGGGTCTTTTGGCAAGCTTTTTGCTTATATTGGCAGATACAGGATTGCAATCTGGATTGTTATGGTTCTGGCAGCCTGCTCTACAGTGTTTTCCGTTGTGGGTCCAAAGATTATGGGTATGGCGACGACGGCGCTTTCAGAAGGTTTGATGGGAAAGATTGCAGGAACCGGCGGAATTGATTTCGGGCGCATTGCAAAAATTCTTCTGCTTACACTGGGGCTTTATCTGGCAAGCTCGGCGTTTTCGTTTTGCCAGGGATGGATTATGACGGGAATTACACAGAAAGTCTGTTACCGGATGCGGAAAGAGATTTCAGAGAAAATCCATCGTATGCCAATGAAATATTTTGAAAGCAGAACGTATGGGGAAGTGCTTTCCAGAATTACAAATGACGTGGATACGCTTGGCATGGGATTGAGCCAGAGCGTTACGACGATTATCACGTCGGTTACAACGTTAATCGGAACGCTTGTGATGATGGTTTCCATTTCACCTCTGATGACCTTAATTGCATTGGTGATCCTTCCTGTTTCGGCAATTCTTGTCTCTCTTGTCATTAAATTTTCGCAGAAGCATTTCAAGACGCAGCAGGAATACCTGGGGCATATCAACGGCCAGGTAGAGGAAACTTATGGAGGCCATCTTGTTATAAAGGCGTTCAATAAAGAAGAGGAGACAATCCGCGAATTTAATGAAACGAATCAGATACTTTATGAATCCGCCTGGAAATCACAGTTTTTGTCCGGCATGATGCATCCGATTATGATTTTTGTTGGAAATCTTGGTTATGCGGGCGTTGCGATTTCCGGAGGAATGTTAGCGATTCGCGGAGCAATCGGCATTGGAGACATTCAGGCGTTTATTCAGTACGTCAAGAATTTTACGCAGCCGATCCAGCAGATTGCACAGGTGATTAGCCAGGTGCAGTCAATGACGGCGGCTTCAGAACGTGTATTTGAGTTTTTGGAGGAAGAAGAGGAAAGCCAGACTGCCGAGAATCCGGCGTCGCTTGAGGGGCTGCAGGGAAGCGTGGATTTTGAGCATGTAAGTTTTGGATATGATAAGAATCAGACGATTATCCATGATTTTTCAGCCAAAGTGGAGCCGGGACAGAAAATTGCAATTGTAGGCCCGACGGGCGCCGGAAAAACGACAATGGTCAAGCTTTTGATGCGCTTTTATGATGTGGATAAGGGAAGCATCCAAATTGACGGCCATGACATCCGGGATTTCAACCGCAGGGAGTTAAGGGACGCGTTCGGCATGGTTTTGCAGGACACATGGTTGTTTAAGGGCAGCATTATGGAAAATATTCGTTACGGAAGGCTGGATGCGACGGACGAAGAAGTGGTTGCGGCGGCGAAGGCGGCATATGCCCATCATTTTATCCAGACGCTTCCCGGCGGTTATGATATGGAGCTGAATGAAGACGCAAGCAATGTTTCCCAGGGGCAAAAGCAGCTTCTTACGATTGCCCGCGCCATTCTTGCAGACAACAGAATTTTAATATTGGATGAGGCGACGTCTTCCGTGGATACGAGAACGGAGGTGCGGATTCAAAAAGCTATGGATAATCTGATGCGTGGACGGACCAGTTTTGTGATTGCGCACAGGCTTTCGACCATTCGTGATGCGGATTTGATCCTTGTTATGAAAGAAGGGGATATTGTGGAGCAGGGAAGCCATAAAGAGCTGATGCAGCGGCAGGGCTTTTATGCGGAGCTTTATAATTCACAGTTCGAAGAAGCATCATAAATCATAAATCAGCGGCATAAAATGCAGTAATGTTGCAGATATGGATGGAAGCTATGAAACGTGTTTTATTGTATTTT
Organism: uncultured Lachnospiraceae bacterium; assembly: GCA_910586645.1. Classification (GTDB taxonomy): domain Bacteria; phylum Bacillota; class Clostridia; order Lachnospirales; family Lachnospiraceae; genus Roseburia_B. The sequence goes on along the minus strand of CAJUIS010000030.1, from coordinate 8,099 downwards.
TTCCTGATTGCAGTAAATTTTTTCCTCGTATTGTCTGACGGGGAGTCCTGTATGGGACAGGAAGCAAAGACAACCATAGAGGAAAGTGAACTATACGCCCAGTCGGCAGTCCTGATGGACGCTGACTCCGGGCGTGTTTTATTTGGAAAAAACGCAGAGGCCATACTTCCAATGGCAAGTACGACAAAAATTATGACCTGCATTCTGGCTCTGGAGCGCGGAAATATGGAGGATTTGGCGGAAGTGTCAGATTATGCGGCTTCTATGCCAAAGGTAAAGCTTCATATGCAGAAAGGGGAGACGTTTCGTCTGAATGATTTGCTGTATTCTCTGATGCTTGAGTCTCATAATGATTCCGCCGTTGCGATTGCCGAGCATATTGGGGGCAGTGTGGAGGGATTTGCGGATATGATGAATCAGAAAGCGCAGGAAATCGGCTGTAAAAACACATATTTCATTACGCCGAACGGCCTGGATTCCCAGAAAGAAATTACCTCGGAAGAAGGGACAAAAACGGTGATGCATTCAACGACAGCCGTAGATTTGGCTTTGATCATGAGTTACTGCATCAAAAAGTCTCCGAAAAAAGATGCATTTCTGGAAATTACAAGAACGCCGTCTTACAGTTTTACCAATTCCGCCGGAACACGCAGTTTTTCCTGTACAAACCACAATGCGTTTTTAAAGATGATGGATGGAGCCCTTTCCGGCAAAACGGGATTTACCGGGAAAGCGGGATACTGTTATGTCGGAGCGTTAGAGCGGGACGGACGGACGTTTGCAGTTTCTCTGCTTGCCTGCGGATGGCCGAATAATAAGAGCTATAAATGGTCGGACACAAAAAAACTGATGAAGTATGGACTTTCAAATTATCAGAAAAAAGATTTGTCTGCCGAGCCGGTTTCCAAAGAATGGTTGAAAAAGATTCCTGTGGAAGAAGCGCAGACCCGGCATTTATATGGGAAGGCGTCTGTCTGCGTATCTGTCCGGGATCACAGTAAAGCTCCGGAACTTCTGATGAAAGAAGGGGAAACCGTTAAGGTGGAGTGTAATGTAGAGAAGAAATTAAAAGCGCCGGTGCGTCAGGGGCAGCAGATAGGAAAGATCCGTTATCTTTTGGACGGAAAAGTCCTGTGGGAAAGGAAGCTGTGTACAGAAGCTTCCCTGGAAAAAGTGAATTACCGATGGTTCTTTCAAAAAGTGGCGGAAGTTTTTTTTGTTTTGTGACAAAGCGCTGCGGAGATTTTAAGATTTGGGAAATGTTAAGAAAATTTGCTTTGTTATCAGGATGAGCTGTGCAAAGCGCACGGATATGAAAAACGGGATGCGTTTCTGGTTTTGAAAGATATTCTGGCAAAAGTATGGGAAAACAGAAAAAAATAGCCTTGTTATGGAATTGACAGAGTTTTTTCTTTTTTGTTATAATAAATGCAGAATATATGCCGGAAAAGACAGAGTATTTTCGGCGTAAAGCGCAGAGGAGGATGGGAAAAATGGTGGTTCAAAAAGGGCATGACGCGTATCATTTGTTTCGTATTGCGCAGACCGGAAATAAAGAAGAAAAGCAGAGAAAAAGCACATTTCAGGCAGCATCAGATCAGGAGCCTGTCAGCGTTGCAATTTCGAAAGAGGGACTGGAAAAGTACCGGAGCGAAATGATTGCGGCTCAGAAGAACAAGGCGAAAGAAGAGGAAAGCTTTGAAAAATCCCTGAAAGACGGCATAATTATTACGTCTGCCAATCGTTTGTTCCGGGGCGAATTCCATGAGATAAACCGGCAGAAAGAGAACGAAAAAGGGAGTGTCACAAAAGAGGACGCCGCACAAAGCATTCTGGAAGCGTATGCCCTGATGTACGATGAAATTGTCCGGGGATATGCGGACGGAACCAGAGCGATGTACGAAGCGGACGCAGACAGTCCGGAAGGGTACCGCTTGCTGACAAAAGAAGAAGAGTTAAAGCTTCTGGACGATGCATATAAAAAACTGTCAGAAGGATATGAAATGTGGATAGAAAGGCAGCGGGAATTTGAAAAGCTTATGGTGCAGGAATATAAAAAGACGGCAAATGCGCTTGCGAAATATGGCAAGGGAAGGCTCAAAGACAAAGTTTCTGAATATCTTGAGATGGCCAGATTGCTTCAGCAGCGCATAGAAGAGGAGAAAATGCCGGAAAATCTTAAAGGAAACCTGATTTTTAGCATGCATCTTTTTAAAAGCAGGTATGCGCATACTATGGATAAAGACGTGGTAAAAGAGATGTTGCCCTCAGTTTTTGTATGCAGGGAAAATTAATTTTTGGGACTCATTCTGTTTTTCTTTATATTTGACATTCAAAGGTTGACAATATCGTTTCTGAGATGTATCATACATACAGTGCACTGACGCTTTAGCGCGTTGAAGTGAAAAAATACTGGAGGTACATTATGGAGATGGAAATGGAATTTTTACGGAAGCTGCCGGCGCCGGATGAGTTAAAGCAGCAGTTTCCTGTAAGCGGGCGGATTGCAGATGTGAAGAGCAGACGGGATGAGGAAATCTGCAGGATTTTTGAAGGGAAAGACGACAGGCTGCTTTTAGTTATAGGGCCGTGTTCGGCCGATCATGAAGACGCGGTGATAGACTATATTTCAAGGCTTAGGAACGTTCAGGATAAAGTGTCTGATAAGATTGTTATTGTTCCAAGAATTTATACGAATAAGCCAAGGACGATAGGCGTTGGGTATAAAGGGATGCTGCATCAGCCGGATCCAGAGAAAAAACCGGATATGCTAAAGGGGATTATCGCCATTCGCCAGATGCATATGCGGGCAGTGGAGGAGACGGGCTTTACCTGTGCAGACGAGATGCTTTATCCGGAAAACCACAGATATTTGTCAGATCTTCTTTCTTATGTGGCGGTAGGAGCCAGATCAGCGGAGGATCAGCAGCACAGGCTGACGGCAAGCGGCGTTGGGATTCCGGTCGGCATGAAAAATCCGACGGGCGGAGATCTTACCGTAATGATGAATTCCATTATTGCGGCGCAGTGCAGCCATACGTTTCTTTATCGGGGATGGGAAGTAAAGACAGGAGGAAATCCCTATACGCATGCGATCCTGCGCGGTTATGTAGATAAATTTGGACGCAATATTCCAAATTATCATTATGAAGATTTAAAACAGCTTCTTGAATTATATGGAGAAAAAGAGATTTCGAATCCGGCAGTGGTCATTGACACGAACCACTCCAATTCCGGGAAAAAGTTTCTTGAGCAGATTCGTATCAGTAAAGATATTATGCATAGCTGCAGAGTGTCTGCAGAGATACGGAAGATTGTAAAGGGATTGATGATTGAAAGCTATCTGGAAGATGGGGCGCAGGCAGTGAACGGGCACTGTTACGGCAAGTCGATTACCGATCCGTGCCTGGGATGGGAAAAGACAGAGAAATTGATTTATGAGCTGGCGGAACTCTGGTAAGATGGCATTTGAAAATTTTCTTTAAAAAGGGCTTAAGATGCAGAATATGCGTTTTCTGCTCTTTTTTATTTGGAAAAACCAGATTCATTGGGAAATAAAATCATTGCCTGCCTGTGCGGTTCGTGTTATGATAATCAAACAGTACGTCCTTAGGGACATTCCGGTATGACTGTTCTTAAAATACAGGATTTATGATTTGGGGAGGTTTTTAACATGGGAAAAAATGGAAATGCAGAGCCTTCGCGGCAGACGGCGAAGGATCGCAGCAGTTTTTCCGGGAAACTTGGTTATGTGCTGGCTGTTGCAGGATCGGCTGTCGGCCTTGGAAATATCTGGAGGTTTCCTTATCTGGCGGCGAAATACGGCGGCGGTATTTTTCTTCTGACGTATCTGGTATTGATGCTGACGTTTGGCTATGCATTAATTGTATCGGAGACAGCGCTTGGACGTATGACAAAGAGGAGTCCGGTGGGAGCGTTTGGGACGTTTGGAAAAAGCCTGCCGTTTCGGTTGGGCGGCTGGATCAACGCTGTGATTCCGATGCTGATTGTGCCCTATTACAGTGTAATTGGAGGATGGGTCGTAAAATATTTGTTTGAATATCTGCGGGGCGGTACAAAAGCTTTGGCCGGAGACAATTATTTTGCCGGGTTTATTTCAAATGGATTTGAAGCGGAATTTTGGTTTCTTTTATTTGGCCTGATGGTTATTGCGGTCTTATTTGCCGGGGTCAAGCAGGGCGTGGAGCGCGTTTCCAAGATTATGATGCCTCTGCTTGTGGTTCTTGCATTGTTTGTCGCTGTTTATTCTATGACGAGGCCGGGAGCGCTTGAAGGCGTGAAATATTTCCTGATTCCGAATTTTAAAAATTTTTCCTGGATGACGGTCGTTGCGGCTATGGGGCAGATGTTCTATTCCCTGTCGATTGCCATGGGTATATTGTATACCTATGGTTCTTACATAAAAGAAGACGTGGACATTGAAAAATCCACAAAACAGGTGGAAGTGTTTGATACGGCGATTGCGATGCTGGCGGGACTTATGATTATTCCGGCTGTGTTTGCGTTTTCAGGCGGAGATCCGGATACGTTAAAGGCAGGGCCTTCACTGATGTTTATTACGATTCCAAAGGTGTTTGCAAGTATGGGCTTTGGGATGGGAGCCGGAATTTTATTTTTCCTTCTGGTACTGCTTGCGGCGGTTACAAGTGCGATTTCCCTGGCGGAATCCGGCGTATCTACGTTTGAGGATCAGCTTGGGTTCAGCCGGCGCAAGTCTGCGCTTCTGATGGGGGCGATTATTCTTTTGTTTGGCTCTGCCTCTGCGCTTGGGTTCGGTGCGCTTGATTTTGTTACGCTGCTTGGAATGTCGATTCTTGACTTTTTCGATTTTCTGACAAATTCGCTGATGATGCCTGTGGCGGCTCTTGCCACATGCATTCTTGTCACTCGTGTCGTTGGACTTGAAAAAATTGCGCGTGAAGTGGAACAGTCTTCGGATTTTAAGCGGAAAAAGATATATTGTTTTTTCATGCGGTATCTTGCGCCGATCTGCATTGTAATTATTTTGATTAGTTCAATTGCAAGTGTGCTTGGATGGATTACTATGTAGCGGAGGAAGATAAAGTGACAGATTTTATCTGGTATTTTTTGTTTTACTCATTTATGGGCTGGATTATGGAAGTGGGATTTTGCGCCGTTTTAAGGAAGCAGTTTCGTAACAGGGGTTTTTTGTCGGCTCCTTTGATTCCTTTGTATGGCATTGCTTTTAGTGTTTTGATTGTCGTGCTGCCCCATTTGAATGGGCATTACGCGGTACAGTTTTTTGTGGTTGTTGTCGTCGCGTCTGTTGCTGAGCGGACGGCAGATGAGTTTACGGCGCAGGTTGGGAAAAGCGTAAAGTGGGAAAGCGGGCATGACGGTCTTCTTTCGGGAAATAAAATAGGAGCCGTAACAGGCGTTTTGATTGCGGCTGTCTATTATATCACATATCTTGTTGTGCATCCGCTTTTGATTGGGGTTACACTGCTAATCCCTGTGACAGTGAAAAATCTTATCGCGGCCATTGCATGTTTTGCAATGGCCATGGATTTTTCAGCGGTTTTTTATGCTGTTCGGACTGGAAAAACAGAGAAATACGAAGCGCGTCAAAAAAATGGGGTATGGAACAGGGTGATCCGGTGGATTTCTGATTCTGTCCGAAAAAGGCTGCAAAAGGCGTATCCGGGTTTTTGGGAAATGAGTTCCACTGAACAGGAGCGCTGCAGATTTGCACAGGGATTTTGCCTGGATAAATTGATCTGGGTCTTTTTTCTTTCTTCGTTTCTGGGAGATTTGATTGAAATGCTCTATTGCCGTGTGACTGCAGGCGTTTGGATGAGCCGCTCAAGCGTTTTATACGGGCCGTTCAGTTTTGTCTGGGGAGCCGGAGCCGCGCTTTTGACGGTGGCTTTGCAGCATCTTGCAAAAAAGAATGACAGGTATGTATTTGCAGCCGGGTTTGTGGTAGGCGGCGTGTATGAATATAGCTGCAGCGTAATCACGGAGGCTTTGTTTGGCACGGTGTTTTGGGATTACAGCGATATGCCGCTGAATATTGGCGGCCGGACGAATGTGCTCTTTTGCTTTTTTTGGGGAACGCTTGCCGTAATTTGGGTGAAAGAAATTTATCCCTGTCTGTCTGGCCTGATTGAATCCCTGCCGCATTTAATAGGGAAGCTTTTAACATGGCTGTTTTTGGTTTTTATGGTGTGCAATGCAGTTTTGACTATGGCTGCCATGCTGCGGTATGGGACAAGAGACGCTGCTTTAAACCCATCGAATCCATTTGAAGCGTTTTTAGACGAACAGTATCCGGATAAGTTTATGGAAAAGCGGTGGAAAAATATGAAGACAGTGGAAGATCGGGATTTGCCGATGTAAACAATAAAAACCTCATAATTAGGAACAAGCTAGAAAAAAACAAGCAGGTTAGCTAGTCCAAGAAATCGTCTGCACCCACAGCCTGTCATTAACCGCAGATTTGGATGACCCGTCATCTTGCCGGCATCTGAAAACCTGCAAGCGCTTTGTTCAAATAGTCATTAAATGGTTTCATAATGCGGAAAACTTCAGTTGCCTTTGTGAGAAATGATTCGGCGTCGTGAAGCTCTTCGTCTTTGAGCGGATATTCCAGATACCAGCTTTTAAACTTTAAGTATTCCGCCTGCGGGTGGCTTTTGTCATATCCGGCCGGAATATTTTTGAGCGCCGATCCCTGCACCGTGAAATATTTCTGAAATTCAGGCTCTTTGATAATGTCTTCTAATTCTTTACCGTTTTGAATAATATAGTCCCGCACCATTTTTGTTGCGTCTTTGAACATATCTGCAAACAAGCCTCCTCCTAAAAAGGACTGTCCGCCAGGTTTTATCATAAGATAATAACCGACAGGAACCGGCAGTTTTCCCTGTGACGAAATATGTGCGCGAAAAGCCGGATTATAGGGCGATTTGTCATGGCTGAACCGGGTATCCCGCACCAGCTTAAAGGTAAGGCTTTTTGGTTCATTGTGCAGCACGCTGCTGTCAAACTTTCCGATATGAAAGATAAGCGCCTGGATTAACGCTTCAAATTCTGTGTTTGCCGCTTTGTTTTCTGCTTTATGCGCATGATACCATTCACGGTTGTTATTTTCACTCAAATCAGAAAGATATTTTAAAATAAGCTGTGTATTCATTTGCAAAACCTCCTACGCGTTTGAGACAATGGAATATGACGTTCCGTCTAAAAATTTCTGAATGAATTTTTTTAGGCTTTCCGGTGACTGATAGTTTTTGTAAAAAGAGAACTCCTGTGAAAGATTGTCAATATCCTCCATAGCTTCTTTTACTTCCATAATTGTTTCCATAGGGACAGCGTTCGTGAAGTCTAACTGCTTGGGGTTGATTCTGCGATTTTGGATGGCGTAATTTACTCTGTTTGAGCAATGACATATCCCTCTCCCGCATTCGCCGCAGTATTCCTTTAAAAAATCCGCCATCTTTCTGCGGGTTCTCGAAAGCCGTTGGCGATAGGCTTCAGGAGTGACGCCCAAAATATCGCCCGCAATGCGGCTGTCTGTCTTAAACATGGTTCCTAAAATAAAAATACATCTGCTTTCGGTGTCGAGGCATTGGAGCATGACGTTTGTGCAGGAGAGCTTAAGCTCCTCTGCCAAAATGGATTTTTCTACGTTCTGCGCAAGATCCGGAATATCGTCAATTTTTCCGTTTTTAATGTCGTCTCCATAAAATTCAAAGCTGAGGGGAAATTTTGCGAACATATGCTTCTGATAGTTTTTCAGATGGTTTGTCGCAATGCGGAATGCCCAGGTGGAAAAGGCGCATTCTCCTTTGAAAGAGGATAAATGGGTTATAATTTTCAGGAGAATATCCTGCGTGGCGTCCTCCGCGTCTGGGAAAGAGCCGAGCATACGCAGGGATAAGTTAAACACCAAATCCTGTACGCTCAGTATGACGGTTTCCAGGGATTCTTTGTCCCCGGCAGTGGCTTTCTCAATGAAAGACAGCAGTTCTTCGTTTGTTATATTTTTCATGTCTTTTTACCTCGTATAATAAGTGTATAGCCAGTAGAAATGATGGTTATGCACTTATTCTTTC
>CAJUIS010000029.1 GCA_910586645.1 uncultured Lachnospiraceae bacterium | reverse complement strand
TGATGCCAATGCGTGTGGCGAGCTTTTTGTTTGTAAGAAATTTCATAGGATATCCTCCACATAAAATAGAATAGATTTTTGAAATCAATTGCTGCTATCTGGCGAATATTTTGTGCCGTTTGACTGCGCATTTGACCTGGAACTGGTATGGGAATATCCTGTGCGGTTGATGTGCTGTATTCGTATCAGATAAGAGCAATACGATTTCTTTTAAATTTAATTTAATTAAATGTTAGAAAATTTTTCCTATGCCGGACAACTGGCAGGCTGCTCCTGACAGATTGGGGTTGGGAAAATTACACATTTTAATATACTACGTTTTTTTTCTTCTGTCCAGAGTGTGTTTGAAAATTGCTTTCTGACAGGTGTGTTAAAGAGGGACGTGCAGATGGTGGGAACAAATTTTCAAATGCATTCTGAATGACAGGTTTGAATGCGGTTATTCCTGTTGACAAGGCAGAAAAATGACAATATATTCATAAGGGGAATATTATCCGATAAGAGTTTTCCCAAATTTAAATCCAGGAGGTTGTAAAATTGAAAAAAAGAATTCTCTCAATTGTCTTTGCACTGTGCTTATGCATTTCTTCCCAGTCAGCGGCATACGCAGGGCAAAAAGAGCCTTTACGGCAGGAAGGCGCCCGTATGGAAAAAGCCGTGTCCAAACCTGACGTTCGTGACAGTGAAATTCCTTCCCCGGCGGAAGCATTTGAGGCCATGATTGCACTAAAAGACAGGGATGAGTATAAGGAAGGGACAATCTGGACTGATTATGAGCCTTATTCGGACTCGAAGGGATATTACTATTGGAAAGGCGGAAACCTTGGCGGAAGCAGGATCAGCGCCGTAGGCTGCGTAGCCTTTGCCTTTATACTCAGCGATGAGGCGTTTGGCAATCTGCCTGCCAGGATGTACGCACCGGGCGGATTTGCGTTTGAGGACATAAAAGCCGGAGATATCCTGCGTGTAAGCAATGACGCCCATACGGTGATTGTGCTTGAAGTAAACGACGCCGGCGTGGTTGTCGCTGAAGGAAACATCAGTACCGGAGATCACAAAGGCAGGGTGCACTGGGGACGGGCGATTTCCAAGGAAGAAGTAATGAGAAACACCAGCCACTATATTACCCGTTACCCGGAAGGCTATGTTCCGCCGGATGATCCGGACGCCAATGTATCAATTGCATCTGGAACGCTTGACGGAGGGCTTGCATGGAATTTGACAAAGGCGGGCACAATGACAATTTCCGGCAGGGGAGCCATGCCGGATTTTGGCAGCGCTGAGGATCAGCCGTGGAATGGCAGAGGCAGCCAGATTAAGAAGATTATTATCGGAGACGGCGTTACCGGCATTGGTTCCTGCGCTTTTCTGAACTGTGGGGTTTTGAGCATAGAGATTTCTTCCAGTGTGACGGCAATTGGAAACAATGCGTTTAAAGATTCTTCTCTCATTTCCGTAATCATTCCTTCCAGCGTGAAAACCATTGGTGAAAGCGCTTTCCGTGCGTGTCGAAACCTTAGTTTGGCGACTGTTTCCGAAGGGGTGGAAACAATCGGGCAAAATGCGTTCCGCTCTTGTGATAAGCTGGCTTCTATATCGCTGCCTGCCAGTATTGGGGAGGTGGGCGCAGCCGCATTTTTGCAATGCCAGTCATTGACAAGCGTAACATTCGCTCCTGGCAGCAAGCGGGTACAGTTGGGCGACAATATGTTTATGGGGTGCTATTATCTGATGCGGGTAACGCTTCCCAGGAGTATAAACCGCATTAGCGAGGGGATGTTCCAGAATTGTCTGTCGCTCGCCGGATTGGAAATTCCGCAAGGCGCGGAAAGTATAGAAGCGTCAGCATTTGCTTCCTGTTCTGTTTTTACCACTGTCATAATTCCTGACAGCGTAACGACAATAGGGATGGCAGCATTTTCATCTTGTCCTCTGAACGATATATACTTTACCGGGACGCAGGAGCAGTGGAACGGCATAAGCAAAATAGGCGATACGGCGTCTGCAGTGTCGAAGGCGGCTATGCATTACAATTATGTTCCTCCCGTCAGCCCAGATCCCGACGACGGTGACGATAACAACAGCGGCGGCGATAATAACAATGGCGGCGATAATAACAGTGGCGGCAATAACAGCGGAAACAACAATGGCAGCAATTCAGGAAGTGATGAAAATCAGACGCCGGTACAGACGCCGTTTGCAAAAGGCAAAACATTTACGGTTGGGGGAGGAACTTATAAAGTAACAAAGGCCGGAGAGGAAGTGGAATTGAAAACGTTAAAATCCGCGGCCGCAAAAATAGTGATTGACACGGTCACAGGTACGGACGGCGTGAAATATAAAGTAACTTCCATCGGGGCAAAGGCAATGCAGAACAATAAGAAAATGAAGAGCCTGACGATTGGAGCCAATGTAAAAACGATTGGAACAGGCGCATTCAAAGGATGCGTCTCTTTAAAAAAGACGCTTGCCCTGCCGGACAGTGTAAAGACGATTGGAGCAAGCGCATTCTCCGGCTGCAGTAAGATTACGGCAGTTACCATTGGCAAAACCTCAAAATCAAGTCTGACCACAATCGGAAAGAGCGCATTTAGCGGGTGCAGAAAACTTGGTAAAGCAACGATTCAGTCAACAAAGCTTAATTCCGCAGGCAAACGGGCGTTCAAGGGAACCAAATCAAATCTGAAAGTGAAAGTTCCGTCCGGACAGTTGAAAAAATATAAGAAGATTCTGAAAAAAGCAGGATTGAACGCCGGGCAGATAACAAAATAACCGGCTGATGAAAGAAAACAGCGGCGCGCAGAAGGCTGCAAAATGACAGAAAGATATGTTTCAGGCATACAGAGTGGAAAAGTCATAGTTTCCACTCTGTTTTTATGCGTTCTCTGGCTGCGGTTGAAATGGAAAGACAATTATATTTTTACAGAAATGTTGCATATTCTGTCTGCCTGTGCTATATTTACTTTAATGCTTTAAAGTTTCAAGACATAAAAGCTTTGAAGCGCTAAATTGAATCAAAATTTACAGGGAGGACGTTATGAAACTATTTTTATTGATTATTTATTTTGCCGTATTGATTGGCATCGGGCTTTACTGCCGCAAACATGCTACGGATGTCAATGGTTTTGTGCTTGGAGGCCGTTCTGTAGGGCCGTGGCTGACAGCGTTTGCTTATGGCACGTCTTATTTTTCCGCAGTTGTGTTTGTCGGTTATGCGGGACAGTTTGGATGGAGGTTCGGCGTTGCCGCTACCTGGGCGGGAATTGGAAATGCGATTATTGGGTCGCTTTTGGCGTGGGTTGTTTTGGGACGCAGGACGCGCATTATGACACAGCATCTGGAATCCGCCACAATGCCGCAGTTTTTTGGAGAGCGTTTTGGAAGCGTTCCCTTGAAAATAGGCGCCTCCGTCATAATTTTTATTTTTTTAATTCCTTATACTGCTTCTTTGTACAATGGCCTTTCCCGGCTGTTTGGAATGGCGTTTCATATTGATTATTCTGTCTGCATTATTTTAATGGCTGTGCTTACGGCGATTTATGTGATTGCAGGAGGATATATGGCTACGGCAATCAATGACTTTATTCAGGGCATTATCATGCTGGTGGGCATTGTCTCTGTAATTGCCGCAGTATTAAGCGGCAAAGGAGGGTTTATGGCGGCGCTCGACGGGCTGGCGCAGGTTACAGATCAGACGGTTACAAAAACGCCGGGCGTTTTCGCTTCGTTTTTTGGGCCGGATCCTTTAAACCTTCTGTTTGTCGTGATCCTGACTTCTCTGGGCACATGGGGGCTGCCGCAGATGGTGCAGAAGTTTTATGCGATTAAAGATGAGGAGGCCATTAAAAAAGGCACGATCCTGTCCACGCTGTTTGCTTTGGTGGTTTCCGGAGGCTGTTATTTCCTTGGAGGCTTTGGAAGGCTGTTTTCCGATCAGATTGACGTGGCTGCAAACGGGTACGATTCCATTATCCCGACAATGCTTTCAGGGCTTTCCCCCATGCTGATTGCCCTTGTGGTAATTCTTGTGCTTTCAGCGTCTATGTCTACGCTTTCTTCGCTTGTGATGGCTTCCAGCTCCACACTTACAATTGACTTTCTGAAAGTAGTTGTATTTAAGAAAATGAATGATAAAAAACAGGTGTTTTGTATGCGCCTTTTGATTGTTGTATTTATTGCGATTTCTTCTGTTTTGGCGCTGATTCAGTATAAGAGCTCCGTGACGTTTATCGCCCAGCTTATGGGCGTTTCATGGGGGGCTCTTGCAGGAGCTTTTCTGGCGCCTTTTATGTATGCTTTGTATGCAAAGTGGGTGACAAAAGCTTCCTGCTGGGTATGCTTTCTCTTTGGATCTGTCCTGATGATTGGCAATATTTTCCTGAAAGAGTCTTTTCCTGCAATCATGCAGTCGCCGATTAACTGCGGAGCCATTGCCATGCTGGCAGGCATTGTGATTGTGCCTGCGGTAAGCCTTTTTACGCCGAAGCCGGACAAAAAGCTTGTAGACGGCGCGTTTGCATGTTATGAGCAGAGCACGGAAGTAAAAAGAAAGACGGCGCTTGGAAAATAGGGCGGCTTGATTCACGTTTAAAAAACTGTCATTTTGTCCATACTTGTACATATAATATATAGGAAGGTATGAGACAGGATGAAAACATTACAGGAATTGTATCGGGAAATTTTAGAACAGGAGCAGGAAAAGGGCAGAGATCTGACGGGGGAATACGATAACTATCCAATGGATTGTCTGCTCCATCCGGAAAAATACGCACCGGTGGTCGCTAAGGGGAGCTGTGATTCCTGCGGAGGGGAAAGCTCCTGTCAGGATAGCTGCATTTTTGACGCAATTGAAAAGATACAGGGGAAAATTTACATTGATCCACAAAAATGTACGGGATGCGGAGCCTGTGTGGACGTCTGCAAAATGGGGCGTCTGATGGAAAACAGGGAGATTTATCCTGTTTTAGACGCGCTTTGCGACAGAGAGAAAGAAGTGTATGCATTGATTGCGCCTGCGTTTGCCGGGCAGTACGGAAAAGAAACAACCGCGGGGCAGCTCAGGTCTGCGTTTAAAAGGATTGGTTTTCAGGGAATGGTGGAAGTGGCGGCGTTTGCAGATATTCTGACCTTAAAAGAGGCTCTGGAATTTGACCATCATGTGCAGAAAGAAGGGGATTTCCAGCTTACGAGCTGCTGCTGTCCTGTCTGGATTGCCATGATTCGAAGCATATACCAGGAACTTGCCGGGCATGTGCCGGGGGCTGTTTCTCCGATGATTGCCGCAGGCAGAGTGGTGAAAAAGCTGCATCCGAATGCGGTTACAGTATTTATCGGGCCGTGCATGGCAAAAAAGAAAGAGGCAAGAGAGCCGGATATTTCCGACGCGGTGGATTATGTGCTGACATTTCAGGAGGTTTTGGAGTTTTTTGAAGCGGTAAATTTAGATCCGAAAGAAATGCAGGAAGACGACAGAGAGCATTCGTCAAGAGCCGGACGGATCTATGCCAGAACGTCCGGCGTCAGTGAAGCGGTTCAGATGACGGTAGAACAGCTTGATCCGGAAAAGAAGGTGAAAGTAAAAGCGGAACAGGCGGATGGTGTGATGGCCTGTAAAAAATTAATTGAGAAAGTAAGGAAAGGGGAGTCGGCCGCAAATTTTTTTGAAGGGATGGCCTGCGCCGGGGGCTGTGTCGGAGGGCCGAAAGTCCTTGCGGACAAAAAAGAAGGGGAAATATCCGTCAATCAGTATGGAGATGAGGCGAAATACAGAACTCCTCTGGAAAACCCCTATGTAAAAGAACTTTTAGAGCGGCTTGGATTTACAGACATTATGGATTTTCTTGAAAACAGCGACCTTTTGACAAGGGATTTTAGCAGCGGAACGTCTGCGGCTGTTTAGCGGCAAAGTATTAAATTTTGAACAAATTTATACAAAAAATGTCGTCGAAAGTATTGATTTTTTGGCATAAGAACTATATAGTAATATATTAGAGACGGTGTGAAAACCGCCAATATTTGGTACTTAAAACATTAAATTTTTAAGGAGGAAATCAAATGTCAAGAGCAAAACAGTCAATGGATGGCAATACGGCTGCCGCACATGTTGCGTACGCGTTTACGGATGTTGCAGCTATTTACCCCATTACTCCTTCCAGCCCAATGGCTGACACAGTGGATCAGTGGTCTGCTGCCGGACAGGAAAACATTTTTGGAAACCAGGTAAAAGTAGTGGAAATGGAATCAGAAGCAGGCGCTGCGGGCGCTGTGCACGGTTCTCTTGCTGCAGGCGCGCTTACGACTACGTTTACAGCATCTCAGGGTCTTTTGCTTATGATCCCGAATATGTATAAGATTGCCGGAGAGCAGCTTCCCTGCGTTTTTGACGTATCTGCGCGTACCGTAGCGACACAGTCTTTAAATATTTTCGGTGACCACAGTGATGTATATGCCTGTCGTCAGACCGGTTTTGCAATGTTATGTGAGACAAACACACAGGAAGTTATGGATTTAAGCCCGGTTGCCCATCTGGCGACAATCGAAGGGAAAGTTCCGTTTATCAATTTCTTTGACGGATTCCGTACATCCCATGAGATTCAGAAGATTGAGAAATGGGATTATGCAGACTTAAAAGAAATGTGCAATATGGAAGCGGTTAAAGCTTTCCGCGATCATGCGTTAAATCCGGAGCATCCGGCTATGCGCGGTTCCCATGAGAACGGAGACGTATTCTTCCAGCACCGCGAGGCATGCAACCCTGTTTATGATGCGCTTCCTGCAATCGTTGAGAAATACATGAACAAAGTAAATGAGAAACTCGGCACAAACTACAGCCTGTTCAATTACTATGGAGCGGAAGATGCAGACCGCGTAATCGTTGCGATGGGTTCCATCAATGACGTTGCGGAAGAAGTGATTGATTACCTGACGGCAAAAGGCGAAAAAGTCGGACTGATTAAGGTTCGTTTATACCGTCCGTGGGTAGCGGATGCATTTGTCAAAGCTCTTCCGAAGACAGCGAAGAAAGTGGCTGTTTTGGACAGGACGAAAGAGCCTGGATCTCTGGGAGATCCGTTATTCTTAGACGTTGCCGCTACGCTGCGCGAAGCGGGTCTTGACTCTGTTGTGCTGACCGGAGGGCGTTACGGGCTCGGCTCTAAGGATACGCCTCCATCAAGCGTATTTGCAGTATACAAAGAGCTTGAAAAAGACGATCCGAAACCGCGCTTTACAATCGGCATCGTGGATGATGTGACGAACTTGAGCTTACCGGAAGTGAAACCTGCTCCAATCACGGCTGCAGAAGGTACGGTAGAGTGTAAATTCTGGGGACTTGGCGGCGATGGCACTGTAGGTGCAAATAAAAACTCTACAAAGATCATCGGCGATCATACCGACAAATTTATTCAGGCGTACTTCCAGTATGACTCCAAGAAGACCGGCGGCGTTACGATTTCTCATTTGAGATTCGGCGACAAACCAATCAGAAGCCCATATTACATCAACCAGGCTGACTTTGTCGCATGCCACAATCCGGCGTATGTCAACAAAGGCTTTAAGATGGTTCAGGATGTAAAACCGGGCGGTGTATTTATGATCAACTGCCAGTGGTCGGATGAAGAGCTGGATCATCATTTAAACGCGGAAGCAAAGAAATACATTGCAGACAACAATATCCAGTTATATACGATCAACGCAATCGATAAAGCGATTGAAATCGGAATGGGCAAACGCACCAATACGATTTTACAGTCCGCATTCTTTAAACTGGCGAATGTAATGCCGATTAACGATGCGGTAGACTTTATGAAAGCCGCTGCCAAGAAATCATACGGCAAGAAAGGCGACGCCATCGTAGAGATGAACTATAAGGCAATTGACGCGGGCGTTGACGCTGTACATAAAGTAGAAGTTCCGGATTCCTGGAAGAACCCGGCTGCAGATCCGGAGAAGAAGCCGTATGCCGGACTTCCGAAGACGGTGAAGATGGTAGAGGATCTGATGGATCCGATTTCCTTAATGGATGGAGATTCCCTGCCGGTTTCCGCATTTGCAGAGAATCCGGACGGACAGTTTGAGCTTGGAGCCGCTGCATATGAGAAACGCGGCACAGCCGTAACGGTTCCGACCTGGAGCGCAGAGAAATGTATCCAGTGTAACCAGTGTGCGTTCGTATGTTCTCATGCGACAATCCGTCCGTTTATGTTAAGCGACGAAGAAGTAAAAGCAGCTCCGGCGAATATCAAATTGGCTGATATGAAGCCAAAAGCAGGCGAATACAAATATACGATGAGCGTATCTCCGCTTGACTGTATGGGATGCGGCGAATGTATCACCGTATGTCCGGTAGGCGCAATTGAAATGGTTCCGCAGGAGTCACAGGCAGACGAGCAGCCGGTATTCGATTACCTGGTTGCAAACGTAGGCAAGAAACCGGGAATGCCGGCCGACAATACGGTAAAAGGCTCCCAGTTCAATCAGCCGCTGCTTGAGTTCTCCGGTTCCTGCGCAGGCTGTGCAGAGACTTCTTATGCACGTCTGATTACACAGTTGTTCGGCGAGCATATGTATATTTCCAATGCGACGGGATGTTCCTCTATCTGGGGCGGCCCTGCTGCTACGTCGCCATACACGGTGAATAAAGACACGAAAAAAGGTCCGGCATGGGCGAACTCTTTATTCGAGGATAATGCAGAGCATGGCTTTGGTATGCAGATTGGTCAGAAAGTGCTTCGCGATCAGGCGATTGCCAGCGCGGAAAAATGCGCTTCTTCCGATCAGGCGGGAGCAGAATTAAAAGATGCATTTGCAAAATTCATGGAGACGAAAGACGATACAAGAGCGAATGCCGCTGCAACGGACGCGCTTGTTGCAGAGCTTGAAAAAGCTGCCGCGGCAGGATGCCCGGACGCGCAGGCCGCTCTTGACAAGAAAGATTATCTTGCAAAGAAATCCATCTGGATCTTTGGCGGTGACGGATGGGCTTATGATATTGGGTTCGGCGGATTGGATCACGTACTTGCCGCAGGTGAGAATGTAAACGTTATGGTATTTGATACCGAGATGTATTCCAATACAGGCGGCCAGGCTTCCAAGGCTTCCAATATCGGTGAGGTTTGCCAGTTTGCCGCTTCCGGAAAAGACATCGGAAAGAAGAGCCTTGCAGAAATCGCTATGAGCTATGGCTATGTCTATGTGGCTCAGATTGCTCTTGGCGCAAATATGGCGCAGGCAGTGAAAGTTATCGCAGAAGCGGAAGCTTATAACGGCCCGTCGCTTATTATCGGTTATGCTCCATGTGAGCTTCACGGCGTAAAAGGCGGTATGAACCGCTGCCAGGATGAGATGAAGAAAGCGGTTGCATCAGGTTACTGGAATCTCTTCTCCTTCAATCCGGCATTAAAGGCAGAGGGCAAGAATCCGTTTACACTGACTTCAAAACCGGGCGACGGAACTTACCAGGAATTCTTAAATAACGAGACGCGTTACAGCCGTCTGGCAAGATCCTTCCCGGATCGTGCAGAGAAACTGTTTGCAGAATCTGAGCAGGCTGCAAAAGATCGTTATGAGCACTTACTGAGGCTGGTTGAACTTTACAAATAATCGCACAGAAATCAACGGGCGCAGATCATGGATGCATGATTCTGCGCCCGTTTTTTCTTTGACGGGGAAAATAAACTCTTGTAATCCCGGCAAAAATTCGTTAGAATAAGCATATCGGCATTGAGGACTCCTTGGATCAGCAGAGAAAAGGAGTAATGCGAATGAAGAAAAAAATATTTACGGCGATTTGTTTCATGGCGCTTTTATTGTCCGGCTGCATGGGGGCTTCCGAATCGTATTTTGAGAAAGCGGATATGGGAACGGAAAAAGAGGAAGCTTTGACAGAGGCGGCGTCGGAGGAATCCTGTGAAACAGAGAGTTTTGAGGAATGTTACGTCTATGTCTGCGGGGCGGTAAAAAATCCGGGCGTGTATCAGCTTTTTTCCAAAAGCCGTGTTTATGAAGCGGTTCTGGCGGCAGGCGGGCTTTTGGAAAATGCATGTGAAGACAGCATAAATCAGGCGGAGGAAGTATCAGACGGGCAGATGATACGCATACTGACAAAGGAAGAGGCAAAAGAAGCGCCCATGCAAAAAGAAGGAGCCGCTGCGTCGGGGGCGTCAGACGGGAAAATAAATTTAAATACTGCAGATGCCGGCGCGCTTATGACGCTTCCGGGAATCGGAGAGTCAAAAGCGAGGAGCATTCTTTCGTACAGAGAAGAAAACGGCGGATTTTCCTCTGTGGAAGAGATTATGAATATTACAGGAATTAAAGAGGGTGTCTATTCCAAAATCAAAGAATACATAACTGTAAATTGAGGTGTTGAAATGGCAAAAAAGGTTCTTGTTGTAGATGATGAAAAATTAATTGTGAAAGGCATCCGGTTTAGTCTGGAACAGGATGGCATGGAAGTGGAGTGCGCATATGATGGGGAAGAAGCGCTTCGTCTGGCTTCAGATCATGAGTATGATCTGATTCTACTGGACGTTATGCTGCCCAAAATGGATGGATTTGAGGTTTGTCAGCATATCCGTGAATTTTCCAGCGTACCGATTGTCATGCTGACGGCAAAGGGAGACGACATGGATAAAATTCTTGGACTTGAGTATGGGGCGGATGATTACATTACAAAGCCATTTAACATATTAGAGGTAAAAGCCAGGATTAAAGCCATTATGCGGCGGGTGTCAACGGGAAAACCCAAACCGGAAAAGACATCTGTCATTGAAGACGGTGATTTAAAGATGGACTGTGAGAGCAGAAGGCTTTTTGTAAGGGGCAAAGAAATTAACCTGACGGCGAAAGAATTTGATCTGTTGGAGCTTTTGGTGACAAATCCGAATAAAGTCTACAGCAGGGAGCGGCTTTTAAATCTGGTCTGGGGATATGAGTACCCCGGAGACGTACGGACGGTGGACGTCCATGTCAGAAGGATGCGGGAGAAGATTGAAAGCAATCCAAGCGAGCCAAAATACGTCCATACCAAGTGGGGCGTTGGATATTATTATCAAAGTTAATCACAAATAAGGGGAAAAGATGTCAAAAAAAGCAATCCGTGACTTTCTGAAAAGTTTGAAATTCCGTTTAATTCTCTTGTTTCTGCTGATTGGAATTTTGCCGTCATTTGTGCTGCGGATAGGAATGCTGAGTTCTTATGGGAAGAAAGCCGTTTCCAACCGGAGCGTGGATGTGTTAAGTCAGGCAAAGATTCTGACGAACCAGATTGTTTTTAACAATTATCTGGAAGACGCAAGTTCTGAAATTGTAAATTCCCAGATTAACCAGCTTTCCAATATTTACGACGGACGAATTATGGTGATTGACGGAAATTTCCACATCATAAAGGATACGTATGCCCTGGATGAAGGAAAGACGATTGTATCGGAAGAAGTGATAAGGAGCTTTCGCGGAGAGGAAATTTCCAAACATGATTCCGAAAACGGATATATTGAGATGACAATTCCGCTGATTGAGGCGGAGAGCAAAGAAACAGTCGGTGTATTGCTGGTCAGCGTATCTACGGACAGTATTGTGCTCAATCAGGAATATCTGGAAAACAGTACGTGGGTGATAGAACTGGCCAGCGGTATGCTGACGCTTTTAATCGCGATTTCGCTTGCAAGGATGCTTGTCCGTCCGCTTCGCAGGATGGGAAATGAGATCGTGGAAATTCAGGACGGTTATAAAGATAAAATGGAAATTGCTTCTTATACAGAAACAGAGACGATTTCTTCCCGTTTTAACCAGTTGTTTGGAAGAATGAAAGTCATTGATGAGTCCAGAGAAGAATTTGTGTCCAATGTATCGCATGAACTGAAGACGCCGCTTACTTCAATGAAAGTTTTAGCGGATTCTTTAAACGGGCAGGAGGACGTTCCGCTGGAGCTGTATAAGGAGTTTATGAGCGACATTGGAAATGAAATTGACCGGGAGACAAAGATTATCAATGATCTTTTGTCTCTGGTGAAAATGAGCCGGTCTGCGGCGGATTTGAATATTTCCAGTGTGAATATCAATGAACTTTTGGAATTGATTTTAAAACGTCTGCGGCCGATTGCGGAAATGCAGCGCATTGAACTTGTTCTGGAAAGTTTCCGGCCTGTGAGCGCGGAGGTGGATGAAGTGAAGCTTACGCTTGCCATTACGAATCTGGTGGAAAACGGGATTAAGTACAATAAGCCGGAGGGCTGGGTGCATGTGACTTTAAATGCGGATCATCAGTACTTTTATGTAAAGGTCGAAGACAGTGGAATCGGCATACCGGAAGATTCGTTAGAGCATATCTATGAAAGATTTTACCGGGTGGATAAATCCCATTCCAGAGAAATCGGCGGTACGGGCCTTGGGCTTGCAATTGCGAGGAATTCAATTCTGATGCACCGGGGAGCCATAAAAGTATTCAGTACGGAAGGAGAGGGGACGATTTTTAATGTCCGGATACCTCTTACTTACATTACGTCTTAGGAGGTTTTGTTATGAAGACGAAACGGGCCGTTTTTCTTTGCCTGCTGCTTTGTCTGGCCGCTGCCGGGCTGGCCGGCTGTGGGAAAAAATCGGACGGGGACAGGGAATACCAGGTCTATTATCTGAATAAAGAGAGCACCAAAATCGTTCCCAGGTCATACGAAGTGACAGCGGATGAGTCGGACAGAGAGGCAGTGATTCAGGAACTGATACAGCAGCTTTCATCAGATTCCGGCGACGCAGAATATAAGCAGCCGATTTCAAGCGATATAAAAGAACTCGAATATACGCTGGAAGAAAGCTTACTGACGCTGTATTTTAGCAATGAGTACGGCAATATGGACAGAGTTGAGGAAGTGCTGACAAGGGCTGCGATTGTCCGTACGATGATGCAGGCGGACGGTGTGGATTATCTGTCGTTTTATGTCGGAAACGCTCCGTTGTCGGACAAGAGCGGAAACCCTGTCGGCGTAATGACAAACGACAGCTTTGTAGAGAATCCGGGAGAACAGATTAATTCCATTGAATCAGCGGTTTTGACGCTTTATTTTTCCAATAAGAAAGGCAAAGAGCTGGTTCAGGAAACAAGAAACGTGCATTACAGCAGCAATATTTCCATGGAAAAACTGGTGATGGAGCATCTTCTGGAAGGGCCGAAAAGCGGCCGCGCCGTTCCTGCAATTCCGGAAGGAACGAAACTTATGAACGTATCTGTGCTTGACGGCGTATGCTATGTCAGCCTGGACGGCAGTTTTTTGAATCAGAATTATAATGTGGAAGAGCCGGTGGTTATTTACTCCATTGTAAATTCACTGTCGGAGCTTCCGAATATCAGTAAAGTTCAGATTTCTGTCAAAGGGGATACAAGCATTGTTTACCGGGATGAATATCCTCTGGATAAACTGTATGAAAGAAATCTGGATTATGTGGAGCAGCAGAAAAAAGATAAAGGAGGGGACAAATAGACTTGTACAAAAGAAAAGTCTGTTCTTTGTCTGCGGCGTTTTTGCTTGGAACGGCTGCGGCGGAGTATGGGCAGATTTTGCTGTGGTTCATACTTGTTTTGTATGGAACGGCATGGACGCATTCTGTCAGAAGGGAATGCAAAGAGGTGAAAAAAACGGCTGTTTTGTGTGCCGTTTTTATACTGTTTGCCTGCAGCGGCATTTTTTGCAGCGGTTTTTGGCGTTCGTTTCGTCTGGTTTATGAGCCGGAGCTGAAAGAGAATCAAAGATGCCTGGTGCAGGGCGAAATTTATCAAAAAGAAACAGAAGAAGAGAAGAATCTGTTTTATCTGAAAAACTGCAGAGTGCAGATCAATCAAAAAAATTATTCATGTAATCAAATCTTATTAAATCTGAAAGCCGAAACATATTTCATCGGCGAAATCCTGTGTGTAAAAGGAAATATCCGTACATTTTTGCTGCCGGCAAATGAAGGAGGCTATAACGAAAGAGCATATTATCAAAGTCTTGGCATTGATTTTAAAGTCGAGGGAGAAGAAGTTGTTTTTGCAGGCGGAAAAAAGAATGTTTTTCGGGAAAAACTATATTCTTTTCGGGAAAGGGTAAAAGAGAGCTATCAGCGCGCTATGCCGGAAGAAGACGCAGGCGTGCTTGCGGCGATGACGCTGGGAGAAAAAAACCTGATGGATCCGAAGAGAAAGCAGATTTATCAAAAAGCCGGAATCAGTCATTTTTACAGCATTTCAGGCCTGCATATTTCTATGCTCGGCATGGCGCTTTATCGCTTTCTGCGAAAAACCAGAAGAAGCTGCCTGTTTTCAGGAGGGGCCGCCGCGGCCCTTATGCTGGGATACGGGGAGTTGGTTGGATTTGGCGTCTCAAAGAGCCGGGCCATAGGAATGTTTTTGATTTTAATGTATGCAAAATACAGAGGCAGAAGTTATGACAGGCTTACGGCGCTTGCTGTTATGGCGGCGGCTCTTACGGTGAAAAATCCGGGGTATTTGCATAATGCCGGGTTCCTGCTGTCGTTTGGGGCTGTTTTGGGCGTCACTCTTGCAGAACAGGCGGCTTTGCGGAGAGAAGAAACAGATCAGAAAGAGGATGGGAAAAAGATTGTAAGATGGATATGGGAGAAGATGAAGGATACATTTTGCGTCAGCTTTTTCATTCAGGTTGTGACAGTTCCGGTTCTGTGTCAGTCTTTTTATGAAATATCCGTCTATTCGGTCTTTATTAATCTTGTGGTTCTGCCCTGGATGGGAGCACTGCTGGGATTTGGAGTGTTTGGAGGAATTTTGGGATGCTTTTTTCCGTTTTTTGGAAAGTGCGTTTTGTATCCATGCAATGTCATTCTTTTCTTATTTGATTTTGTCTGCGGCGTCTTTTTAAAATTGCCGTACGCTTCTTTGATTACAGGCGTATTGTCTTTTTTTGGCATAGGGTTGTGGTTTGCGGCGCTCTTTTTCTTTGTCTTTTTTAGAAAAAAAGGAAAAAAATTTTCCTTTGCGTTTTTGGTTCCCCTGTTTTTCCTTCTGGCTTTTAATAATGGGAAGAAAGATTTTGAACTGGATTTTCTGGATGTAGGGCAGGGAGACGGAATTTATATTTCGACAGGGGACGGTACGTCGGTCTTTCTTGACGGAGGCAGCGTCAGTGTAAAAAAGGTAGGGATCTACCGCATACTGCCATTTTTAAAATACAGGGGAGTCCGGCGCGTGGATTACTGGTTTGTCAGCCACTGTGACGCGGATCATATCAATGGCCTGATGGAGATACTGGAGGCCGGCTATCCTGTTTTGCATCTGGCAGTATCTGAGTCCGTGCCAAAAGACGCGGCGTGGCAGGAATTAAAAGAGCTTGCCGAAGAAAAGAAAATCCCGGTTCTTAAAATGGGAAAAGGGGACAGAGTAACAGGCAAAAAGGAAAACTGGCAGATCCGCTGTCTTTCCGGAAAAGCTGCAGGAGAAACGGAGGATCGAAATGAAAATTCGCTGGTTCTTTTATTTGAAAGCGAACATATGAGGGCTTTTTTCGCAGGAGACATTGGAGCCGGACGGGAAAAGGAGCTGATCCGGGAGAACAGGCTGCCGGACGTAGACGTTTATAAGGCTTCTCACCATGGCTCAAACGGCTCCAACTGTCAGGAGCTGCTGCGCGCAATACGGCCGAAAACAGCCGTAATTTCATGCGCCAAAAAAAACAGATACGGACATCCGGGAGAGGACGCGGTGCAGAGGCTTTTGGACGCCGGATGCAGAATTTATAAGACGAAAGATTTGGGGCAGGTAAAAATTGCCGGTGCGGATCTTGAAGCGGAAGGGTTTGCTGTGATAGAATAAATCTATGAAAACAATTGATGAAGATATAAAAAACGGACAATTCAGGACATGTTACCTGCTCTATGGAGAAGAAACATATTTAAAAAGGCAGTATCGCGACAAGCTTACGGCAGCGCTGGCAGTGAAAGGAGACACGATGAATTTTTCTTCCTACGAAGGAAAGGGCATTTCTGCAGGAGAGCTTGTGGATTTGGCGGAGACGATGCCGTTTTTTGCAGACCGGCGCGTAATTTTGGTGGAAGACAGTGGGTTTTTTAAAAGTTCCTGTGAACTTCTGGCGGATTATCTGCCAAAGGCAAATGCGCATACCTGCTTTGTTTTTGTGGAATCAGAAGTGGATAAAAGATCAAAGACTTATAAATCTGTAAAAAAAGCCGGCGCTGCAGTTGAATTTGCAGCGCAGAATGAAGCGCTCGTTACGAAATGGATCCTTGGAAGGATTGGGAAGGAGAAGAAAAAAATTACAAAGGCTGTTTTACAGCTTTTTTTGAGCAGGACAGGGCTTGATATGGAGACGATTGACAAAGAACTGGAAAAGCTTTTGTGCTATACGCTGAAAAAGGAAGTTATTGAAGCGGGCGACGTAAGGGCCGTGGTGACGGAACGGCCGGAAAATAAGGTATTTGAAATGGTGGATGCAATTGCAGGGCATGACAGGAAAAAGGCGTTGGATTTGTACAGCGGCCTGCTTGCATTAAAGGAGCCTCCAATGCGGATTTTGTATCTGCTTATGAGACAGTTTCGGATTCTTCTCGCGGTAAAGGAACTGTCCAAAAAGGGATATAGCAGTTTTGACATTGCAAAAAAAGCCGGAATACCGGAATTTGCGGTGCGGAAGCATCAGGCTCAGGCAGGAGGTTTTTCGGAAGAGACGGCGCTTTTTATGTTACAGGAAGGCGCTTTGCTGGAAGAAGATGTAAAAACGGGAAAGATGCAGGATAAAATCGCAGTGGAAATTCTGATCATAAAATATGGGAAAAACAAATGACATACAAATCCTTTTGGTAAAATTGCTCAAAAAAACAAAAAAAATAGGCGGTTTTTGGAAAAATTATTGAAAAAAAAAAGGAAGCGCAGTATGATATTGGTAAGAAAGTTTGTTTAAAAATTACAAATATCAAATTATACGACGTTGCTTCTGTAATAAGGGGGATGTTGGAAAAAGGAGGATGCTACTTATGAAGCAAATTTTCAGGAAACAATTGTGGAAGCGTGGGCTTAGTTATGGACTTTCCATAGCTATGGCGGCAGCGATTTTGCCTGCGGACCCTGTTTTTGCGGTTGAAAGTGTGAAGGCTGAGAAAGCAGGAGGGGTTTTAAAAGCTGGAACCTATCCGGCAGGCAGCGCTACGAAGACGACAGGGCAGCCTTTTGCAGCCAATACTGCAGGAAGTGAGAATTTTCGGATTCCGGCCATGATTACATTGGAGAATGGCGATATTATGGCTTCAGCAGATGCAAGATGGGAGACGTCGGGAGACTGGGGCGGCCTTGACATCATTGCTTCTGTGTCCAGTGATGGAGGGAATACGTGGAATTACAGTTTTCCGTTCCATTTTCCGGATTCGAAAGGATACGCAAATTATGCGGCCGCTACTTTTGTTGATTCAGCGCTTGTACAGGGACTTGACGGTACGGTGTACTGTTTTGCGGACGCCCAGCCGGCGGACTACAGTCTGCAGGCTTTGAGCGGGAAAACAGATCATGACGGTACGGGCTATATCACAATAGAAGGAAAGAAATATCTTGCTCTGACAGATAACTGGGACAACTGCGGAAAGAAGCCGAAGGATGACGATTTGGAAACATATGCGTTTTATGTAGGCGATTTTGTCCCGTCAGCAGGTTCCGACGAGATGTATGCGCCGATTTTAAAGAGGGCGGATCATCAGCCGACGGATTATGTTGTGGATGAATGGTACAATATTTATGAGAAAAACGGAAGCGCGCTGGAAGAACTGACGCAGCCGCAGATTGTGGATGAGAACGGAACCACGGACAGCGGCTCTTTGGTGCAGCAGAACGTTTATTATAAGGATTCCAGATATCATGTTTACAAAACAAGTTATGTATGGGTGATTTCTTCTAAGGATAATGGACGGACATGGGAACATCCAAGAAATATTTCAGATCAGGTTCTGCATGAGACGGGAGAGGACGCTTTTTTAATTTCTCCCGGCCGGGGGCTTACGACGACGAAACATGGCGATATCGTGCTTGGGGATTACTATTTTAACAGCGGAACCGATCAGGTGGCCAGCATGATTTATTCTACGGATAACGGAAAGTCATGGGGCCGTACGAATAATGTCAATAAAGCGACGTCCGCTTATGCGACAGAGAATGAAATCGTAGAGCTGAAAGACGGAAGGCTTCTGATGTTTTATCGTAATTCGACAGGACGTATCTGCTATACGACGATCTGGAGAGATGTGGAAGACGGGGAGGCCCGTTACACTATCAGCAGCGACAGCGTACAGACAGACATTTATATACAGCAAGGCGCAACGAATTGTAATTTAAGCGCGATTACTTATTCAAAAGAGATAGACGGAAAACAGGTTATTTTGGTTTCATGCCCGGCAGGAGGCGTTCTGGCAGGCGGTAATGAGCGGAGAAACGGAAGAATTTTCGCTTTTCAGGTGGAAGAGAACTGGCGTCTTACGCCAATCGGAACGCCGTTTGTTGTGAAAGACAGCTCAGATGCATTTCAGTATTCCTGCCTGACAGAGCTGAACGACGGCACGATAGGGCTTCTCTGGGAAAATGGCAGCGCTTCGATGCGTTATGACAGATACAGCATTTTGGACATTCTGCCGCAGGCGGATATCAAAGAAGCTGTGGTTGATGTGGAACTGAATGTAGGAGAGACATATCAAAGAGAGTATGTGGGAACGGGGGAAGGCGCTCCGGAGATTAATCAGGAGATTACGCCAAGCGCTCCGGTTGCAGATATAGAATCCGGGATCGGAACTGCGGTAAATGCAACTCTGTATGATCATGTGAATTCAAATCAGGCAGCTCTGGCGAATGCTTTTGGAGAAAATCCAAATACCGGGATCCGCCTTTCAGAAATGGAGTATACGTTTCGGAAGGCAGATGGGGATAAGTGGCAGATTTACAATGAGTCCAAGCGCCTGTATTTAACAAACCTGGGCTTTAACGGCACACATTATTTCAGAAACCATCCTACCTCTATGGTGATTCAGAAAGTAGAGGGCATGGAAGGCCTTTGCTTCACAAATCCGGATGGTGCGGCGCCTGCCAATGACTACAGGCATTTTGGTTTTTATCTGCCAGGTTTAAACTTTAATGCAACAGGCAGCGTTACCCATGATGATAGCGGGCTTCAGAACCTGATATTGTTTGAAAAGACAAATGAGGCTTCCGGGGGCTCTCTGCTGAACGGATATGTTCAGGTTGACGAACCAAAAGACGGCGGAAAATATTTGATTACATATGTTTATACAGACTCCGCAGATGATAATGCAAAACGGGTAATAGCTCTGTATCCGGTTGCCGGTACAAGCGCATCTCAGGTGACAACCAAACTGATTGGAAAACAGCCGATGACTGTGGAAGCAGACGCTTCAAAAAAGAATGTTACCATTACCGGCGTGGCGGAAGGAGAGAGGACGGCTGTCGTGGACGGCGTAATTTACAGAATTCATGTGACGGATCCAAAGCTTGGCGAAGGCGGAGGTTCAGACAGGGAGCAGAAGAGACTGGATCTTAAAGTGGGAGAATCTGTGGTGATACAGATGGAAGAGGATATGGAGGCAGTCAGCTCCCAGAGTCCTGCTGTAAAAACAGAGCTTGTGAATGGATTTGACATTACGACAGAGGTAAAGGAACTGCCGACGTCTGCAAGCGGAACAAGCACAAAACTTACCGATATGGAATTTGAATTTCATTCAACGGGAGAAGGCGCAGACAAAAGATGGACGATTGCAAATAAAGGAGAGAAAACATATTATCTGGTAAATGCACACGGTGGCAGCTATTTTTCAGAAACGCCTACAGGAATCACAGTCAATGAATATTTTACCGGGACGCATGGAAAAATTGGAGCTTATGAAATCTATAATCAACAAGGCAGTACAAAGAGAAGGTTTATCTTCTGGAAAGCAAATAATACGTTTAACCGCGGGAACTGGGATTCTATGACGAGCGATACTAATATAAGACCGGTAATGTTACTGGAGAAAAACTATGTTTCCGGAGGAGCTCAGGCGAATGAATTGCTTGGAGGGTATGTGCCGGCAAAGAGCCTGAAGGAAGGCGGCAAATATCTGATTGCTTATCAGGAGTCGGAAAATGCGGAAGTCTATCTGTTGAATGTGTCGACTGAGGATAAGGCTCCGTCAATAACAAGGTGCGTTACAAACGGCGCTCAGGCAGAAAAAACGGAAAATAGCGAGAAGTATTTTACAATAGAGGCAAAGCAGAACGGTTACGCCGCGTTTTCAATTGGGGATGTGGATTACACTGTTTATGTCACGGATGAAAATACGACGTTTGACGATGCGGACAGAGCGACGCTTGAAGCAGGAGGAGAATATACGATCCAGTTTGATTCTCCCACTGAGATAAAAGCCCCAAAAGAGGCGGAGCATTTTGATATTGCCGTTGATGGGACGCTGACGAGAGATTTAAGAAAACTTACGGGACCATCCGAGCCGGCAGAAGATTCCGCAGAGGACTTTTCGGAGGAAATGACGTCGAATCCAAGAGCTTATCTTGAGAATGCAGAGTATGAGTTTAAGGCCATGTCAGAGCCGGGACCGGAAGGGTCTGCAGAAGCGTATTATGAGATTAAAGTAAAGAAGCTGAATTCTCCGGATGCGGGAGAAAAGTATTTTGGAGCTCTTGCAAAAAACAGCAGCGGAAATTTGAATTTCTTTGGCCAGGATTCCAGAATGGTAAAAGTAGAGAAAGTGGAGGAAGCCTCCAAGACGTATTTTACGTTCAGCAAGGAACCGGCAGAGGGAGAAACAGAGGATACTATGTGCTTCCACACAACCGGAGGCAGTGAGATACCGAACGTGCCAATGACGTTTAACCTGACGTCTAATTATTCAGGCGACGATACAAAGATGACATTATTTAAGAAGAATCCGGCTGCAGAGGGCACACCCATTCCAGGATATGAGCGTGCAGATGAAATTGAAGAAGGCGAGACCTATCTGATCGCTTATGAATGGAGCAAGGCAGGAGGTTCAGAGGACGGAATTTTTGTTCTGTATCCGCAGAATTTTATCCGCAATCTGGTTCGTCTTGTAGGAAAGACAGATTTGTACAAAGATACGACAAGCATTGTAATTACGCCAAAAACGGAGGATCCTGTGGCGGAAGGCATTGTCATCAATGATAAACTTTACGTCATCGAAGTTGCAGATCATTCCGGACATAATCATATTAGTTTAGGAAGAAAAACAGCAAGGTGCGATAAGAATGGTTATACAGGAAGGGAAAAATGTCTGGAAGAGAACAAGATTGTTACGGAAGGAAGAACGATTGCCGCTCTTGGACATCAATGGGATGGCGGAACGGTTACGACGCCGATTGCAAAAGATGAAAACGGTATGGCGACAGCGGATGGAGTCGTTACCTATACCTGTGGAAACAAGTGGGATGGTTTGACACATACGAGAACAGTGAAGATTTATGCTTATGCATATAATAATTTGAAAGAGCAGTGTGATTTGGCGGCTGTGGAACTGGAAAAGGAAGGATACGCACCGGAGGCAAAAGCGAAACTTCAGGCTGCATATGATGCGAAGCTTCAGATTCTTACATCGGCAGAAAGCCGTACGGCGGATTATTATGCGGCGGCGGAAGAGCTGGAAGCGGCGATTGCAGAAGCGAGGGAGGACTCCGGCATTGTGGATGTAGAATCCATTACATTAGATCATAGCGGAACAATCCGCCTTGTAAAAGGAGACAGCATTCGTCTGACGGCTACGGTTACGCCGGATAATGCAACGGATAAAGAAGTTACATGGACATCAAGCAATGCAAACGTGGCAGCCGTAGATCAGGACGGAAATGTAAGCGGCGTTGCAGTGAGTGCAACCAGAGTGACAATTACGGCAAGTGTGGGAGAAGGAAGTTCAAGAAAAACAGCCACAGTATACGTAAGAGTGGTAAATCCAACGGTGGTTCCGGATCCGGATTGTACCTGTGTGGTGGAAAGCCTTTCCGTCAGCCCTCAGGCTCCGGAGATTGTAATTCCTTTGGATGAAGAAGAGGGAGAAGTTCAGTTGGTTCCGGATTCTGTAATCGGAGGTTCCTGTGAGATAGACGGACATCCGAAAGCGGTTGTATACAGTTATAAAGTAAAAGATAAAGGGACGACAGACGCAGAACCAGCCAATGACGGCGTTATTACGGCGACGGCAGAAGGTACGGCAGTGATTACCGTTTCCGCTCAGCCGTCAACCAGTGAAAGCAAAAAGGAAGTGGATGTTACAGTAACAGTCAGAAAGCAGAAAAATGCGGAAGAGGAAGAAAAGCTGCAGGAAAAAGGAATGCTTCAGGAAGCTTTTAACGGAGTGCAGACCATTTATGATGGAGGAGAGAAAGACTATTACGGAGCGGATAAATGGGCTGAGTTTAAAAAGGCGTATGAAGACGTTTTGGATTTTCTGGAATTGCCGGAAGAAGAACAGATGCAAAAGACGGCCGAGGAAATCAGGAATCTGAAAAAGGCTTTGCAGGATGCGCAGAATGCTCTTGGCAAGCCGAGTCAGCCGGATGACGGCAACAATAATAATCCTCCGGGATCGGGGAACGGCAATAATAACCCTTCAGGAGGAAATGGAACGCCTCCGGTTCAGACAGGTCTTACAGTCGGAAAGGAATATCAGGCGGGCGGCATTGTATTTGTGGCAGTGACAGATCAGACGATTACAATTAAAAAAGGCGCAGATAAGAAGACGGTTAAGATTCCGGCAGTTCAGAAAATTGATGGAAAAGACTATAAAGTCGTTGGAATTGAAAGCAATGCATTTAAAAACTGCAGGAAATTAAAGACGGTTGTAATCGGCTCAAATGTTGTGACTATTAAGAGTAAAGCTTTTGCAAATTGTAAGGCTCTGACTGCGGTAACAATTGGAGCCGGCGTGAAGAAAATCGCGAAAGGCGCATTTGTGAAATGTAAAAAAGTGAAAAAAGTGATTTTCAAGGGCAAGAGTCTGCCAAGTATGAAGGGAGCGTTTAAAAATGTACCGTCAAACGTCGTTGTCAAAGTAAACAAGAATCTGAGAAAGACTGCGGCGAAAAAGAAGAAACTGGCAAATACAACACTGAAAAAGGCAGGCTTGAAGGTAAAAACAAAGAACATTAAATAAGAAGCGGCTTATCGCTGTCAGACGGCCCGGACATTTTGTCCGGGCCGTTGTTTTTATGGAATAAAAAAAGAGAGAGAATTTGATGACGGTTCAAATTCTCTCTCTTTGCTATACGCCGATTAAGCGATTTCATTTACAAGTCTGGTCAGGCGCGAAACTTTTCTTGCCGCGTTGTTCTTATGGTAAACGCCTTTTTTTGCTGCGCGGGCAATTGTAGAAGTGGCAGCTGTTAATGCAGCTTTTGCTTCTTCTTTATTCTTTGCAGCGGCAGCGGCTTCCACTTTTTTTATAGAAGTCTTTACTGCGGACTTGATTGATTTGTTTCTGGCAGTTCTCGTTGCTGTAACGAGAATTCTCTTCTTCGCAGATTTAATATTAGCCAATCCGGACACCTCCAATATGTGAAAATAGAATCATTAATTTGGACTGTGCATCGAAGCCGGACACGGACGTTCCGATGTACACATACAAATATTATTCTATGGCAAGTTTATTTATCTGTCAATACATATTTTTTTTATTTTGGCAAAAAATAAGGAAAATTACAGAGATAAAATTACGAAGGTGGTAAAGGATGTATCAGGTTCGAACGGATCTTGCATTGGAAGCGAGAGAAAAATTTGAAAATGATAATGTGGAAGTAAAGGGGGTTACCGTAAAAGAAGAAAATCCGGGACGAAATATGAAAGTCACAAAAGTAATCATTGAGACGGAAAACGGAGCGAAAATTATGGGAAAGCCGAGGGGAAGCTATATTACGCTGGAAGCGCCCGATATGACGGATTCCGATGAAGATTATCACAGGGAGATTTCAGAGGAGCTTGCAAAAATATTAAAGGAACTGATGCCGATAGAGAAAAAAGAGCTGTCTGTTCTTATTGCAGGGCTTGGAAACAGAGAGGTGACGCCGGATGCGCTTGGCCCCCGCGTGGTGGACAACATGATGATTACCAGGCATATTATCCGGAAATTTGGAAAGTATGCATTCGGATTGAAGCGAAATCATCAAATCAGCAGCATTGTGCCCGGCGTAATGGCACAGACGGGAATGGAGACATTAGAAATTATAAAAGGCGTATTGGAAGAGACAAAACCGGATTATATCATTGCGGTGGATGCATTGGCGGCCAGAAGCGCAAAGCGTTTGAACCGGACAATTCAGATTACGGATACAGGGATTTCACCAGGCTCCGGCGTTGGAAATCACAGACATGCACTAAACAGAGAAAGTATGGGGATTCCGGTGATTGCGATTGGGATTCCTACGGTAGTGGACGCGGCTACGATTGTCAGTGATACGATGAACAATCTTGTTTCGGCTATGGAAGAGGCCAGACGGCTGGAGGATATTGGAAAATCGATCAGCCAGTTGGAAGAAGCGGAAAAACATGAATTGATACGGGAACTTTTGTCCCCGAATTTAAACGCAATGTTTGTTACGCCAAAAGATATCGATGAAGCGGTAAAAAGGCTTAGCTTTACAATTTCAGAAGGGATTAACATGGCTTTTTTCCCGGCATAAATCACTTGTCTGCGCATATATTGTAAGCAGCGGGAGTGTGTAGGCGTGAGAATGAAATTTCGAAGAAAGAAATCGAAAAAAAACAGGTATGGAAATATGACGGCGGCCGCAGCCGCAGTTACGGCGGTTCTGTGTATTGGAATGCTTGCCGGAAATCTGATCAGGAAAGATTCGCTCCTTGACATTGTGCTCAGACAGGCAAAAAGCGAAGCGTACGTCTGTATGTTAAAATCCACGGCGCCTGCCCTGTTTTATGAAAAAAAAGAGAAGGACGGCATACGCAGGCTGATGGAGATGGCATTTCGCGTGATTCCGGTTTATGGGTATGTGACAGATGAAGAAGAATATGCGACACAGTCAGAAAGCCAGATTTCCTATGAGTCAATCATTGCAAAAGAAGCTGCGGATGAAAATTATGTGGATGAAGCGACAGGGGAAGTTGTCACAGTGACAGATTCCGGCCTTATGGACGGGATGGAACAGGAAAATTCAGATGATACGGACAAAAAAAATAAAAAAACAAAAAAAGAAAAAAAGGAAACGGCGCCGGCTGTTTTTGTGCCGAACCAGACGCCCCTGGTAAATTATTCCAAAGAGAAACTAAATGATTTTGACTATCTGATACAGAATTTTTATGTGGTAGACCGTACGACAACAATTAACAGTTCACAGCTTTCCGCCGCAGATTTGCTGAACCGGAATATGAAGCTTTCTCATGGGGCGGAAACGCCGCAGATATTAATTTATCATACGCATTCACAGGAACGTTTTGCAGATTCCCTTCCGCAGGATGCGGCGACGTCAATTGTCGGAGTAGGGGAATATCTGACGCAGCTTCTGACAAAATACGGCTTTCACGTGCTGCACCATACCGGAGAGTATGATGTGGAAAGCAGGGATGGAGCCTATTCGAAGGCAGGGCCTGTTGTAGAGCGGATTTTAAAGGAAAATCCGGGAATTGAAGTTGTTATTGATCTGCACCGGGACGGCGTTGCGGAAGGGACGCATCTGGTAACGGACATACAGGGGAAACAGACGGCAAGCATTATGTTTTTTAACGGTCTGAGCAGGACGACGGCAAACGGGGATATCGCATATCTTCCGAATCCGTACATACAGGACAATCTTGCATTTTCTCTGCAGATGCAGATTGCGGCAAATGAATATTATCCGGGCTTTTCCAGGGCGATTTATCTGAAGGGATACCGGTATAATATGCACTACTGCCCAAAGACGCTTCTGGTGGAAGCCGGGGCGCAGACGAATACCGTACAGGAGATGATGAATGCGATGGAGCCTCTTGCAGATATTATTGCCAAGGTAATTTCTCCGTAGGGTATTTTACAATTTCCCGCTGCAGTTCATTTTTCCAACAGATCCGGGAAGCTTTGTCCGGACATATTTGTCCGGAGAGATTTTGAAGGGCGTCTTTTTGTTCGCGTGTACCGTAATAGAGATCGGAAGAAAAAATATCCTTCTGGAACATAAGACGGGCTGGCTCTGACAGAAGGGGAATCTCCTGCGCCGGTTTTGTGATAACCGGACGTAAGGCATATTTTTTGATTTCCGAAAAGAAACCGGAAGCTTCTTT
>CAJUIS010000028.1 GCA_910586645.1 uncultured Lachnospiraceae bacterium | reverse complement strand
TGTTCTCTCTTTGAATTCTTTCAAGGTTGTTCCACTGTTTGGTTGTCAATGTTCAAGGTTTTGTTTGTTGCTGTTTTCCGCAGCAACTCATTTAGTATATCTCATAATTCTTACTTTGTCAACAACTTTTTTAAAAATTTTGTTGAACAAAACGGAGAAGGAGGGATTTGAACCCTCGCGCCGGTCACCCGACCTATACCCTTAGCAGGGGCACCTCTTCGGCCACTTGAGTACTTCTCCAAAGTCATACGACATAACGCATATCCTATAATACTAAACAGATAATTCTTTGTCAAGAACTTTTTTCATTTGATGTAAAAATTATGAAAAATGACCAATTATTCAAAAAACGAATAATTGGCCCGTTCATTTAATCCGTTACATATGGCATTAATGCGATGTGACGCGCTCTCTTAATTGCAACTGTAAGAGCTCTCTGATGCTTTGCACAATTTCCGGTAATTCTCCTTGGAAGTATTTTCCCTCTTTCGGAGATATATCTTTTTAATTTATTTGTGTCTTTATAATCAATCACATTGTCTTTTCCACAAAATACACAAACTTTTTTTCTTCTGTGCATAGGTCTTCTTTTAAAAGAAGATCCGTCTTTGCCTTCTTTACTATAAGCCATTTCATTACCTCCTGTAATTTTTAATTAAAGGGCAGCTCTTCATCTATGCCGTCCGGTATATTCATAAATCCGTCTCCTGCCGCAATGCCCGGCGACGGTCTGTCCGCCGGAACAAACCCTCCGTTATTCTCACTGGCTGCCTTACTTTCTGCAAATTCCTGTTCTTCGACTACCACATCCGTCGTATAAACCTTTTGTCCGTCCCTGTTGGTGTAGCTTCCTGTCTGAATTCTGCCTGTAACTGCGATTTTTGTCCCTTTTCGCAAATACTTTTCGGCAAATTCACCTTGACGTCCGAAAGCGACGCATCCGATAAAATCGGCTGTCTGCTGATCGCCGTCCCGGCGGAACCTCCTGTCAACCGCAAGCGTATATCTGGCCACTGCGGTAGACTGTTCACCCTGGGAATAACGAATTTCCGGATCTCTTGTCAGGCGTCCCATAAGAATTACTTTATTCATATATTTTCCTCTTTTCTGTTTATGCCTCGTCTTTTCTAACGCATAAGAAACGAAGAACGTTATCCATAATACGAACACGCTGTTCCAACTGCGCCGGAACGTCAGCGTTTGCATCAAACTGGATAAAATAATAGAAGCCTTCTCTCATTTTCTGAACTTCGTAAGCTAATCTTTTCTTACCCCAGTCTTCAACTTCTGTTACAGTTCCGCCGAAACGAGCAATGTACTCTTTCGCCTTTTCAACTGTAGCAGCTCTGGCATCATCTTCGATTTTTGCATTAACAACAAGCGCTAATTCATATTTGTTCATGCAATTGTACCTCCTTTTGGTCTCTGGCCCTCTCTCATCCCATTTTAATTTTTGTGGGGATTTTCTATGGAAAGAGCAAGGAATTTATAGTTTTTCACAAGTAGATATAATAACATAATACTTATTCAGAATCAAGCTTTTTTCGAATTTCTTTTACATTTTTTTCAACTAATCTGCGGGCAATCATAATCTGATGGCCGCATCCGAAACATTTCAACCGAAAATCAGCCCCTACCCGCAATACTTCCCATTCAAAGCTGCCGCAGGGATGTTTTTTCTTTAATTTTACAATATCTCCGATTTCAAACTGCATATCTGTCTTTTCCCTCTTTTTCACTGATAATATCTGTTTTATACAATTTGAGAAAAAATTTCTCCGATTTTTCCTTCCACCCGCAGATTTGCCCTATTGTCATATGGAGTTGCAGATTTATTAATTAACACAAGCTTATCGCCCTGAT
The DNA here is from genome assembly GCA_910586645.1 of uncultured Lachnospiraceae bacterium. Lineage (GTDB taxonomy): Bacteria > Bacillota > Clostridia > Lachnospirales > Lachnospiraceae > Roseburia_B. The sequence continues at coordinate 27,634 of CAJUIS010000028.1, read as the reverse complement.
AATAATCAATCAGCCCGGCAGCCGGGTAGACGGCAAGCGAAGTTCCTCCGACGATCAGCATATCTGCATTTGCGATATAATGCACGGACTGGCGCATCGTATCGTTGTCAAGCCCTTCCTCATACAAGACTACATCCGGTTTAATTTTTCCTCCGCATATATCGCAAACCGGGCAGTCTCTGCTTTCCGCTATGTATGCGGCGTCAAATAACTTTCCGCATTTCTGACAGTAATTTCTGTGCACGCTGCCGTGAAGCTCCAAAACTTTTTTACTTCCGGCCGCCTGATGCAGGCCGTCAATATTTTGTGTAATAACAGCTTTTAACTTTCCCGCCGCTTCTAACTCCGCCAGCTTTTTATGCGCTGCGTTTGGCTTTGCATCAAGGCAGAGCATTTTATTTCTGTAAAAACGGTAAAATTCCGATGGATTGCGCATATAAAACGTATGGCTTAAAATTGTTTCCGGCGGATTATCATATTCCTGATTGTAAAGGCCGTCTACACTGCGAAAATCAGGAATTCCGCTTTCTGTGGAAACTCCCGCGCCTCCAAAAAACACAATATTGTCCGATTCTTTTACCCATTGTAAAAACTGATCTGCCTGATTCATTTTTATTTCTCCCTTCCTGAAAAATTTTTCTCTACCGCATTTTTAACAAAACGACTCCCGGACAAATTATGTGAAAAAATCCAGACGGCTCATCCTCCGGGCTGTCAAACACTCTCTAAAGATTTGCAATCGTGATAATTCCAAGCAGTCCGGCGACAAGGACTGTTCCGACAGCGGCCAGTATATTGATTGTTCTTATTGTATGATCTTTCAAAACTTTTGACAATATCCAAAAAAGAGCAATTCCAAGCAGCCCTCCTAATGTGTTTCCGATTAAGTCTGTAATGTCGCTTGCGCCTATGGCAAAAATATACTGCAATGTTTCAAATGCAAAGCTTGTAAAAAAAACAGGCGCTGCTTTTCTTAAAATATTCCAGTTTTCTTTCAGCATACTGATATAAACGCCAAACGGAAGAAAAATAATAACATTCATTATGATCTCATTCACCGCCATCATTCTATTTGTTTCCAGAGAACCCTGAAATGGGATCAGATTGATATTTCTGTATCCGGTATTGACAAGCTGTAAAAAATCTGTCTGCATTTTAAACAGAATAATCCATGTCAGAATGATAAAATAAATGATAAACATTGTTTTTGTAATGATTTTCTGATTTTTGTAATTCATAATTTATATCTCCTTTTTTGTATTATATCCTCAGTGAATAAAGGGATATACGCCCCAAACGCCGTCTTTTGACGGCTGACAAAGCAATAGAATGGGGATCGCTGGACATACGCTGAGTGACAATAACCCGGCAGAATAAAAAATTTGTGGCGCCAAAATTCTTTTTTACGAAAATTTTAAAAACTTAATACTTTTCTCAGAAAAGTTTCATATTATATACATAGATTTATTAAAAATGACAGGTATACTGTTATTAGAACAGATTAGAAAAGAGGATAAACAAACTGCAAATGACAAATGAACAATATTATACATTTATACAACCCTATTCAGATGCAAAGGACATTCTGCTTGCGCGTTTGAATGTGCTGGAACACAATCTTTACGGCAAAACTTCTGCCCGACCAACACATCATATCCAGGAACGCATCAAAAAAAAGGAGAGCATTGAAAAAAAACTTTTAAAAAAAGGCAAAGAACCCACGATGATGAATGCAAAAGATTATCTGCAGGACATTGCGGGCCTCCGGGTGATTTGCTATTTTACGGAAGATATTTACAGTTTGGCGGATACACTAAAGTTCCAGTCTGATTTGATTATTATCCGGGAATGCGATTACATAAACCAGCCGAAACCAAACGGCTACCGCAGTTATCATATTATTGTGGGCGTTCCGGTCTACTGTATGGATGGGATGGAATATTTTCCGGTAGAAATACAATTGCGGACAATGTCTATGGATTTTTGGGCCAGCATGGAGCACAGGATTCTCTATAAAATGAAAAGAGACGATAAAGAACAGATTGCGGCAGAACTGAAAGAATATGCCGAAGCGCTTGTGGCAATGGAAAAACAGTTTGCCAAATATACGGATTGTCAGAACGTATGACAAAAAAATGGACAGACATTCTGACACTTATTTCAGAAGCGTCTCTGTTTTTGCTTTTTTATTCATGTAAGAAATCCAATTGCAAAAAAGGATACTCTCATATATATTTTAAGAATATCCTTTTATCATATGCCTTTCATCCGCTGCCGCTTTTGTTATAATCTGCATACGCTTTGAGATAAAATAAAAACGGCTGATTGCAAACATTAGTTGCGGGGGCAGGATTTGAACCTGCGGCCTTCGGGTTATGAGCCCGACGAGCTTCCAGACTGCTCCACCCCGCGCTATTCATATTTTATGTATGAGCTATTATATCTGTTTCTTTAAAACTTGTCAAACAAAACTTGAAAAAATAAATGATTTTATTCCTTAAAAACCACTGATATGATATAATGGAATCATGTAAAAAATAAAAAGAAGGAGCGTATCAAAATGAGTGAAGAAAAAACTGTCCAGGCATCGGAATCTATGAACGATTATAAAAACGAACTGGAAGCTTCTTTCCGGAAATTATCAGAAGGAGACATTATCACCGGAACCGTAATCGCCGTGACAGAAGAGGACGTTACGCTGGACTTAAAGTACTATGCGTCCGGCATTATCAAAGCGGAAGAAATCAGCGTTGATCCTGATTTTAACCTCTTGGAATCCGTTCATGTAGGTGATGTTATGGAAGCTACGATTATCCGTATGGACGATGGAGAAGGAAATCTTCTGCTTTCCAGAAAAGAAGCGAACGACGTGCTTGCATGGGATAAGCTGAATCAGTATCTGGAAGAAGAAACCAGGGTAAAAGTCCGCATCAAGGGAATCGTCCCAAGCGGCGTAATCGCTTATCTGGAAGGCATACGCGGATTTATCCCGGCTTCCCACCTGAGTCTTGATTACGTAGAAGACTGCACGCCATGGCTTGGAAAAGACGTTGACGTTAAGGTCATTACTGTTGACAGGAAAAAGAAAAAACTGGTTATGTCAGCAAAAGTGATTGAACGGGAAAAAGCGCAGGAAGAACAAAACCACAGAATTTCCATGCTGACGCCAGGGGCTATTGTGGAAGGAACGGTAGAAAGTCTTATGCCTTATGGAGCTTTTGTAAATATTGGAAACGGATTAAGCGGTCTTGTTCATATTTCCCAAATTTCCACAAAACGCATCAAACACCCAAAAGAAGCATTAGAAACCGGCCAGAAAATAAAAGCAAAAATCTTAAATACAAACGACAACAAAATCAGCTTAAGTATGCGCGTATTGGAAGAAGAGATGATCGATACCGAAGCAAAAGAGACAAGCAAAAGCGTGGAAGCGTATTCTTCACACGAGTCCGTATCCACAAACCTTGGATCCCTTCTCGCAGATATCAAACTGGACAACTGATTTACGCAGCGCGGACAGAACTCATCTTAAAAAAGATGAAATGTGTCCGCGCTTTCCTTTTTCCTGTCCATAAGAAAAACTGCTGCATACGCGGCAAAAAGGCCAATCAAAATTCCAGCGATTACATCTGTGGGATAATGTATGCCAATATAAAGCCTTGTAAAACAAATCAACGCTCCAAGCAAAAATGCAAAAACACCAAATTTTTTTGGAAGCTTTATCAAAAAAACGGTGGAAGCTGCAATCGAAGCAGTGGAATGACCGGATGGAAAAGAAAAATCACGGGCGCTTTTTCCGATTAGCTGAAGACCTTCAATCATTTCATAAGGACGTACGCGCATCACCGCATTTTTCAAAAAAAGATTCGTAATGATAAATCCGATCAGAAGCGCAAGCAGCCCCGTAATTCCTGTTTTGCGGAACTGTTTTGAAAACAGCAAAATCACGCAGAGCAGAATCCAAAACCACCCTGCGTCCCCAAGTCCCGTTATAAACATAACAATTGGATTTAAAAATTCTTTTCTCAGATGTTCCTGAATCCATAATAAAATTTCACCATCCATCTGCAGTAAAATATCCATGGCATTTACTCCTGATCTTCAAACAACGGTGTGGAAAAATACCGTTCCGCCGTATCTGGCAATACAGTAACAACAGTTTTTCCTTCGCCTAATTGTTCCGCCATTTTAAGGGCGGCAGCTACGTTTGTGCCGCTGGAAATTCCGCACATGATCCCTTCCAGACGCGCAAGATCTTTTGCCGTTTGAATGGCTTCTTCATCCGTTACAATATAAATGTCTTCATATATCTTCTGATTTAAAATCTTTGGAATTACGCCGTCGCCGATTCCCATCTGCATATGCGTTCCAATCGTACCGCCCGCTAAAATAGCTGCATTTTCCGGTTCCACCGCCCAGATTAAAATATCCGGATTCTGCGCTTTTAAGACCTCGCCGATTCCGGTAATTGTGCCTCCCGTACCAATGCCGGAACAAAATCCATGAATCGGGCCCGCCACCTGTTCTAAAATCTCAAGAGCCGTATGATGCTTATGGGCTTTGATGTTGTTTGGATTTTCAAACTGCTGCGGAACAAACACATTTGGATCTTCTTCTGCCATTTTTAAGGCAGTCTTAAGGCATTTTTCTATACATTCGCCAATATTTCCGGCGTCATGGATTAATTTTACCTCAGCCCCGTAGTGCTTTACCAAAAGCCGCCGCTCCTCACTGACGGAATCAGGCATAATGATAATTGTTTTATATCCCCGCACAGCTCCGACAAGAGCAAGGCCAATTCCCTGATTGCCGCTGGTCGGCTCCACAATAATCGTATCTTTATGTACAAGTCCCATTTTTTCGGCGGCAAGTATCATATTGTACGCTGTTCGCGTCTTTATGGAACCGCCGACATTTAATCCCTCAAATTTGACGAGGACTTCCGCACTGCCCGGCTTATTCATCCGGTTCAGCCTTATAATTGGCGTATGGCCAATTGCGTCTAAAACATTTTGAAATATCATCTTCTTCTCCTGTCTTTTATTATTCTTTCATGGATGGAGCAATATTATCATATATTGAAAAAAACACCCCGGAGCATATATATGCGTTTTTTATTATTTTTATCCGAATCTGTCATTCCCTTAACTATATTTCTGATTGTCGCTTACGGACTTTTAAACCGCCAGAATATCTATCAGGATTTTTTAAAAGGGGCAAAAGACGGTTTTTCTACGGTAATCGATATTTTTCCCACTTTAGTGGGCCTGATGACTGCCGTCGGCATTCTGCGCGCTTCCGGTTTTTTTGAATTTCTCTCAGAATTTTTAAAAAATTTGATGGGGCCGCTCCATTTCCCGACCGATCTGATTCCCATAACCATCGTAAAAATGTTTTCTTCTTCTGCAGCAACCGGACTGCTTCTGGACTTATTTAAAACGCACGGCACAGATTCTTTTCCCGGCCTTGCCGCTTCAATTATGATGAGCTGTACAGAAACAATTTTTTATACCATGAGCATTTATTTTATGCATATCCATGTCAAAAAAACCAGATTTACTTTGACGGGAGCTTTATTTGCAACCCTGTGCGGCATTGCAGCCAGTATTTTTCTCGCTTCTTTTATGGTATAAAAACGTCTCTTTTCTTTCCGCTATTCTACAGTATACAATATGCCTGACCCGCTTTCAACCAAAAAGCCCTGCCATCCTGGAAACTTTTAAACTTGACTATGCCGGGCACAGTCATGCAGAGGTATCTTTTCTATGTATTTTCTCAAGAGAAAAACGGGAGACGCCATATGCTCTCCCGTTTAAAAATTTATAATACTTTCGAAAGAAAATCCTGAAGCCTCGGGTTTTTCGGGTTTGAAAAAAACTCTCCGGGAGTATTTTCTTCCATAATGATTCCTTCATCTACGAATAAAACTTTACTGCCAACTTCTCTTGCAAATCCCATTTCATGCGTTACGACAACCATCGTCATGCCGCTTTCCGCCAGTTCTTTCATTACGTCGAGCACTTCGCCGACCATCTCCGGATCAAGCGCTGACGTAGGTTCGTCAAAAAGCATAACTTTCGGACTCATTGCAAGCGATCGGACAATGGCGATTCTCTGTCTCTGCCCGCCGGAAAGCTGCGACGGATAAGCGTCCGCTTTTTCCGTTAAATTTACTCTTTTTAAGAGGTTCATTGCCGTTTCATCCGCTTTTTCCTGACTCATCAGCTTTAGCTTAACGGGAGCCAGCGTAATATTTCCCATAATGGTAAGGTTGTTGAATAAATTAAAATTCTGAAACACCATTCCCATATGTTCCCTGACTTTGTTGATATCCGTCTTTGGATCCGTAATCAACTGGCCGTCAAACCAGATTTCTCCGCTTGTCGGCTGCTCCAATAGGTTCATGCAGCGCAGAAACGTGCTTTTTCCGGAACCGGAAGGGCCCACAATAACAATCTTTTCCCCTTTTTCCACATGATAGTCAATACCCTTTAGCACTTCTGTTTTTCCAAAAGATTTATGCAGATTTTTAACGGTGATCACCTTTTCGCAGCCTCCTCTCCAGTTTCTCAATCATCTTGCTGAGTATCTTAATAATGATAAAATAGATAACGGCTGCGCCAACCAACGGCATAAACGCTTCAAATGTCCGGGAAGAAACCTGGCTTGCAGTTCTGGTTAAATCCGAAAGACTTACATAACCTACAATCGCAGTCTCTTTCAGCAGAACAATAAACTCATTTCCAATCGGCGGCAGAACATTTTTTACCGCCTGAGGCAGAATGATATAACGCATTGTCTGTCCCTTTGACAACCCAAGGGAACGTCCCGCTTCCATTTGTCCGTGGTCAACTGCCTGAATCCCCGCCCGCATGATTTCGGACACGTAGGCGCCGCTGTTGATGCCAAACGTTAAAATTGCAATAAGCGCTCCGTTTTTGCTTCCCTTCATCACAATAAACCACATAATCAAAAGCTGAAGCACAGACGGCGTACCGCGGATAATATCAATATAAATCTGGGCTATAACAGAAAAGACAGAGCGTTTTCCGTCTTTTCTTACAGAAAGTTTCATCAATGCGACAACCGTACCGATTGCCACGCCCAAAACCGCTGCGAAAACCGCAACTTGAAGCGTAACGCCAAGACCGCTCAGATAAAGCTTCCACCGATCACCCTCCAGAAAGGCAATCTGGAATTTATATGCCACATCTGCAAACCATTCGTTCATTGATATTCTCCTAGTTTTCTATGTACTGCTTTACCAGTTCATCAAAAGTTCCGTCCGCTTTGATCTCTGCAAGCGCATCGTTTACGGATTTTGCCAGTTCCTCATCGCCTTTTGGCAGAGCAATCGCATAATATTCTTTTTCAAATCCAAATTCCGCGCTTTCTCCGTCAAACAGTTTTATTTCATCTTTGAACTGCTCGCCAAAAACCTGAGCCGGGTTTTTGTCAATAATAACGGCGTCCACTCTTCCGTTTCTCAAATCGTTTACCGCATCTACGGCTTTGTTATACTGCGCTGCAGTTGCGTCTTTAATGTCTTCTACAATAAAATCCCCTGTTGTGCCAAGCTGCACGCCAATATTTTTTCCTTCCAAATCCGCTGCGGAAGCAATTTCAGAATCCGCCGGAACGATAACATACTGCACTGCTTCATAATATTCATCGGAAAAATCCACCATGTTCTTACGCTCGTCCGTAATCGTCATACCAGCGATTGCCACGTCAATTTTACTGCCGATAGAAGCGACCAGAGAATCAAATTCCATATTTTCAACTGTCACCTCTACGCCCATCTTCTCTCCAATCGCTTTGATTAAAGCCATATCAAATCCGTCCGGTTCCCCGTCATCTCCTACAAATTCAAACGGCGGAAATTCCGCGTTTGTCCCAACATTTAAAACGCCGTCCGCAAGAGGCCCTTCACCGTTTTCTGTATTTGCCGCACTCTCTGAGCCTGTCTTATCATCCGCGCTTTTTTTCGAAGAATCTGCATCCTCCGCCTTATTGCCGCATCCGGCGATTGCCAGCGTTAAAGTGAATAATAATGCGATTGCTGCTTTTTTCATAATTTTACTCCTTCCTTTTCTTCGTTTACACAAATATTATTTATTGTACCACCTTTATATATAAAAACAAGTATAAAAATAAAATATTTTGCATTTATATACATCAATTCATATATTTTATAATTGTATCCCAAATATTTTCCTGTTCCAGTCCAAGTTTCCAGAACGCCATTCCCGCAAGATCATTTTCTGAAGATTCCGCCAGCCTGAGTTCCATTGATTTTACATCTTCAAGCCAGATTTTATAAGTTTTTCCATCATTTGCATATTCGGCATAATATTGTCCGTCCTCTTCCGACCAAACGGCTTCCACGCCGTTGACTGAAACCATATTCCAGGCTTCCTCCATATTAATTGCCTGAGAAGAAAGCTCATACGGCACATAATCCTCGGAAGCCGCCTCCACATCATCCGCCGCTTCTTTTGGCGTTTCAATCCAGACCCTTGTATAAAATGGAGCGCCAAGTATCGTCTGTTCTTTGGGAACTTCTTTTAACGTATCTTCTATTCCCTGTTTTACAAATCCAATGGAAGCTACCGAACCTTCGTCTGAACCGACATAATGTTCATCATAACCCATAATAACCACATAATCTGCAAAAACCGCCTGTTCGCTTCTGTCATAAAAAGCAGTGTATTCTGTCGGAACGTAATTGTCCACGGACAATATGATGCCGTTATTCTCACATTTCAAAGAAAGTTCCCGGATAAACTGAATATACCCGTCTCCCGCCTCCTGGTCGATTGACTCAAAATCTACGTTAATCCCGTCAAAATTATACTGGATTGCCGCTGCAATCAGTTGATTTACCATATTAGTGCGTTTTGAAGTATGCGTCAGGACATCTGTAGTATTAACTTCTTTATTTTCAAGATTGCTGACAAGAGCCCATACTTCGATTCCCTGGCTGTGGCAATAGTTTACATATTCCCCGTCCGCAAGGCTCATCAAATTTCCTTCATTATCATTTAAATAAAACCAGGTCGGCGATATGACGTTTAATCCCTTTGTCTTTGCAATTACATCCGCTACCAATTTATTTGCATCCCGCGTCGTAACCTGATGCCAGCCCATATTAATTTTTCCTTCTTTTAAAAGATGCTGAAATTCTTCCTTTTCAAAATTGTGATTATATTTCTTTTTCTCTTCTTCCCCTACTCTTTTCTTCTGAATATAACCGATAATGCCGTTTTCCGTAGCGACTTTATCCCAGTCTTCTCCGCTTTCCAGCAAAACCAGTATGCTTTCTTTCTCTATCTGTGTAAGAATCGGACTTTTTATTCCGCCTTTGTAACGAATCTGCGTATCCTTTTTTACAGGAACAGCCGTAAATTCCGACCAGTCAGTCGTTACGACAATCCGGTTTGGATCTTCATAAAATCTGTAATCCAGATCTGTAAATTTTTTTACATATTCCATTGCGATGTATGCCGTTTCTGAGTCCGCATATACAATTGTATAATCTTCCGTATGCTTCTTTTTTGTTACAAAGTAATCCCTGCCTGACACCTCCGCAGATATAACGTCGTCTGCCGTTGTATACAGCAACAGATTTTCATTTGTATCCCAGTAAAAACGTCTGTTAAACAAATCCTTTACCGTTTCATAATCCACATATAAAACCCCGTCTTTTATGACTGCCTTCTGGGAAACTATTTCATGGTTCAAAACAATCGCCGCAGAAGTTTCGTCCGTGATCCCATAATATTCAAACAAATCCTTTTCTTCTTTTGTGGGCGTATATTTATTTATAATTTTGCCAATTATAATAACCAAAATAATAGTTGCAACAACTACGGCAACCAATACGGCAGTCTGCCTGATTCGTTTTTTATCCATTCATTGTCTCCTCCTACGTTATAATATCTGCTTTTTGCATTATAACATACCAAATTACAGATTCAAACAAAAAACGCCTATTATTTATCAATTCTGCACACTCTTTGTCACCGGAAGTAAAAAAATCCACACAGAATTGCTTCTCTGCATGGATTTTTCTTTTCTTTGTCTTTTATCTTTTTATCTGACATTCTGCACGGCATTGAGGAACCTGAATCAGAATGCATTCATTACAAAATCCCATATTTACTGGTTACAAAATTTCTTATTGTTTTATTTCCGGCAAAACCTGTTTAATAATTACAGATTTTATCAAACCGGAGTTCTTTTAGCACCCCCTCGTCATAAACATAATCTCTCATATACGCATTGTCTTCATTTACAAAAACAGCGTCTGTGATGCCGCCGGAATCACTCGGAGCTCCTTCAAGCCACAATGTAATCCCTTTCTTTTCAATATTCTGCAGTTCTACAAATAACTGCCTTTTTCGATCTTCGATCATACGTACTTTTTCACTCTGCCCAAAAATAAAACGGTACAACTGCGTTTTGTGAAAAACTATGCTTTCCTTCTGATGGACAGCAGTGATTTTCTCCTTTTTGTATTTGCATTGGAATATCCTAAAATAAAATCCATACAGGAAAAACTTTCTGTCCGGATACGCTTTGGATTCGGTATGGAAAAAATATCAGTCACCTGAATTTTGTATTTCTTTTCCATTTCCTCTTTGACATCTTTTTGTGCGTTTACACTGGCATAAAGCGGCTGTATGCCTCCCCAGTTTTTGTTTTGAATCGTATCTGCCATTTTTTCAGCGGCAAACTTCTGCCAGGGATTTAAATTTAAAAGGAATACTTTTCTGTCGCATCTTAAAATCTCTTCTCGAAAACTGACATATGCATCTCCAAAATCCATAATAATTCTTTCATATTCAAGATTTAAAAGAATCGGTATATCCTCTTTTCTAAAATCCGGATAGTAATGGACTCCGCAATCCGAAAAATAATCTTTTCCTTTTGTTTCTTTCCAATGCGTAATTTCTCCGTGTCCGCAAAGCTCAAGATACGCTGTGTTTTCCCCCAGTCCGCTTGCGGCATAATTTGACAATGCTACGGACAAATGCGTTACTCCGCATCCACGGATGCTTCCGGCAATTCCAATGCTTCTGATTGGTTTTTCCTTCTTTCTCCAGCAATCCTTCAAACAGCCTCTCCTTTTCTTTTGTCATTATAAAGGGATTTTCGTCAAGTGGAAAACAATAGACAGATCTTTTATATTTTTTGGCATATTTCTTTGCCTGTTTTCCTGCCCCATAATTTGTTAAAACAGTCAATTCTTTTTTATCTTTCAATTTTTCATAAGACAAATCGGAATATTCTGTTTCCCACTCTCTGCTCCCCATTATGAAAAGAAACATATCTGCTTTTTCTGACAAAGCCTTTTCTAAATTCGAACCGTAATCTAAAATTTCAACGGCAGTTTCCGGAATATTTATTTCTATGCCTTTTCCATATGCAGGCATCCCCCAAAAATTTCCTCTGCGGTAAAGCCCGCCTTCTTTCGTAAAGCCATTTTTAAAAATGAACTTCCGCATATGGTTGCTGGAATTTTTTTCCTGATACACTGCAAATATATTCTGCCGATTTAAATATTCCGTAAATGCAATTGACAGATGGGTTGTCCCTATACGTGACTGACTGCCGGCTATTATAATTTTTTTTAAGAGATGCTTTTCATTTACTGAACTTCCTTTTGACTGCATATGTTTTTCCAAATCTTCCTGAAATGCTTTTACCGAAGCATAACGTTCTGACAAATCAGGCTTCATCGCTTTTTCTGCAATATGCATAAGATATTGGGACTCTTTTGTTCCTTCCGCGTAAACCAGTTTTTCCAGCAATTTTCCAATGCTGTATATATCTGTCTGAACGCTGATGCGTGCGTTATTTAACTTTTCCGGAGCGCAAAACTCCGGAGTCCCATAATTTTGAAATTTATTTCCGGATTCAAAAGGGCAGGAAGCTATGCCAAAATCAATCAGATTTATGCCGTTTTCACTTATAATCACATGTTCTGATTTTAAATCCTGATATATTACAGGACCTTGTTTTAAGTGATGCATATAATTTAAAATATCTGCAACTTCCATAATGGTATGATATATAAAATCCGGAGTAATAAATGATGATTGAAGCATCAATGCTTCCAAAGATTCACCCCTTATATATTCCTCTATGATATAAAAAGCTTCTTCATCTTCTTCCATATCATAAATATCTGGAATTCCGGGGTGTTTCAGATGATTCAGGATCTCTGCCTCCCGAACCTTCCAGGCGGAACCGGAATCTTTTACTATACGCTTAATGACCCGATATTCACCCAGTTTTTGATGTCTGGCCAGATATACAATGCTGCCGCTTGCTCTCCCAAGTTCTGAAAGAACCAGATACCGGCCAAACAGGATTACTTCTTGAATTTTTCTCGCTCCTTCCTTAATTTTTGGAAAAAGCATCTCTTGTATTATTTTATATCACAATTATTTTTTATTTTCAATATGTTTTTATACTTTTTTTCATATTTTAGAAAGATTTAATAATAAACCATACTTTACAGATTGTAATTCTTTGATTATAATAGAATAGGTTCACCTATTTTTCAAATAAGGAAGTGAATATATGAGAATTGAAAAAGTAAATGACAATCAGATTCGCTGCACCCTGACACAGACAGACCTTGCCAACCGCCATTTGAAATTGAGCGAATTAGCCTATGGCACGGAAAAGGCAAATCTTCTGTTCCATGATATGATGCAGCAGGCAAGTTATGAATTTGGTTTTGAAGCAGAAGATATTCCGCTTATGATAGAAGCGATTCCAGTTTCGCCGGAAGCGATTATCCTGATTATTACAAAGGTTGAATATCCGGAAGAATTAGATACCAGGTTTTCTAAATTTTCAGATATGCCGGAAGGATACGACGCCTATTCGGAGAATGGCTCCGGAGATTTTTTTGCAGAAGGCGCAGATGATATTTTAGGCTTATTCAAAAAGATCTCAGAAGAAAAGAACGCCTCTTCCAACAATGTGTCTTCACAGAAAGATTCGGGACAAAAAATATCCTCTTCTGAAGAAACTGTCAGTATTCCAATTGATTTAACAAAAATGTTTATTTTCGACAATCTGGAAGATATCATAAAAATTGCCCGTATTTTAAAAGGATTCTATGATGGCGAAAATTCTCTTTTCAAAGATGAAAACGCACGCAGATATCATCTGATCCTGCATAAGAGCAGCCTTTCTCCTGAGGTTTTTAATAAAGTCTGCAATATATTTGCGGAATATGCCAATCAGGGGATTATCACTTCTGCAATGGAATCTTACTTTGAAGAACATCAGAGCATTTTATGCCATCACAATGCATTGCAGACGCTTGCATTGCTGTAAAATAATAACAAAAAATTTACAGGGGACGCTTTATATAAAGAAGCGTCCCCTGCAGCATTTCAAAGCCTTTTGATCGTAACGAAAAAACTGACCACTATATTTACAGGTGCAATTTTTAAGCGAGATCTTTTGCTAAAAATGCGTTAATTTCGTCTACAAGAGCATCCGGTTCGATTCCATGCACCATAGCCGCTTCTTCGATCGTTTCCATCTGGGAAGAAGGGCATCCAAGACAGTGCATTCCTATATTCAAAAGAACCGGTGCGATATTTGCGTCAATCTGGAGCAATTCTCCAATCATTGTGGATTTTGTTACCTGTGCCATTTTATAACCTCCTTTTAATCAGTATCTGTTATCTGAATACATATCATTCACTGACCGCTTCATAATGGACGCACTCAGGCTATCCTGTTATATCATTCAGCCGTTTATAATGTATAGTTTTTTACTTGGTTATTATAATACCAATTGGTATGAAATGCAATGATTTTCAAAATGTTCTTTGAAAAAAACCGTTTCGGTACTTGTATTCATAATTCTTTTGTATTAAAATAACTCTAAGCTGGTTCAGCTTAAAATCGAATTACATAAGGAGGATTTTACCAATGGCATACGTTATTACAGATGCTTGTGTTAGCTGTGGAACATGCGAAGGCGCATGTCCAGTAGGCGCCATTTCTCAGGGCGATGACAAATTCGTAATCGACGAAGGCGCTTGTGTAGACTGCGGCACTTGTGCTGGTTCATGTCCTACAGGAGCAATTGAGCAGGGTTAATTCAGGATCAAAAATCAGATTAAAGTCAAAAAAATCCCTTCGGAAACAAAATTCCGAAGGGATTTTTTTATCTTTTATGTAGTGACTTCTTTCTTTGCAAAAAGACGGCGCGACTCTTTCTTCTTTGTGCTTCCTTTCAGTTTTTTTACATTTAATTCCCGAATTGCCGCGTCCAGCTTCTTGTAACGTTCTTCTTCCTGTTCATCCTGCTCTCTCATCAGGTAATTCATTTCTTTTAGTACACGGTCTCCAACGTTTTCACCGACTTCTCTGCCAAGCTCCTGATTGTTTTCAGCCAGAGCTTCCTTTACAATTCCGCTCATTAACAAACGAAACTGCGCCATCTTATCTTCCGCTGATGAATAATTTACAGTTCCGCTCATAGAAGCTGCGGGCTGCTGATTTATCGTTGTCAAAGCGGCGGCTTCTTCCGGATTTTTTCCGTTGTGAATTACCATTTTAATTGCCTTTAACTGGTATCCCTGTTCTTTTAATTCTTTTATCTTAAGGAATTGCTGTATGTTCTCTCTGGTATAATAGCGATGCCCCATCTCGTTGCGGGGAATTTCAAGCTCCAGTTCTTCTTCCCAATAGCGCAGAACATGCGCTTCCACATTTACCAAGCCTGCGGCATCCGAAATCATATAACGTAGCTTGTCCAAATGAACTGCCTCCTTCCTCCTTCTTTATTATAGAAGAGAATAGAACAATTCGCAACGAATTTTGGTCGTTAAGATTCGACGGCATTATTTTTCCATATTCGCAAACTTCGTGTACTGCGGAAGCCATACCAGATTTACCGTTCCAATCGGCCCGTTTCTCTGTTTTGCTATATTAATTTCAGCAATATTTTTCATATCGGAGTCTTTGTTATAATAATCATCGCGATAAATAAACATCACTACATCCGCATCCTGCTCAATCGCTCCGGATTCCCTCAAATCCGAAAGCATTGGCCTGTGATCGGGACGCTGCTCCACTGCACGGCTTAACTGGGAAAGCGCAATAATCGGCACATTCAGCTCTCTGGCAAGCCCTTTCAAAGATCTTGAAATATCAGATATCTCCTGCTGCCGGGAATCATTTCTTTTGCTGTTTCCTGACATCAATTGAAGATAATCTATAATAATCAGTTTCAAATCCTGTTCCAGTTTATACTTTCTGCATTTGCTCCGAAGCTCTGAGATTGAAATTCCAGGCGTATCATCAATAATGAGGTTTGACTTTCCAATAATTCCCGCTCCCTCAATTAATTTTTCCCAGTCAGAATCACTCAAATTCCCTGAACGGAGTATTTGCGCATCCACTCTTGATTCCAGGGAAAACAAACGGTTTACAAGCTGTTCTTTTGACATTTCCAGACTGAAAACAGCCGTAGACATATTTTCATGGAAAGCCACATACTGCGCTATGTTCAAAACAAGAGCTGTTTTTCCCATAGACGGCCTTGCAGCGATCAAAATAAAATCAGATGGCTGAAGCCCTGACGTCTTATAATCCAGATCGACAAAACCAGTCGGTATTCCCGTGACATTTCCCTGTGTCTTAGACGCCTGTTCTATTTTTTCCAAAGCATTTAAAACAATTTCTTTTATGGGAATATAATCCCTGACGCCTCTGTTCTGAAGCAGGTGAAAAATACTTTTCTCTGTGTCCGCAAGAATATCTTCCAAATCTTCCTGTCCAAGATAACACTTATTCTGTATTTCTTCTGTTTCCTTAATTAAAGAACGAAGCACAGATTTGTCTTTTACAATCTGTGCGTACGATTTTACATTTGCGGAAGTGGGCACTGTAGTAATCAAATCCCTCACAAATTCCAGGCTGCTGATTTCCTCCGGCACATTCATGGATTTCAGCTTATCCTGCAGCGTAACAAGATCCACAGGTTCTCCCGCATTGTATAACTCTACCATTGCCTGGAACAAAAGCCCGTTCTGCCGGTAATAAAAGTCCTCCTGCAAAAGCATTTCAAATGCTACAACAATGGCTTCTTTGTCCATAATCATAGATCCTACCACAGACTGTTCCGCTTCCAGGCTGTTTGGCATAATCCGTTTAATCAGAGCCTCTTCCATGAAGTTCTCCCTTAATATTTTATTCTGCGTTGACGTGTACCCTTAAAATTCCTGTTACTTTTGGATGAAGACGAAGAGGCACTTCATGCGTTCCAAGGCTTTTGATCGGTTCCTGAAGCTGCATTTTTTTCTTGTCGATGTCTAAATCCAACTGGCTTTTTACTGCCGCAGAAATTTCTTTTGTAGAGACAGATCCAAATGTCCGCCCGCCTTCACCTGTCTTAATTTTCACTTCGACTTTTAAATCTTCCAGTCTTTTTGCAAGTTCTTTTGCAGATTCCAAATTTTCCTCTTCCACTTTTTCCTTATGTTTGTTCTGAAGCTTCAAATCATTTAAATTTTTACTGTTTGCTTCCAGAGCCGTTTTTTTTGCAAAAAGGACATTTCTTGCATACGCGTCGCTGACGTTTACAATTTCGCCCTTTTTTCCGACTGATTTCACATCTGTTAATAAAATTACTTTCATACTTCTATTTCTCCTTCCTCAAGCATCCTGTCAATTGTATCCTGTAATGAACGCTTGGCTTCCGCCAGCGTGCAGTTGATAAGCTGCGCTCCCGCTACGTTTAAATGTCCGCCGCCGCCAAGGCGTTCCATAATCAACTGTACGTTAATTTCATCAATCGACCTTGAACTGATGAAAATTTTTCCCTGATATTCCGTTAATATAAAAGATGCCTTAATTCCTATAATATTGAGCAGTTCATCCGCAGCCTGCGCCCCCACGATTGTAGGGCTTTCCATCTTGCTTGGACAGACGGAAATTGCAAACGCCCCTTTGTATACTTCTGCGTGACGAACCACTTCGGCCCGCGCTTTGTAAGAATTCATATCGTTTCTTAAAAGCTTCCTGACCCTTGTTACATCGGCGCCGCAG
Source organism: uncultured Lachnospiraceae bacterium (assembly GCA_910586645.1). Taxonomy (GTDB): domain Bacteria; phylum Bacillota; class Clostridia; order Lachnospirales; family Lachnospiraceae; genus Roseburia_B. The sequence continues at coordinate 10,543 of CAJUIS010000028.1, read as the reverse complement.
CGTCTCAAATATGCTGCAGCTTCAAATGTGCGCACGCCTGTTTTTGTCATAAAATTGTTTGTATCAATTAAAATTCCTGCATAAATACAATCCACTTCACTTGGTTCCAGCTTAATTTTTTCCTGAAAATACTGCAAAACTTCCGCGATCATTTCACAGGTAGAAGAAGCATAAGGTTCAATATAAGACAAAACAGGATTTTTTATCACTTCATTTCCCTGTCTGTGGTGATCAAATACAACGATTGCATTCCCTCTTTCCAAAAGCTGCGGGCATTCCGTATAATTCGGACGGTTCGTATCCACTACCATTACCAGGGTATTTCTGGTAATCATCTCCATTGCCTGCTCACTGTTAATAAATAAATCTTCCGGATAGCCTTTTTCCGATGAAAAACATTCTTTTAACGGACGCAGGGAAGACGTCACTTCATTTAAAACGATCTGCGCTTTTTTATTAAGCGCCCTAGCGGCGCAGTAAATGCCCACTGCGGCTCCAAGAGAATCCACGTCGCCGATGTTATGTCCCATAATCATTACGTTTTCACGGCTCTGTAAAGTTTCTCTTAAAGCGTGCGCTTTAATTCTGGCTTTCACACGGGTATTTTTTTCTACTGTCTGGGATTTTCCCCCATAATAGAAAACTTCCCCTTCTTTTTTTACCACTACCTGATCGCCGCCGCGTCCCAGAGCCAAGTCAATGGCCATCCGGGAATATTCATAATTTTTATTATAGCTGTCCCCGTGGATCCCTATGCCGATGCTTAAAGTAACCGCCATCTCATTTCCCACTTTAACGCCTTTTACATCTTCGATCAGGCTGAATTTATCTTCTTCCAGCACATTTAAATATTTATATTTGAATACGACAAAATATTTATCTTTTTCTGTTTTTCGCACCAGTGCGTCTGCTTTTATAAAATATTCATTTACTTTACGATCAATTAATGCCGCCAAAAGAGAACGTTTCACGTCTTCTATACTGTCCAGCGCTTCCTCGTAATTGTCAATATACACCAATGCGGCAACCAGTTTTTGTTCTTTGCAGGCTTTCATATACTGATTTAATTCCGTCACATCGAATAAATAGAAAGAAATCAGATTTTTTTCTCCTTCTTTCAGTTCAATGATGCTGTTTTCTTCCGGAGAAGTTTTAAATATAACAGGGTTAATTTCTCCGCGAAAAATCTTTTCTCCCCATTCAATTAAAAAAGAATCTGTTTTTTCCACATTTTGAAGTTTTTCTTTGGAAATCATAGGAAATATGGAAAAAATTGTTTTATGGTATCCTTTGTCTTTCCCTGTAAGCTTTGAAAACTGCCCGTTCACCCAGAGTATTCTTCCGCTCATATCCAAAAGAGCGTACGGAACCTGAAAATCATCCAGAATCTCTTTCTGAACTGTGGCATACTGCGTGGCAAACTGAATCATTTCCTTTTCCAGGACCGGACGGTTTCTTACATAAGAAATGAATACAAATATAAAATATATAATTACAAATCCCGCCAATATGGCTCCTGCCCTGCGGTCCACAAAATAAATCGGAATATTTAAAATCAGCAGCAAAATTGTAAAAAACAGCGGTAAATTCAGAAAATTCCTCAATTTGCCTTTGAATTTTAAATTCTGTTTCATACTTTCCTCCATTTATGCGTTGCAAAACGATCAATGTTACTATTATATCACCTTACGTTTGGGATATAAAGCAATTTTACAAATGAAGCACACGCTCTTTGATTTCCTGCGTCCTTCCCTGGTTCCAAAACTGCGTTCCTATATAACCGCAGGTACGCCTTGCCACACTCATAGCGTTCTGATCCCGGCTGCCGCAGTTTGGACATTCCCAGATCAGCTTATCATGCTCATCCGTTATTACCATAATTTCTCCGTCATAACCACAATTGCTGCAGTAGTCGCTCTTTGTATTCAGTTCCGCATACATAATGTTTTCATAGATATGACGCATGACAGAAAGAACCGCAGGGATGTTTTCTTTCATGTCAGGAACTTCCACATAACTGATAGCCCCTCCCGGCGAAAGCTTTTGAAATTGTGATTCAAATTTTAATTTCTCAAATGCGTCGATATTTTCCGTAACATGGACATGATAAGAATTTGTAATGTAATTTTTATCTGTAACCCCTTTTATTATTCCAAATCTTTTTTGAAGGCTTTTTGCAAATTTATAAGTCGTAGACTCAAGAGGAGTTCCATATACAGAGAAATCAATATGTTCTTTTTCCTTCCATTTTGCGCATGCGTCGTTTAAATGTTTCATTATGTCAAGCGCAAAAGGAGTTGCGGAAGGATCCGTATGGTTTTTTCCCGTCATATAATGCACGCATTCACAAAGTCCCGCATATCCCAAAGAAATTGTCGAATAACCGTTCATCAGAAGCGCATCGATTGTCTCGCCTTTTTTTAAACGTGCCAGCGCGCCGTTCTGCCATAAAATAGGAGCGATATCTGATTTCGTACCGATCAGACGGTTGTGCCTTGCCATCAGAGCTTCATAACAAAGTTCCAGCCGCTCGTCAAATATTTTCCAGAATTCCTCAAAATCTCCCTGGGAAGAACACGCAATATCCACTAAATTAATTGTACAGACTCCCTGATTAAATCTCCCGTAAAATTTAAAACTGCCTGTTTCATCTTTGTATACTGTAAGAAAAGAACGGCACCCCATACAGGTATAGACATTTCCCTGTTTCAGTTCACGCATAACCTTTGCAGAAATATAATCCGGAACCATGCGCTTTGCCGTGCATTCCGCCGCAAGATGCGTCAAATCCCAGTAAGGGCTGTCCTCTGTAATATTATCTTCATCTAAAACATAGATCAATTTTGGAAACGCAGGAGTGACATAAATGCCCTGTTCATTTTTTACACCAAGAATTCTCTGGTTTAATACGGAACGAATCACCATGGCAAGATCATGCCTGTCCTGACCTTCCTTCGCTTCGTCCAAATATAAAAAAAGCGTAATAAAAGGGGCCTGTCCGTTCGTCGTCATAAGCGTCACTACCTGGTACTGAATCGCCTGTATGCCCTTATCAATGTCTTTTTTTACCCTTTCTTCAGCAACTTTATTAATTTTTTCTTCTTCTGCCAAAATCCCTGCCGCTTCAAATTCTTCTTTTACTTCTTTGCGGAATTTCTTTCTGCTGTCTTTTACAAATTTTGAAAGATGATATGCGCTGACCGACTGCCCTCCATACTGGCTGGACGCTACCTGTGCAATAATTTGAGACGCTACAATACAGGCAACGGAAAATGAATTTGGCCTGTCGATTTTCGTTTCACTGATTACAGTCCCATTCTGAAGCATATCGTCTAAATTTACAAGACAGCAGTTATGAATATGCTGTGCAAAATAATCTGCGTCATGGAAATGAATAATGCCTTTTTCATGGGCTTCCCATACTTTTTGAGAAAGCAGAAAACGCTTTGTAATGTCTTTGCTGACTTCTCCGGCCATATAATCCCTCTGTGTGGAAGCCAACAGGGGATTTTTGTTGGAATTTTCCTGTTTTGTCTCCTCATTCTGGCTTTCTATGATTGTCATAATCTGTGCGTCCGTCGTATTGGACTGGCGGACAAGCTGGCGTTTATAACGATATGTAATATAGACTCTTGCAACCTGGTAAGCTCCTGACTGCATAATCTGATCTTCCACCGCATCCTGGATTTCTTCCACATTCATCGAACGAATGGATTTTTTACAAATTTCTTCTACATTTTGCGCAATTCCCTGAATCCGTCCTGCCGACAGACGGTTTACAGGTTCCACTTCTTTATTTGCCTTATGTACGGCTGCAATAATTTTTGTAATATCAAATCCGACTTCTTCCCCTGACCGTTTTATGATTTTCAATTTTTCCTTCTCCTTTAAAAATCAGCTTTTCCGTTTCAGTTTTCTTTGTCCTTTAAGTCGTACAGGTTGTTTCCTTCCCGATCAATCACTACAATCGCTGGAAAATTCAAAACTTCAATTTTTCGAACCGCTTCCGCTCCAAGATCTTCATAACACACGATCTCAGACTTTGTAATGCATTTTGACAAAAGAGCTCCCGCTCCTCCGACAGCGGCAAAGTAAACCGCTTTATTCCGAATCATAGCGTCTATTACTTCCCTGCTTCTCTTTCCTTTTCCGATCATGGCTTTTTGTCCAAGATCAAGCAAAACAGGCGCATATTTATCCATGCGGCTTGCCGTTGTAGGCCCTGCAGAACCGATTACGTTTCCTTCTCTTGCCGGAGACGGACCCATATAATAAACCGCAGCGTCTTTAATATCAATCGGAAGGCTTTCTTTTTTCTCCAAAGCTTCTATCATGCGTTTATGCGCCGCATCTCTTGCCACATAGACTGTTCCTGTAATATAAACGTAATCACCGCTTTTTAAATCCGCAGTTACTTTTTCTGTGATCGGCGTAGTAATATATTTATCCATGTGATTCTCCTCTATAAAATCCTTACTGCATGGCGATTGACATGACAGCAGATATTGACTGCCACAGGAAGGCCGGCAATATGGGTCGGATAGGAATTAATGTTTACGGCAAGCGCCGTTGTTCTTCCACCAAGCCCGCCCGGCCCTATGCCAAGCGAATTAATTTTTTCAAGCATTTCTTTTTCCAGATCACAGATATAGGGAATGGAAGAATGTTCACCGGTCTCCCTTGTCAGAGCTTTTTTTGCCATAATCGCAGCTTTTTCAAAATCACCGCCTATGCCTACGCCTACAACCAGAGGCGGGCAGGCATTCGGCCCGGCATCGGATACGGACGTTAAAATTGCATCTTTCACTCCTTCAAGTCCGTCTGCAGGCTTTAACATAAAAATGCGGCTCATATTTTCGCTTCCAAACCCTTTTGGAGCAAACGTAATTTTCACTTTGTCTCCGGATACAATGGAATAATGGATTACCGCGGGGGTATTGTCCTTTGTATTCTCTCTTAAGATTGGATCGCCAACCACGGATTTTCTTAAATACCCTTCTTCGTATCCCTTTTTTACGCCCTGATTGACAGCGTCTTCCAAAAGTCCTCCGGTAAAATGAACATCCTGCCCAATTTCCAGAAAAATAACCGCCATTCCCGTATCCTGGCAAATCGGGATATTGTCTTCTTTTGCAATTTCTAAATTCAAAAGAAGCTGATCCAATATTTTTTTTCCAAGTTCAGACGTTTCCGTTTCCGCCGCCTGTTTTAAAGATAAATTCATATCTTCTGAAAGACGGTGATTCGTTTCGATGCACATCTGTCTGATATGTTCTGTTATTTCACCAACGTCTATCGTACGAATCATAAATCATTTCCTCCCGCATTATCAATTTCTTCCATCAGGCTTTTGTCTTCCCTGACTTTTGCAATGCTGGCAACAGTTACATCTTCTGTCATATTAATTAATTTTACACCGGATGTTACACGCCCCAAAATGGAAATCCCATCCACCTTCATGCGTATTATAATGCCTCCCGTTGTAATCATCATAATTTCATTGTCATCATTGACGGCTTTAATTCCGATAATATCGCCTGTTTTTTCTGTAATTTTATAACATTTGACGCCTTTGCCGCCGCGGTTTTGAACGGAAAATTCTTCCATTCGGGTACGTTTTCCAAGTCCGCGTTCCGAAGCGATTAAAAGATATTCTCCCTGAGTGTTTAACTGCATTCCAATGACTTCATCTCTGTCCGCAAGGTTCATGCCAATGACGCCCATAGAATTTCTTCCTGTGCTTCTGACGTCCGTTTCATGGAACCGGATGCACTGTCCGTATTTTGTCACTAATATAATATCTTTGGCATTGTCGGTTTTCTTTACTTCAATCAGTTCATCGTCTTCCCTTAAATTAATGGCGGAAAGCCCTGTCTTTCTAATATTTGCATATTCACAAATCTGCGTCTTTTTGACAATCCCTTTTTTTGTCGCCATAAAAAGATAATTGCCTTCCTGATATTCACTGATTGGAATAACGGCGGTAATTTTTTCTCCCGGACAAAGCTGCATCAGATTAATTATAGCTGTTCCCCTTGCCGTCCGGGAAGCTTCCGGTATCTCATAAGCTTTTAAACGGTATACTTTTCCGTTATTTGTAAAAAACATCAGGTAATGGTGCGTCGTCGTCATCAAAAGCTCTTCGATATAGTCGTCTTCGATTGTCTCCATCCCTTTGATTCCTCTGCCGCCGCGATTCTGACTTTTAAAATTGTCAATGCTCATCCGTTTGATATATCCAAGGTTCGTCATACAGATGATCGTGTTTGCCTTTGGAATCATATCTTCCATGGAAATGTCATAATCGTCAAATCCAATGGAAGTCCTTCTTTCGTCTCCGTATTTTTCGGAAATCAGCATAATCTCTTCGCGGATAACGCCGAGAAGCTTTTTTTCGTCTGAAAGGATTGCTTTTAATTCCTTTATTTTTTCCATCAGATCCGCATACTCCGCTTCTAACTTCTCCCGTTCCAAACCCGTCAGGGCGCGCAGACGCATATCAACAATCGCCTGCGACTGAGCTTCAGAAAGCGCGAATCTTTCCTGCAATTTTTCTTTTGCTTCAGCCGTGCCGCGGCTTCCCCGGATAATGGAAATAACCTCGTCAATATGATCCAGTGCAATCAGAAGGCCCTCTAAAATATGAGCCCTTTCCTCCGCTTTATTTAAATCGTATTTTGTTCTTCTTGTGACTACGTCTTTCTGATGAAGAAGGTAATGTTCAAGCATCTGATAAATATTTAAAACCTTCGGTTCATTTTTCACAAGAGCAATCATATTTACGCCAAACGTATCCTGAAGCTGCGTATGTTTAAATAATTGATTTAAAACAATATTTGCGCTGACGTCTCTCCTCAGTTCTATACAGATGCGCATTCCCTGGCGGTTTGATTCATCCCTTAAATCTGTAATGCCCTCTACTTTTTTGTCGCGCACCAAATCTGCAATTTTTTCGATCAGCCTTGCTTTATTGACCATAAAAGGCAGTTCTGTCACGACAATGCGGTTTTTTCCGTTCTGCATCGGCTCAATATTTGTCACAGCCCGGACGCGGATTTTTCCTCTTCCTGTCCGGTATGCCTGTTCAATTCCGGAAGCGCCAAGTATTGTGCCTCCGGTTGGAAAATCAGGCCCTTTTATAATTTTTAAAATTTCTTCCATATCGGTACTGCGATCTTCCAGAACCTGATTGTCGATCATTTTTACAACGGCGGCGATAATCTCCTTTAAGTTGTGAGGCGGTATATTTGTCGCCATTCCAACAGCAATTCCCGAAGTCCCGTTCGCTAAAAGATTAGGGTATCTGGAAGGGAGCACAGACGGCTCTTTTTCCGTCTCGTCAAAGTTCGGTGTAAAATCCACCGTATTTTTATTAATGTCTGCAAGCATCTCCATGGAGATTTTACTGAGCCTTGCTTCTGTATAACGCATAGCGGCCGCGCCGTCGCCGTCAACGGAACCAAAATTTCCATGTCCGTCTACAAGCGGGTATCTGGTAGACCATTCCTGCGCCATATTGACAAGAGCTCCGTAAATGGAACTGTCGCCGTGAGGATGATATTTACCCATTGTATCACCGACAATACGCGCGCATTTTCTGTGCGGCTTGTCAGGCCCATTATTTAATTCAATCATGGAATATAAAACCCTTCTCTGCACGGGTTTTAAACCGTCTCTTACATCGGGCAGCGCCCTGGACGTGAGAACGCTCATCGCATAATCAATATAGGATGTTTCCATGGTTTTCTTTAAGTCTACGTCATGCACCTGATCAAAAATCTTATCATCCATTTATTTCCCATTCCTCCTATACATCCAGATTCTGAACGTATTTTGCATTTGCTTCAATAAATTCACGCCTTGGTTCCACTTTATCTCCCATCAGCGTTGTAAACGTCACGTCAATTTCCGAAGAAATTTCTTCATCCATAACAACCCTGCGCAAAATTCTTTTTTCCGGATCCATCGTCGTATCCCAGAGCTGCTCCGCATCCATTTCTCCAAGTCCTTTATAACGCTGTATTTTATTGTTATTGTCTCTTCCAATCTCCATTAAAATCCGATTCAGCTCTTCGTCGCTGTAGGCATACCAGATTTTTTTATTCTTTTCAATTTTAAATAAAGGCGGCTGAGCCAGGTACACATATCCCTGTTTGATAAGTTCCGGCATAAACCGGTAAATAAATGTCAAAAGAAGCGTGCTGATATGGGCGCCGTCCACGTCGGCGTCCGTCATAATAATAATCTTATGATAACGCAGCTTTGTTATATCAAAATCCTCATGGATTCCTGTTCCAAACGCAGTAATCATCGCTTTGATTTCCGCATTGCCATATATTTTATCAAGCCTTGCCTTTTCTACGTTTAATATTTTTCCGCGAAGAGGAAGGATTGCCTGCGTCGCCCGGCTTCTTGCTGTTTTTGCCGAACCTCCCGCAGAATCTCCCTCTACGATATAGATTTCACAGTTTTTTGGATCTTTGTCGGAGCAGTCCGACAGTTTTCCGGGTAAAGATGTATTTTCAAGCGCAGTTTTCCTTCTTGTCAAATCTCTTGCTTTCCTGGCCGCTTCCCTGGCCCGCTGCGCCAGAAGAGATTTCTCGCAGATTGTTTTTGCAACAGAAGGGTTCTGTTCCAGAAAATACGTAAGCTGCTCACTTACTACGGAATCAACGGCTCCTCTTGCTTCGCTGTTTCCAAGCTTTTGTTTTGTCTGTCCCTCAAACTGAGGCTCTTCGATTTTTACACTGATAATTGCAGTTAAACCTTCTCTGATATCATCTCCTGTCAAAGCGGAGTCGGTTTCTTTTACGATTTTATTGGCCTTTGCATACTGGTTGAACGTCTTTGTAAGCGCATTTCGAAAACCTGCCAGATGCGTCCCGCCTTCCGGCGTAATAATGTTGTTGACAAAGCTAAACGTCGCATCGTTAAAAGAATCGTTATGCTGCATTGCGACTTCCACATAGACGCCGTCCTTTTGTCCTTCACAATAGATAATATCCTGATAAAGGGATTCTTTGCTTTTATTCAGATATTCGACAAATTCTTTAATTCCTCCGGCGTAATGAAATACTTTTTCAACAGCGGGATCTGTTCTGTCATCCCTCAGTGAAATTTTTAAGTCTTTCGTTAAAAAGGCAGTTTCTCTTAATCGCTGCTTTAATGTGTCAAAGTCAAATACAGCTTCTTCAAATACTGTATCATCCGGAAGAAACACAACTTTTGTCCCTGTTTTTTCAGGCGGGCATTCTCCTGTTACTTTTAACGGATAGACTGTTTTTCCTTTTTCAAAACGCTGTTTATATATTTTTCCTTCGTTACAGATTTCCACTTCCAGCCATGAAGACAATGCGTTTACAACAGAAGCTCCCACGCCATGTAAGCCGCCGGATACCTTGTATCCTCCTCCTCCGAATTTGCCTCCGGCATGAAGTATTGTAAATACGACTTCCACACCAGTTAGTCCGGATTTATGATTAATTCCTACGGGAATGCCCCTGCCGTCGTCTATGACGGTGATGGAATTATCCTGATTGACAGTCACTTCAATGCTTTTACAAAACCCTGCCAAAGCTTCGTCTACGGAATTATCCACAATTTCATAGACCAGATGATGAAGCCCTCTTGACGAAGTGCTTCCGATGTACATTCCAGGTCTTTTGCGGACTGCTTCAAGCCCTTCTAAAATCTGTATTTGATCTGCTCCGTATTCAGTACTCATATTTCCTCCTATTTACTGATTTTTCCGTCAATTACTTCAAAAATCCGGTTAATCTGAAAACAATTTCGTATAAATTCATCTAAGCCGGTACATGTAATAATCGTCTGAATATTTTTTATACTGTTTAAAAGATGATTTTGCCGGCTGCTGTCCAATTCAGACAATACATCATCCAAAAGAAGAACCGGAGGTTCTTTTGTCACTTTTTTTACAAGTTCAATTTCTGAAAGTTTTAATGACAAAGCGGATGTTCTCTGCTGTCCCTGAGAACCGAATTTTCTCAGATCTATATCATCGATGGAAAATAATAAATCGTCTCTGTGCGGACCTGTTGTTGTAAGCCCTGCTTTTAAATCTTTTTCCTGTGTGCGTTTTAGTTCCTGTTCAAATTGTTCTTCCTGTATATTTGAATCATAAGCCAGAATTATTTTTTCTTTTCCTCCGGAAATTTTTTCATGTATTCCGGCTACGATTTCATTTAACTGACAGACAAATTCCCTGCGTCTTTTTATAATTCTTCTTCCATATTCGAGAAGCTGCATATCCCATACAAAGAGGGTGTCTCTTAGTTCGGGTTTAAAGTGGATATCTTTTAAAAGCCTGTTTCTTTGATTTAATACCCGGTTATATTTCGCCAGATCGTTTAAATAGATTTTGTCTAATTGGCAAAGTTCCAGATCCATGAAACGCCTTCTCTCAAAAGGGCCATTTTTAATAATATTCAGGTCTTCAGGTGAAAATAAAACAATATTTAAAATTCCAAACAGTTCACTGGCTTTTTTGATCGGAATCTGATTTACAGCGATTCCTTTTGTGCGG
>CAJUIS010000027.1 GCA_910586645.1 uncultured Lachnospiraceae bacterium | reverse complement strand
AAAGCCTTTCCGGTTTTCCTAATCTGTATGAAGTTTTCAAGGCATGGGAGAGAGAAGCGTGCCTGACATTCCTCGATAGCTCAGTCGGTAGAGCGCGCGGCTGTTAACCGCGTTGTCGTAGGTTCGAGTCCTACTCGGGGAGTTGAAAAAACCCGCAAACAATATTGTTTGCGGGTTTTTTGACATATAGCCGGATCTATCTGTATGCAGTATGGAGGCTGTTATGACAAGAGACGAATTTTTAAAAGAACTGAGGATTTCGCTTCAGGGATTGATTCCGCAGGGACAGGTAAATAGCCAATTGTTATATTACGAACAATATATTATAGAGGAGTCCAGAAAAGGAAGAACAGAAGAAGAAGTGCTGGCTGCGCTTGGAAATCCAAGATTAATCGCAAAGACGATTGTGTCTGTTTATGGAAATGGGAAATACAGGCAGGATCAGGAAGAAAAAACGCAGGAGAGGAAAAACAGGCGCGATGGAAAAGTCCACGTTCACCGTTTTCGAATAAATTCCTGGTTTAGCGGAGCATTGACGGCAATGTTTTTGATTGCATTTATTGTATTGTTTGTGCGGATTGGAATGCTTTTGCTTCCGGTTCTTGGGGCGGCGTTTATGCTGGCGGTTATGTGTTATTTTATTTTTCTTATATTTTTTGGAAATAAAAAATAATTTGTATAAATTACTTTCTTAAGGCAGATAATATAGGTGCAGTAATTGCTTAAGGAGGTAAAGAAAATGGCAAAGAACAGTGAAAACAAAAATTCCAACAGCTACAATTTAAAGAGCTACAGCCAGAATGCGGCGGGCAAGAACAGTGCATCAAACAATGCAGGTTCCAACAAGGATGCTTCCAACAAGTCTTCTAATAAGTCTTCCAACAAAGCGTCCAATAATGCTTCGGACAGTTCTTCTGACTGCAGATAAGAGTTGCTTCTGAAAGTAGCAGATTAAGAGAAAACTGCATAAGATATTGATAAAAAGCAGGTTACAAACGATAGTTTGTAACCTGCTTTTTTCAGAAAGAAAATTGGAGGATATGATGGAACAAACAGAGATATATGGGTTTGATATGATACAGGTGAAGGATATATTAAATATTATGAAAAGGAAAAAAGCCTGGCTGATTGATTTGCGGGGAGAGGAGGCTTACAGGAACGGCCATATCAGATATGCCAAAAATTACCCGATTGAGTACATAGACGAATGGAGGAGGGAAATACCGGAAAAAGCCGGTTTGATTTTGTACTGCGAACATGGGAATCAGAGCCTTCTGGCAGCAAGGAAATTAAGGGGAAGAAAAGGAAAGGTATATACTGTGACTGGCGGATATCAGGCATTTTTAAAGGAGGAGGGGAAAGATGATATGGGAATGCTCTGGAAAAAAGATTGACACTCCTGTTTTTAAAAGATAAGATGTTAGTAAACAAAATAAGAGAAAAGTGGAGAAACAGATGAAAAAATATGAATTGATGGCTCCGTGTCATTTTGGGCTTGAGGCTGTTTTAAAAAAAGAGATTTATGATTTGGGATATGAGATACTTAAGGTGGAGGACGGAAGAGTTACATTCGAAGGAGATGCGGAAGCAATCTGCAGGAGCAATATTTTTCTGAGGACGACGGAACGTGTTTTGCTTAAAGTGGGAGGATTCCGGGCAGTTACATTTGAAGAATTGTACCAGGGGATAAAAGCGCTGCCATGGGAAGATTATATACCAGTGGATGGAAAGTTCTGGGTGACAAAGGCGTCTTCTATTAAGAGCAGGCTTTTCAGTTCGTCTGATATTCAGTCGGTTGCAAAAAAAGCAATGGTGGAGCGTATGAAAATAAAATACGGCAGAGACTGGTTTTCGGAGGAAGGCGCTTCTTATCCGGTCCGTATTTTTCTCTATAAAGATGAAGTGACGGTGACAATTGACACAACGGGAGAATCGCTGCATAAGAGAGGCTACCGCAAGGCTTCCGGCAAGGCTCCGCTTACGGAGACGCTTGCGGCTGCGCTGATTCTTTTAACTCCCTGGCACGCGGATCGGATTCTTGTGGATCCGCTTTGCGGCAGCGGGACATTTCTGATTGAAGCGGCGATGATTGCAGCCAATATTGCGCCGGGCATGAAACGGCATTTTTTGTCAGAAACGTGGGATAATCTGATTGTGCAGGAATTATGGGAAGAGTCTTTTGCGGAAGCTTCGGAGCTTGTAGACTGTGATATTTCCACAGATATTCAGGGATATGACATTGACGGGGAAGTGATAAAAGTTGCGCGGGAAAATGCGGAGCGCGCCGGCGTAAAAGATTTGATTCATTTTCAGAAGAGAGCGGTCAGTGAGCTGCATCATCCCAAAAAATATGGATTTATCCTGACAAATCCGCCTTATGGGGAACGTATGGAAGAAAAAGAATCACTGCCGGCGCTTTACAGAGAAATAGGAAAGGCTTTTTTGGGACTGGACGACTGGTCTATGTATATGATTTCAGGATATGAAGATACGGAAAAGTACATTGGACGAAAAGCGGATAGGAACAGGAAGATTTATAATGGAATGCTGAAAACCTATTTTTATCAGTTTTTAGGGCCAAAGCCTCCAAAGAGAAAGAAATAGAGGGATACAATGAGTCATTTTAAACGGTACATTTTGCTGGCAGGGGCTGTTCTTGCAGTATGTGTATTGAATTTTCACAGTTTTGGCAAAGATTTTGAAACATTGGGAAAGTTTCGGGGAGCAAGGCTTTTAAAAGAAGACTGGAATCCTCTGATTGCCGAAAGCGTGAATGCAAGGACGATTTTGCTGACGATTGACAATAAAGAATATACCAGCCGGGATACGGAAATTTTTATGGATGATAATTTAAACCTTATGGTTCCGGCTGATATTCTGACGGAAGGATTAAGATGCAGTTCGCATTTATATGAAAGCGATAATCTTCTGCTGGAGAAAAGAGAAAACTCTGTTCTCCTTCGTCTGGATCATCCGGAAATTTCCGTAAATGATGAGAAACGGACGGTAATTTCTCCGATGACAAAGCAGAAGGGAACGTATTATGTCAGCATTGGGGAAATATCCAAAAATATCGGTTATAATTATGCGTGGGATGTCGGGAAGAATCAGGCTGTCGCTGTAGATTCGTCAGAGACGGTTTCTGTGTTTCCGGTAAGTTATGATCTGCGGAAAAAGAACAGGACAAGCATTGTCAGAAATCAGGGAAATTCCGGAACCTGCTGGGCGTTTGCATCTTTAAGCGCATTGGAATCCGCAATGCTTCCGGAAGAGGCGATGCAGTTTTCACCGGAACATATGAGCATAAACAATGCATTTGCAGTGAATCCGAATGAAGGCGGCGAGTATACTATGGCGATGGCATACCTTTTATCCTGGCAGGGGCCTGTTCTTGAAAGGGACGTTCCATTTGGAAGCGGGCAAAAGGGAGAAGGGCTTGCCGCAGTAAAACACATACAGGAAATGCAGCTTGTGGAAGGCAAGGATTATACCAGGATTAAAGAGGCGGTATTTCAGTATGGGGGCGTACAGACGGCGTTGTACAGCGTGCTTGCGGGCGGAGACGGCTGGTCTGATTTTTATAATCCGGAAAAAAATGCATATTGTTATATCGGAACCGAACGTCCGAACCATGAAGTGGTCATAATCGGTTGGGACGATAATTATGCGAAAGAAAATTTTTCCGTAAACGTGGAAGGAGACGGGGCTTTTATCTGTCAGAACAGTTGGGGAGAGGAATTTGGCGAAGCGGGCGTATTCTATGTGTCTTATTATGATACAAATATTGGCAGCCATAATGTTGTCTATACAAAGATCGAGGATACGGATAATTACGATAAAATTTATCAGTCGGATTTGTGCGGCTGGGTAGGGCAGATTGGATTTGAAAAACCGTCCGTTTATGGGGCGAACGTATATACAGCGGAAGAAAAAGAGGAGCTGTCAGCCGTCGGGTTTTATGCGACAGGACAAAATACGAAGTACAAGGCATATGTTGTGCGCAATTTTGAAAATGAAGACTCTTTTCAAAACGGTGAGCTGATTGCGGAAGGAAACCTTACGAATGCCGGATATTATACGATTGAGACGGACAAAAAGGTTGTTCTGAATCCGAAAGAAAGGTATGCCGTGGTTTTATATCTGGAAACGCCGGAAGCTGTGCATCCGATGGCGATTGAGTATGCGGCGGACGAGGTGACGCAGACGGTGGATCTTACGGACGGGGAAGGATACATCAGCGCCAGCGGCAGACGATGGGATCGCGTGGAAGAGACGTTTTCCTGTAATTTGTGCATAAAGGCTTATACCCGGCGCCCGTCCTGACAGATTTGGCAGACGTTTCATAAGACATATGAAAAGGGAAGGGTTGGGAGGAATGCTGGTTTGGAAGAAAAGATTCTGAAAAAAACGGCAGTTTTTATTTTTGTACTGTCGGCTGCGGTCTGCTTTGCGGTTCCCTGGTTTCCGCATCTTAGAACGGCGCATGAAAATATGATCGAGGATTACAGAGAATACCGGACAAAAACGAAAGCCGAACGGCTGAATATGACGGGACTGGAATTGATGAAATATAACAATGAACAGGCGGAAGGAGTGTCGTTTGAAAGCCAGATCCGCATGGAGCTTCCGTTTGGAGTGGCGGGGAGCGATTTGCAGATTGAAGAAGATCTTATGCTGCAGACGGCGGATATCAGAATACCGTTTGCAGGGGAATCTTATTTCTATGAATATCCGGTTTTGGGGAGTGCGGATTATATCGACAGCCTTACGTATGAAAGGGAAAAAAACTATGGCATAGTGAAGTTTGCCATGGACAGGGTATGTGAAATAAGGACGCATTATGATAAAGATTATCTGTATATTGATTTTTTGACGCCAAAAGAGCTCTATGATAAAGTAGTGGTGATTGACGCGGGATCCGGCGGAAATATTTTGGGAATTACAAAACAGGGGGTATGTGAGAAGGATATCAATCTTGACATTCTGCTGAAGCTTAAAAAAATTTTCGAAGATGCTAAAGACAGGTCTGTCGGCGTCTATTATACCAGAACGGCAGATGTAAATTTGGATTCTGAAACCCGTATGAAGTTTTCGAACCTGGCCGATGCCGATTTGTTTATCAGCATATGCAGCAATTCCACACAGAGCGGCCGGATGTCCAGCATAAACGGGACGCAGGCGTGGTACGATGGCACAGACAGTGAGGAGGGAAAGAAGGCAAAGGAGCTGGCTCAGATTTGCCTGGAAGAGGTGACGGCTGCGGCTGGAAGTTCGGATAAAGGAGTAACGGCTTTAAAGGAATCCTATCTGAGAAACAGCAGAGCTCCGGCGGCGGCGGTCGCAGTCGGTTTTATGACGAATCAGGAAGAACTTGACAGGCTTTGTTCCGGTGAATATCAGGACAGAATTGCGCAGGGGATATATTATGCCGTTCTGCGCGCATTGAAAAAAGAAGACTGATAAATGCAAAATGCCTGGGTAAAAGAAGATAAAAAGGAGAGGTTTATGAAGAAAAAAATTATTTTTGCAACGGGAAATCAGGATAAAATGCGGGAAATACGGGAAATTTTAGACGGACTGGATGTGGAAATTTTGTCTGCAAAAGAAGCCGGCATTTGCATGGACGTGAATGAAACAGGCAAGACATTTGAGGAAAATGCGCTGATCAAAGCCAAAGCCGTGGCGAAGCGGATCCATGAAATTGTACTGGCGGACGATTCCGGTCTTGAGATTGATTATCTGAATCAGGAGCCAGGGATCTATTCCGCACGCTACATGGGAGAAAATACATCTTATGAAAAAAAGAACCAGGCATTGCTTGAGCGGCTGTTGGGCGTGCCGAAAGAGCGGCGGACCGCCCGGTTTGTCTGCGCAGTTGCAGCGGTATTTCCGGATGGGGAGACGATTGTGAAACGGGGGACTGTAGAGGGATATATCGGGGAAAAACCGGAAGGGGAAAACGGTTTTGGCTACGATCCGATCTTTTATGTGGAGGAGTATCATTGTTCTACGGCCGCTTTGACAAGGGAACAGAAAAATGCGCTGAGTCACAGGGGAAATGCATTGCGGGCTGTTTACGGGGAATTGGAGAAAAGGATACAGGGGAATGAGGGATGAAAGTTTTAATTATCAGTGATACGCATGGAAAACACGAAAACTTAAAGACAGTATTAAAGCGGGAGAAGCCGGTGGATCTGGTTGTTCATCTTGGGGACGCGGAAGGATATGAAAATGAGATTGAGGCGCTTGCCGGATGCCCTCTTTTCATTGTATCCGGAAACAGCGACTTTTTTTCCGCGCTGCCTCAGGAGAGGGAGTGCAGAATCGGCAGATACAGAGTCTTGATTACGCATGGGCATTATTATTATGTGAATGCGGGAATTGAGCATATTAAAAAAGAAGCGGAAGGCAGAAGATGCGACATTGTTCTGTTTGGGCATACGCATCGCCCGCTGATTCATTATGGGAAAAGGGTGACTGCCATTAATCCGGGCAGCCTTTCTTATCCAAGGCAGGAGGGAAAGAACCCGTCGTATGTTATCATGGAATTTGAAGAACAGAACGATGCGGATTTTGAAATCAGGTATCTGGAGGAAATCTAAAAAAAGTATTAAAAATCATCAAACCCGTTTTCGTTCAGGAGAAATTGTGATACGCTATATTCGTTTCTTAAAAGAGAGTTAGTTTCAGGTAACGCAGCGTTACGATGGAGGATAACATGATAAGATACAGTGTAAAAAAACCGTTTACAGTTCTTGTTGCGGTTATATTTGTGCTTGTAATCGGCTTTGTTTCGCTTACCGGAATGAAGACAGATTTACTGCCGGATATGAGTATGCCGTATATGATGGTGATTACAACGTATCCGGGAGCCAGTCCGGAGAAAGTGGAGGAGAATGTCACGAAGCCGATGGAACGGACGCTTGGAACGATAAACGGTGTGGAGAAAGTTACAAGCGTAAGTTCGGAAAATTACAGTATGGTTATGCTGGAGTTTGCGGAAGACACCAGTATGGATTCCGCAATGGTGAAGGTTTCTTCGGCGACAAACCAGATTGAATCTTCTCTGCCGGATACCTGCGGTACGCCGAACATTATGGAACTTAGCATGGACATGATGGCGACGATGTATGTCAGCGTCAGTTACGAAGGGAAAGACATCTATGAATTGTCAGATTTTGTAAAGGATGTTGTGATGCCTTATTTTGAGCGTCAGTCCGGCGTGGCGAGCGTATCCGATATTGGGATTGTGGAAAAGACGATTGAAGTCCGCCTGAATCAGGAAAAGATAGATAAGATTAACGATAAGGTGCTGCTTTTAACGAATGACAAACTGGCGGAAGCGGAAACGGAGCTGTCAGATGCGGAAAGTTCTCTTGCGGATGCAAAGTCCAAGATCAGCAGGCAGGAGCAGGAGCTTTCGGATCAGCAGAATACGACGACGACGGAGCTTGCGGACGCGACATTAAAGCTGAATCAGGCAGTTGCGTCAAGGGCGGCGTATGAGTCGCAGCTTAACAGTTTAAAGGCGAGCAAAAGCGCGCTGGAAGGGGAGAAAAAAGCTTACAAAGACAACAAAATTCAAAGTACATACAACAGTGTCAACGAGATGTTTGCGCAGATGAAATCAGCGGTTTCGGCAATGCAGGCGCAGCTTGGGGCATACAGCCCTCTGGACGCGTCAAAGATGCCGGGAGACGTTAAAGACGCGATCGATCATCCCAAAAAGCTGGAGTATTTTAAAACGGCGATAGAGACGTTGTCTTCCATGCCGGATTCCCAAATTGATTCCAGTATGGCAAAACAGGCGAAAGAGCTTGACAAAAAGACGTTAAAGCAGCTTTATGATGTGGTAAATGTCCGTCTGCCGCAGCTTGAGACAGAGCTTGCGAATCTTGAAGTGGAGATTAAGGTGGCGGAAGAAGTCTTAAAGCAGGTGGAGACGCAGATGTCAACGATTGATGACGCCTATAAACAGGCGGAATCGGGGAAAATTTCGGCTGCTGCGGGTTTTGGCTCCGGAAGCGCACAGATTGCCGCTGCCAAAACGGCAATGGAAGAGGCGCAGGAAGAACTTGAGAATGCCAATAAGACATATCAGGATTCTGTTACGGAAGCCAGGAAAAACGCAAACATTAATCAGATGCTGACATTGGAAACTTTGTCGGGAATGATTTATGCGCAGAATTTTTCTATGCCTGCCGGATACGTGGATGATAAAGAGGATAAGCAGTGGCTGTTAAAAGTAGGGGAGAATTACAATTCGGCAGAAGAGCTTGAAAAGATGGTTCTCTGCGAAATTGACGATATCGGAGACGTCCGCTTAAACGATGTGGCGGATATTACGACAATTGACAGCGCCGGGGACGCTTATGCAAAAGTAAACGGAGATCCGGGAGTGATACTGTCCATATACAAAGGCAGCACGGCGGGTACAAGCGACGTCTCCAGAGACTGCAAAAATGCAGTGGAGGAGTTAAAGGAAGAGTATCCAAAACTTAATATTACGCCGCTTGTGGATCAGGGCGATTACATTTCCATGATTATTCAGAGCATTGCTTCAAGTATGTTTATTGGCGCTTTGCTTGCAATTTTTATTCTGGCGGTATTTCTTACTGATGTGCGGCCGACGCTTGTTGTGGCGTTCAGTATTCCGTTCAGCGTATTGATGTCGATTCTGATTATGTATTTTGCAGGGCTGTCCATCAATATGATGTCTTTGTCCGGATTGTCTCTGGCCGTCGGGATGCTTGTAGACAATTCGATTGTGGTAATTGAGAATATATACCGTCTGCGTTACCGTGGGCTGAATGCTCCGCGTGCGGCGGTGCAGGGGGCAAAACAGGTGGCCGGCGCGATTATTGCGTCTACGCTGACGACGATTTGCGTGTTTTTCCCAATGGTGTTTACAACGGGCATGGTCAGGGATTTGATGCTTCCGTTTGCCCTGACGATTACATTTGCTTTGACAGCGTCGCTTGTTGTCGCACTGACTGTCGTGCCTACGATAGGTTCTGCAATGTTAAAGAATGCAAGGCCAAAGCAGCATCGTATTTTTGATAAAATTCAGGATTTTTATGCGAAAATATTGGGATTCTGCCTTCGTTTTAAGGTGGCTCCAATTGGAATTTCCATAGCTTTGCTTGTATTTTGTATGTTTGCCGTGGCGCAGATGGGTGTGGTTTTAATTCCGGATATCGGCAGTGATCAGATTTCTGTTGCCGTGACGATGCCGGAGGGAGATGACAAAGAGACGGCGTATCAGAAAGCCGATGATGTGATGAATGCGATTCTGGAAACGGAAGGCGTGGATTATGTCGGCATTATGGATCAGAGCAGCGCTTCCGGAATGATTGGAGGCATGGCGCAAAGTTCCGGGGAAAATTACGGAAGCTTCACCTGTTATGTGCTTCCGAAAGAGGAATATAACAGCAAGGACCAGGTGGAAGAAATCTGCCGGGCAATCAGGAAAAATACGGAAAATACAGAATGTGAAGTGGCCGTGTCCAATTCCCTGATGGGTGAAATGGAAGAGATGCTGGGCAGCGGGCTGCAGGTGGACATTGCGGGAGATGATTTGGAGAAGCTTCGCACAGTCAGTGAAGATGTTATGGGAATGCTTGAAAAAGTAGACGGTTTTACAAATATCAGCAACGGGCAGGAAGAAGCAAAAGAAGAAATTCATTTGAATATTGATAAAGATGAGTCCATGCGGCTTGGGCTGACCGGAGCGCAGATTTACGGAGATATTTCCGAACGCCTGACAACGGATAAAACAGCGGTTACGCTGACAGTGGATGAAAGCGATATGGATGTCCGGATTGTGGACGAGACAGACCTTCTGACAAAAGAAAATCTGATGGATATGGAATTTACGACAGAAAAGAAGGACGAAGAGGGAAAGACTGTAACGGAAACGCACAAGTTAAGCGAGTTTGCGACATTGGATTACGCAGAGGGCCTGACCGGGATTAACCGTGCGGACGGACAGCGCCAGCTAAGCGTAACGGCGGAAACTATGGAGGGATATAATACGACGATTCTTTCCAGAGAGGTGGAAAGTTTGTTAAATGAGTATGATCTGCCGGAGGGATACAGCGTTGAATTTGGCGGAGAGACGTCAAATGTAACGGATATGCTGGAACAGATGATGAAACTTCTTCTGCTTGGATTTTTACTGATTTATCTGGTAATGGTAGCGCAGTTTCAGAGCCTGTTGTCTCCGTTTATTGTAATTTTCACCGTTCCGCTGGCGTTTACGGGCGGCTTGCTGGCGATGCTGTTTACCGGGGAACAGATGTCTTTAATCACATTGATGGGATTTTTGGTTCTGATGGGAACGGTTGTAAATAACGGGATTGTGTTTGTCGACTATACGAACCAGCTTCGCGTTGGAGGAATGGAGAGAAGGGATGCTTTGATTGCTACCGGAAAGACACGTATGCGTCCTATATTAATGACGGCGTTTACCACAATTCTTGCAATGCTGGCGATGGTGTTCAGTAAGGATACGGCGAGCGAGCTTGGACGGGGAATGGCTCTTGTTGTTGCGGGCGGATTATTTTATGCAACGTTTATGACAATGTTTATCGTTCCTGTAATGTATGATATCTTTTACCGGAAGGAAGTAAAAGTTGTAGACGTCGGGGATGATTCCATGGACGACGCTCCGGACGATGCGGCGGAATTTATTGAGCAGATGAATAAATAAACGATTGAAACGACAGATAAAGCAAGACGCTTTGAAATCTCTGCAACAGAGATTTCAAAGCGTCTTTTTATTATTTTACAGAGACGTTTACAGTGGGAAGATGGCTTAAATTATTGGAGTCTGTGCCGTCCGGAATTGACTTTAGGTATTCTGTGTCTTTTCGATGCGCAATGCCCACGCCTGCGATGCCGCCGGCTTTTGCGAGCGCGACGCCTTCTTCTTTGTCTATGATTCTGTTATCGGACAATTGATAGCCGGTTATTTTTCCGCCCTGTTTTACAAGTCCTATGATTTCTTTGGCATCCGGAGAAGGTGTTGGGATATCATCCAAGGTATTTGCTGCGAATGAGATGCCTGTATTTTCTTTTACATCCATAACAATTCCTCCTTTCGGGAATAGTGTATGGAAATCGAAAAAATTTATGTATGCTGTCTTTTTGGTTCTGTCTTCCGAGGATAAGATACATTGAGGGTATCTTTTTATTATAAAGGCAAAGATTAAAAAATAAATATTTTTTTTCTGACTGAGGTAATTTTATGCTGAAATTCTATTTATATTCGTTTGATTCTTTAAATTTCCGTCAAGTTTCGACATTTATCTTTTTCTGATTATATTTTTTCCATGTTCAGTAAAAAATTGTCATTTTCTTCCTGTTTTGCTTTAGTATGGCTTTTAGAGAAATAGGAGGCAGTGCAAATGAAGTTTTATGCGGCATTACAGGAAAACCATCATTATACGGATTATCAGATCAAAGTGATTCATTATGCTCTGATTACGATTGCATCAGAAATCAGTAAGTTTTTAATGTTGAGCGCATTTTTTTTCGCTCTTGGAAAACTGACGGAATATTTGTGGGCAATGCTGCTGTTTTTGTGTCTGCGCCGATATAGCGGAGGGATTCACTGCAAAACGTATTTGGGATGTCTGGCAGTCAGTTTTGGATACATTGCCGCATGCGTGCTTGTTCTTCCGTCGCTTTCCATACAATTGCAGACGCAAAAGATTCTGCTTCTGGGTTCCATGGCCGTTTTGGCTGTGATTTCACCGATCCCCTCTGTTTATCATGCAAAATTAAAGAAGCCGCAATCGATAAGATATAAAATTTATGTTCTTATATTTACAGGCGTTTATTTTATGCTGGTATCCAAATTATACAGGAACCCGTATTATGTCACAGGGTTTTGGATAATTTTGATGCATACAATTCAACTCACTATTTTTTATTTCCAAAGGAGGTTTACAAATGAAAAAAGTATGGATGAACAAAATGCTTAATGTGGCCGGCAGTTTTTGTCTGGCGGCAGGCCTTATTTTTCACTGGGATGGGTGCTGCCTGTTCTTCTTCGGTGAATATCCGTTTCCGGAAGAATAATTACATGAAAAAACCGTCATTGAAATGTGGCGGTTTTCTGTTTATGACGATTTTGACATAAAACCAAATGGAACCCTGATTTTCGCGTTTGTTGGCAATCAGAAGAAATTTGTATTTATCACGGTATTTTATTAATTTATTCAGCCCAATTCCGGAATGATTTTCTTTCCCGCTTTTTCCCCATCGGAAAAATTCTGCAATATCTTCATAAGAGATGTCATCAATTGGATTGCCAACTTCAATTTCCATTGATTTTTGCGTTTCTTCCAGACGAATTGAAATATATTTGCTGTATTCTTTTTCGGTCACATATTCCAGGGCATTGTCCCATAGGATGCCAATCATTTCAACAAGAATATATTCCGGAATTGTGTGATATCTTTGCAGTATGGATATGGAAAAGTCAATTGAGACCTGCCGTTTGTCCGCATCTAAAAATTTTCCATATAAAAAGCCTGCAAGGACAGGGTTTGGGATGTTTAAAAGATTGTAATACCGTGGATTTTCCTTTAGCTTTGAACAATATTTCTCCTGTTCTCTGACCAGCTCTTCATAGGTGTGCGTTGTATAGCGGAGGTTTTCAAGCGTCTGCAGATGATTGTGGAAATCATGCTGCTTTTCTTTGACAGACGCGATTAAATTCTGAAACGAGGCGTCATATATTTCGTGCATTTTAATTTCCATTTCCTTGATATGGAGCTGTTCGCGCTCTTTCTGCCAGCAATAGGACAAAACGACAATCAGGAAACCGAAAACCAGCAGAAAAAATAACTGTTCAAAAGACAATTCTTTTGATGTTTTATAGCGGTTCAGGTGAATGATTATGCCGGCAAAAAATAACGCAATGGCAATATAGACAATTTCATTTCGGCTGCACAGTAATTGAAAAAGCCTGTTTAAAAAATTTTTTCCAATGACCAGCAGCAGTAAAGTCAGCGAATTTCCAATTAAGGCGATATCGTCTGCACGAAAAATATCCGGAATAAAATACATAAAGGGCGTTCCGGTTAAAAGCGGCAGCAGGCTGAGTAAAATAACCATGAGCATACTGCTTATGGCTGCCCGGCGGAAATTGTTTTCCGCCATAAACAGGTGATACAGGAATATAAACAGATACACGGCCATTGTCAGGATTTGATTCAGGCCGTACAGCCGCATCAGTTCGAAAATCAAGAGATCAAAGCATATCAGTGAAAGGTTTATCCGATTTAAAACCAGCTTTTTACCATATAAAAAATGAATGCATACAATCACATTCATAATTTCCACGATTGTATACAGGTGTTTATTCACTTAGGATCTCCTGTGATATTTTTTTGCAGAATGATATGCCGATTTCAAGCTGTATTCCATTGGACAGGCGTATGTATTTGTTGGTCATGTCTATGCTGTGTATACCATATTTATTGACTGCCGTATTGCGGCTGCACTGAATGAACCTGCCTTTGCCCGCTGATTTTAAAAACTGCTTGATTGTCATATAAGGAATCTTAAGGATTTCGTTTTGCAGATGGATGTCTAATATATGATTATTTGTGGTCACATACTGGATATCGTTTATTTTGACAGCGATTAAGATACCGTCTTTTCTCATATAAACGACTTGATTTTGGTTTACAGGCGGAGAGTATTTCAATGCGGCTTCTACCAGTTCCACAGCTTCATGCATGGAAAACGGTTTTTCAAGATATCCAAAGCTGTGAATCCTCCGGTAGGCATGTAATTTTGGGTCGGAAAGAGCCGTAATAAATATAATCGGAGTAAACAGGTAATTTTCATGTTTGCGCACTTGTTCCGCGAACAGGATTCCTGATATGTCGCCGGGCACTTTTGTGGTCAGTATAATATCTAAAATAAAAACGTCTATCTGATGGAGAAAGGCAATTTTGCAGGCGTGTTCGTATGTTGTTGCTTTATGAACGCAGATGTGTCCGCTGATTTCCCTGACAGCCTGTTCCAGTGCAGTGAGCGTTTTTTCTTTATCTTCCAGTATCAGTATATTTTTCATCTTTTATGACGCTTTCTCATACAATTGTATAAATGTTAAAATTTCCTGCAAAAGAGGTTTCAGACGATCTTTTGCGCTTTCCGGCATTGCATTCCAAATCTGGTTCAGTTCATCTAAAAAGTACATTTCACGATTTAAAATGACCAATGGAGAATAATGCAGCCTGCAGTACAGTGTGTTCAGTATTTCCGCATCCGGGGCGACTTTCAGTTTTTCTATCCTTCGATAACGTTTTACATTAATGTCAAAATGTTCGGCCATTTTTATCTGCGACAGGTTTTCATTTTTACGAATGCATTCCCAGATGGTGTTTTCCTTGTTGATGTATCTCAAAAGCTGCAAACTTTTATAGGTTTTTGGAGAAAGAATGGGCGTTTCTTTCAGATAAAAACTGCCGCATTTGTGAAACAGCCAGACGAGAGCCTCGAACAGCCACTTTTTTCCTTCTTCAGTTTTGCACATGGACATATAATTGTTGATTTCTCCTGTTTTTGTAACAGTTCCTGTCAGGAGGAAATGAATGTCTCCGCCATGCGCTTCAAAGTGTTTTAAACTTTGATAAGATATGATTTTTGCGCCTGATTCCAGTTTTGCATAATGGCCCTGCGTAACGTCAAATGCAAGACTCATCTGCTGTTGTGTTTTTCCAAGTTCGTTTCGGTACAGAAACAGACGTTCCAGTACCTGTGAATAATTAGAAGCCATAAACATTCTCCAATATTTTTAAATATATTTTAAAATGTTTCATATGTCCTATTTATATCCCGTTTGTGAATGGATGCTTTTCAAAGGCATAAAAGTAAAAGATTTCTTCAGGAAGAGTTTTGGCGTTTGAACAAAAAATAAAGAGTGACGAGATTCTCTGCGTATGATATAATAGAATCTGCAGGAAGCCTGTATTTTAAACAAAATAAAAAGATAATGGAGAACATATGGAACACATGAATAACGAAACGAAAAAAACAGAACAGCTTATTCAGATTTATAAGGAGGATGCAGTCAGAGAAAATTTAAAAGCGCTGGTGCATCAGATGAAAAAGACGGTGTTTTTGATCCCGGCCATGCTGCCGGATACGCCGGAAATCAGTGAAATTAAACAGAAAGTTAAGGAAAATCCGGGACAGCAGATCAATCTGCCAAAGGGCACGGCTCCGATGCCTGCGATTTTAAACAGTCAAAAAGGGGACAAGTTTTTTCCGGTTTATTCGTCTCCGGGACAGATTCCAAAAGAGCCAAAGTTTGATCTGCTGATGAATATGCCGTTTTTGGCATGCTGCAATCTGGCCTTGGATGAGCGGCTGGAAACGCTGGGACTTGCTCTGAATCCTTTTACGGATAACCTTATTTTCCGGAAAGCGATGCTGGAAGAGATTAAAAAAGAAGCGGAAGCGGCGAAAAATAATGCAGCGCAAGTGAAAGTGACGCCACGGCAGTATCAGATTATGATGCGCCAGAAAGCTGAGTTCCATGATTTGCCCCGTCGGGCGTTTCAGGAGGGAGCGGAGTTTATTCACCGTCTCAGTGACGAGGGAGAAGCTGTTGTAAATGAGGTTTACCAGAATGCATTTCAAAAGCCGGATTTGTATCCGTACGATGAAAGCAGTTTTTCTGTAATGGCGTTAAACATCAGCAGAGAACTTTTACTGGTTCAGGTGGATCTGCCGTTGGCGGAAGAGACGGCTCAGTTGTGTCACCGGGTGTACGTGACGCTTAATCCTGAAACCGGCAGGGTGCATTATTTTACAATTGAGCGCGGGAAAGGAAAGGGGGAGAGAAACCTTGGGGGCGTAGATGATAAGGGAAAGCATCGGGAATATGGTGAAGCCCCGGTAGAAGGAGCGGAAATTCAGCGAATTATGGATCTTATAAAAAATGAAAATGAACAAATGAGTTAAAAGTTGGAAAGTGTTTTTGGAGAAGGTGAAAGATATGGGTCGATGGAAAAAAATTTTGGCGTTTATGACGTCCGCCGCTTTGGCGGTATCAGGAATTTCTGTTTCACAGGATGTGAGAGCGGAAGAAGGAATGGTGACGGATGCAGATTTATCGGAAGAGGAGGCAGAAGGGCCGGCGGACTGGGGAGCTCTGCCAAATGAAGAACAGCTTCATTATATGAAGTCGGAGCTGTCGGCATTCTGCCATTTTGGGCCGAATACGTTCAATAACGTGGAATGGGGAGAAAACTATGGGACAAGAGAGCCGTCCGATATTTTTCCGTTTACAGGAAAATTTGACGCAGAAGGGCTTGTAAGAACGGTAAAAGAGGCGGGATTTGGACGTATTTTGCTGACGGCGAAGCACCACGATGGATTTTGTCTGTGGGATACGGAGACGACGACGTATGACATTGGACATACAAATTATGACGGAGATATTTTAGAAGAATTGTCAGATGCGTGTACAAAATACAATCTGGATATGGGGTGCTATTTATCTCCATGGGATATCCATGAAGATAAATACGGATGCTTTGGAGATAATAACCAGACAGAAAATTCGGCGGGATATACAGATTACAATGAGCTGTATATTGCCCAGATCCGGGAGATCTGTACGGCGAAAAAAGAAGACGGAAGTTTTAAATACGGAAACAACAACCCAAACAGGCGCTCAGACCGCTTTGTGGAATGGTGGATGGACGGCGCGCAGGGAGGCGGCAGCAATATACAGACGATGGACTGGCCCGGAATTTTTGATGTGATCCATGAATCAAATCCGGGCTGCCAGATATTCGGAACGCATAAAGCCGGCCCCACGCTTGGCAGTACGGGAGGCATTCATTGGATTGGAAATGAAGCGGGAATTGCATCGGATGAAACCTGGGCGAAAGTCAATGCCGGAACAAATTACGAAGATACGTCCATGTATACCAGAAACGGACAGGGCATCAACGGACTCCCGGAAGGGGATAAATGGTCGGTGCCGGAAGCGGATACGCAGGTGTTAAACGGCTGGTTCTGGACAGACGGCGCACCGGACAGTACGGCGAAGTCAGAAAGTGAGCTTGGGGATATTTATTTTAATTCTGTAGGACACGGGGCGGTTCTGCTTTTAAATCTTTCGCCCAATAAGACGGGAGCAGTGGGAGAAGAACAGCGCAATGTATTCAGCCAGTTCGGTCAGGATATAAAAGATATGTTTTCGAATGATTTGACAAAGCAGGAAGGAGTAACGGCGTCTGCGACTTCCGTATGGAAGAATGCAAAAGCATATTCTCCGGATAATGTTTTGGATGAAAAACCGGACGGCGCGGTTTATGACGAGACTTACTGGGCTCCTGCGGAGGGAACTAAGACAGGGACGCTGGAAATTGACTTTGGAAAACTGGAGACGTTTGATCTGGTATCCATTGAAGAATTCATCCAGAAAGGCCAGGCGATTGAGTCGTTTTCCGTAGAATATAAGGATGAGTTTGGAAGCTGGGAAAAGTTCGGTGAAGGAAAAACGGTTTCGTCCAGACGCCTGTGCCGGAAATCTCCGGTAGAGGGAAGCGCTGTGCGCATCCGTATTCTTTCTGCAAAGTCAACGCCGATGATTCATAACGTAGGCGTGTTTAAGATGCCGGAAGCGTTTGAAGTGGAAGAGAATGCGGATGGGATACAGGTTCCATCCAATTTAGAAGACATTTCGATTCAGGAGTTTACACTGGACAGCAGCTGGAGCTATCAGGACAGCAGTATGTCAAATAACGCATCGAAAGAAGAGGCGGGTTCTGCATGGTCAAACGCACAGAAACAGGGAAAGGCGTCGTTTACATTTACGGGAACGCAGGCATGGGTTTTCGGGAAAAAAGGCAGCGGGCACGGGACGGCGCAGGTAAAGATTGACGGAAACAATGCAGAGATCATAGATACGGCCTCTGACAAGACGTTGATCGATGCGTGCATCTATGTTACGCCGGAGCTTCCGTATGGAACCCATACGGTTGAGTTAATCTGTAAGACAGAGGCGCTTGGAATTTCCAGGGCGCAGTATGCAGACGGAACCGGTATTTTTGAAATCAGGCAGAAAGAGAGAGGTTTACTGTACGGATATACGACGGAAGTGGAAATTGTCCGCAGAGCAGGTTCAAAAGGCACGGCTGCGGTTTCTTACGCGACGCGGTCCGCAGGGGCGGAGCAGGGAGTGAATTATGTACATTTAACGGATTCTGTGACGTTTGCGGAAGGAGAGACGTCAAAGACGATTACATTGACGGGGCTTGAGAACGAACGGAGCATAGACGGCAAAGATTTCTATTTTCTTTTGATGAAGTCAGAAGACACTTCCATCGGAGCGTCCGCCAAAACGCATGTGACGCTTTATACGGTCAATCCGGAAAAGATTCTTGCAGAGTGCAGAGAAATAGATCCGGAGAATTATAAAAAGGCGGGCCGGGAAGCGTTTCAAAACGCTGTGGCTGAACTGGAAGCCTTTGTGGAAAGCAGCGCAGCGACGGAAAATGCAAAGAAAGCGGCGGCAGCGGCTGCGTTCAATGCGAAAAATGATTTGGAAGAAAGAAACGGCTATACGGCGGAAGATCCTTATGAATTTCCATATGGTTTGAACGAGACGAAGACGATAGAGGCGGAAAAATTTATTTTGGATGCTTCTGAAGCGGCCAATCCGGATAGTTATGTCAGAATTGCGGAAAAAAATTATGGAACGGTAGTGGACTGGTTTGAAGAAGGAAATAAAATAAGGCTTCCGTTTTACGCGGCGAAAGCCGGAAATTATAAACTGACGGCACATTACCGCAGCGGAAGGCCGGAAGGTTCCGGGAATCCGAACGCATTTAACTGGAGCGGCACAAATATAGTATCAGGCACGCAGGATGTATATGGTGAAAACAATGCAACGCAGGATCATACGGCGGAGCTTTCCGTTTCGGTTACGGCTGCAGGAGAGGGCGAACTGATTTTTACAGCGGATTCTAAAGGCGGGCCTGTCATTGATAAGTTTGACATTCAGTATCTGGATGCGGACGATACGCCTGTGGCGGTAACGGGCGTGGCTTTGGACAAGACAGAGATGACCATTCAGGCAGGTACATGGTGCGGCATTCTGACTGCGCGCGTGATGCCTGCAGACGCAGGGAATAAACAGGTGACGTTTGAAAGTTCAGACAGCGAAATTGCGGCAGTGGATGCAAAGGGCAGCATTGCGGTTATAAAGGGAATCAAGGACGGAACGGCGGAAATCACCGTCAAAACGGAGGAAGGCTCTTATACGGCGGTATGTACAGTTACGGTGACTGCAGAGAAGGAAGAGGCGGCAGAGCATTTACAGGAAGCCGTTGCCGAAGCGCAGGTTTATGTGGACGCAATTCTGGAAAACGGCAGCCGCTATTCCGCATCCATGAAACAGATTTTTGAGGCGGCATATCAGAGTGCGTCAGATACGTCCGGACAGGCAGGAGCGGAAGTTTTAAGAGAACGGATGAATGAACTGAAAAAAGCTCAGGCAGGTCTGGATTTAGATGAAGCGGTCATAAAGGCGGAGGCAGTCGTAAAGGCAGTGGAAGCTGGACAGATCGCCTATACGCAGGGTTCATTTGGCGCGTTTGTGGCAAAGTACCAGGCGGCAATGGCGGCTGTATCTGCGGAAGGGTATGCAAAAACAGAAATCTCGGATTTCCAGGATCTGAAAACGGCTTTGGAAGAGGCGCAGAACGGATTGGTTATAGAAACGCCAAAAGAAGATGATAATCCTTCAAAAGAAGATAACAATCCTCCAAATCAGGAAAAGCCGTCGGTTACGGCTTTAAGCGCTCCTGCGAATGTAAAGGCAGTCAGCAGGCTTACGGGAGTAAAAATTACATTTTCGAAAGTGGAGCACGCGTCTTCCTACGAAATTTACCGCGGAGGCGTTAAAATCGCCGCAGTGACGGGCTCTTCCTATACGGATGAAAAAGCTTCGGGCGGAAAACGGCTTACTTATACTGTAGCGGCGATTTCTTCCAATGCGTCTTATACCAACAGCGCCAGAAGCGCCGCGGTAAGTCTGACGCTGCCAAAAGCGGTTAAGAAGCTGAAAGTAAAAGCAGTTAAGAAGAATGTGAAAATTTCGTTTCAGAAAGTAAAAGGGGCAAAGAAATACATTATCTGCCGCGCTTCAAAAAAAAGCGGGCCTTACAAAAAAATTGCGACTTTAAAAGCAAAGCAAAACAGTTACACGGACAAGAAGGCAAAGAAAGGCAAAAATTTTTACCGGGTAATTACCGTAAAAGGAAACGCTTACAGCCCGGCGGCGTCAAAACAGGTGACTGTAAAAAAATAATTAAATAAGCGTCAGAAGATAAGCTGCTCGTGACTGCCACGAGTGGCTTTCTTTTGCACAGAAATAGCCGTTTTGAGAAATTTCTTCCATACGTTTTGGAGAAGAGAGCAAATCGAAAATCTGTCCGGTTAAACGATCCGGATTTTGGGTATCATAATAGATAAGTTCCCGGTTGTCTTTCAACTGGCTTTCTAACAGAGGGGAAGAATCGGTAAGACAGAGGCTGTGGTTTAATATGGAAGAATAAATTCTGTCGTGCGTTCCGTTTTTAAATTCCGGCAGCAGGTTTAATGTAATTTTGGATTTGCGGAACAGGAGGAACGTATCCCAAAATGAGATATCGTCAATGATCCGGACATTGGAAAAATGCGCAAGGGGAGATTTTCTCCAGCCATTTCCGCAGAGCGTAAGAGGGACGTTTTTTTTGGCAAGAAAAAGAAGAAGCTCTTCGCGTTTTCTGGCGCGCAGATAGCTGTCGCATAAAAAGCATGCCTGCATATGAAGCGGAAAAGTCTCTTCTATAATCTCAGACTCTTCGAAAGAGGGCGTCAGAAAACGAAGCGCCGCTTCCTGCGTCAGGGAATTGTTTTTTTGCATAAGTTCAATGAGCTGTTTTGTGATATTGCCAAGAAAAGACGGGGCGGAGCCAATGGAGGACTCAATTTCCCGGTAGTCGGTATAAGTGCCCGAAAACAGTACGTCAATCTGTTTTTCCGGGTAAGAAGGGTCCTGCGGCAGGATGTCTTCTCCTGTGACGGAAAAAATATCCGCGGAAGCAATGTGAGGATAGTATGACAAAACATAATCTCTGTGGTTTTTGTCCAGACAGAGTACATGATAATCAGAAAGCGTCTGTTTTAAAGAATCGTGATGGTACAGCGGATGATCCAGGATGATGTTATAAAACGGGGCGTTGATTTGATCGGCAAAGTAACCGCCTTCTTCCATTCTGAGCCGAGGAAGGGCTGAATTAAAATCAAAAACGGCGTCAAAAGTCTGGCCGGCAAAGCGTTCCATGGCTTCCGGGGGCTCTTTTTGAGCGGAAAAAATTTCAACGGAATGCCCGGCGGCAGCCAGGGCTTTGGAAAGCGCGTCGGAAAAATACAGATATGAGTCATAGCATACAGATTTTAAAGCAAAGATCAGAAAATGTTTCATAGTATAACCTCCTTTGATGCTTTTATTTTCATATAGCCGGAAATATTTGTCAATGCCGGGCGAAGGAAATTGATTTCTGTAACGCGGAATCGTAACAGCTTTACACTGTTCCTGCTTTTTGCTATAATACAAGAACCATATACAGGGAGGTCAGAAATGCTGGAATTAAAAAATATATCATATGAAGTGGAAGACGACAGGGAAAGCCGTGAAATACTGAAAAATGTCAGTCTCACCATAGACAGCCACTTTGTGGCGATTACAGGGCCGAACGGAGGCGGAAAATCTACGCTGGCAAAGATTATTGCAGGTATTCTTACGCCGACTTCCGGAGAAATTTTTCTGGACGGCAAAAATATTACCGGACTGAATATCACGGAGCGGGCAAAAGAAGGGATCAGTTACGCGTTTCAGCAGCCTGTGCATTTTAAGGGGCTGACGGTAAAAGATCTGGTTTCTCTTGCGGCAGAAAAAGACATGACGGTTTCTGAGATTTGTGATATCCTTTCAGAAGTGGGATTGTGCGCAAAGGAATATATCGACAGGGAAATTAATAACAGCCTGTCCGGCGGGGAGTTAAAGCGCATTGAGATTGCGATGATACTTGCAAGAGGAACGAAGCTTTCCATTTTCGACGAGCCGGAGGCCGGCATAGATCTCTGGAGTTTTAACAGTTTGATTTATGTGTTTGAAAAGATGCGGAAAAAAACGGGCGGAATGATTCTGATCATATCCCATCAGGAAAAGATTTTAAATATAGCGGAAGAAATTATTTTGATAGCGGACGGTTCCGTTTCTTCGATAGGAAGCAGAGAGGAAATCATGCCAAAACTTCTGAATATGGAAGGGACATGCAGCGCGTTGACAGAAAAAGCAAAATAGGAGGCATACGATGGATAAGATTGAAAAGAACCTTTTGGAACAGGTAGCCGGGCTTCACGAAATCCCGGCAGGCGCTTATAACATTCGTTCCAATGGAAAGCTGGCCGGAAGGAATACGACTGCCAATATTGAAATTATTACAAAGGAGGACAAGCAGGGAATCGATATTCGCATAAAGCCCGGAACAAAACGGGAGAGTGTGCATATTCCGGTCGTCTTAAGCGAAAGCGGGCATCAGGAGATGGTATACAATGATTTTTATATTGGAGAAGACTGTGACGTTACCATAATTGCGGGATGCGGCATCCACAACTGCGGTACGGATACGTCTAAGCATGACGGCGTCCATACGTTTTATGTAGGGAAGAATGCAAAAGTTCGTTATGTGGAAAGGCATTATGGGGAAGGAGACGGAAACGGCGAGAATATTATGAATCCCATGACGGTGGTATATTGTGATGAAAATGCTCATATGGAGATGGAGACGACGCAGATTAAGGGGATCGATTCGACGAACCGCATTACAAAAGGAGAACTGAAAGCAGGAGCGACGCTGGAAGTGCATGAAAAGATTATGACGCATGGAAAACAGTATGCAAGGACGGAGTTTGAAGTGGATTTAAACGGAGAGAACTGCAGTGCAAACGTGATTTCCCGTTCTGTGGCAAGAGACGCCTCAAAGCAGGAGTTTTTCTCGAAAATCAATGGAAATGCAGCCTGTGCGGGACACAGCGAATGCGACGCGATTATTATGGACGACGCCTATGTGACGGCAAGCCCGCAGCTTACAGCGAATCACGTGGACGCCGGTTTGATTCACGAGGCGGCAATTGGAAAAATTGCGGGAGAACAGCTGATCAAGCTGATGACGCTCGGACTGACAGAAGAAGAAGCTGAGATGCAG
The DNA here is from genome assembly GCA_910586645.1 of uncultured Lachnospiraceae bacterium. GTDB lineage: Bacteria > Bacillota > Clostridia > Lachnospirales > Lachnospiraceae > Roseburia_B. Next base: position 6,457 of record CAJUIS010000027.1, on the reverse strand, counting down.
ATTATCAGCGGTTTCTTAAAATAATACGAAAATCAGAGATTTTCGTATTATTTTTGTAAGAACCGGAATTTTTCTTCATCACTGCTGTTTGGCATCAGTGCGGCGCTTCCGGAAATATTGGCTTTACGCAGACATTCGGTGCACAGGGAACCAAATGAGATTTCTTTGCCGCACTTCTGGCAATGAAGATTTTTCATTGCAGGCTGCTGAAGTTCTTTGTACTCAATCCGCCCCTCGCGAATCCAGCCTTTTACTTTAAAGAGCGGGATGTTGAATTCTTTGGCAACGTCGAATTCAGTGACGTCGTTCTCACGGATAAATTCTTTTACGTTAGAAAAGAGAATGCGCTCTTTGCAGGCAGGGCAGACATCTTCCAGATAATCGTCTGGCAGATCCCGGCGGCACTCTTTACAGTTTCGAATGCCGTTATCAAATAGTGATGTCGCTATATGTGTAGCCATGTGATAAACCCCCTTTGAGAACAGTATAGCAAAATAAGCGCAGAAAAGGAAGCGATTCATGGAAATTTTTCATTTATTTGATAAAAAATATATTAAAAACAACAATGAGGCGCCAATTGCAGTATTTGATTCCGGCGTGGGAGGAATCAGCGTACTGCGCGCGCTTCTTTCAGAAATGCCAAATGAAAATTATTGGTATTACGGAGATTCGGCGAATGCTCCTTATGGGACAAAAAGTCTGGAAGAAGTGCGCCGCCTTACGGTTTCCCATGTGGACCGCTTTATCGGGGAAGGGGCAAAGGCTGTTGTAGTGGCCTGCAATACGGCGACAAGCGCCGCGGTGCGTTTTTTGCGGCAAAAATATCCGTCCGTTCCTTTAATTGGTATTGAACCGGCGTTAAAGCCTGCCGTTTTGTCCGGCAATCATCCCAACGTGGTGGTTATGGCGACGCCGATGACAATCCGGGAAGAAAAGTTTCACAATCTTATGGATCGGTACATAGGGATGGCTCACATTATTCCGCTGCCCTGTCCGGGACTGATGGAATATATTGAACATGGGGATGTCCGAAGTGTGGAGCTGGAACAGTTTCTGGAGCGTTTATTTGAACCGTTTGAGAAGCAGAAGCTGGACGCGGTCGTGCTTGGATGTACGCATTACCCGTTTGTCAGCAGGGAACTGAAGAAAGTTCTGGGAGAGAATGTCATGCTGTTTGAAGGTGGGCCGGGGACGGCAAGAGAGACGAAGCGGAGAATTGCGGAAGCGGATCTTTTGAGGAAGAGCAGGGAGCCCGGAAAGATTTTGTTTGAAAACAGCAATGATTCCCCGGATAAACAAAGGCTTTGCAGAAAATTGCTGGGGATATCGTTTTCATAAGGGAAGGATAAGAGACGCCTGATTTCCGGATTTGGCGGGAATTGTGGTTGAAAATGTGGGATAAGTCATTTATAATAGTTTTTTAGAAACGAAGAAAAGAGCATATGGAGGAAGATAAGCTATGTACACATTAGAAGATATTCAGGCGGTAGACCGTGAAGTTGCGGATGCGATTACGGCGGAATTTGAGCGTCAGAGCAGCCATATTGAACTGATTGCTTCGGAAAACTGGGTGAGTCCGGCCGTTATGTCAGCAATGGGCAGTGTGATGACGAATAAATATGCGGAAGGATATCCCGGAAAGCGTTATTATGGCGGATGCGAGTGTGTGGACGTCGTGGAGGAACTGGCAAGGGAACGGGCGAAAAAGCTGTTTGGCTGCGACTATGCAAACGTTCAGCCGCATTCCGGCGCACAGGCCAATATGGCAGTCCAGTTTGCGATTTTAAAGCCGGGAGATACCGTTATGGGGATGAATCTGGATCATGGCGGACATTTAACGCATGGAAGTCCGGTGAATTTTTCCGGCCATTACTTTAATATCGTGCCTTACGGCGTCAATGACGAAGGATTTATTGATTACGATAAGGTAATGGAAATTGCGACGGACTGCAAGCCGAAGATGATTATCGCCGGAGCGAGCGCATATGCAAGGGCAATTGATTTTAAGAAGTTTCGGGAGATTGCGGATGCGTGCGGGGCGGTTCTGATGGTGGACATGGCGCATATTGCGGGGCTGGTTGCGGCAGGCGTGCATGAAAGCCCGATTCCGTATGCGGATGTGGTGACGACGACAACACATAAGACGCTGCGGGGGCCAAGGGGCGGCATGATTTTATGCAATCAGGAAGCGGCGGACAAGTATAATTTTAACAAGGCGATTTTCCCGGGGATTCAGGGCGGTCCTCTGATGCACGTAATTGCGGCAAAAGCAGTCTGCTTACAGGAAGCGCTGCAGCCGGAATTTAAAGAATATCAGGAGAATGTGGCAAAAAATGCACAGGTGCTGTGCAAAGGGCTGCAGAACCGCGGCATAAAAATCGTATCCGGCGGCACAGACAATCATTTAATGTTAGTGGATCTTACGACATATGGCCTGACCGGAAAAGAGACGGAGAAGATTCTTGATACCGTAAACATTACCTGTAATAAAAATACGATTCCAAACGATCCGAAATCTCCGTTTGTAACGAGCGGCATCCGGATTGGGACGCCTGCTGTTACGTCCAGAGGCATGAATGAGGAAGATATGGATCAGATTGCGGAAGCGATTGCCATGATGATCAAAGAAGGCGAAGCGAAGGCGGAAGAAGCGAAGGCAATTGTAAAGAGCCTGACAGAAAAGTACCCGTTGAAATAGGACAAAGGTTATGCATAGTCCGGTAATTTTCCATATTGACGTAAACAGCGCGTTTTTATCGTGGGAGGCCGTGCACAGAATCCGGGATTTGGGAGAGACAGACGATCTCCGTGAGATTCCGTCAGCGGTAGGCGGCGACAGGGCGATGCGTCAGGGAATCATTCTGGCAAAATCCATTCCGGCAAAAAAATACAATATTCAGACGGGAGAGCCTGTCACAGACGCACTCAGAAAATGTCCGGGACTGGTTCTGGTTCCGCCAAACCGCAGATTGTATGAAAAATATTCGGAAGCGTTTCTGCAAATATTAAGAAAATACTCCGATGCGGTGGAGAAATTCAGCATAGACGAAGCGTTTGCAGATATGACAGGGACGAGAGAGCTTTTTGGGGAACCTGTCTGCGCGGCAAATGCGATAAAAGATGAAATTTATGAAACGCTTGGATTTACGGTAAATGTGGGTGTGTCCTGCAACAAGCTGCTTGCGAAGATGGCGAGTGATTTTCGTAAGCCGAATTTTGTGCATACGCTTTTTCCGGAAGAAATCGAAAAAAAGATGTGGCCGCTTCCGGTTCGGGAACTGTTTTTGGTTGGAAAGGCGTCGGAACGGAAACTGCACGCAATTGGAATCCGGACAATTGGGGATTTGGCAAAGGCGGATGTCAAAGTTTTAAAGAGTATTTTAAAAAAGCACGGAGAGACGCTTTGGGATTTTGCAAACGGCAGGGACGCTTCTGTTGTGGAGCAAAAACCTGCCGATAATAAAGGGTATGGAAATTCCACAACGACTGCATTTGACGTGACGGAAAGAGAGGATGCGAAATGGATTCTCCTGTCTTTGGCGGAGACGGTCGGCAGGCGGCTCAGAAAAGACGGCGCCAGAATAGAGGTTGTTTCGGTAACGATCCGTTCCTGTGATTTTAGTGAGAGTTCACATCAGTGTGCGCTTTTAGCAGCGACAAATATTACAAAAGAGATTTATGACACGGCCTGCAGGCTGTTTGACGAGCTGTGGGACGGTACGCCAATCCGGCTTTTGGGGATATATACCGGCAGGGCGACAAAGGAAGAGGCGGGCAGACAGATGGATTTGTTTGATCCGACCGATTATGAAAGGCTGGAAAAGCTGGATCGGGCCATTGACAGTATACGGGAAAAGTTTGGGACAGATTCTGTTATGCGGGCTTCTTTTTTAAAAAGGGACGGCATAGAACCTGACAGGCATTGATGTATTTGGAAAAATGAAAAAGAGAAGGCGTGAACGGATACAAAATCCTCTGCATATATAATCGAAAGGAAACGTTTCGGAGACGATTATTTATGAATGGGATTTTATATGCTTTTTTGGGCACGTTATTTACATTTGGAATTACTGCGCTTGGGGCGTTAAACGTATTTGCAGTAAAGAAGAAGGCGGATCATACAATGGAGGCGCTGACGCTTGGATTTGCCGGAGGAGTGATGATTGCGGCGTCAGTCTGGTCGCTTCTGATTCCCGGAATGGAGCGTGCCAAAGAACTTGGGCAGACCAGTTATCTTGTGATGTCAGTTGGGTTTCTGGCTGGCGTGGGGCTGCTTCTTTTGGCGGATAAGCTGATACAGAAAAAATCAAAGAGGAGCGAAAGCAAAAGCACGCAGATGCTTGTGCTTGCAATTACCGCTCATAATATTCCGGAAGGGATGGCGGTAGGGCTTGCGTTTGCGCTGGCCGCCGCAAGCCCGGACAGTGAAGCCCTCTTTTCCGGCGCCGTTGCGCTTACCATCGGAATCGGAATCCAGAATTATCCGGAAGGGACGGCAGTGGCTTTGCCGCTGCTCAGAGAAGGGGCGTCAAAAGGGAAGGCATTTTTCATTGGAAGCATGTCTGCAGTTGTAGAGCCTGTTTTTGGCGTGCTTGCTGCGCTTCTTGCCGCAAAGACATTAAGATTTATGCCGCTGTTTCTGGCAATGGCGGCGGGGGCAATGATTTATGTCGTGGTGCAGGAGCTGATTCCGGAAGCGCATCTGGATGATGAGGATAAATCCGGAACGCTTGGATTTGTCGTTGGCTTTATTATTATGATGATACTGGATATTGCGCTTGGATAATTTTCCCGGCGATTGTCCTTTTGTGCATTGAGGGCAAAAAAAACAGCCTGGTACAAAGCGGTTTTGCCGCGTCGTATCGGGCTGCAGTTGTGCTGTCTTTGGTCAGGCAAGGCCGCTTTTGGGGCTGCTTTTGACGGAAATCATTCCGGCGTTCGCTTTGTTTGACATATTCTCATATGCGATATAGCTGTCCGGTTCCGCCGTTTCTTCGCCGTCTTCATTGGAAGCCGGCGTTTTGACCGAAAGCGCAAGTTCTAAATTCTTTTCTTTTCCGAGGAGCGATGTAAGGTATTTCATGTAATCGTCATAGGAAAAAATTTCTGTTAAAATATCTTTTGCAAAGTCATTTAAATCCTGATATGTAACGTCCTGACTGCCGTTTACGGAGCCGGCGGAAGCATATACGGTCTGTGTATCCGGAATCTCTACGCCTTCTTCCAGATAGCGGGTAATTTTTGCGACATAGTTCTGAGTCTCTGCAAAAGGAGGGATGCCTCCGTATTTGTCTACGTTGTTGCTGCCTGCATTGTAGGCTGCCAGGGCGAGAGAAACGTTTCCATTGTATTTGTCCAGCATCTGACGGATATATTTTGCGCCGCCCATAATATTCTGATAGGGATCATAGGCGTTTGTCACGCCAAGCCCCGCCGCGGTGCCCGGCATAAGCTGCATCAGGCCCTGCGCGCCGCTTCTGCTGGTGGCATTTGGGTTAAAATTCGATTCCTGTTTTGTCATGGCTTTTAATAAATCGACAGATACGCCATAGGTCACGGAAGCTTCCGCATATATTTCTTCTAAGTTCTTGTCCGTTTTTAAAAAAGATGAAAAATCCACGCCGGATTCAGACTGCCTTGTAATCGTATCGGAAGCCGATACAGCGGCTTTTAAGTAATCTAAGGCTGAGATATTTGTCATGGCTGATAAACGCTCCTTTGATAAACATACTGTATATATTATAACATATTTTTTTTAAAAATGAAGTATTTTTTAAAAATATTTGCTGGGAGCGGGGTTGGATGTTCTGAAAGAAGATTACGGTCTGTGCCAGTTTTCCGTTGATTGGCGCAGACCGTAACATTGTGCGGTAAGCACGTTTTGATCTGTGTATTTTTGGGAAAATCTTTTGAAAGATAAAATAGAATGGGACGGTGGTTTTTAGCTTGCGACATTCACCATATAAGAAAGGAACTGAATATAATCTTCTCCATTGGATACGCGAATGTCAAGTCCGTCCGATCCCGGCTTGCAGACTTTTAAGAGCTGCGTTCCCATTTTCTCCTCTTTTAAGTTGTAATACTCGTTATCCGGAAGTTTCAAAAATACGTCTCCTTTGCTTCCGCGGATGACTTCCTCCAGTTTGTTTGCATTTGGTATCCGTTTTAAATTTAAGCGATACATATGATTTCTCCTTTCATCTGAAATTTAAATTTGCATACCGTCAATTTCGACTGCGTGATTATGATACTCTCTGCGCGGCTTTTTGTAAATTGATACTTCCAACAAATTTCCAATTCTATTTTTTGGAAAGATTGTGGAATCTCCCACTGTAATTTTTTTGTTTTTTCTTTTTATATGTTGAATTTTAGAAAATCCTGGTGTAAAGTTGAGGATATATGTACTGACAGCATTTTTGAAAGAAGGACAGGTGATGAAACAGGTGAAAAAGGAAGG
>CAJUIS010000026.1 GCA_910586645.1 uncultured Lachnospiraceae bacterium | reverse complement strand
GCGAATAGGGATTGCGTTTTTCATCACGGTAGGCAAGCAGCTCATTCTGCCATGCGATGATTTCCTTTGTGCCAATCCCGCTAATCTTCATCTTACCAAAGTAAGGAAGAATCTTCGTCCGAATGATATGCTCCTTTGTCAGCCAAAGGATGTTAGAGGAATGTCCTGTATTAACAAAACACTTTTCTTCGGCAGATGTTCCCCATTACAGCCTCTTTCAAATTGAAATCATAAACAGCGAATTTTATTCGTAAGCGACAAAAAAACGCCCTTAGCCATGAGTTCCTACCCACAGCTAAGGGCGTTTCTAATATGGATTTATGCCAGCCGTCCAAACCGATTGCAAATCATTCCCCCACCGACAAACCACTTGACAGCAAGAATAATCGCACGCAAACGACTGTTATCAATTTGTTATCAAAAGACCTTTCCAAAGCCCGCAAACTCGCATAAACACTGGATTTACTAAGCATTTTTGTTTATTCGAACTCCACCGTCCCAGGAGGCTTGCTTGTCAAATCATAAAATACCCGGTTTACGCCCTTTACTTCATTGATAATCCGCCCCATTGTTTTCTTTAATACTTCAAATGGGATCTCAGCGGCCTCGGCTGTCATAAAATCCACAGTGCTTACGGCGCGCAGGACTACTGCATATTCATATGTCCGTTCGTCTCCCATTACGCCTACGGACTGCATATTCGTAAGCGCCGCAAAATACTGGCCCATGCTTTGCGCCAAACCGGCGTTGGCAATTTCTTCTCTGTAAATGGCGTCCGCATCCTGGACAATTTTTACTTTTTCGGCTGTGACTTCTCCAATAATCCGAATCCCAAGGCCAGGTCCCGGAAACGGCTGGCGAAACACAAGATGCTCGGGCATTCCAAGTTCAAGGCCCGCTTTTCGCACCTCATCTTTAAACAGGCTTTGGAGGGGTTCTATAATTTCTTTAAAATCCACGCAGGCAGGCAGGCCCCCAACGTTGTGATGCGATTTTATGACTGCGGATTCTCCGCCAAGGCCGCTCTCCACTACGTCCGGATATATGGTTCCCTGAACCAGAAAATCCACAGCTCCTATTTTTTTTGCTTCTTCCTCAAAAACACGAATAAACTCTTCGCCGATAATCTTACGTTTTTTCTCTGGTTCCGTTACGCCTGCCAGACTCTTAAAAAAACGTTCTCTGGCATTTACGCGTATAAAGTTCAGTTCATACGGCCCGTCAGGGCCAAATACCGATTCGACTTCATCCCCTTCATCCTTCCGGAGCAGGCCATGATCCACAAAAACGCAGGTAAGCTGATTTCCAATTGCTTTGGACAGCATAACTGCCGCAACAGAGGAATCGACGCCGCCGGACAGTGCGCAGAGGACTTTTCCGCTTCCGATCTTTTTTTGCATTGCATGGATGGAATCTTCCAAAAAAGAATCCATCCGCCAGGTTCCCGCACACCCGCAAATTCTTTTTACAAAATTGGAAAGTATTTTTCCGCCTTCCTGCGTATGCAGAACTTCCGGATGAAACTGAACGGCATATAACTGTTTCTCCTGATTTTCTGCCGCCGCCACCGGACAGTCTTTTGTATAAGCCGTAATTTTAAAATCCGGCGCGGGTTTTGCTATATAATCAAAATGGCTCATCCAGCAGACTGTTTTTTCCGGCACTTTCTCAAACAGAAGGGAATCCGCACAGATGGATACGTCTGTTTTGCCGTATTCCTGCACAGGCGCGCGCTCCACATTTCCGCCTAATGTAAACATCATTAACTGCGCTCCATAGCAAAGCCCGAGCGTCGGGATTCCCAGTTCAAATAATTCTCTGCCGCAGGCAGGAGCTTTTGCTTCATAACAACTGTTTGGCCCGCCGGTCAGGATAATCCCCTTTGGATTCATCGCTTTAATTTTTTCAATGTCTGTACGGTAAGAATAGATTTCACAATAAACATTGCATTCCCGGACGCGTCTTGCCACAAGCTGGTTATACTGGCCGCCAAAATCAATTACAATTACTTTTTCCTGCTCCATTCGTCTACTTCCTCCTCATGTGTTTACTTATGTTCCATTATAAGAAAGCTGTTTTCGAATGACAAGCAATATTTTTTATCTTCTGTTTTGAAGTTCCCTCGTATTTTCTTCCACCCGACGTTTAGACAACGGATACAGAAAGAGAAACACCACTGCCACAAGCGTATAAATCGCTGCAGGAAACAGCGTAGAAAGCCCGTAAATTCCGACCCGCACAGAATCTGTCTGCGCTGCGGCAAGCGAATCATAACCAATTGCCGACAGGGCGAACCCTCCAAGGCCGCCGGCCAGAGCCTGTCCGAGTTTTCGCGCAAATGAATATACGCCGTAGATTGTACCGTCATCCCTCTGCATCGTCTGCACTTCCTGATCGTCAATGACATCCGTAATTATCGCCCAGATTGTCATATTAAACAGATACATACCGCCTATGCAGGCAATGAAATTGAGTATAATATACGCCCAGACATTTTCCAGTTTTAAAAAATAAATAATAAAAAACAATGCCGCCGCCAAAATACATCCGATGGAAGTCACTTCTTTCCTGCCAAAACGTTCCACCAGCTTTCCGGAAACCGCCGCCAGAAGGATTGCAGCCGGAAGCCCAAGAAAATTATTGATGGAGAGGGCCTTCGTATTTTTAAAATAATCCGCAAATAAAAACGTACTGATTGACTGGCTCATAATCGTTGCGCAAAGCGTCAGGATAGAGATTAATATAACTGCCAGCAGCGCACGGTTTGCAAACACATGCGTCAGCGTTTTTACAACGGATGTTTTCTTCTGCACTGTTTTTTTCCCGACAGCGACACGTTCCGTTACCAGAAAATAGCACAGAAGGTAACAGATTACAGCCAGAAAAGAAAATATTCCCGAAACAATGGTAAACATTTTTCCGACTACAACCTGATTTCCATTTTCATCCAGCCGGTAAATAAACAGTGGGGCGAGCACATTGATCGCTACCGCCGCAAATGTCGATCCAAGCGAGCGGTATACGGAAAGCGACTGCCTGTCCTTTGACTTTTCCGAAATCACAGACGCCATAGAACCGTATGGAATGTTGATCGACGTATAAAAAACGGAGCCCCACAGCAGGTATGTGACAAACATATAGGCTATTTTTATACCCATAGACGCATCAGCCATAGAACTTTGGTACATCAGAAAGCTTGTAATCGCCACAGGCCCGCACATACGAAGAATCCAGATCCGGAACCTTCCCTTCGGATGTTCTGGAGCGGAATCCACAATCCGCCCCATTCCTATATCTGTAAATGCATCCACGCCTCTTGCCACCAAAAAAAGCGTCCCGACCATAGACGCTTCAATTCCAAGCGTCTTTGTATAAAAAACCATTAAAAATGTACTTGCAAAAATAAAGGTAAAGTCATTCCCAAAATCCCCAAACATATATCCGATTTTATCTTTAAAACCAAACGGCGCTGTTTCTGTTTTTTCCATTTTCGCAAAGCCTCCAAACATAATATAGTTCTTACGGCTTTAGCGTATCCTGTTTTTTTAAAAATATGTGAATTTTAAAATTTTTCTCTCTGTTCCCGAAAAAAAATCATTAAAACAGGAATGGTCACAATGCCTGCAGCCAGATAGGAAAGCGGCTGTGCAGACCAGATTCCGGAAATTCCAAAATACCCTGGTAAAAGAAACATAAGCGGTATGGATATCAGCCCGCTTTGGAGAGCCGCAATGAAAAGTGAACGTCCCTTTTTTCCGATGCTTTGGAACAGCATGCTTCCCACTGCAGAAACCGGAAGCAGAAATAAAGTCCGGCACATCCAGCGGAACGCTCCCACTCCGGCCGAAAGAACGCTCTTTTCCTCCCGGAACAAAACGATTATTTCAGGCGCAAGAAAATCACACACAGCGCACAGAACCCCCATTATTCCAATTCCAAGAAGCATAGTAACCCAGACAGCCTTTTTCACCCGTTCCTTTTTTCCGGCTCCATAATTAAACGCACAAATCGGCTGGAATCCCTGTGCAATTCCAAGCGCAAAACTAAACAGCAGATTTCCGCACCGGCCCGCAATGCTCATTGCAGCAACTGCCGCATCTCCAAACATGGCGGCCTGAAGATTGAGAACCGCTGTCGAAATACTGTTTAACCCCTGTCTTGCCAGGCTCGGCAGCCCGGTAAGGATAATATTGCCGACGTCAGAAATTTCTTTTGTGACATAGCGGAAACTGATTTCCGTAACTGTTTTTTTTCGCAGAAACGGCAGGAGAAGAATGCCTGTGCTGATATACTGGGAGACTGCTGTTGACAGTCCGGCTCCGGCAATCCCCATATCGCATTGAAAAATCAAAACCGGATCCAGAAGCATATTTAAAATTCCGCCCGTACAAAGCCCTGCCATAGCGAACGCAGCCTCTCCTTCATATCTTAAAATATTGTTCAGCACGCATCCAACCGTCATAGCGGAACCGGAAATTAAGATAAAACCCCCGTATATTTTTGCGTCTTTAAGAATAGTATCCGTACTGCCTAAAGCCCGCATAAACGGGTCTGGAAACATAAGGCCGAAAGTTCCGATTAAAATTCCTGTCAAAAGCGCCAGAAATACACTGGTAGAGGTGAAAATTTTTGCGCGCACAGTCTCTTTTGCCCCCAGCAGCCGGCTGATATTGCTCCCTGCGCCATGGCCAAACATAAATCCAAACGCCTGAAGAACTGCCATCAGGGCAAATACGATTCCCGTGGCCCCGCTGGCCGTAATGCTGATTTTGCTGACATAAAACGTATCCGCCATATTGTAAATATTCGTAATCAGCATACTGATCGTAGTTGGAAGTCCAAGCTCTAAAATAAGCTTTCCAACAGGTGTCTCCGTCATCTTTTTATATTGTCTGATTTCTGCATCCTGCATATTCATACGCCTTCTTTCGCCGTTTATTCTACCATATTCTATATCCGGCGTAAAATTTTTTCTTTTTGCATGAAAACACCGACAGAAAGATTTATTTTTCTGTCGGCGATGCGTAAAAAAGAGCATATGTATCCTGATCAAATATGGTGATGCAGATATTTTTCCCTCGTTGCCAGACCTCCCCGGATATGACGTTCCGATTTGTTCACATCCAATACCTTTCTGGCGTTTTTGGCAAGAGTAGGGTTGATTTGCGGGAGACGTTCCGTTACGTCTTTGTGAACCGTGCTTTTGCTAATCCCAAACTGTTTTGCCGTCTGTCTTACTGTCGCATTGTTCTCGATAATATATCTGGCTATTTCCATAGCTCTTTCCTCAATATAACTTTTCAAAAGAATCCCCTGCGATACTTGTTTTTACATTGTATGCAGGGAAGATTCTTTATATGTCATGCTTCTGTTAATGCGGCTCAAAAGTTCACACACATACTTTTTGCTCTATTTTGCTCCATATCCAAAACAAGGATTTTTGTATATCTGTATTTCTTTTCTCTTTATTTAGTAAATTAGTATTTAGTATATCTTTATTTAATTGTATTGGATTTTCTGACATCGGATAATCCAATATCGGGCAAATTCGGTTGTGATTCTCTTGGAAAGCTGCCATAGCTTCAGAGCGTCTTTTGCTTGGGGTATGTTGCGCAATAGAACGCCATTTTGCCGGGGTTAGATATAAATCCTTATCTCCTGCAAAAACACGTCCGCAAAGCCGCTTGCAGCAAGGCTCTTTGGGCTTCTATTGCGTAACATGAGGGTATAAAAAAGCGGCGTTCCTGTTCTCCCTGTTATGATGAGATAGAGAAACGCCGTGTCTATGTCATATTCAGTTTTCATTTATTCTTTCAATGCTGTGCTGATATGGGGGCTTGCAGGATTCTGGGCGGCATATCAAGGATCTTTCCCTTAAAATGCTATCCAAGCTTTAATAAATGCTGAATAGTAATCAATATCTAAATCGATTTTTCGTATCCAATCTCTATAGCTTGGCATTAGTATTCAACTGCCTTCTCTTCAAGCCATTTCAAAGCTTGTTCCTCGCTATTTTCAATGGCAATCTCAACAGCTGACATTGCATATTCAAGTGATTTTTTTGATTTTTTACGCAAAGCAAATGATTCTTGTACCTTTAATGCAATTAAATTTTGTGTATCTACATCAAGAATTGGAATTATAACGTTTTCAATTTCAGATGGTTTCCAATGTTTAATAATAGCCCCGTTAGAATCTCGCTCGGCTTGCAATTGTACAGCAGGGGAATTCAATACCAATGTTAAATAGTCAGGTAAAACAGCTTCAACATCTTTAATAGAGAAGTGTAATAACGCTCCTGATGTAATGATCTGAGCAGATTCCTCCATTTTGTATGCGATACCAATACTACCGTCCTTTGAGAATAAAATAGTGTCTTTTTGAGGATACAAACTTGAGATGTTGTCTACAATATCTTCGGACAAGTATATTTCTGGTTCTGATATCCCAAATTTGTTAATATCACTTACTCTAACAAAAGGAATTCCTTGTGATTTATATGCATCACTTCCGGGCTCAATTGATTTTTTTATATCTACAATACCGTTACTTCCACCAAGTTTTTTGCATCGAAATTCCGATAAGATTTGAAGAAGGGTATCATATTTGGGCTGATAATATTCTGCATCAAGGCGTCCTTTTGTTTTAAAAGTTTCAGAAAGCAACTTGATAGAGCATTCTTTGCCTGAAGTCACAAAACTGTCTAGTTTAAGCTCAGAAAGCAAAATTTGCTCTGCATTTAAATACGAAGCATCTGCTAAGGTTCTGCTTTTGTGAGCTATATGAAACACCTTTTTAATTGCATCTTGAATATCCTTACCGAAATTCGGGATATTGATGTCCCTAAATTTAGCTGGACTAAAATTGGTTTGATTTCCTTTTATTGAATTTTTATCTATTTCATATCTACCGTATTTACCATTTAAATATGCTACTAGAATTTCGGAGTTGATTTTTTGATTAGGTATAACTCGATACAGATATGAAGCAAATGCGAATTCAGTATCTTCTAATACTACCGCAGCCCGCCCCACTAAGTTGGGGTTTCCATTAGTTCGTATTACAAGAACGTCACCACTTTTCAGCCTTAATTTTTCAAATTTTTCATCTGATAAAATATGACAATATTTCTGCGGAGACTCGATGAAACCATTATTCAATTCGTTTAAACGAAGTACAGGATAACCATTCTTAACTTCATCGCAATACTTTGATGTTCCATACTGAATATCTAACACAACATCGTTTCCTTTAAATGTGCTATGGTATGTCACAGATGTTGAGTTGTAATACTCAGCTTCTAAACGGAAATAATTAGTTGCTGTAAATGTATCGCTTAATAGTATTTCTTTGCACTTTAGCCCATCCATCAAAGCCGTATATTTAGCTTCTTTGAAAGGTTCAACAGATGGGCCTATCGAAAAAAACTCAAACCTTCCTTTTTTGCAAATTCAATAAAGGCTTCTGCAATGCCATCTTGTGTCATATTGTCGTGATTATAAAGATCGTGATTGACAATAAAGTGGCTATGACTATCCAATTTGATTTCTCCGTGTTCGTCCTTAACATAAATTTTATTACCAGAGTTATCTTTACTAGGTTTTTGCATAGTGGCAAAGAAAATAGGGTAGTCCTCTTTTTTAGGGCACAACTTATCATCCCACTTTTGTACAAACAAAACTGAGGTTTTAGTTCCGGTATGAGGTTTAAAAACATTGCCGTGCAAACCTACAACTGCGAGTATACGACAACGTTCAGCGATAAAGTCACGGATATATTTATCACTTGCATTATTGAAGCGACCTTGAGGAAGGATAACAGCCATTCGACCACCGGGTTTCAAAAAGTTGAGATTGCGTTCAATGAACAGAATATCTCTGCCAACCTTTTTTTGCCATTTGCCTTTCTCATTCTTTGCAAGTTCATAATGAGAAAGAATTGTTTGCTCTTTAATATCGCCTGCAAAAGGCGGATTTGCCATAACGAGATCAAAATTAAACTTACTGAAATCGTTACTTCCTTTGGACTGAAGTTTCTTTAGCTTTTTAAACCCTTCATTATATGTATCATTCCAATCTTCTTGCTTAGTCACTTCGCTCCAACGTGAATAGTCAAGAGTGTTAAGATGTAATACGTTTGTTTGCCCGTCACCGGCAATCAAATTCAGAGTTCTTGCCACACGGACGGTTTTTTCGTCAAAGTCAATTGCAAAGACATTATCCCTAACAAAATCTCGTTCATCAGTTGTTCTTTCAGAAGCGGTAAAATCTTCGCCGGGTTCAAGCCCTTTTGACAAACGAATTTCTTTCCAAACTTTAAAAATGCTATGCACGGTAAATCCAGAACTGCCGCAAGCAGTGTCGATAATTTTATCATTAATAGTGGGATTCATCATTTTTACGCACATATCAATTACGTAACGAGGTGTAAAATATTGACCTTTTTCGCCCTTTTGTGCCTTGCTCATCAAATACTCAAAAGCATCATCAACAACGTCAAGATTATTATTAAAGAGTTTAATATCCTGCAACGTTGAAACACAAACTGCAAGGTGAGAGGGAGATAATAAGATTTTACTTTCTTCGGGAAAAACGCCTTCCCACTTTTTTTTGGCATCATCAAACAAACCTTGAATTTTTTCTTTCAATTCAAAGTCGGTATCACCACTATTGCGGAATTGCAAGTAAGCAGTCTTATCATTAGCGCAGATTAATTCATCATAAAGTTTTCCAAAGATAAGCTTGAAAATTTCTTCAAAGGAATCCACGCCTGCACTTGCAAGGACTTCATCTTCCATTTCCTTTATGAGATTTCTAAGAGAACGTTTTTCCTTGCTGATTTTATCACGAGTTCTTAAATCATCGTAGGTATACCTTTCGCTTAAAATATCTGAGAGTTTTTGTGTGGCTTTCGGAATATCACTAATCATTTCAAAGAAATTAGGATCCTTGCGATTGTAACAAGAAACCTGCTCGCCGTTTGTCCATACACCGATAGGGGCGCCCGTAGCATTACAATAAGATTTCAATTGTTCTTTACCGTTGGTGAGCTTCGGTTTTTTCAACTCGACAATGATATATGGGACAGTTGGACGATCTTTATCCATAATAGTAATATCGGCCCGTTTAACTTCACGTCCGAAATGAATAGGCGTTTCAAGCTGGATACGATTTGTCGAATATCCGTATTCGTGAATTAGTTTGTACATATACAACTGACGCACGGCTTCCTCTGGAGTAAGTTTGATTTCTTTTTCACGAACAAGACATTTAATATATGGAGTCTCAACACCTTTTACCGGCTTCATAAAAACAGCAGATTCTACTGCTGCAATTGCTTCCTCAGAAAAAAGGGTATCATCGTAAGATGTATTCTTGAAAATATCATTTAGTCTCATCATATATCCGCTCCGTCCTTCTTCAATTTCAAATAACGCTCATAAGAAATAACAACGTTTTGTGGCTTGTTTTGTTTTTGAATTATTAGTACCTTGTCGCTATCGGCTACATCTTTGAAAATTTTAGACGCTTGACCTTTCAAAAAGGGAGTAACCGATTCATAATCAGGTATGATATTCTTTTTTCGTGACAATCAGTTACGTCTCCTTGTGATAATGGTACAAATACAGTATACTATAAAATAATTATTTTTACCAAGTGATTTATATAAATAAAAGTAATGATTATTAAAGTGAACAAAACCAAATGCTTTGCTCACTTTTGGTATGTTTAAGCATAAATCAAATCTGTGTTTATTATTTCTGTGACTCTGTTGCAAATACTATTCATCCTAACAATCCATTCCATTTGAACATCCGCTTTAAGTTGTTCGGTCACACCCTCACTCTCCGCTATTTGCTTAACCAATCGAGAAAACATTTCTTCTGCCTGTCCGTCAATATCCGCCAGGTATCCGTTCAGTTTACTGCTTGTGAGCAAAGTAGTATAAGTCGCTCGTTTGTGCTCTTTTAGATTCCACGAACTGTCAATGTAAGTCCCCGTCCTCCAGTGGTGACATTGTTCGGATCATGAACCCAACCTTTAACTTTTTTTCCGAACAAGCCATCATATCCGTAGGAACTCATAGAATATTTGTTAATACGATCTATTCCAATTTGAGTAAAAAGAAATTCGCTGGCGAACTCTCTTGTACTTTTTCCTGCAACACGAGTTAATATTGCTGATAACAAATGGGCCCCGGCAGTAGAATACTTAAAGGTTCCTATTTCTCCATTCTGCCCCATTTCTTGTAGTGAAAATTTAATCCAGTCGGACGATGTACATAATGCCTCCAGCGGCTCATTCCAATCGTCGAAAGAGTATGGGGCGGTCATTGTTAGTAAATTTTGGATGGTTACATTTTCTCGTACACCATTAGGCGAAATGAAGTTATATTCGGGAAAGTACCTCATTACAGTTTCTTCTGTCGATTTGATATGCTGCAGTTATACCTCTTTTCCCCTTCTTTCAAATATAAGTATGTAAAATCCGTATACCATTTTTGATTTGGACGTTCTGTTTCAAATTTCTGTTCCGGCAGATTCCCGAATTTTTTATAACATTCCCCTTTTACATAACGGGGTTTTTTGGGTGCCACAACAGACTTAAGCCCCAGCTCCTTCATGTATTTATGGACAGTCACTGCACTTATCATAGTGATTGGTTCAGGTCTGTTATTTATGGCATTTAGTATTATTTGGATGGAGCATTACAAAAAGCATTAGTTTTGATTGACAGGCTATTGTTGGAGAAAGTGGGAATTTCCGTGAACAACATATCGAATACACATTTACCTTTATTTTTTCGGGTGTTACACACAGCAGGAAATCGGGGAACTATACGGACGCTGCCGGAGTACGGCATGGCATCACATACACAGTGCCTGACGCATCAAAAATTTAAACGCTTTTGAAAACTGCATTTTAATAATGGCCGGAGCTTTTTAGCTCCGGCCATATCTGCCGATTCGTTCTATCTCTTTTATATGGTATTATACTACTCCCTGCGCAATCATAGCTTCTGCCACTTTTTCAAATCCGGCAATGTTGGCTCCCATAACATAGTTGCCTTCCTGGCCATAACGTTTCGCAGCGTCGTCAATGTTATGATAAATATTTACCATAATCTGTTTCAATTTGGAGTCTACTTCCTCAAATGTCCAGCTTAACCGTTCGCTGTTCTGAGACATTTCAAGCGCGGAAGTGGCAACGCCGCCGGCGTTTGCGGCCTTGCCGCCGATAAACCATACGCCGTTTTCCTGCAGATACTTCGTTGCGTCAATAGTTGTCGGCATATTTGCCCCTTCACAGACTGCTTTGCATCCGTTTGCAACGAGAAGTTTTGCGTCTTCCAGATGAAGCTCGTTCTGTGTTGCGCACGGCAGCGCAATGTCACATTTTACGGACCATACGCCGCGGCCTTCGTGGTATTCCGCGCCTGGCCTTGCGGCTGCATACTCTGTCAGACGCGCCCGTTTTACTTCTTTTACTTCTTTTAATAAAGCGACGTCAATGCCGTTTGGATCGTAAATCCATCCGGTAGAATCGGAGCAGGTGACAACTTTTGCGCCCATCTGCTGCGCTTTCTGGGTTGCATAGATAGCCACGTTTCCGGCGCCGGAAATAACGACCGTCTTGCCTTCCATAGATTCGCCATGGCATTTCATCAATTCTTCTGTAATATACAAAAGACCGTATCCGGTTGCTTCCGTACGCGCCAGAGATCCGCCGTAAGACAGTCCTTTTCCTGTCAGAACGCCCTCATAGCAGCTTTTGATTTTCTTATACTGGCCGAACATATAGCCGATTTCTCTTGCGCCAGTTCCGATATCTCCGGCCGGAACGTCAACATCAGCCCCGATATACTTGCAAAGCTCCGTCATAAAGCTCTGGCAGAACGCCATAACTTCTCTGTCAGATTTTCCTTTGGGATCAAAGTCAGCTCCTCCTTTTCCGCCGCCGATTGGAAGGCCGGTCAGAGAGTTTTTGAAAATCTGTTCAAATCCAAGGAATTTGATGATTCCTGTATTCACAGAAGGGTGCAGGCGCAAGCCTCCCTTATATGGCCCAATCGCATTGTTGAACTGAATTCTGTATCCTGTGTTTACCTGAACCTGTCCATTATCATCCACCCATGGCACCCGGAATTTAAACTGTCTGTCCGGCTCGGTCAGTCTTTCCAACAGAGCTTCTTTACGGTATTTTTCTTCATTGGCTTCAATGACAGGCCTTAAAGATTCCAAAACCTCTTCTGCCGCCTGAAGGAATTCCGGTTCGGACGCATTTTTTGCTTTTACTTTTTCAAGCGCTTCATCAACATAACTCATCTTTACAATCTCCTTTCTTATTTGCACAAAATCTCTTTTTTCACCAGGTAAAAAATTTGTACATTAAAGTTATTTTAGTATGAAATGAACGATTTGGCAATATAAAAGTTATTTTCATTGCGGCAGGCTGCCCTCGGCGCGCAAAATGACGCACATAAAACGGAGCGCCATACGCCGTTTTTTATAGGGCGGACATTTGATTTAGAACCTTATGACTTATGATATGAAATGAGATCGATAAACTGCCATTTTCTTCTTTCTCCATGTCTGAAAAAGCCCTTACAGAAAATTTTCTGTCTCCATCCGCCACCCAATTCCAGAGATCTGTCAGAAGAGCGCGTTTCAAAGCAATCTTTAAAGAGGCATATAATAACCGTATGAAAATCTATAAAAATTATTTTCCTGCGGTTTTCCATAAATCTGCAGAAATAATTCAATTAACGGCGAAAAATGCCGATATAAAAAACAGAATGATATTAGTGCGGGCATGAGAATTGCAGATAAGGAGGCAGAAATATGAAGATTATGGAGCAGAATAAGGGGTTCTTTTTTGGGAATTCACCATTTGGAAAACAGGACATGGATATCAGAGATCGAATTGCGCAGAAAAAATATTTGTATCACAAAGAAGCGATGCATCTGGTTACCACAACAGACAAAGGAGAGAAAAAGATCGATAAAGGCATTGAAGATTTAAGAGGGCGGATCCGCAGCCTTATGGAAGAAAACGAAGAATATAACAATGTTTATCGGGAATACAGACAACAGATGGCTCAGGCAAAAGAGGACTATGGGATAGAAGACGGCAGTCAGGAGCAAAAAGATCTGGAACTTCTGCAAAAAGATTTTAACATCAAAAACCATGGCTCTGAGGAAACTCTGACAGAAGAGGAAGAAGAACGCTTAAAGAATATGGGGGAGCTTACCGATTACCAGAAACTTTGCATGGAGCTGTATAAACAGGCGGACGACTATAAAACAAGAATCGAAAAAAATAACCTCCAAATGAAAGGAGCGTCCGCCACAATTCGCAGCATCAGCATTGAGCGTCTTAAGGAACATGCAATGGTGGATGCGGAAGTGGCCAAAGAAAAACTTCTGGAGGCAGCTTCCAAAGAGGCGATGGGTATGCTTGTAGATGACGCAAAAGAGAATCTGAATGAGAAGGCGGAAGAACTTCAGGAGAATGCCGAGGAAAGGGAAGAGAAGAAAGAAGAAACCGAAGAACGCATCGAAGCGTCGAAAGAGAACAGGGAAGAAGCGGAAGCCGTTACGGAAGAAATTCGCGAAAATGCAAAAGATCTGACAGATCAGATGACAGACAGTGAAAAAATCATGCAGGACGTCGACGAAGAAATCAAGAAAATCATGCGGGAACAGAAGCTTTTGGAGGAAGATTTAAAGGGCCTGTCTCTTGATGTAATACGCTGATAAAAGGAGATTGGCCGGAAAAGAGACTTCGATTTGATATTTTACATTCTGGCGCTGCTGAGCTTAAAAAGCATTAAAATTCATTTTCTGGCAGCCGGAGATATAACAGAAAACCTTACTGATTTTCAGAATTGACAACAGAAAATCAGTAAGGTTTTTTACGTTGCTGATGTCATTCCTTCTGCGTAAATGAATGGCATTATGGTTTTACGGCAATGGCTTCCACTTCGCAGAGGACGCCTTTTGGAAGCTCCTTTACGGCGACGCAGCTTCTTGCGGGTTTGGAGACAAAGTAACCGGCGTAGATTTCGTTAAATATGGCAAAATCGTTCATATCTGCCAGAAAACAGGTCGTTTTTACAACGTTTTCGTACCCGCATCCGGCGGCGTTTAAAATGGCGCCGACGTTTTTACAGCATTGGTCCGCCTGTTTTTGGATGCCTTCTGCGATTTCTCCGGTTTCGGGAATAATTGCGATCTGGCCGGAAGTAAAGACGAAGCCGCCTGCTTCGTATCCCTGTGAATATGGCCCGATGGCGCCGGGCGCTTTTTGTGTGCTTACTGCATTCATGTCAAAAGACCTCTCTTTCCTGTTTTAATTGAAAATTTTTCTCATTGTAGCATTTTTTTTGGAAAAAGAGAATATCTAATATTGATTTAGGCGTTTTTAAGACATATAATCGTAGAAAAAGAAAGTCAAAATGTCATGGGAGGAATGATGGATGAAAGTATTGCTGATCAACGGAAGCGCAAAGGAAAAAGGATGCACTTACACGGCGCTTGCCGAAGTGGAAAGAATTTTACATCAGGAGGGCGTTGACGCGGAAATTGTATGGGTTGGGACAAAGCCTGTGTCAGACTGTATTGGCTGCGGGCAGTGCAATACAAAGCATCCTGGCTGTATTTTTGAAGATGACTGCGTCAATGGGCTGATAGAAAAAGCAAAAGAGGCGGATGGGTTTGTATTTGGAACGCCGGTATATTACGCGCATCCGACAGGAAGAATCTTAAGCGTGCTTGACAGAATGTTTTTTTCTGCAAAGAGTGCGTTCTTACATAAGCCGGGGGCGGCTGTAGCTTCTGCAAGACGGGCGGGAACGACGGCGTCTTTTGATGTGCTGAATAAATATTTTACGATTGCCGAGATGCCGGTAGTTTCTTCCTCCTATTGGAATATGGTGCATGGGAGCAAGCCGGAGGACGTATTGCAGGACAAAGAGGGTCTGCAGATAATGCGCAATCTTGGAAGAAATATGGCATGGCTGTTAAAATGCATAGAAGCAGGGAAAAATCAGAATGTTTTTGTCCCGGAAAACGAATATAAAGAAAAGACAGGTTTTATCCGGTAGAGAAGAAGGAATCCGGCAGAGAATGCACTTGCTGGATTGGAGGAAATGAGATACAATGATGAAAATAAAAATGAGACAAAAAGACGGGAGATTGGTATGGATATAGTTGTATTGGCCGGAGGCTTAAGCGCGGAAAGAGACGTTTCTTTTCAAACAGGAGCCATGGTGGCAAAGGCATTGAGAGAGAACGGGCACCGGGTGATTTTAACGGATGTGTTTATGGGATATCAAAGCCGGGAGGAAGATGTTTCGGAGATTTTTTCGCATAGCCTGGAGGCGAGCGTGACGGTAACAGAGATTTCAGAATCCGCACCGGATCCCGCGGAAATAAAAGCCAAACGGGCGGATCAGTCCGATTGTTTTTTTGGGCCGAACGTAATTGCCATGTGCCGTATGGCGGACATTGTTTTTCTGGCGCTTCATGGAGAAGACGGGGAAAACGGCAAGATTCAGGCTGCGTTTGACTTGTTTGGCATCCGTTATACAGGGAGCGGCTATTTTGGCAGCGCGCTTGCGATGGATAAGGAAATCAGCAAAGAATTTTTCCGGAAAGCCGGCGTGCCTGTGCCAAACGGAGTGAAAATTAAAAAGTCAGAACGGGAAAAAAACGCGTTTTGTTCAGACATTGCTTTTCCGTGCGTCGTAAAGCCCCTTTGCGGAGGCTCCAGCATCGGGGTTTCTATTGTGCGTACAAAGGAAGAATTTGCGAAAGCTTTGGATGAAGCGTTTCGCTGGGAGGACGAGGCGCTGGTGGAGGAATATATTATAGGAAGAGAATTTTCTGTAGGCGTACTTGGGGAAACGGTTCTTCCCGTGATTGAGATGGCTCCGGTGCAGGGATTTTATGATTATAAAAATAAATATCAGTCCGGGAGCACGGTAGAGACCTGTCCGGCAGACATACCCGCGGCACAGGCGGAGAGAATGCAGAAATATGCCATGGCTGCAGCTTCTTCGCTTGGACTTATGGCATATGCAAGGATGGATTTTCTGTTAAACGACGCGGGCGAAATTTTCTGTCTGGAAGCCAATACGCTTCCCGGCATGACTGTAACGAGCCTGATTCCGCAGGAAGCGCAGGCGGCGGGAATAGGTTTCAATGAGCTTTGTGAGAGGATTATCCGGATTTCTCTGCAAAAATACGAGGGATGATTATGAAAGATATGACATTGGGAAACATTGCAGAATGCTGCAGGGGCATTTACTATGGAGAAGAAGAGAAAAAAGCACTGGAAGTGACAGGCATTGCGATAGACAGCCGGAAAATAAAAAAAGGAGGTCTGTTTATCCCGATTCGCGGTGAGCGGGCAGACGGGCACAGTTTTATCCCTGCGGTTTTTAAGTCCGGCGCAGCGGCATGCCTTTCCGAAAACGTGATAGAATATCCGGCAGGGCCGTACATCCTGGTGGAATCGACGAAAAAAGCGCTTGGAGAAATCGCCGCATTTTACCGCAGATCGCTTGGGATCAGAGTGGTTGGAATTACCGGAAGCGTGGGCAAGACAAGTACAAAGGAAATGATAGCGTCTGTTTTGAAAGAGAGATATCGGGTACACAAGACGGCCGGGAATTTTAACAATGAAATCGGTCTGCCGCTTACGGTTTTTGACATTAAAAATGAGCATGAAGCGGCAGTTCTTGAAATGGGGATTTCGGATTTCGGAGAAATGCACCGCCTTGCGGAAATCGCAAATCCGGACGTCTGCGTCATTACAAATATTGGGTTATGCCATCTGGAAAATCTGGGTTCAAGAGACGGGATTTTAAAGGCCAAAACAGAAGCGTTTGATCATATGCGGGACAGAGGAACTGTAATTTTAAACGGAGATGACGATAAACTGGCCTCAGTGCAGGACGTAAACGGAAAGACGATGATGCGGTACGGCAGGGATCGCGGGGATGCATGGGCTTCGGAAATAGAGCCGCTTGGCATGGAAGGCATTCGGATGACGCTGCATCTTCGGGGGGAGATGAGGAAAGTTACAGTTCCGATTCCGGGAGAGCACAATGTTTACAATGCGCTGGCGGCGGCATGCGTTGGGGCGGTTTTTGGCATGGATCTTTCTGATATCTGCCGGGGAATTGAAACGGTACAGACAATAGACGGCAGGAGCCATTTGATTCAGGTGAACGGGATTACGGTAATTGACGACTGTTATAACGCAAATCCGGTTTCCATGCAGGCGAGTCTTGACGTGCTTGCACAGGCGGAGGGAAGGAAAATTGCCGTACTTGGCGATATGGGAGAGCTGGGGCAGGACGAAAGAAAGCTTCATGCCGGAGTGGGGCGTTATGCGGCTCAAAAAGGGATTGATTTCCTTTATTGTACGGGAGAATTGTCAAAAGAAATGATTCGTGCGGCACAGTCTGCCGCTGGCGGCAGAACTTATGCGGCACATTTTGAAAAGAAAACAGATTTAATTGAACACCTTCGTCTGGTAATGCAAAAAGGAGACACTCTTTTGATCAAAGCGTCTCATTTTATGCAGTTTCCTGAGATTGTGGAAGCTTTAACTGTTGTCTGAGCATATCTAAAATCTTTCTCTGGGTGTAATTGCCCAGGCGTTTCTTCTCTTCTTTGGAAAGCTCCTTTGGATAAATCGGTTCGCCGTACTGCAAAGTCACATGGGCGGAATGAATCCAGGGGAAGTGGTTTTCCCAGATGTCCGCCGTTCCGGTGAGCGCCATTGGAATAATGGGGCAGCCGGTTTTTTCGGCCATTTTTAAACTGCCTTCTTTGAAAGGGGGCATATCAAGTTCGTCCGCTCCGGTTCCGCGTGTCCCTTCCGGGAAAATACACATGGAAATGCCCTGTTTAATCTGTTCAATTCCGGTCAGAATGGTCTTTAATCCTTCTTTGATGTCGTCCCGGTTGAGAAACAGGCAATGCAGGCGCGTCATCCAGGAAGAAAGAAGAGGGACGTTCTTTATGGAATCTTTTGCGACGTATCCGGTCAGCCGCGGACATCTGGCATATGTAATGACGATGTCAAAAAAGCTGCGGTGGTTGCCTACATAAAGGACGGCGGTATCCGTCGGGACGTTTTCTTCCCCAATTACGGTAAGATGTGTGCCGCTTAACAAAAGAATGGCTTTGAATGCAAGCTGTACATTGCGGAGGAGCAAAAGGTCGACGGCTCCGGGGTGTCTTTTTCCGATCAGCCAGGAAATCAGAAGGACGGGAATGCTTAAAATTAAAAATAAAATAAGAAATACGGCAACCAAAACAAGTCTGATCATAGTTTTACTGATAAATCCTTTCATTTTCAAAAGTATGGGACTATTATACTAACTGCAAGATGGAATTACAAGCGCATTTTACGAATAAACTGTAAAAAAATGAAAGCGGGTAAAAATGAAGGACAATTTGTACAGGGAAAACGGGATGGGGTGCCGGCTGCTCTTTTATGGGCTTGCGATTGGCTTCCTTGCCATACTGGTTATATTTGGAGGCTGCGGAATTGAGAAAACCGACGGCAGCAAAGTCAGCGATTTGGATTATGAGATAATAGAAGAGGGGGATTTGCCGGAGGAGCTTAAAACAAAAATTGAGGAGAAAAAAGCCGCTGATTTTAAGCTGACGTATGAGGGCGACAGTTATTTATATGTGGTCAGAGGATACGGGGAGCAGGAGACGGGCGGCTACAGTATACAAATACTGGATTTTTATCTGACGCAGAATGCGGTTGTTTTTGACACAAATCTGATTGGGCCGTCAAAGGATGAAACAAAAAATGCGGCGCCAAGTTACCCATATCTGGTTATTCGGACACAGAATCCGGACAGAAACGTGATATTTAAATAACAGGCCGGGCGGGCGGAACAATGAGGGACAGGAATGTTTTTTCAATGGCATTATGAAGATTCCTGTGCATTTGTTTCGTCCGCCAGTTTTTTATGAATGGAAAAATGCACAATTTTTCTCAAAAAAGTAGTGATTTTTTGGCGAATATGTTAAAGTAATGAAGAATACAAAGATTATGTGATTCGGAAAGAAGGGGTTTGATGTATTTTAGGAGATTATTGTGGAAAAAATTGGCGGCGTTTGGACTGGCTCTTGGTATGCTTGTATCGGGTTTGCCTGTACCTCAGGGGACAGAGGATGTAAAAGCGGCGCAGGAGTCTGAAGTCAGGAGAGCGGGGAAAGACCAGGCGGTTACGGTAGAATCTGTACGCAGCGAAGCGGCTTTCAGTTATGAGAGTGACGCGTTGGGGTTTGATCTTGTGTTTGAAAATGAATTTACAGGTTCATCTGATTCCTGGCTGGATTATTCTGCAGACACAGATGGAAGACGGTACATGGAAGTGTTTCATAATATAAGGACAGGGGAGGACGACCATACGATTCTGTTCCGTTTTAAGACGACGGGAGACGGAGTCTTGTTTGGCATAGGAGCGGGACTTCAAAATGATGGGAAAAGCCTGCTTTTGTCGATTGTTGGAGGCCAGCTTCGGTTTGTGAGCTGCAATACGCCGAATACCGGGAGTGACGCGTCGGCTTTAAAAGGAAATTTTGGTTCGGGCCTTGCAAATGGGCAGTACCATACGGTTGCCATAAGCTTTCTGCCCAGTCTTGGATTTTCCGGGAATGTTAATTGCCATGTTGTCATTGACGGGGGAGAAGACGGATGCGCCGGATTTGACTGGGGAACAAAATGGAAACCAGGACTTAATCAGGTTGCGGAAGAGTTTGATAAATTTTGGATTGGAGGTGGTTTTACACAAAGTATAGGAGGAGGAGCCAGAGATAATTTAAACGGCGCGATTGATTTTCTGACTGTAATCAACCGGGCATACAGTGCAGAGGAGCTGAAAGACATTACCGCCGGGGACAAAGATGTTTTTGCTGAAATGTGGACGCCGAACACCTGTAAAACATGGCTGTTTACAGGAGGGACGGAAGGCGTTGCGGATTTTTCCGCAAGCAGAACAACAAGAAACTGGGTCGGCCTGTTTGAAAGTCTGATGCGCGAAAGCGGAAGTTTTGTACAAAGAGGGCGCTTTGTTTTCAATACGTCAAAACGCGGGCAGGATATTGCCGGGGTTTTAGAAGAGTACGATACGAGAATTGCCCCATACGGCACAAAAGCGGTCGGGATTATGATAGGAGCTTCAGATTATCAGAAAGGGCAGGAAGGGATAGAAGAGTTTCGGGAGAATCTGAGAAAGGTTTTGGACAGGCTGAAAGAGGATGAAAAACTTGCAGTTCTCCTGACGCCGTACCCTTCCGTAAACGCATCGGATCGTGAAGAGACTGCACGCTATACGGAAGTCATCCGGCAGATGGCGGAAAAAGGAGTTAAAGTCGTTGATTTGAGCGGATTGTCGGAAGATTACCTGAATGAGGACGGGAGCCTGACGCCTGCCGGACATCAGGCGGTAGGAAATAAGCTTACAGACGCTGTGGGAGGCACAAGGACGAATTATTCGTTCAGCCAGCTTTCAGACGGGGCTTATACTGTGGCGAAAAAGGAAGAAACGGGAGCTTTTGCAAAAGTAAAAGAAGTGATCGGAAAAGAGGATGGCATTGCGGTAAGCGTGGATGAGCAGTCTGTGAGCGGAAATGAAGTAAGGCTTGCGTATACGCTGACGGATACGTCCGGAGGGGAAATTACGTCGCCTGTTCTTGCTGGAGAATCGGATTTTACAATTGACGGGCTGAAAAAGGGGGAGACGTACAGGCTGAATGTGTACGACATAAGCCGAGGAGAAGTTTGGGAATCTTACTGCCCCGTCCGTATTACAGTAATAGAAGGCGCGAAAGGCGTTTCAGAAAAATACGAAGACAAAAACACTGCCGTGAACGAAAAAATAAGAGGGCTTTTAGAGCGGGAGGCGCCTGTGACATATTTGTTTATGGGAGACAGCATTACGCATGGGGTTGTGACGGAAGGGTATGATAATGTCCCGCAGCTTTTTGCGAAATATCTTGATGAACTTGGCCGGACGGATGACGTCGTTTTGAATACGGGCGTGACAAATGCGACGATTGCCACAACCCTGGATCAGATTGAACCGCGTCTGATGCGGTACCGTCCGGACGTCGTTATGATTATGCTTGGGACGAATGATTCTTCCAATCGCGGAGAGAATACGGTGACGGGGGAAGCGAGCGCAAATCTTCATGGCATTACGGTAGAACAGTATAAAGAGCGTTATAAAGAGCTGATTGGGAAAGTTCACGAGACAAATAAGGACGCAAGCGTCGTGCTTCGAGTTCCCTGCCCCATGGTTGGACAGACTTTGACGCCGCATGAGGGTTACAAGGAGAAATTTGCGGCAATTTATGAGATAGCGGAAGAAATGCGGGCAGACATTCCGGGATTAAACATTGCGGTTGTGGATCATCATCAGGAATGGGAGAATTACCGGGATACGGTGAGAAATGACAATCTTACAACTTCCGGATACGGCTGGCTGGTAAACGACGGCGTGCATCCAAACGGAAGGGGAAATATCGCTATGTTCCAACAGATTATAAAAGAACTTGGTTTGTATGATCCTGTTTCGGAACTTGCGGATTACCGGTATGCGTTAAATGAATGGACAGGCACGTCTGGGATTACGGCTCCTGTGATTCAGAGAGCCGGCCGCGCGTCTTTCTCCATGAACGCGTTGTCCGGATATACAAACGGATTACGAAGCGTAACGCTTTCGTTTGCAGCAGACGGAAGAAGCACAGCAAAAACAGCGGAATATGCAGAAAATAAAACCATTGCGCTGGACGGTCTGGATGCATCGAAGACATATGAGGCCAGAGTGACAGGAAAGGACGCCGTAACTGGCAAAGAAATAGAATTTTCCGCGAGCCTGACAAAAGGCGCTTCAGATACTGCGACGGAAGAAGAGAGAAAAGAATTGACGGACGGTCTTCTAGAAGCGGAAATTCCAAAAGAGGAAGAAGCGCGTTATCCGGCCGCTGCGCTTGCTGCTTATAAAGCGGCGCTCAAAGACATACGTCTTTTGTATGAAGATATGGAAGACCTGGCGGTAGAAGAGCTGGATGAGGCGCTGACGAGATTAAGGGTTGCGAGAGCGGGCCTTGAACTGGCATTGGAAGAAGAGAGAATTAAGGCGGCGGAACGCCTGGCTGATGCAGTCCGTTTATCGGAAGAAACGTATCAGGCGCCTTCTGGGCGGTATGATATGCTGGAGAGCTGGGACGCTTATCAGGAAGCATACAACGCTGCGAAGTCTGTGGATGCGGATGCAGATATCCAGACACTGAACAGACTCCTTGGAGAGCTGCAGGCGCAGGAAGTCAAATTAACGGAAGAAAAGGCCGAAGCAGACAGAATCAGAGGGGAAGAGGCGAAAAAACTGGACAGTGCAATTTTGGCGGCAGAGCAGACGTATCAGAAGGCGTATCCGAACTATACTTCTTTAAAGAGCTGGAATCGTTTTCTGGAAGCATACAATGCGGCAAAGGCTTATGACGAGAATACGGACACAGATACAATCAAAAACCTTCTTGGAAAGCTTTTGGAAGAAGAGAAAAAGCTGAAAGATGAAATTGCCGAAGCGGAAAAGAAGGATCCCGGTTCAGGAAATGAGACGCCGAAAGGAGATGGGCAGCAAAATAATTCGAACGCTGCAGATAAAATTGAACAGGGCAAAATTTATGAGAGCGGAGGTTACCGGTACAAGGCGCTTAGCTGTTCGAAAAAGACTGCGGAGGTTGTCGGCACAGCCGGCAAAAAAAATCCGGCTAAAATTAAGGTGAACGGCAAAGTGACGCTTGGCGGGGATTCTTATAAAATCATATCGGTTGCCAAGGGGGCGTTTCAGGGAATTAAAACGGCTTCATCTGCAGTCATTGGTGAAAATGTGGAGAGTATCGGAGCCGGGGCGTTTTCGGGATGTTCGAAGCTGACGACAGTGGAGTTAAAAGGCAGGAAATTAAAAACAATCGGAGAAAAGGCATTTTTCCAGTGTAAAAAGCTGAAAAAAATTACAATCCGAAGCATATCTTTAAAAAAAGCAGGAAAAAATATGCTGAAAGGCACTTCCGCAAAGTTGGTAATCAGGGTTCCGAAGGCCAAATATAAAACGTACCAGAATACCTTAAAGAAAAAAGGACAGAGAAAAACTGCTGCAATCAAAAAAATATAGGGGAGAATGTAAAGAATATGAAAATTCTTTGACAATTGTTTAACACTGTGCTATACTAAAATGGTTTTATTAACCAGACAACCCATGCGACAGCAGCCACAGAAAGGGAGGAAAAAGAATGCAGCAGGAAGATATCAATAAGGTACGTGCATCAGTACACCAACAGTGTGGAAGCAAAGTAATGATTCAGCTTGATCGCGGAAGGAACAAAATAGATATTCAGCAGGGCGTGATACAGAATGCATACCCCAGCGTATTTACGATTTTGGTAGAAGATGCGACTACGGGGAATCCGCCACAGTTATTATCATTTAGCTATACCGATATTATTACAAGAGAGATACGAATGAAACTTTGTCAATAAAAGGAATACTTTTCCTCCGTTCTGAATAAGATAGTACAAATTCAGAACGGAGGATTTTTTTGTGGAATTAGAAAGACAGATTTTGCACAAGAATAAGGAAATTGGCCGGGCATTCAGCCAGGTTACGCTGGATGATGATTATAATCTGCCGGATTTTAAGCCGGACTTGACAAAAGTAATCAGGGAGAAGGGAGAGATACACTTTGATGAAATACATGTAAATAACGGGCATGTATGGTTCAAGGGAATTCTAATCTTCGATATTTTATACCGCACTGATTTGGACGGAAAAAAGATAAACAGTTTAAGAGGGGAAATCATGTTTCAGGAAAGCCTTGTCATTGACGGGGCCGAAGAGCTGGATCCGGTGAAAATGGACGGGCGGATTGAAGATATCTCTGTCAGCGTAATCAATTCAAGAAAACTTAGCATTCGTTCTCTGGTGGAATTTCACGCATCGGTGGAGAAGCCGGAAGAAGCCTCGGTTTTAACCGGAGTGAGGGAAAAGGGAGGATGCGAGCTTGAAACGGAAAAGATGGATGTTTTGGAGCTGGTTACAGATAAAAAAGACACGCTTAGAATCCGTAAGGAGATTGTTCTGTCCTCCAATAAGCCGAATATGGATGAAATTCTCTGGAGCAGCGTAGAGCTTCGCGGCATAAACAGCCATATGAGAAACGGGGAAATTGAAGTGTCGGGAGAAGCTTTGATTTATGTGCTTTATTCCGGCACGGAAGATGATGACAGGCTGCAGTGGTTTGAAACAACAGTTCCGGTGAAAGGAAGCGCGGAATGCAATACCTGTGAAGAATCTCTGATTTACCGGGTATCGGCCAGCCTGGCACAGTCAAATCTGGAGATTTCTTCGGATGAGGACGGGGAAGAAAGGAATATCCTGCTGGAACTGGTCGTGAATTTATCGATTTGCCTCTGGAAAGAAGATCAGGTGGAAATGATTTCAGATATTTATGCGCTTAACAGGCAGGTAACGCCGAAATTTGAAAAGGCGTATTTTGAAAAACTTCTGATGAAAAATGACGCAAAGTGCCGCATTGCGGAAAAAATAGAGCTGGATGAAACACAGGAGGATATTCTGCAGATTTGCGTCAATGAGGAGAGGCTTGTGATCGAGCAGACAACGGTCACGGAAGAAGGCGTGCTGGCAGAAGGGATTTTAACCGTCACGATTCTTTACATGACAAATGATGAATCCATGCCGATCAGTTCTGCGCGTGCATTCCTGCCGTTTTCCCAGACAATTGAGATGCCGGGGACGGAAGGGGAAGTGAACATTCATCTGGACGGAGGAATCGATCAGGTGACGACAACGCTTTCCGACAGCCGTACGATTGATGTGAAGGCGGTTATCAGTTTAAATCTTCTGGCTTTTGAACAGCAGGAGCGGCAGATGATTACAGAAATCGAAGAAGCGGAACTGGATCTTGCCGCTTTGCAGCAGAGTCCGGGAATTGTCGGATATATTGTCCGGGAAGGAGACCGGCTGTTTGGAATTGCCAAAGAAAACCATACGACGATTGAAAACCTGATAGAGACAAACCATCTGAACGGAATGTTTGTAAAACCGGGGGAGAAGCTTTTGATCATAAAGACGGTGGGGTAAGCGGAACGGTTTCTTCCACGATGCGTAATCCAAGCTCATGCAGGTGGGGGTTGGCTGTGACAAAGACGGTAAAAGGAAATAAGACAAAACTTACATTAAAGGGACTGAAGAGTAAAAAGAAATATTATATACGCGTCCGGGCGTACAAAACAGTGAGCGACATGACGATTTACGGAGCTTACAGCAGTAAGAAGAACATAAAAGTAAAATAAAGAGTTTTTGTTTTCTCCCTTAAATATGAAAAAGATGGTGTAAAAGAAGAAACAAAGGAAGGCAGACCGTTTCAGGCGGTCTGTTTTTCTTGCGGTATCCACTTGTAGAATCAAAACTGCAATGTTATAATGAAGCAGGCAGCCTTTTCAAAATTACAGGAACAGGAGGGAATGCGTGAAAAGACGAAGAAAAATACAATTGACGGCGGCGATTTTGATTTCAGCTCTGGCAGTTACACATTTTCAGGCGGTAAATGCCAGCACGATGAACAAAGCGAAGAACGAGAAGAAGAAAGCGGAAGCGGAGTTAAATGAAGCCAACAGGAAAATAGAAGATATTGAAAAGCAGCAGTCTGCCTTGCAGAATGAGATCGACAAGAAGGACGCGGAGCTTGTAAATCTTTTGGTAAACATTGGCATTTTAGAGGACGAGCTTGACGATAAGAATAAACAGTTGGAGCAGGTGACTGCCGATCTTGCGGATGCGCAGGAGACGGAGGCAAAACAGTATGCTTCCATGAAAAAGAGAATCCAGTTTATGTATGAGCGGGGCGATACGGCGATGATTGAGACGCTGTTAGGCTCGGCGGATATGTCGGATTTTTTAAACCGGGTGGAATACGTTTCAGACATCTATGAGTATGACAGGAATCTTCTGACGCAGTATAAGAATACGGTGCAGCAGGTGGCAAAGCTCAAAAATACAGTAGAGACGGAAAAAGCGGAGCTTGAGAGTATGCAGGCAGAGTATGCGTTACAGCAGACTTCTCTTGAAACGATTCTGGCGGATAAGCGCTCCCAGATGGGAAATTATGACAATCAACTGGTTGCGGCGCAGGCGGCTGCGGTAAAGTTTAAAGAGACGATTGCGGCGCAGAACCAGATTATCAAAGAAGAAGAGCTCAGGCAGAAAGAAGCGGCGGAAGCGGCGCGCCGGGCTGCGGCCGCTGAAGCGGAAAGAGAAAGCGCAAACCGGGCCGGAAACGGGAGCGGTGAAAGCGGCGCATCTTCCGGCGGCTCTGCAGGAGGGGACAATGAAGGAGGAAGCAAGGAGCCTTCCCAGGATAATGCCGACAGCGGAGGAGGCGCAAATCCGGGCTATTCCACGGGCGTCAGCGGAGGCGACGTCGTTTCCTATGCGACGCAGTTTGTTGGAAACCCCTATGTCTGGGGAGGCACAAGCCTGACGAACGGGGCGGACTGTTCCGGATTTGTTATGAGTGTGTTTGCGCATTTTGGCATCAGCCTGCCGCATAGTTCGGCCGCGCTGCAGGGCTGCGGAAAAGCAGTCAGTTATGCGAATGCACAGCCGGGCGATTTGATTTGCTATTCCGGACACGTAGGAATTTATATGGGCGGCGGAAGAATCGTACATGCGCAGAGCACAGCCGTCGGGATTACGACAAGTTCGGCTACATACCGCACAATTGTGGCGGTGAGGAGGGTTCTCTGACATGAGTGCGAGAAAAAGGCCGCAGGGCCTGAGCATTTCCGCTGTTATGATGCTTGTGATGGGAATCGTTGTGATGGCCATGTGGTATCGGAACAAAAGCTTTGCAAACCTGCCCTATGCCAGCCATATGGAGGATACGGCCCTTACGATAGACGGAGAGGAATATCAGCTTAAGGATTTGGCGTTTTATCTTGCAAGCCAGGAAAGCAAAGTTCAGAAACAGGCAAGGGCGTACGATCTAAAGCAGCCTCAGAAATACTGGAACGCACACACAAACGGCTCTTTTGTCAGAGTGGAGGCAAGAGATGCGCTGATAGAGTATGCCGTGCACGATGAAATTTTTTATAAGATGGCCAAAAGCGAAGGGCTTGAGCTGACAAAGGAAGAAACGGCATATATGGAAAACCAGAAAATGGATTTCTGGAACGATTTGGAGGAAGAGGGGCAAAGGCGCCTTGGCGTGTCTTTCGAGGAGATTGGAGAGACGTTTTATCACATGGCGCTTGCACAGAAAAAACAGCAGATGCTTGCGGAGGACAAAGGATTTGAGTTTGAGATGTATAATGCAAACGGGAGCGAATATAAAAAAATTCTGAAGGATCATACATACGAAACGAATGAAAAGCTCTGGAAACGTCTGAATTTTGGAAACATTACAGTAAATTGACTTGGGAAGGGATATTATGTCACACAAAATAGGAAGAAACGATCCCTGCTGGTGCAGAAGCGGCAGGAAATACAAAGCCTGCCATATGGCTTTTGATGAAAAAATTTTAAAATTTAAAGAGGAAGGGCATATCGTTCCGGATCAGGATATAATAAAAACGGCGGATCAGATTGCAGGAATCAGGGAAAGCGCAAAAATTAACATTGCCGTACTGGATTACGTGGCCGAAAATATAAAAGCGGGTATGAGTACGGAAGAAATCGACCGGATGGTGTATGATAAGACAACACGTATGGGGGGATTCCCTGCGACGCTGAATTATCAGGGGTTTCCGAAAAGCTCCTGCACTTCCATAAATGAACAGGTTTGTCACGGCATCCCTTCGGAAGCGGACATTTTAAAAGAAGGGGACATTTTAAATGTGGATATTTCGACGAGACTGAACGGATATTATTCCGATTCTTCCAGAATGTTCTGCATTGGAGAAGTGAGCCCGGAGAAAAAGAGGCTGGTGAGGGTGGCCAGAGAGTGCATAGACGTGGGATTAAAAGAAGTAAAGCCATGGGGGTTTCTTGGCGATATGGGACAGGCAATCCACGACTATGCCTTTGCGCATGGCTATACGGTTGTGCGGGAAATCGGCGGCCACGGCG
This sequence comes from uncultured Lachnospiraceae bacterium, assembly GCA_910586645.1. Taxonomy (GTDB): domain Bacteria; phylum Bacillota; class Clostridia; order Lachnospirales; family Lachnospiraceae; genus Roseburia_B. The sequence goes on along the minus strand of CAJUIS010000026.1, from coordinate 4,210 downwards.
TCGGGCTTGAATTTCACGAGGATCCATGGGTGAGCTACAACAGCAAACGGGGAACGGAGATGCTGATGGTTCCCGGTATGGTTTTTACGATAGAACCGATGATTAACATGGGCCAGGTGGAAATTTATATCGACGATGGGAACGGATGGACAGCCTATACAAAAGACGGCATGCCTTCCGCCCAGTGGGAGGTTCAGGTGCTGGTAACGGAAGACGGATATGAGATTTTGTCGCATTAGGCGGCTTGGAAAGGAGGTGCAAAAGATGAAAAAAATAGAAGAATACGTAAGGGATATACCGGATTTTCCGGAAAAAGGAATTATCTTTCGGGATGTGACAACGGTTTTGCAGGATGCCGACGGGCTGAAACTGGCGATTGATTCCATGATAAAATTGCTGGACGGCGTTGAGTTTGACGTAGTCGTCGGTACGGAATCCAGAGGGTTTATTTTTGGCGTGCCGATTGCCTATGCGCTTTCAAAACCGTTTGTTCCCGTTCGGAAAAAAGGGAAGCTTCCCTGTGAAACAATCGCGGCGAAATACGATCTGGAATATGGAAGCGCAGAGATTGAAATGCACAGGGATTCGATTGTCCCGGGGCAGAAGGCGATTTTAGTGGATGACCTGATCGCAACAGGCGGAACGATTGAAGCCTGCACAAAGCTGATTGAGGAACTGGGCGGCGAAGTTGTAAAAATTATTTTCTTAATGGAGCTTGCCGGGTTAAAAGGCAGGGACAGGCTTGAGAAATATGAAGTGGCGTCTGTCATTACATATGAAGGCAATTAAAAACAGGAGAGTATGAGAATGTTAGAGAAATATTTTAAGTTAAGTGAAAACCACACAACCGTAAAGACGGAAGTTGTTGCCGGAATTACGACATTTATGACAATGGCGTATATTCTTGCGGTAAATCCGAGTATGCTTGCAAATGAATTTGGTTCCAATATGGACGCTACGGCTGTGCTGATTGCGACCTGCCTGGCTTCTTTTATCGGGACGCTTGCAATGGCGCTTCTTGCCAATTATCCGTTTGCGCTGGCTCCGGGGATGGGATTAAACGCCTATTTCTCCTTTACTGTCTGCGGTGCGATGGGGTATTCCTGGCAGGTGGCTTTAATGGCGGTATTTATTGAGGGACTGATTTTTATTGTATTATCCCTTACAAATGTCAGAGAGGCGATTTTTGATGCGATTCCGGGCACGCTGAAAAAAGGCGTGAGTGCGGGAATCGGATTGTTTATTGCGTTTATCGGGCTTCAGGGAGCGCACATTGTCGTTGCAAACGATTCTACGCTTGTATCCTATGTGGATTTTGCCGGAAACTGGCATACGCAGGGCATTTGCGCAGTTCTCGCACTGATTGGTCTTTTGGTTACGGCGGTTTTATACATCAAAGGCGTAAAAGGCTCTATTTTAATCGGCATTGTCGTTACATGGGCGCTTGGTATGCTGGCACAGGCTGCCGGGATTTATACGATTGATGCGGAAAATGGTTTTTATTCGCTGTATCCTTCGATGGCCATGACAGACTTTTCGGCAATCGGAAAAACGTTTGGGCAGTGCTTCAGCGCGGATTTTTCCGGAGTGGGGATCTTTAACTTTATTGTGGTGCTGCTGTCTTTCCTGTTTGTGGATATGTTTGATACGATAGGAACGTTAATCGGCGTGTCTTCGAAAGCGGGTATGCTGGACAAAAACGACAAACTGCCAAAGATTAAACCGGCGCTTCTTGCCGATGCGATTGCGACGTCTGCGGGAGCCGTTCTCGGGACTTCTACGACGACTACATTTGTGGAAAGTTCTGCGGGCGTCGGGGAAGGGGCCAGGACAGGGCTCGCTTCTGTAGTGACGGGATTTTTATTTTTGCTGGCAATCTTCTTTGCGCCGATTTTTACGGCGATTCCGGGATTTGCAACGGCGCCGGCGCTGATTTTCGTAGGCTTTTTAATGGTGTCCGCGATTTTAAACATAGATTTTGAAGATGCGGCAGAAGCGGTTCCGGCGTATCTTTGCATGATTGCGATGCCTCTGGTGTACAGCATTTCGGAGGGAATTGCAATCGGGGTGGTTTCCTATGTGATTATCAATGCAGTCTGCGGCAGGAGCAGGAAAATTACGCCGTTAATGTATATCCTGGCCCTGTTGTTTATCTGTAAGTATATATTCCTGTAATCCGGGAGCATTTTACGCACACCAATCACTTTTCTTTGCATATTGTAGTAAAAAAAGAAAGGATTGGCGTGGATTTATTGAAAGTTCTGAAAATTGCTGTTTTGCTTTTTCTGCTGCTTTTGTTTGTATGGCTTTTATGGAGAAGAGAAAAGTGCAGACAAAAGATATGCAGAATGGGAAAAAATGAAAAAATTGCGCTTTTGAATGAACTGATTCATCCGTTTGGTTTTGCATATGATGCAAATTGGGATATTTTTGTCAGCCTCATTCACGCATGGCAGCGCAAAGAGGGGTATGAGGCGCTGTTCGATCGGCTTGCATCCAGATTTAATATGGTGATTGACGCGTTTCCGGTATACTTTGATTACCGGGGAAAAACATGGATGATTGAATTCTGGAAAGGGCAGTACGGAATCAATACAGGAGCGGAAGTGGGCGTATATCATGCAAACCGCCTGGCGCCAAAAGAGCAGAGGAGAAAGATACATTATAATGCAGTTTCCGATGAAGAAATGCCTCTGCTTGGAATATGTCTGGAACGAAAAGAAAGGCGTCTGTTTACCAGAAAAGGCTATCATTGGTGGCTTACCGCTTTTAAAATGGGTATGTTTTCCGAACCGAAAGATTTGGTTCTGCGCGCAAGCATTACGTTTGCCGATTCAGAAGCGGCCCAGGCGTTTTGCGAGGGATTTTTGGAAGCCGGATATGCGCCGGATCGGTACCGTATCAGAAACCGCAGGGTGACGGTGCTTTTCGATCAGACGCAAACCTACAGGGGAATGGAAAAACTGTATCGAAAACTGGTGCAGGAAGCGAACCGTTTTTATTGTATGTTATACCGGATAGTGAGCAGGCCGTTTACGAGTACTCTGGACAGGACGCTGTTTTTGTATGAGCAGCTTCCGTGGTGTTTTCGGCATATGCTGCGGCTTCATTCGTTTGGAAGAAAAAAACGGGTGAAGCGATGAGCTTTGAAAAAAGGATTGCGCAGGCATTTTCAAACGGAACGGCTCTGCCTCTCTGCAAGTGCAGCCGCTATGCTGTTTTTAGCGACTGTCACAGAGGCTGTGGAAATATGTCGGATAATTTTCTGAGGAATCAGCATCTGTATTTTGCGGCTTTGGAATATTATTTTCGGGAAGGGTTTTATTATCTGGAACTTGGAGACGGGGAAGAATTGTGGGAAAACCGCAGTCTGGCAAGGATACAGGAAATGCACAATGAAGTTTACCGTAAGATGGAACAGTTTAAAAAAAGAGACAGGTTCTGTAAAATATACGGAAATCACGATATGGAGCTGAAACATGAGCTGCCGGAAAGCATTTATCTGAAAAACCGGGAAGGCGGGCGGGACGTTCATTTAATCCACGGACATCAGGCGGATTTTTTTAATTCTGTCTGCTGGAAGGTTTCCCGTTTTCTGGTGCGGTATCTGTGGAAGCCGTTAGAGCAGTTTGGGGTCAACGATCCTACAAGCGCCGCAAGAAACCACAGAAAAGTCCATAAATATGAAAAGCATATGGCGGAAACGGCGGAAAGTAAAGATATTTATCTGATTGCAGGACATTCGCACAGGCCGCATCTTGTAGAAGATGAATTGTATGTCAATGTTGGAAGCTGTGTCCATCCCTGGGGGATTACAGTTCTGGAAATTGAAAATATGCGGATGAGCCTTGTAAAGTGGTATATGGGAACAAGAGCGGAACGTACGCTCTGTGTAGAAAGAGAAATTCTGGAAGAAGAAATTCCGATTAAATAAAAACGGAGCAGTGTCTTGTGTTTGCACTGCTCCGTTTTTTGCGCGCTTTGCGTTGACAACGGCATAGCGTATATCCCCTTATTCACTGAGGGTATAACTGTGAAATTTTATTTTTGTCTGAGGATATTTTACATAAACTTCCAATTATGAAGCGCTGAAATGATGCGGACAGAGCGGTTTTGGAAAATAAAAGTATCTGAAAAGAAATAAGCAGGTCAGCCTTCGTGAATTGCAAACCGAGATTCCCGACCAAGGGGGAAAGACAGATACAAACAG
>CAJUIS010000025.1 GCA_910586645.1 uncultured Lachnospiraceae bacterium | reverse complement strand
TTATTCTTACCAGTTGATTTCATTGTCTTTTACATAATCTCCTCTGTCTACCCTCTGTTCTGCCGCTTCCAGCCGCTTCTGCTCTTCCGGCGTCAGTTTCGTAAAATCCGGGTCCCAGGCAAGCGCCAGCCGCTTGATAAGCTGGCTTGCAAGTTCCTGTTCGCTTTCCGGCAACATTTCCAGCATTTTAACCGATTCCTGCATTACCTGTGTCATGCTCTCAACCTCCATTCTATTTATAAATATCTCCACGGCTCCCTATCTCCATAACAATCAGTATTTCCACTTCGCCATCTTGTGTATACCGATAAATTACACGGTATTTTCCAACCCTTAAACAATTTCTGCCGTCTTTATAACCCTTCATAGGTTTTTATATCGCCTTTGGGGCGGTTTCTGTGTCAGTCCTTTGATTGCGTCCCTTATGGAATCTCTTAGTTTCTGCGGAAGCCCATGTAAATATTTGACTGCAGCTTTATCATACCTGATTTCCATACGCACCACTGTTTCCTTTTCCTTATTATTCTATAATCGTCATTTTAGCTCTATCATAATTTTTATCCCTATGCCTATTTTTTGCCGCCGTTGCCGCTGGTTCTCCGGGTATCGTCCACTTTTTTCCCTCTGTCCGCTGTTCTGTCATTTATTTTTCCTTCCTCGTGCTTTGTGTGCAGCATTATGCCATATCCTTTCCAATTACAGAAGTATATTTATCTATTCTGTCTATTGAAATTATATTTCCGTAAACATATGATAACATCATAAAATGAAACAAGCAGAGGCAAAAAGGAGCTGCGCACGAATTACTTCGGCGACAGCTCCCTTTTAAATTACTCTTCCAGTTCTGTAAAACACATCTGATAAGCCTGATAGTCTCCCAGCCTGGAAGGAAGAGGGATTCCGGCTTCCATCAGGGCGTCTGACGCATATACGTTTCCGCTCGCTTCTTCTTTGTACATGCATCCTTCCTTAAGCCCTTTTAAACGAACATAATTCACCGTCATATTCCCATGCACATGAAGCACAACCGCATTGAGAAGAGCTTTTCTTCCATCTTCTGAAACAAACTCCCATGCGCCGACTTCCTGTACAGAGGGGTCGCTTAAGCGGTAATACAATCCGTTCTGAATTAAATCCGCATAGTTCCGATACGTTTTCATCTGCTCTTTCAGTTCCTGTTTTTCTTCCTTGGAGAGCTGTTTTGGATCCAGTTCATAGCCAAACGTCCCTGCCATCGCAATCACGCCGCGGGTGTGAAAGGGGGTAATTCGTCCCGTCTGGTGATTGGGTACGGCAGACACGTGGGACCCGACAGAAGAAACAGGATACCCAAAAGAGGTTCCATATTGAATTTTTACCCTATCAAGGGCGTCTGTATTATCGCTGCACCAAATCTGCGGGGAATAGTAAAGCATTCCCGCATCAAACCTGCCGCCGCCGCCGCTGCATCCCTCTAAAAGAACATCCGGGTACCGCTGTACCAGACGTTCCAGAAAATCATAAAGTCCAAGCACATAGTCATAATACACTCTGCCCTGATCTTTTGTTCCCTGGGAAAAGCAATCGGAAAGGCTGCGGTTCATGTCAAATTTAATATATTCAATATTGCCCTGATCCAATACTTCACAAAGCTTTGTAAATACATAATCTACGACTTCTTTTCTGGAAAAGTCCAGTACAAGCTGATTTCTCGCCCGCACAGGGCCGCGTCCGGGAATGGCAAGCGCCCAGTCGGGATGCGCCCGAAACAGGTCGCTGTCTTCATTTACCGATTCCGGTTCAATCCAGATGCCGAATTTTAAACCAAGACGATTAATTTTTTCAATTAAAGAGCCAAGGGGTTCGCCCAGTTTCTCTTCGTTTACATACCAGTCTCCCAGGCCGCTGTTGTCGTCGTCCCGTTTTCCAAACCAGCCGTCGTCCAGCACGAGCATTTCAATTCCAAGCTCGGCTGCATCCTTTGCAAGCTGGTAAATGGAATCGCCGTTAAAATTAAAATATGACGCTTCCCAACTGTTTAAAAGAATCGGCCGCGGACTTGTTTTATATTTTCCCCGGCAGAGATTCTTGCGAAAACAAATATGCAGATTCTGGGAAAGTTTTGCAAGGCCCTCTCGGCTGTAGCTTAAAACAACTTCCGGAACAAAAAATTCCTCTCCTGCTTCAAGCGGATAAGAGAACATCTCATCCGAAAGCCCAAGCTGCATACGCGTCTGGTTATACTGGTCTTTTTCCACTTCGCCCTTAAAGCTTCCGCTGTACACAAAAGTCATAGCATAGCAGCTCCCCGCATCTTCCGTCGCCTCATGCTCCGCTAAAATCATCATCGGATTATACTGATGGCTCGACGTTCCTCTGCGGCTTTCAATCACCTGCGCCCCATGCGCAACCGGAAGCCTCTGAACATTTCGTTCCATTGCATGGCGGCCGTAAAAGCAGATAAAATCATAATCTCCGTTCACAAAATCAAGACAGGCCGCCTGCGCTTTTTTCAGATAAATTTTCTTCCTACCGCAGTTTCTGATGCACGCGCTTCTGGTAATGATATTCAAATCGGAAAGCACGCCATAGAACAGCGTAATCCTCATATTTGTCACCGGATCTTCCAGATCGATCTCCAGTGTGTCGGCTTCTTTCTCATCCGCATACACTGCCGGAAGATGCGGCAGGCCATATTTGCCTTTTGTAATGCGATGTCCGCGGTAACGGAAATCACATCCATAAGAACCGTCCGCATTCCTTATTACGATCGCCGGACTTCTGTAGTCTCCTGTTCCCTGGCAGGGCAGTTCCTGAGGAAGAACGTCCATCGAATAAGTACGGTCATTTCCCACGTCGTTGGGATTCCCGGAAAATCCCCTGTCGGCAAACTGCAGAAGATAATCCATATTTCCCATTGTTTTTTTTCCGTAGTACAGATGCAGTAAAAATCCGTATGCATCCACTTTCATTTGATAAGTTGCATCTTTTGTGTGCAATGTAAAAATTTTGTCTTTTTCTGTAAAAATAATGCTCATTCTGTCCCTCCTGATTTACTTCGGGCGCGCTGATGCATTATTTTTTCTGCACGCCCGAAGCCACTTTTACTTTGCACCCAAACTGCTATTTCACCGCGCCGTTTACTACGCCGTTTAAGATTTGCTTCTGACAGATGATATAGAAAATCAGAATCGGAAGCAGTGCAAGCAGATAAGATGCAAATGCAAGGTTGTAATTTGTGCCAAACTGTGTCTGGAATGTCATCTGCGCCAATGGCAGCGTATTCATTCCGCTTCCCGACATAATGACAAGCGGCGTCATTACATCATTCCATACGCTGAGAGCCGTAATAACGGCAACTGTTGCATGCATTGGTTTCATAATCGGGAAAATTACTTTCCAGAACGTCCGGAATGTCGTTGCTCCGTCAATTCTAGCCGCTTCTTCAAGCGCCACCGGAATGTTGACCAGATAGCCGGAATAAAGCATCAGGTTCATCGGCATATAGAATACCACATAACAGAGAATTACGCCAACAACATTTGCAATGCCAAGCTTTGCCGTCTGTTTTACAAGAGGCATCATCAAAATGGCAAACGGGACAAACATACCGCTGACTACATACATATATACAAGGCTGTATTTTTTGTTTCTTGCCTTGTTGCGCCCTACTGCATATCCAATCATAGAATGCAAAACGACAGAAAGCACAACCGTAACCGCTGTAATCATAAGGCTGTTAAATAACGAACGCCAGAAATCCGTCACGCGCATCGCCTCTTTAAAGTTTTCCAGGCTCCAGTGCCTTGGAAGGGAAAGAATCCCGGAAACGCTGTTTGTCATTTCCGACGGCTGCTTAAACGCGATGACAATCGTCATATACAGAGGAAATATAATTGTAATCAGCCCGATCATTAATAGAATGGTAACCGGCCAGTTAAATTTTTCTTTTACTTTCACTTTCTCTTTCATTATAACTGCTCCTCCTTTTTACCTGTAATTGTAAGCTGGGTCACAGAGAACACTACAATAATGATAAAGAACAGAACTGCGTTAGCGCTTTGGAAGCCGAACTGTCCGCCTGACATACCATTGTTGTAAATCAAATAGGAAATAGATTCTGTACTCTGCGCCGGGCCGCCCTTTGTCAATGCCATAATCTGATCAAATACCATCAAAAAGTTCTTGACGCAAAGAACCATATTGATACTGAAAAACGGTACAATCAACGGGAATGTCAGGTGCCGGAACTGCGCCCATCCGGTTGCTCCGTCAATGGATCCTGCTTCATATACGTCTTCCGGCACAGTCTGGAGACCGGATATGTAAATGATTGTGTTCATTGCAATTGCCTGCCATGCACAGACAATCATAATTCCGACCCACGCCCATTTTGTGCTGGCGAGGATACTCGTGCCTTCGCTGCCCATCATATCAATGACTGCAGGAACAATATACGTAAAGAAATAGTTGAAAATATAACCTACAACCAAAGCTCCAAGAATGTTCGGCACAAAATACATACCGCGCAGAGCGCTTTTAAATTTAATTTTGCTGTTTAATCCAATTGCAAGAATCAGGCTGATTACGTTTACCACAACCGTTGTCACAATCGCAAGCTTAATCGTAAACCAATAAGAATTTCCGACGCGGCCGTCTGTAAATAAATCGGCATAATTTCGAAGGCCAACCCAGTCGTAGGTGCCGTATCCTTTAAAATTTGTAAAACTGTAGATAAATCCCTGGATTAACGGCAATGTGTTGAATACAAAAAACAAAATCAGAATCGGTATTGTCATCAGGGCAAACGTCCGCTCCCTGTTATTCATTTTTTTCATAATCCTGCTCCTCCCCTTTATTTATTTTTGGCATTGTACTCTTCCACTTTACGGATAATGTCCCTGTTATACCTCAGCCAGTCTTTATCAAACTTATCCAGAAAAGCGTCTACGTCCTGCTCAATTAAAAACGTCTGAATCTGTGCATCCACAGCCATCTCGGCAGGATAATAATGATCCTGGTAATCCGTCATATTTCCGGATGAAATATAGTCTTTCATGCCGTCTAAGTTTGAAGCAAGATTAAATTCTCCGCTTTTACACGGAACCGCATTCTGGTCATCCAGATATAACTGGATATTTTCATCCTCCATCAAAAAGCGGATGACTTCGTAAGCCGCTTCTTTATTTTCACAGTCTTCCGTTACAGCAAACATCAAATCCACGCCGGAGTTTAACGTATTGCCGTCTGCGCTGTCGCTTCCCGGCGTTACAAAAGAGTCGATGTCCAAATCCGGATTTACGGATTTAATCTGGGGAACGGCGTAGCTTCCGATGGCGAACATTGCCGATTCTCCATTTGCAAATGCCGTACATGCATCGTTGTATCCGTAAGCAAACGGGCCTTCTTCCCCATATTGTACAAGCTTTAACATTTTTTCTGCCGTTTCCCTGTATTCATCTGAAAATTTGGCGTTTCCCGCATTGACCTGCTGGCAAACGTCAGACGGAGCCAAATCGACCGCCAGAGAGTTCCAGGGCGCAAGGCAGGTCCAGGTATCTTTAAATCCAAAGTAGAATGGTAAAATTCCCTCGGACTGAATCGTATCGCAAAGCGTCATCAGTTCCTCCCAGGTTGTTGGAATTTTCCAGCCGTGATCCTGAAACATTTTCCTGTTGTAAAGAATCCCCGCTGCGTTTGCCACATAGGGCACGCCATATGTACCTTCTGTCGGAACAAATTCCAGACCCTCCAGTATATTCACATAACCCTCGTTGACCTCGGAAAGCCCGTCAAAATCAGACACATCCGCCAGAATGTTGGAGTCGATAAAATACGAATAATTAATATCTCCTCCGATTCCCAGAATATCCGGATAATCTTCCCGGACAAATCTGGTTTTCAAAATTGTCATTGCGTCGTTTGGTGAATCAATTTTTAAGTGAATGTCGTCATGCGTACTGTTAAATTTTTCTTCCAGCTTTTTGAAGACCTCCACTGCTTCCGGTTTGTACTGCACCAATTCGATTTCGGTTTTTCCGCTGTTTTGCTCGCCACAGCCGAATAACCCCCCCATCGCAAGTACAGTGCACGACAGAATAGCGAAACCTTTTTTCCTCATCCCTTTTTCTCCTTTCATTATTATTGCACATATTTTTTGTGCATAGAGGGACACCCGGAGGGTGTTTCATTATTATTGCACATGCTTTCTGTGCATAGAGGTATACCCGAAGGGTATTTCATGGTTCTTGCACAATTTTTTTGTGCATAGAGGTATACCCGAAGGGTATTTCATGGTTTTTGCACAATCTTTTTGTGCACAGAAGTATCTGAAAGAACATTTCATCGTTCCCACATATAATGACAGAGCCGCCATTTTCTTAAAATATGCTCCAAAACCCATTTCCGCCGTCCGCACACCCCGCTTAGCGCGATATTTACGGAAAATCCTGTCAACATAACCCATATATCTGGCAGAAAGAGTTTTTCGCATCCTGTGCGCCGCTGCAGAGAAGCGGCGAGTATGCCGATGTTTGCGTATTTTGTGCAACGGACGTCTGATCACATCCTCCTGTCATCCAGGATTGTTTTACGCATAAAATGCACTCAAAGATACTTTTTTGGATAATCTGTCTTATCCATTTCTTGCTGTAAATATTCTAACATCCCATAATGCGTCTATAAATAGCATCTTTTTTTTACTTTTATACCAAAATGCCGCTTTTTTAGAATATATGAAAAATAGGCTGGCATTTTGGTATATTTACGGCTATACTAGTAGAGCATTTCTAAAAAAATTGTAAAAATTTTTAGGAAATAACACATATTAAATTCATCAAACGAGCATATAAAATACCAGAACAGGCATATCTGTGAAATAACAATCAGGAGTATAATACGATGAAAGATTTTCTGTTTTCTGTTTTTCCAAATGAAAATTTTGTTGACCTAAGCCTTTACCAGTTCGGATGGGAACGGTGTGCGCCGTCCCATTCCTTTGGCCCTGCCGCAAGGACTCATTTTTTGTTTCACTATGTCATTTCCGGTACAGGCACTTTGTATGCGGACGATTCTTCCGGAATTACGCAGACATATCAAATCAAAAGCGGACAGGGCTTTATGATTTTTCCAAACCAGATTACAACTTACATTGCGGACAAAAATCTTCCATGGGAGTACGCCTGGCTGGAATTTGACGGGCTGCGCGTAAAGGAAGCCGTTGAAATTGCGGGATTTTCTTTAAATACTCCCATTTATCGGGCCAACTCCCACGTCCTGCGTGAAACAATGATGAATGAAATGCTTTATATTGCAGAACATGGCGGCTCGTCTCCATTTCATCTGATCGGGCATCTCTATCTCTTTTTCGACGCTATGACAAATTCCGTTTCTTCTATAAGGCTGAAAAAAGGAGGCCGTCTTCGCGATTTTTATGTGCGGGAAGCTTTAAATTTTATGGAACAAAATTTCCACAACGATATTTCTGTGGAAGACATTGCAGACAACTGCGGTTTAAACCGCAGCTATTTTGGAAAAATATTTAAGGAGTCCACCGGGCGGACTCCTCAGGAATTTTTATTAAATTACCGCATGACCAAAGCCGCCGAGCTTCTAAAACTGACAAAACTTACCGTCAGCGACATCAGCAGTGCAGTCGGTTATGACAACCCGCTCCATTTCTCAAGAGCGTTTAAAAATGTCTATGGCATTTCACCGAGGGAATGGCGGAATCAAAACAGAATGCCGACGCCCGGAAATCCCTCATAAACTTTCTCAAACAAAAAACGGCCATCCCAAACTCCCGGACAGCCGTTTCGTATGCTTTTATACTCTGGATAAATATTCCCCTGTTCTGGTATCAATTTTAATGACGTCTTCCTGATTTACAAACAACGGAACATATACCGTAGCGCCTGTTTCCACTACGGCAGGTTTTGTCGCGCCTGTAGCCGTATCGCCTTTAAATCCAGGCTCTGTCTCCGTTATCTGAAGTTCTACAAACAAAGGAGGTTCTACAGCAAATACGTTTCCTTTATGAGAACATACTTTGACCATTTCATTTTCTTTCACAAACTTCAGTGCATCGCCAATATCCGTTTTTCCAAGCGCAATCTGATCATATGTTTCAACATCCATAAAATAGAACAAATCGCCGTCCGCATACAGATACTGATAATCTTTCCGATCGATATGCGCCGTTTCACATTTCTCCGTAGGACGGAATGTCTTTTCCACAATACCGCCGCTCTTAATATTTTTCAGCTTCGTTCTGACAAAGGCCGCACCCTTTCCCGGCTTTACATGCTGAAATTCAATAATCTGAAAAATATTACCTTCCAATTCTATCGTAATACCATTCCTGAAATCGCCTGCTGAAATCATAAATTTTCCTCCTTAATACGTTTGTACCTTAATCACTTGTACAATTCTATAATAAAAGGTCTGTTTTTTCAACCTTTTTTTACCTTATTCTTGAAAAATATCAAAAAGCCGGCTTCTGCTGTCAGCGCGCAAGCGATTGTGCCATTCTGTGATATGTGTGCCGGATTCCCCGGATTGCCACGCTATAGGCCATAATATTTTCCGGAAGAGCCATCCCCACGCAGCCGGAATCTCCAATATGATGGATATCGGTCCCTGTCATTTTACATTCAAGCGCAATCCTCCTGATAGTATCCGTATCAGCGCCTTCCTGTGAAGTGCCAATAGCAGTTATCGTAAGTTTTCCAAGGCTGTGCGCATACGCCACAAGCTCCCGGATATATTCTGTCGTAATTCCCGGCACAGTTCCGGGCGCAGGCATTAAAATTACATCCGCCCCGGCTTTGGAAAACTGAAGGATGTCTTCTCTTGTGATGATGTTTTGCCCTCCTTCGCCAATAACGCCTGACGCATGCATTTTTCCTGCGGCAAGCGCAATGTTATCTCCAACCGCTGCAGAAATCGACTTTAAAGAGGCGACAATTGCCTCGTTGCTTACGCCATTTCCGGGATTTCCGGTTAAAACAATCATATCTACGCCCATCTTCTGCGCAAGAACCGCATTTTCTGCCGTTGCATAGCGTCCCGCGCTCATTGCCCACAGCGTTTCGGAATGTTCTGATATGGCCTGTTCATCGACCGGTTCTAAATTAATTCCTACCATGCGCCCGGTCAGACGTTTCACTTCCCGCACAACTTCTGTTTTGTCCACAGCAGGAAGGGCTTCAATTCTTGGCTCTTTCACATCAAACATATTTAAAAGAATCAAATCGGCTCCCATAGACGCCGCAAATTCTGCATTCGTCACATCTGTAAGAATCGGCATGGTAATGCCTATGGTTTCGCTTGCCAGAACTCTGCCTTCGCTGCCGGCAACCGCCGAGAGAAAATCCTGTTTTGTCAGATTCGTAAGTTCCGCCGGGGTCATATTTAAAATACGTTTTGCCATGAATCATCTGTCCTTTCTTTTTCTTTTCAGTATTCCCGTTCCCCTGGTTTCTAATCCTGGCCCCTGCGCATCTCAATTTCTGAAATCATCTTTACCCGTTCTGCGTGTCTGCCGCCAAGAAAACTGGCGTCGAGATAAGCTCTTACAATATCTTTTGCAAGCTCGATGCCAACAATGCGCGCTCCAAATGCGATGATATTGGCGTCGTTATGCTCTTTGACCAGTCTGGCTGTCGTTACATCGGAACATACTGCAGCTCGGATCCCCTTTACCTTATTCGCCGCAATGGATATGCCCACGCCCGTTCCGCAAATCAGTATGCCGCAGTCCGCTCTTCCCTGTGCCACTGCGCACGCCACAGCTTCTCCATATTCCGGATAATTACAAGAGTCTTGTGTATCTGTTCCGTAATTGTCAATGGTATGCCCAAGTTCCGCTATGTATTCCATCATCAGATTTTTCATTTCCACTGCTGCATGGTCGTTCCCGATTGCGATTTTCATAAACGTTTCCTCCTGTAAAAAAATAAAACTATTTTTTCCAAATATCTTTTCAAAACGATTTGTATTTCTTCTTTTGGATTTATCGGTTCTACGAGAACAGAATAAATGCCTGCCAGATTTGCCCCCACAATATCCGTAAAAATCTGATCGCCGATAAAAATCGTATTTCCGCAGTCCGTATGCATAAGTTCCATAGCCCGGCGGTAATTTTTAGGCATGGGCTTTCCTGCGTTAAAGATATAACGAGTCCCCACTTTATCACAAAACGGCTTTACCCTCGGTTCTTTATTGTTTGACAGCATCACACATTGAAACCCAAGTTCTTTTAGATGTGAAAATAACAAAACGGCCTGTTTGTCAGCAGGCGCCCCGTGCGGAGCCAGAGTATTGTCAATATCAAAAATCAATCCGCGAAAACCTTTCTGATAAAGCCTGTCATAATCAATTTGGTATGCAGAAGGCAGATATTCCCGGGGATACAAAATATGTTTCATATGCACTCCTTGAAAGTAACTTTTACGTATCCAGTATTTTTTTCAGCTCATTCATAAAAGTATTGATATCTTTAAATTCCCGATAAACGGATGCAAACCTCACATAAGCGACTGCCTCAAGTTCTTTCAGCTTGTCCATAACGATTTCTCCAATCAGAGAGCTTGAAATCTCTTTTTCCTCCCGGTTAAAAATCTCTGTTTCAATTTCGTCCACAAGGCGTTCGATCTGATCCATGGAAACCGGCCTCTTATGACAGGCCCGTAAAATGCCCGCTTCAATTTTGGAGCGGTCGTACTGCTCTCTGTTGTTATCTTTTTTTATCACGACAAGCGGTATGGTTTCTACTTTTTCGTATGTTGTAAAACGCTTTCCGCAGTCATCGCAGAGACGTCTGCGGCGGATAGAACAATTATCGTCTGCCGGACGTGAATCAATCACCCGTGTATTGTCGCTGCTGCAATATGGACACTTCATTAAAATTCCCCCTATACTTTCCGTCTGCAGTCTTCTTCTTTGATTTCCACCAAAATAATATCTGATCCAATGCGGACAATGCATTTCCAGGGTATGCAGAATTCAAATTCATGTCCGAACATCCCAAAAAGCTTACATGGCCCAGGCACAATAATCGCCAAAATACAGCCTGTTTTTTCGTCTAACTCCAAGTCCATTACATTTCCAAGGCATTTACAGTCACAGACATTAATGACTTCTTTTTCCTGAAATTCACAAAAACGCATTTGAAAACCTTTTTTGTCTTTTCTCTTTAGTCTATTCCGTGTCTTTTTGTCCTATTCCCTTCTTACATCAGACATTAAACCGAAAAAGTATTACATCTCCGTCTTTCACAACGTAATCTTTCCCTTCCAGCCCGACAATTCCCTTCTCTTTTGCCGCCGAAAGGCTTTTGCAGTCCAGAAGATCCTGATAATTTACGACTTCCGCACGAATGAAGCCGCGTTCAAAATCCGTGTGGATTTTGCCGGCCGCCTGCGGAGCCTTCGTTCCCCGGACAATTGTCCAGGCTCTTGTTTCATCTTCTCCCGCCGTCAGATAACTGATCAGTCCCAGCAGACTGTAGCTTGCCTTAATCAGTTTCTCAAGGCCGGATTCTTTCAGGCCAAGATCTTCCAAAAACATACTTTTTTCTTCGTCGTCTAATTCTGCGATTTCCTGCTCAATCTGAGCGCAGATAACAAATACTTCACTCTGCTCTTTTGCCGCCTGTTTTCTGACTTCCTGCACGAAAGAATTGGAAGCTCCGTCTTCCGCAAGATCTTCCTCCGCCACATTTGCCGCATAAATCACGGGCTTGGCCGTCAGAAGATTATAGGAAGAAAACCATGCTTCTTCATCTTCGTCACCGGAAACGTCAAATGTTTTTGCCATTTCCCCGCCCTCGAGATGTTCTTTTAAGCGGTTCAAAAGAGACAGTTCTTTTGCCAGGGATTTATCGTTTCTCGCCCCTTTCGACGTCTTCGCAATCCTGCGTTCTAAAATTTCAATATCCGAAAAAATCAGTTCCAGATTAATCGTCTCAATATCCCGGACCGGATCGACGCTTCCATCCACATGAACGACATTTTCATTTTCAAAGCACCGGACTACATGTACAATAGCGTCCACTTCGCGAATATTGGCAAGGAACTGGTTTCCAAGCCCTTCTCCTCTGCTGGCGCCTTTTACAAGGCCCGCAATATCGACAAATTCAATGACTGCAGGCGTCACTTTTTTTGAATGATACATTTCTCCCAGTTTTTTAATGCGCTCGTCCGGCACCAAAACAACGCCCACGTTTGGATCAATGGTACAAAACGGATAATTCGCCGACTCTGCCCCCGCTTTCGTCAATGAATTAAACAGCGTGCTTTTTCCTACGTTCGGAAGACCTACGATTCCCAGTTTCATATTTGTAATTTCCCTCCATTTGAAATAGAAAAACCAATCCTGCCGGACTGACTTTTCTCTCTTGTTCTTATCATACTATAAAATAATTTTTATCTCAATAGATTCCCTTTTATTTTTTAATCCTTGGATTCCATAACAAGAAGCGTCCCGTTTTTCAAACGAATCCATGCCTCGTCCTCTAAAATTTCATTGCTGATGCCGATCGTACGGTAACATTTCATGGTATAGTCTTTCAGGGGATATTTCATTCCGGTTAAAGTAATTCCGGTTACTTCCGGCGTCACCGGCAAAAGCGATACGTAAGTTCCATATTGTTCTGTTTTTAACAGTTTTAAATCCTTTTGGATCATTTGCAGCCGGTTCTTGGGATCTGTAAGAAAAATCTTCGTATCCGTTTCAAACCCCATTCCCAAAAGCCCGATATTTCCAAGCAGGTGATCCAGCCGGTTCCCCGTGCCTCCCAAAATATGAATTTCCTCTGCGCCCTGTGCAACTGCGTGTTTTAACGCCGCTTCTGTATCGGTATCGTCTTTCATAGGATTCAGACGCATCCATGCGATTTTTTTCTGCGCTTCAAAATAATGGAGCGTCTCTTCGTCTGCGGAATCAAAATCTCCGACAATCATATCCGGCATAAGTTCTGCGTCATAAAAAAACTGCAGTCCGAAATCCACTGCAATTTTATAATCAAAGCCGTACCACTCCGTATAGTTTCGCCCAAAATCACAATCCATTGTTCCGCCGCTTACAATTAATGCACGTCTCATCTTCTCTCCCATTTTGCCATGCTCTTCAGAAAACTTTTTGTATTTTCTTCAGCATTCCCTTTAAAAACAGCGCTTCCGGCTACGACGATATTTGCTCCGGCATTTAAAACGTCTTCCACATTTTCAAGCGTTACGCCGCCGTCCGCTTCAACATCCGTTTTTAACCTCCGGCTATTCAGAAGATTCCGCAAATCGCGTATTTTTTCTATTGTATAGGGAATCAGTTTTTGTCCTCCAAAACCCGGATTTACCGTCATAATTAAAATCATGTCCACTTCGCCAAGGATATATTTAAGATCCGTAAGCGGCGTAGCCGGATTTAACGCAACTCCTGCAAGAATCCCGTTTTCCTTAATCTTTTGAACGGTACGATCCAGATGCGCACAGGCTTCCGTATGTACTGTAATGATATCCGCGCCCACCTTTACAAAATCGTCTATGTAGCGATCCGGCTCCTGTATCATCAGATGCACGTCAAAAATCCGATCGCTTACAGGCCGGATAGATTTTATAACAGGCAGCCCCATGGAAATGCTTGGCACAAACATTCCGTCCATCACGTCAATATGCACGTACTGCGCGCCTGCCCGATCCAAAAGTTTCACCTGTTCTCCTAAGTTTGCAAAATCCGCTGACAATATAGACGGGGATAAACAATTCATGGCTTCCTCCATATATTTTTTTCATTTTCCTTCAGTTCCTCATAAATGCTGACATAATTTTCATAGCGTTTCGGGTGAATATTTCCAGCGAAAAGAGCCTGTTTTATGCCGCATCCCGGTTCGTGGATATGGCTGCATCCCTTAAATCTGCATTCCGGCTCATAGGGCAGAAATTCCTCGTAGTACCGCCATAAATCCGCGGAGCAAAGCCCAGGGATATTAAGAGAGCCAAATCCCGGCGTATCCATAATATAAGTATCTTTTTCAATAAAGATCATCTGGGAATGCCTTGTCGTATTTTTTCCGCGGCCAATTTTTCTGCTGACGTCTCCCGTTTCCATCTTAACATTCTGCTGCAGAAAATTGACAATCGAAGATTTTCCGACGCCGGAAGGTCCGGAGGCCGCGCTCGTTTTTCCCTTCAGTAAAAGACGCAGCTCATCCATGCCATATTTTTGTTCCACACTTGTAAAAAGAACGGGACATCCGCATGCCCGGTAAACAGAGAAGATGTTCTCTTTGTCCGCTTCCCCCATCAAATCTGATTTGTTGAAACAGAGAATGACAGGGACGCTCTGATACCGCATCATCACTAAAAATCTGTCTAAAAGATTGTAATTTGGAGCCGGATTTGTCACGGAAAAAATTAAAAGCGCCTGATTGATATTTGAAACGGACGGACGGATCAGTTCATTCTTCCGGCTTTCAATTGCAATAATATTTCCCTCTTTGTCCGCTTCGTGCAAAATCTCTATTTCTACATTGTCCCCAACAAGAGGCTTTATCTTCCGGTTACGAAATATTCCTTTTGCCCTGCATTCATAAATTCCGGATTCCGCCGTGTGCACATAGTAGAATCCGGAAATCCCTTTGATAATTTTCCCTTTCATAAACGTCTGTCCGCTACTTTTTGAACATAATGTTTTCTGTCTGCTTACTTGTGCTTCCGTCTGCCAGATGCCAGGTGATCTGAATTGTTCCGCTGCTGCAGTCTTCAATGTCAGTTGCCATAATGGTATACGGAAATTTAGAAATTTTTATGTCAGACCAGGTCTGTATCTGTTTTCCGTTTGAAGCGGTCAGCACAATATCTGCAGAAACGACATCCCCGTTTTCCGGAGCTGCGATTTCCGCTTTGCAGGTGTAATACGTCTTGCCGCTTCCCGCGCTGACCGTCAGCGTAATGCCTGTGCCCTGATCGACATATTTTTCCGGTACGATACTCTGATCGATGACATTTCCCTCCGGTATCGTATCGCTGTTTGCCGTAGTCGTACTTGTCACCGTAAGGCCCGCCTGCTGAAGGATGCCAACAGCCTCGTCTTTTGGACGGTTGCGCACATCAGGCACTTTGACCGCTTCTTTTCCCTGACTGACTTTAATGACGACCGTATCGCCTTTTTTTGCGGAAGATCCGCCTTCCGGCGACTGGGAAATGACTTTTCCGGAAGCTACGGTATCGCTGTTTTCATACTGGCGATCCGGATTAAAGCCCTTCTCCTTTAATAGTTCAATTGCAGCGTCGCTGTCATAGCCTTTTACTTCCGGCACAGTGACTTCTCCCTGTCCCAGACTGATATAGACGTGAATTGTCGTATTGATGTCTACCAATTCTCCTTCTGCGACATCCTGCGACATAATCAATCCTTTCTCATATTCATCGGAAGCTTTTGAGCCTTCTTCTTTGATTCCAAGCTTTAATCTGCTCAGTTCGCTCTTTGCGTCTTCAAAGCTCTTTCCGGTTATTTTAATCATTGAGACCTGTTCTTTTTCTGTTTTTTCCGTATTGATAACGGAATGCTTTTCTGTATCCGCATCTTCTTTTTTCTTTTTATCGGAAGAACCGCCAAACACGCCGACAATGCTTCCAATCAGGTAAATAACAATCCCCACGATAATAACCGCCGCAACAATGCCGCCGATTGTCACCGCTTTTTCCAGTCTTGGATTCAGAAAACCTTCCCCTTCTTCTTCCGGCTCTCCGTCTTCATAATCCTCCTCCGGTTCCTCTAACTGAGCGGCTCTGGCATTTTTTATTTCTTTTACTTCCCCGTCGCTGATAACTCTCGTCCGGTTCTGGTTTCCGTCCGGCATCTTTACGAAATCGGTGTTTGGATGCACCAGAGCCTGCTTTAAATCTGCCAGCAGTTCACTGGTATTTGCATATCTGCGATCCGGACTTTTCTGGGTGCATTTTAAAATGATTTTTTCCAGGCTGACCGGAAGATCCGGAGCAAAAATGCCCGGCGCTTTCATTTCCTCCTGCAGGTGCTGGATGGCGATTGAAACAGTTGTATCTCCGTCAAACGGCACGCGTCCCGTCACCATTTCATACATAACGATGCCAAGCGAATAAATGTCGCTCTTATCATTGACAAATCCATTCCGCGCCTGCTCCGGAGAAGCGTAATGCACGGAACCCATAACATCTGCGCTGATCGTATTATTTGAAACAGCCCTTGCAATGCCAAAATCTGTAACCTTTGCTTTCCCTTCTGTGGAAATCAATATATTCTGCGGTTTAATGTCTCTGTGAATGATATTCTTCGCATGGGCGGCTTCCATTCCCCTGCCCACCTGAATTGCAATGCTGACGGCTTCTTTGTAAGTAAGACGGCCTTTTTTCTCAATATATGTCTTAAGGGTCACGCCCTCGACGTATTCCATTACAATGTAATGGATCCCGGATTCGCTGCCGACGTCATAAATATTGACGATATTCGGGTGTTCAAGCCCTGCGGCGGACTGCGCTTCTGTGCGGAATTTCATAACGAAATTGACATCCTCGCTGAATTCCTGCTTTAAAACTTTGATGGCGACATTGCGTCCCAATATATGATCTCTGGCTTTGTATACATCTGACATTCCGCCAGCGCCAATCTTTCCTATAATTTCATAGCGGTCTGCTACAAACATTCCTGCTGATAACATATATTCTTCCTTTCCGTACATTCCTTTGCCTATTTGGAAAATGGATCTATGATTACGACCGTAATATTATCTCTTCCTCCATTCCGGTTCGCTGTTTCGATTAACCGTACCGCCGCTTCTGCGGTACTTTTATGTCCTGCTGCAATCTTTTGTATTTCCTCGTCTTCCACCATATTTGTAAGTCCGTCGGAACATAACAGTATTTTGTCCCCCGGACGGATTTTCTCTTCAAAAAAATCAATGTCTATTTCTCTTGTGACGCCGACTGCCCTGGTAATGATATTTCTGTCAGGATGAGTTCGGGACGCCTCTTTTGCAATTTCTCCGCGCCGCACCATTTCCGCCACATAAGAGTGATCTCTTGTAATCTGACGGATATCTCTGTTTATCAGATAAAGCCTGCTGTCTCCCA
This sequence comes from uncultured Lachnospiraceae bacterium, assembly GCA_910586645.1. Lineage (GTDB taxonomy): Bacteria > Bacillota > Clostridia > Lachnospirales > Lachnospiraceae > Roseburia_B. The sequence goes on along the minus strand of CAJUIS010000025.1, from coordinate 16,982 downwards.
CATTTGCGACATGAACCCAGCCGTCTGCAATCACTGCTGCCACTACGGTAGTGCCCATACCCCACATTGACAAATCCTGTGCGGCCTGCCAGATAAGTTCCTCATTTGCCTTTTCTATTGCCTCCTTTAAGATATCTTCCGTAACTATATGCAAAGAAGATTCCACCACAGACGCCATTACTTCTATGGTATGTTTGGAAGCGTATTCTCCGGCATTATGTCCTCCCATGCCGTCGGCTACAATAAAAAGATTCGGCAGATTTCCCACCGGATATTCGGACGAATAGTAAAAATCCTGATTCATCTTCCGATGCAGTCCAATATCTGTAATTGAAAAAGATTCCAATCAGTCCACCTGCCTTTCCATGTATTTTTTCCGCAACTGTCCGCAGGCAGCGTCAATATCCCTGCCCATTTCTCTTCTTATAGTAACATTTATTCCATTTTTTTCAAGCTTATTTTTAAAAGCAAGCGCGGCGTCCTGTCCGCTCCCCCTGTAAATTTGTTCTTTTACAGGATTGATCGGAATCAGATTTACGTGACAGTTCATTCCAAAAAGCAATTCCGCCAGGCTGCGGGCATCTTTTTCCGTGTCATTGACGCCCGACGCAAGAGCGTATTCAAACGTGATTCTCCGCCCTGTTTTTTCAAAATAGTACCGGCACGTATGCATCAGTTCCTCCAGCTTATACTTTACAGCAATCGGCATCAGCGTTTCCCGCTTTTCCTGGGAAGAAGCGTGCAGGGAAACTGCAAGCGTAATTCCAAGCCTTTTTTCCGCCAGTTTCCGTATATTCGGTACGATTCCACAGGTCGACACCGTCAGATTTCTCTGACTGATATGTAAGCCTTCTTCGGCTGTGATCAGTTCTATAAATTTTAAAAGATTGTCATAGTTATCAAGCGGTTCGCCTGTCCCCATCACAACGACATGGGAAATCCGTTCCCCTATATCCCGCTGAATCCGGTAAACCTGCTCTAACATCTCTGCGGGAGACAGATTTCTTGCAAGACCGTTTAGCCCGGAAGCGCAGAATTTACATCCCATGCGGCATCCCGCCTGTGAAGATATGCAGACAGATCCGCCAAATTTATAACGCATCCATACGCTTTCGATCATATTTTGATCTTCCAGAAGAAACAGATATTTCCTGGTGCCGTCCTGCCTGGAAATCTGCACATCCGTCTGTTTTAGCGCAGAAAATATACACTCCTGCTTTAATTTTGCCCGAAATCCGGCAGGAAGATTCGTCATTTCATCTATGGATGCCGATAATTTCTGATGCATCCACTGATAAAGCTGTCCTGCTCGGAACGGTTTTTCTCCCGCTTCTTTTACAAAAGAAAGAAGTTCCGTTTGATTCATTGATTTTAAATCTGGTTTTTCTGTCATAATTTCCTCTGATTTTTGATAAACTTTGCAATGTAAAACCCGTCATATTCCCCTTCGTCCGGAAAAAACTGCCGCTCCATATCAAGTGAAAATTCCGGTTTTTTTTCTAAAAACCAAATCGCATTCTCTTCATTTTCCATACGATCTATCGTACAGGTTGAAAAGACCAGCGTTCCGCCCGGCTTTACATAGTCTGCCGCCACATTCAGAATCTCCCGCTGCAAAAGCGCAAGGCTCTTTTCCATCTCTTCTGTCATGCGATAACGGATATCCGGTTTTTTTTGCATAGTTCCAAGACCGGAACACGGCAAATCCGCAATGACAAGATCCGCCTTTTCTATGGAATCTTCATCCCGCATTCTTGCATCCCAAACTTTTGTACGAATGTTTTCTGCACCGCACCGCCGGATATTTTCTTCAACCAGAGATGTTTTGTATTCCGAAATGTCTCTTGCTTCCACAAAGCCTCCGCCAGACACCCATTCCGCGGCATGCAGACTTTTTGCGCCCGGCGCGCTGCAGACGTCAATGACATAATCTGAAGGCTTTGGCCGGGCCAGATGCGTCACCAGCATAGAACAAATATCCTGCACAAAAAACATCCCTTCCAGAAACTCCGGAATGGCGGAAAGATAATCGTATCCGGACAGATACATGGCATAATCAAAATCAGGATACTCTTTCAAAACGGCAGGTTCCGCAGAAAACCCTCTTTCTCTGAGCGCATTTTTCAGTTTCGCCGGAGAAATTTTCATCCGATTGGCGCGTACGCCCGTCCTTGATTCCTTTCCAAACGCTTCCGCAATGGATTTCGCCTTTTCTTTTCCGTAATCTCTGCCCCACTGCGCTAAGATCCATTCCGGAATGGACGTTTTCACAGACAGCGCATAGAGGGGATTTTTTCCTTCTTTTGGATAGGGAATCGCATCCAGATTCCTTGCAACGCTGCGGAGTACGCCATTGACAAAGCCCGTTAAATTTCCAAATCCTTTTTTCTTTGTCAGTCGGACCGCCTCATTGCAGGCGGCGGAATCTGGTACAGCGTCCATATATTTGAACTGATACACGCCCATTCTTAAAATACAGCGTATAACCGGCTTCATTTTTTTTATTTTAATTTTTGAGAATAATTCGATGATATAGTCCAGCTCAATCTGCTTTTCTAACGTCCCTTCCGCAAGTCTTGTCACAAAACCGCGTTCTTGTTTAGAAAGATACTGATATTTATCCAAAACAGCGGCGAGCGCTGCGCTGCAGTATTCTTTGTCTTTCTCTACGGCAAGCAGTACGAAAAGCGAAAGTTCCCTGAGATTTATTCCGTCAGTCGTCATTTCTTCCTCCGGATAAAAGAATCAGACGGAGAAGCTGCAGAATAGAAGCAGCCGCGCCCGCCACATAAGTAAGAGCAGCCGCACGCAGCACGTTCCTTGTCTTTGGAAGCTCTTCGGAAGTTAAAATTCCGGTGTCCCCCAAAATCCGGAGCGCTCTGCCGGAAGCGTTAAACTCTACGGGAAGCGTCACAAGCTGGAACAGAACTGAGGCAGAAAAACAGAGGATTCCAAGATTGATGAACAGCGCGCCCGTCTGGCTTGTAAAAAACATTCCAATTAAAATCAGCGGCCATGCCAGTGCGGAACCGATGTTCGCCACAGGAACGATGGCGCTCCGCAAAGACAACGGCGCATAATTTTTCTGATGCTGAATGGCGTGCCCGCATTCATGCGCCGCTACGCCGACGGCAGCCACAGAGGCAGAACCATATACGCTGTCTGACAAATTCAGCGTTTTATTTCTTGGATCGTAATGATCTGTCAGATTTCCGGCAACGTGCCGGATTGTCACGTCATAAATCCCGGCTCTGTGCAGTATGCGTTCCGCCGCCTGGGCGCCCGTCAGATTGCTCATACTGCGAAGCCCGGAATACCTCCGGAACGTGCTTTTCACGCCTGCCGAAGCAAGCAGACAGATGATTACGCCGATAACAACCAGAATATAGGTCGGATCCCATCCATAATAACCGTATCTCATACGTCCTCCTTTTTGTCCTGTATCAGGACAGTTCCTTCTGAAATTTCATATCCCCTTAGAAAAGCCTGTGCGTCCATCCGCTTTTTCCCCTCAAGCTGTACCTGAAGAAGCGAAAGCATTCCTTCTCCCGTCTGTACTTTTAATTCTTCTTTACTGACAAAAATCACCTTTCCGGCCTCTTTCCCGTCGCCTCCGGCTTCTGCTTTTGCCCGCCAGATTTTAAATGTCTTTCCGTTTAATTTTGTATATGCGCTCGGCCATGGGGAAAGCCCGCGGATAAGACGTTCAATGGAAACGGCGGATTTTGTCCAGTCGATATCTCCCATCTTTTTATCAATCATGCCCACATGCGTCGCTTCTGATTCCTGTTGTCTGGTATAAATTGCCGTACCTTCTTTAATTGACTGCATCGTGTGTACGCAAAGCTTTGCGCCTTCTTTGGAAAGACGCTCAAAAAGGCTTCCGCCCGTTTCATCTTCAGAAAGGCTCACTTTTGCCTGCTCAATAATGTCTCCCGTGTCAATTCCTTCGTCCATACGCATCGTCGTAACTCCGGAAACCGGATCTCCATTGATAACCGCCCACTGGATTGGAGCCGCGCCCCGGTATTTTGGAAGCAGTGAAGCATGGACATTGATACAGCCGTACTCCGGCATTTCAATAATTTCTTTTGAAAGAATCTGTCCGAAAGCCACTGTAATAATAATCTCCGGTCTGTATTTTCGAATGTGCGCAATGCTTTCCGCCTCTCTTACCCGCCTGGGCTGAAAAACCGGTATCCCATGTAAAAGCGCATATTCTTTCACAGGAGACATCTGTATGACATTTCCTCTTCCTTTTGGCTTATCCTGCTTTGTTACCGCAAGTGCGACTTCATGTCCTGCCTCAAGAATGGCTTTTAACGTTTCCACTGCAAAATCCGGCGTCCCCATAAAAACTACGCGCATCGGCTAATCCTCCTCTTCGTTGACGGTGTCGTAAATCTCTCCTTCGACAAGTTCTGTATACATATGCCCGTCCAGATGATCTAACTCATGGCAGATCGCCCTTGCCAGAAGCTCCGTGCCTTCGATTTCATATTCTTCCATATTTTCATTAAAAGCTTTTGCCACAACGTGATTCGGCCTTGTAACTTGTCCCGCCTTTCCGGGAAAGCTAAGGCATGCTTCCCCGCCGACCTGCTCTCCGTCTGACGATATAATTCTCGGATTGATCATAATAATCGGCCCGTCTCCAATATCAATCGTAACAATCCGTTTTAAAATTCCGACCTGCGGAGCCGCAAGCCCGACGCCCTCGGCTTCATACATCGTATCCAGCATATCATGGATTAACGTCCGAATTTTTGGCGTCATCTCCTTTACTTCCCTGCATACCTTATTTAATACGGGATCTCCCAGCATTCTGATTGTTCTAAGCGCCATATCTGCCTCCTTAAACGATACCTCTGTCATCCGTTCATTGGGTTAAAATCAAATGAAACATGAATCTGTTTCATATCTTCCCTGTTTTTTAAAAATAATTCCAGCCTGTCCTTAAGCGTTACAAGCTGTCCGTAATCCATATGCTTTAAATAAAGAGCCATACGGTAAACATCCTTTACCTTTCCGACTGCAGCGCTTGCCGGCCCAATCATGGAAAGTCCGGGGATCTGCGCCTTTTTGATCAGTGCGGCAAAATAGGACGCCGCATATCCGGCGGCATTTTCTTCCTTTGCCGTAATCAGCATAAAAAGCAGATTCGACACCGGAGGATAAAGGGCCAGTTTTCTGGCCAGAATCTCCGCCTGGTAAAAAGCCTTATAATCCTGGTCTTTTGCAGTCACAATGCTGTAATGACAAGGATTGTATGTCTGTATCACAACTTCTCCCGGCGCCTCTCCGCGTCCGGCTCTTCCGGCCGCCTGCGTCAGAAGCTGAAACGTCCGCTCCGCCGCACGGTAGTCCCCTGCATACATGGATAAATCCGCTGCCAGGATTCCCATCAAAGTAACATTTTTAAAATCATGCCCTTTGACAATCATTTGCGTGCCAATTAAAATATCCGCTTCTCCATTCGAAAATGCAGACAGGATAGTTTCATATCCGTCTTTCTTTCGCGTCGTATCATAGTCCATCCGAAGCGTTTTTGCATATTTGAAACGCTGTTTTACGATTTCCTCAATCTTCTGCGTACCCGCCTTAAATCCGCCAATATACGAAGATGCGCACACGGGGCACTTGGATGGGGCTTCCCGTTCGTATCCGCAGTAATGGCAAAGCAGCCTGTGATTTTTGTGAAGACTTAACGATACATCGCAATGGGGGCATTTGATTACATGCCCGCACAGGCGGCAGGATACAAAACCGGAAAGCCCTCTCCGGTTTAAAAACAGCATAACCTGCTGCTTTTTCTCCAGACGCTCCGCGATTAAATCCTGCAGTTTCTGACTTAATATGGAACGGTTCCCGCATTTTAATTCTTCTCTCAAATCAACGACGCTGCATACGGGCAGCGGTCTTCCCTCCACTCTCCGTTCCATCTCGACCAATTTGTATTCTCCCGCTTTTGCCCTGTAATAACTGTCTACAGACGGCGTCGCAGAGCCAAGAACCACAAAAGCGTCTGACATTTTCGCCCGTTCGATTGCCGTTTCCCTTGCATGATATTTTGGAACGGTTTCACTTTTATAACTTCCTTCATGCTCTTCATCTATAATAATCAGGCCAAGCCTGCAAAACGGCGTAAAAAGCGCGGATCTCGGACCAATCATAATATCAGTTTCCCCGTTTTTTGCCCGCAGAAACTGATCGTAACGCTCCCCTTTGGACATCCTGGAATTGATAATTGAAACCCGGTTCCCGAATTTTGCGATAAACCGCATCACGGTCTGATAAGTCAGGGCAATTTCCGGTATCAGCATAATAGCCTGCCTGCCGTTTTTCATAACATCCGCAATCAGTTCCATATAGACTTCCGTTTTTCCGCTTCCTGTCACACCGTGCAAAAGGTACGTCCGGCAGACGCCTTTCCGCATTCCGCAAAGGATTTCTTCCACTGCCTTTTTCTGCTGCCCGTTCAGCGAAATTTTATGCTCTTTCCTTTCGATATGACCCACAGGATTTCGATACTCGGATTCCAGACGGACTTTTAAAAGCCCTTTTTCTTCCAGCGCGCGTATGACAGAAGAAGAAACATTCAGCTTCTGCGTTACGATCTCATAGGAAATTTCCGGATGAACCAGAAGTTCTTCGAGCAGCCTCGCTCTTGCCGTATGATGCTTTTTGAAAAATACGGCAAGCTGTTCTTTTGCCGCCTCTTCCTCTGCGCAAAGACAGATAATCCGCCGTTCTTTCGCTTTTGTCTTTTGTTTGACAGGGATGACTGTCTTTAACGCCTGATTCATCGTGGAACCATAATTTTTCCGCATCCAGAACGCCAGAGCAATCAGATGCGTCTCAATCGCCACACTCTCTTTGACAATGGAATCAATTTCTTTTATCTTGTCCGCATCATACTTTGCGTAATCCGTCACTTCCGTCACAAACCCGCAAACCATGCGGTTTCCTCTGCCAAACGGCAGATTCACCTGTACGCCCGGATAAATCTGTCCTGCCAAATCCTCCGGTATTTTATACTGAAATGTATGATCTAACTTTTCTTTTGAAATATCAATAATTACATCGGCATAATATGCCATTCTACCACCTGCCGCTATGCTTCTTTTCCAAGTTCAGCAAGAACTTCCGCAATCAGCGTCCGTTCATCCATCGGATATTTTTTTCCCTTGATTTCCTGATAATCTTCATGGCCTTTTCCTGCCAGAACAATAACGTCTCCCGGCATTCCATTTGCAATTGCATAACGGATAGCTTCTTTTCTGTCGATGATTTCCACATATCTGCCGCCTGTCTTTTGGATTCCCGTTTTGATATCTTCCATAATGGCCTGCGGATCTTCAAAGCGCGGATTATCCGATGTAATGATTGTCAAATCCGCCATATTTCCGGAAACCTCTCCCATTTCAAAACGTCTTGCCCTCGCCCGGTTGCCGCCGCATCCAAAAAGGCACACCAGCCGTTTCGGTTCGTATTCCCGAAGCGTGGAAAGAAGGCTTTTTAAACTCATGGCATTATGCGCGTAATCAATCATAAGCGTAAATTGATCCGAAACTTTTACCATCTCTATCCTGCCCTTTGTTTTTGCCTCCCAAAGCGCCTGCTTCATTATGCCTGTTCCCACGCCAAAATGGCGGCATACGGCAATTGCCGTCAAAGCATTATAAACGCTGAACTTACCCGGCAAATTAATTTCCACGTCAAAATCCAGCTTTCCGGATATGTGATAAGCCGCGCCAAGATATCCCGGCTTATGCACAAGCTTTAAATCTGACGCGCGGATATCCGCATCTTCCGAAAAACCAAACGTCTCCACAGTACAAGTATGATCTTTTAAAATTTCTTTATAATGCGCATCGTCTATATTTAAAATCCCAAGTCTGCACTGACGAAACAGCCTGCTTTTGCACGCCAGATACTCTTCAAACGAAGCGTGCTCATTTGGCCCGATGTGATCCGGCTCCAGATTGGTGAAAATGCCGATTTCAAAGACAAATCCGGCCGTCCTGTGCATCATAAGCCCCTGGGAAGAAACCTCCATCACGCAGCAGTCACAGGAAGCGTCCGCCATCTTTCTGAAATATTGCTGAATCAGATACGATTCCGGCGTAGTATTTGCAGACGGAATTGTCTGATCTCCGATAATTGTCTCTATCGTGCCAATCAGACCGGTTTTGTATCCGGCTTTTTCCAGAATGGATTTCACCATGTATGTCGTCGTCGTCTTTCCTTTTGTTCCGGTAATCCCAATGACCTTTAACTGTTCGGCCGGATAGTCAAAATACGCTGCGGAAAGCAGCGCAAGGGCATATCTTGTATCCTTCACCTTAATTACGGCAATATGCTCTGGAACCTGGACTTCTTCAGACACAACCAGCGCAGCCGCGCCTTTTTCCGCCGCCTCCTGCGCAAATTGATGCCCGTTTACGGCAGTTCCGCTGATACATACAAAAAGGGCGTCTTTTTCCAATTTTCTGGAATCATAAATCAGTTTTCCAATCTCTATGTCCGGATCGCCCTGCACACATTCATATTCCATTCGGCAAAGCAGTTGTTTTAAGTGTTTCATTCCGTACCTCGTTTCTTTCCTAAAACTGAACTTTTACCATTATATGATAGAATCCGGAATTTTACAAGTTAATAATTCCGGCTGCATAAAAATCAATTTTCCCTCCGTTTTACAAAAAATCCTGACAAAAAAAACGCCGATGTGCTATAATGGCTTATATGACAGAATCATCAGAAAAGAGGGATATTTTACACTATGAAAAAACAAAGGATTGAAAGCTTTGACTTCATGCGCAGCGTTACGGCATGGATTATCGTTATTTATCACTTCTCAGGGATTTTAAATATGGGAGGGCAGCACAGCGGCTTCCCCGTGCTGTTTACTCACGCAAACGGCGTATGGGGAGAAAACACCAGCGTGAATATTTTCTTTATGCTTTCCGGCGCTTCTTTGTACTACAACTATAAAAAACCGGAGGAAAATTCTCTGCGGCGTTATTATTTTGGCCGTTTTAAAGGGCTTTTTCCCATGTTTTATATGCTTTGGCTCTTTCTCTTCTATCAAAAAGCCACAACTGTCGGCGCGCTGTTTTACAACGGAAGCCCAAAGTCCATGCTGCTTACGCTGTTTGGCATGGACGGTTATCTTTCCTACCGGTTTACACAGAATTACTATTTTATTGGGGAATGGTTTTTAGGCGCCCTTGTTCTTTTGTATATTCTGTATCCGCTGCTTGCATGGTGTATGCGCCGCTGCCGTATTATTGTTACAATCCTCCTTACGGGGGCGGTTCTGGCGTTTCACTGGCCGGTTCCCTACTTTCAGATTCAAAGGGAACGCAACCTGATTGTCTGTATGTTTGCGTTCTGGCTTGGCATGATTTTTATTGAATACAAAGATGCGCTTTCCGCGAAATGGATTGCCGCTGTTTTTGGAAGCGTCGCGCTTGTCTTTATTTTTATAAAAGTTCCGCTCGATCCGTTTCTCTGTGCGCAGATGATTTCCATTGGACTGTTTCTGCTGTTCTACCATCTTGGAAATTATATTATGAAAGTTCCTAAAATAAGGACATTTTTTACCTATACAGCCGGAATTTCCTATGCCATTTTCCTGCTGCAGCACGTAGTCATGGGGCAGGTTCTGAATCTGTTTTCACGGACCAGGCTGACTGTGCCGCAGGAAACCGCAGTCCTTGTGGCAACGATGCTTTTGATTTACCTTTTTGCGGACGTTTTGACCCGCCTGAACAAGCTGCTTACAAACAGCGGATGGTTTCGGAAAATCCAGTCTATCATTACGGGAAACTGACGCTTACCGCTTATCTTTGGACTTACACAAATCGTTTAAAAAACATTCCGAACACTTTGGATTCCTTGCAAAACAGATCGTTCGGCCGAACGTAATAATCTGGATATTGTAAAGAATCCAATGGTCTTTCGGAAGGACTTTCATCAGATCCAGTTCCACTTTTGTCGGATCGTCATTTTTTGTAAAGCTCAGACGTTTGGAAATCCGTTTTACGTGCGTATCGACAACAATGCTTGGATCATGGTAAACGTTTCCGCGGATGACGTTTGCCGTCTTTCTCCCCACGCCTGCAAGCGCCGTCAGCTCTTCCAGCGTTCTCGGCACTTCCCCCTGATGCCTTTCCAAAAGAGCTTTTGTACAGGCAATGATGTTTTTCGCTTTATTGTGATAAAACCCTGTGGAACGGATATCCTCTTCCAGTTCTTCTAAATCCGCCTGCGCAAACTTTTCCAGCGTGTCATATTTTTCAAATAAATCTTTCGTTACAATATTTACTCTGGCGTCTGTGCACTGTGCGCTTAAAATTACAGCAATCAAAAGCTGCCACGGCGTCTTATGATTGAGATAACAAATGTATTCCGTTCCATATGTTTCATCCAGTCTCTTTAAAATTTCTTTTGTACGTTTCTGCACTTTTCTTTGACCTCCTGATTTGTAAATTCCGTAACCTGTGCCTGATGTGTCAGCGCGTCGCGTTTCTCATATTCAAATAAAACATAAATCTGTTCCGCAAGCTTTTTTGGAAAACGGGAAACGGTTCTTTCTTCTTTTTTGGGAAAATGATAAGAAAACGGCTCTATATGAGACATTTTTCCATTTTTGCAAAACGCTTTTGCAACGGCTTTCCATTCGGATGGATTTTTTGCCCAGCAGGGACGGCTTTTTACATTTTCCCTGTAATACAAATCAAATAAAAGAGACTCTTCTATCAGATCTTTTGGGACTTTTTTATCTTCCATAAGAAAATCAAGCAGATATTTTGCTCTTTGGATTCTGGAATGATTCTGTTTCAGCAACTCATTTTTTTCATAAAACATACCAAGAGACAGAAAAAAATCAAAAGAGTCCGGATATGCCGCGTCCAAAATCTTCATCGTCACTTCATATTGTCCGCTGTTATAATAGACTTCCAGCATTTCTTCCACAAGTTTTATGCGAAGAATCTCCTCATAAGAAATCCATTCTGTCCGCATAATCTCATACGGCGGCCTGTCCCAATAAATCATACCGTACTCTTTTGCGTGTTCGTACAGATAAGAGCCTTTTAAAACTTTTAAAAACCCAAGCTGAAGGTTGTCTGGCTTCCATGCATAGATTTCCCGAAATGATTCTGCAAACTGCCCGTAGCTTTCAAACGGCAGCCCTGCAATCAAATCCAGATGCACATGAATGTTACCGCTTTTTAAAATCTGATCCACAGCGGAGTGTACGGCAGGCAGATGCATATTCCGGTGAATTGCTTTCAGCGTCTTTGGACTTACTGACTGTACGCCGATTTCAAACTGAACCATCCCGGGACGAAGGCCGCTTAAAAAGGAAAGCTCTTCTTTCGTCAAAAGATCCGCCGCAATTTCAAAATGAAAATTTGTAATCCCTCTGTCATGTTCTTTTAAAAACCTCCATATTTCCATTGCATGCGTATGGTTGCAGTTAAAGGTGCGATCTACAAATTTTACCTGTGGAACTTCATTTTCAATAAAAAAAAGAAGTTCTTTTCTGACCAGTTCCATGCTGCGGAACCGCAGGTTTTTGTCAATGGAAGAAAGACAGTAACTGCAGGAAAAAGGGCAGCCCCGGCTGGATTCATAATAGACAATCCTGTTTTTAAAATCTTTCATATTTTCATAACAGAACGGGATTTCACTGAAATCCAACGGCTTTCTCCGCGCCGTTCGAAAAAAATCCAAAACTGTCTGTCCGGCTTTTTCTTTCCGGTATACAAGACCGGGGATTTCTAAAAGCTCTTTTGGAGTTCCCGTACAGTAATGCGCTGCAAGCTGCGCAAAGGACGCTTCTCCCTCTCCTGTCATAATTCCATAAAAAGAAGGCGTTTCTGCAAGCGTCCGCTCCGCTTCATAAGAAACTTCCGGCCCGCCTGCCCAGACAGGCACATCCGGTATCAGCTTATGAAATTCAGCGGCTATTTCCCTGATACAGTCATAATTCCAGATATAACAGGAAAAACATAGGACGTCAGGCTTTTTTTTATAAATTTCCTGCAGGATATATTCATTTTTCTGATTTGTTGTATATTCTGCAATTTCAATAAATTTCCGGTATTCTCCCGCATAGGCTCTAAGGCTGTATACGGCAGGATTGGAGTGAATATATTTGGCATTTACCGCAGTTAAAAGTATTTTCATGTTATCATCCCCTGGCAGACATTGTTTTTATTATAGCGAAAATAAAAACAAAAAGCCACCATATTTTATAGACGATTGCTTTTTTCTACCAGACGTAGTATTCTATATATTAGCAGAAACCCCTGCAAAAATCAGAAAAATGAAAGGTTTTTATTATGTGTGAAACATTCCATATGATCAGTGACTGCTCCTGTGATCTTTCTTTGGGACTGGCGCAGGAGAAAAGCATTCCCATCGTTCCATTTTACGCATCTTTTGAAGGAGAGCGTCACCAGGAAAAAATTTTAAAATTGGCGTCAGAGATTTTTATCAGCATTTTCTTTTTGCCGGAGAGAAAATTCCTGTCATCTGCGTTACAACAAAATTCAGCGGTTCTATGCAGTCGGCCCCGGCCGAAAAAAACATTGTACCAGAAACGTATAAAAATGCGAAAATTACACAACTGTAAATCCAGCCAGGCCGTTTTCATATAACTGCAGCACACATCAAATTCAGGAAAATAAAAAGGAGAGACAACATGAATACAGAAAATAAAATTTCTATCAAAGGAATGCGGATACGTACATTGAACCTTCTTATGATTTCCATATCCTGTCTTTTATACATCCTTCTCATTGTAGCCTCATTTCGTGCCCTGGACAGATATCAATCCATGATATCTGACACGAATGACTATATTACCTATGAAAAAGACGCCCTGCTTTTAGCGGAAGGTTCCAATTACCTGACCGAACAGGCAAGACTTTTTACAGTTACGACAGATATACGGCATGCAGATAATTATTTTACGGAAATCCATACGACAAAACGCAGAAGAAAAACGTTAAAACAGCTTGAATCTGAAGGCAATGTCCATAAAAATTATAATTTGCTGAAAACAGCTCTGGAAGATTCCTATGAACTTGTAGAGCGGGAAGTTTATTCCATAAAACTGGTTGCCCTGGCAAAAGGCTATGACATGACAGCTTACGAAGAGATTGAACAGGCAGAGCTTTCCGACGAAGATTTATCTTTAAGTCCGGAAGAGATGATTGAAAAAGCCCATCAAAATATATTTGGAACAGATTATCAGGAGTTTAAGAAACAAATTATGGACAATATTTCCGCTTTTATGGACGCTATCATTGATGAAACCCGTCAAAAGCAGCAAAACAGCGCTTCCCGTTTGAAGATGTCCATAAGCGGCCAGCAGATTTTAATCAGCATTCTGTTTATTGAAAACATACTGATCTTTGTTTTAATTATCCGCCTGATTATAAAACCGCTGCAGATTTACGTCAAAAACATCCGGGACGAAAAACGGCTGGAAATTACCGGATCTTATGAATTTAAATACCTTGCCTTAACCTACAACAATATTTTTGAAATCAATGCCGCCAATGAGACAATGCTGCGGCATCAGGCAGAACACGATCCTCTGACCGGAATTATGAACAGAGGCGCGTTTGATCAATTAAAAGAAATCTTCCGGGTGAAGTTAGAGCCGCTCGCCCTGCTGATTATTGACGTTGACAAATTTAAACTGGTAAATGACGGATACGGACATGAAATGGGAGACAAGGTTTTAAAGAAAGTGGCTGAACTTTTAGAAGAAAGCTTCCGCTCCACAGATTTCCCCGCCCGGATTGGAGGGGATGAATTCGCCGTTATTCTAACAAATGTTACGCCGGAATTAAAATCCATGATTGAAAACAAAATCAATATCCTGAATGAAAAACTGATGCATCCGGATGATGGACTGCCGGAAATTTCCTTAAGTGTAGGCGCCGCCTTTTCTGAATGCGGTTTTTCCGGCAATCTTTACAAACAAGCCGATATTGCGCTGTATCACGTCAAAGAACACGGACGCTGCGGCTGCAGTTTTTATGAAGGGGAAGACGATGTTTAAATTCAGGAAAGGATATCTTTTCTGCAGTACTTTACATACCCGGCTAAGATTCCCGCTGCAGCAAGCGTCATACCTGTGATAACAGGCATTTGTTCCAGACAGAGATTTGCAACAATATCCGCTCCTTCCGCATAGCCAAACGGTGTGACATATTTCAAAAAACCGGCTCTGTCTGAAATATTTGCAATCAGATTCAGAAAATACATAACGGCGGCGATTCCAAGACCTGTTCCGATGCTTCCCTGACGCAGAAAAGCAGATATGCCAAAACAGATTCCGGCAAGCTCAATTTGCAGAAGGAAATAGGCAAAATGCAAAAGACAAATCTCTTTCCATGGGACAGATTCGCCAATTGCCCGGACAGACGATATTGAAATTATAAAAACGACCATATTCAGAATGATAACCTGTACCATTACGGCAGCCAGTTTTTCCGTCACAATGCGAAAACGGCTGACCGGCTGCGTCAGTAAAAATTCTGCAGTATGGTCTTTTTCTTCTTTTGAAAGTATCGCTGCAGCCGTCAGAGAAGTAAAAAACGCTCCGCCAAGGCCAAGAATATTTCCGCATTCCACAGAATAAAAACCTGTCAGCGTTCCAAAACTGACCTGATCCATTCCAAACGCTTCTGTAAAACTTCCCATGGAACTAAAAATCTCATCCATTCCATCCATTTGCCCTTCCATCTCAGGAAACATAAAAATGCAGACTGCCAGCAAAAATCCAATTGCCGCCGTCCAAACAACAAGGGATGTCCTGTTTTGTTTCAATTCATGCCATACAATTGTCATTTCCCGTTACCTCCGTCCAGATAGTAATGCAGAAAAATTTCTTCCAAATCAGGTTCCGATATCGTCAAATCCGAAATTTTTTGCTTCGATAAAAATGTAAGAAGTTCACTGATGCCGCCTCCATAAAGAAAACTTGCGCCGTCCTCTGTTTTTTTCAAATCACGAACGCCAGAAAGCGGAGAAATATCTGCCATCCCCTGTATCTGTACCCGTTTTGCATTGTTTTTTGACAATTCCTCCACACTGCCTGCGGCTATTATTTTTCCTTCCCGGATAATCGCTGCACGGGTACAGTTTCTCTGTATTTCTGAAAGAATGTGCGAAGAGAGAAATATCGTCGCTCCACTTGCATGGCGTTCTTTTAAAATTGAAAAAAATTCCCTTTGAATCAAAGGATCCAGCCCGCTTGTTGGCTCATCCAAAATACAAAGCCTTGGTCTGCTTTGAAGCGCACATACAATCGCCACTTTTTTACGATTCCCAAAAGAAAGTTCTCTTACCTTTTTTGAAACATCCAGTTTAAGCCTTTCGCAAAGACATTCCGCTTCCTTGCTGCAATCTGCTTTTTTTAGACTGGCGGAAAATTTTATCACTTCCTTTACCTTCATTCCAGAATAAAATATTGCCTCAGACGGAAGATAGCCTGTTTCGCTAAGAATCGCCTCTTTCTCTGTCAAAATATCTTTTCCAAATATCTTTGCATTTCCTCCGCATGGCTTTATCAAACCTAAAAGTGTGCGAATGGTCGTACTTTTTCCCGCTCCGTTCGGACCGATAAAGCCAAAAAATTCACCTTCGGATATTGAAAGGTCTAAATCTGCAATGCCTCTGGATTTTCCGTAAAACTTTGTTAATCCCTTTGTTTCTACTGCATACATTCCCATTCTCCTTTTATAATGTAAGACATATTCTCTCCCGGAACTCTATTATTTTTATAAAGTTCCACTTCATTTTTTCTTCTTCTTGATAAAATGTCCTGATAGAAAAACTTCCTATATAAAATATAAATATATTTTTGATAAAAATCTTAAAATCCGATTTTCATTCAGAACGAATTATTTCAAACAAATAACAAAGATTTTCTGGTTTTCGTTTCTGCAGCCCCTTTAATTATTGAACAACTAAACTGGAGATTTTGAGAAAACACTTAATAATTTGTGTCTAAAACTGTCGGTTGTTTTTCCTCCGGAAGCTCAAACATTTTTTATTCATCTATTTTCACATTCTCTATCCGTTTTTATTATACTCCATTAGCCGTTTTTGAGAAGACCTTTAAAAAATATTTTCTATAAATAGGGTTGAATTTTCGTTTGTACAGACCACTATATACTCCCTCCAAACCAACAAATATAAGGTTTGGAGGGCTTTGATCTATCCGATATTCAGAAACGTTACAATATCTTCGATCGTGCGAAAAGAGGAAATTTTTCGGTCAGGAATTTCTATTTGAAATTCTTCTTCAAACCACACAACGGCTTCCATAATTTCCAGTGAATTCAATTCCAGATCATTTATGATTTCCGATTCCAACTTCATATTTTTTGCATCCAGATACGAAAATTCAGATAAAATAAGGCATACTTTTTCAAACATTTTGATTTCCTCCCCTCATATTTCTTTTGATTTTTTTGGTCGTTGTCTTTTCAAATTCCGTATTACGGATCAATATTTTCTGAATCTGCTTAAATTTCGGAAGCGACGTATTCAGCCGTAAAATTTCTTCTTTCAGAGCATGCTCTATATCCTGGATTTTGTTT
This sequence comes from uncultured Lachnospiraceae bacterium, assembly GCA_910586645.1. Lineage (GTDB taxonomy): Bacteria > Bacillota > Clostridia > Lachnospirales > Lachnospiraceae > Roseburia_B. The sequence goes on along the minus strand of CAJUIS010000025.1, from coordinate 348 downwards.
TCTTCCGCATAGGAAAAATCGGGATAAATTTCTGCCGTAAGTTTTTCCGCCTGTGCAGATACGACTACTTCACAGATCAGGGAAATATTTTTTAACAAAAATCTTGTCTTTATTGCCCAAATGGATAATCAAAAATTTTCCTCTGCGTGTCATAGAAAAGATTGCCTGTTCTGTCACAACTTCACAAAATTCATCTGCTGTCGGATGTGCAATGACTTCTGGACGGTTGACAAGCACATTTTTAATCGTAAGCCCCTGTATCTGCGGCTCAACTACGCTTTTGATTGTTTCTGTTTCAGGTAATTCAGGCATTATTCTCACTACCTTTTCGTGCTGACTTTTTGATTT
>CAJUIS010000024.1:12209-34377 GCA_910586645.1 uncultured Lachnospiraceae bacterium | reverse complement strand
TAACGATGTGTAACGAATGCTTTCGCTTCTCTACCCGGTGGCAGACTATTATTTACTTGACTTCAGCAAGTATAGCACAGTAAAACAAAGAAGTCAATAATTTACCCAAAGTTCTACAATCAGGCATTGTCAATATTCTAAACTATTTAAGATACCAATTACAAATCTCTTATAATAAATGAAAAATTATAAAAAAAATGCTTGCAATATGAAAAAATATATGTTATAGTAATAAACAGTTCATGGTTCGTTGGTCAAGCGGTTAAGACGCCGCCCTCTCACGGCGGAAACAGGGGTTCGATTCCCCTACGAACTGTTCTGTTTATTAATTAAACAGCCCAACCCGAGAATACTGAAAACTTTATTTATAAAGTTTTCAGTATTTTTTCTTTTCCGAAAAATTTTTCTATTTTCTCTGCAAAAATTCTTGAAAATAAATGTTTGAAAGATATGGCAAAAGTGGTATGATAATAATACAAGAATAATAACTTCTTAAAACCTTATTTGTCAGATTTCTCAAAAACAGACCGTTTCCTGAATTTATAATCCGGAAATCCTATCAGACAGACAATGTCTTTTAAGAAGTTATTGCAAAATAAAGGAGGAATATAAAATGGCAATTTTAGTAACAGGCGGCGCCGGATACATTGGCAGCCATACATGCGTGGAATTATTAAACGAGGGATACGAAGTTGTGGTACTGGACAACCTCTCAAATTCCAGCGAAAAATCTCTGGAGCGCGTAAAACAAATCACCGGAAAAGAAGCTAAATTTTATAAAGGGGATATTTTAGATCGTGATATTTTAAAGAAAATACTGGAAACAGAGAACATTGAAAGCTGCATTCACTTTGCCGGCTTAAAAGCAGTCGGAGAATCCGTGGCCAAACCCTGGGAATACTATAACAACAATATCGCAGGCACATTGACCTTAGTGGACGAAATGCGCAAAGCCGGATGCAAAAACATTATATTCTCATCTTCCGCAACCGTTTATGGCGATCCTGCAATGATTCCGATTACTGAAGAATGCCCGAAAGGAACCTGCACCAATCCATACGGCTGGTCAAAATCCATGCTGGAACAGATTCTAAGCGATATTCAAAAAGCAGATCCGGAATGGAATGTCATTCTGCTGCGTTATTTCAATCCAATCGGAGCTCATAAGAGCGGCTTAATCGGAGAAAATCCAAACGGCATACCGAATAATTTAATGCCTTATATCACTCAGGTTGCAGTCGGCAAATTAAAAGAACTTGGCGTATTCGGCAATGATTACGACACACCGGACGGGACAGGCGTCAGAGATTATATCCATGTAGTGGATTTGGCAATCGGCCATGTAAAAGCCCTGAGCAAATTAAAGGAAAACGTAGGGCTTGGCATCTATAATCTTGGAACAGGAACCGGATACAGCGTCCTTGATATTGTCAAGAATTTCGAAGCCGCTACCGGAGTGAATATTCCTTATTCCATCAAACCAAGAAGAGCCGGCGATATTGCCACCTGTTATTCGGATGCATCCAAAGCAAAAGAAGAACTCGGCTGGACTGCACAGTTCGGAATTAAAGAAATGTGCGCAGATTCCTGGAACTGGCAGAAAAACAATCCAAACGGCTACGATGATTAACTGACAAAAACTGCAGGGATGCCCTGTTATAAGAAAAGAAAAATCCCCGGACTGCGCCGCTTCACAGCCCGGGGGATTTCATTTTTTTATATCTTCTGCAGTCCTTCTTCAAAAACAGAATCTGCATACAAACATCCCTTAAATCACAAGCATCGCATCCCCAAAACTAAAAAACCGGTACCTTTGCCGGATTGCCTCTTCGTAAGCGGCAAGCACACGCTCTCTTCCCGCCAGAGCCGACACCAGCATCAGAAGCGTAGATTCCGGCAAATGAAAGTTTGTAATCAATCCGTCAATAACACGAAAGCGATAGCCCGGATAGATAAAAATATCCGTCCATCCACTCTGCGCCTTTAAACAACCGTCTGTACCGGCTGCAGATTCCAGGGTTCTTGTACTTGTCGTCCCAACAGAAATAATCCTTCCTCCGTTTGCCTTTGCCCGGTTAATCTGTTCCGCCGCAGTTTCATCAATTTGAAAAAATTCCGAATGCATATGATGCTTTAACACATCCGTTTCTTTCACCGGACGGAAAGTTCCAAGCCCCACATGGAGCGTAATTTCCGCAATTTCCGTCCCCATCCCCCGTATCGCTTCCAGTAATTCTGGTGTAAAATGCAGCCCGGCCGTAGGCGCCGCCGCAGAACCGTCGTACTTAGCATATACAGTCTGATAACGGTTTTTATCCAAAAGCGGATGCGTAATATACGGCGGCAGAGGCATCTGTCCAAGTTCATCCAGTATCTCTTCAAAAATCCCCGTATAATCAAACCGGATCAGACGATTTCCCTCTTCCGCAATATCCACGATTTCCCCATTTAAAAGCCCGTCTCCAAAACAGATTTTCGCACCCGGCTTTGCCTTTTTTCCCGGTTTTACCAAAGTTTCCCAGACGTTGTTTTCCTTCCTTTTTAATAAAAGCAGTTCAATTACGGCTCCCGTATCCTTTCGAACGCCGTAAAGACGCGCAGGAATCACTCTGGTGTTATTAATAACCAGACAGTCATTCGGACGGATATAATCCGTAATCTCCGAAAATATGCGGTGACAAACCTCGCCGGAATCCCTGTCTAATACCATCAGTTTAGAACTTGAGCGTTCCAAAAGCGGATCCTGCGCAATCAACTCTTTTGGCAAATCATAATAAAAATCTTTCCTGTTCATTTTCAATCCGTCCCCCGGTTAAATTTTATTCCCATTTCAACTTGTAGAAACCGGATGAATCCTGATTCGCCCGCTCTACCTTTATATAATATGTTCCTGCATCAAGCCCCGCTTTTTTCGACGAAGGCGTCTGTTTTAAAGAAACTGTCAGCTTCTGCTGTTTCTGCGTATAATAAATGTTCCTGCTTCCAAATAACTGCCTGTCTGAATAAACGGAAATTTTAAAACTTCCTCTGGTCTTTGCTCCATAATATAAACGAAGCTTTTGCTTTTTTGTTATTTTTACTTTATACCAGTCCGCATTTGAAACGCCTGCCGGAATCATTCCGGTAACCGTCCTGTTCTTTTTCAGATTTTTTGCTTTTGCCTTTGACTCTCCCGATTTCCGTTTTACTTTTTTAAAAGTACGGGACAATTTTACCCCCGTTTCTCCTTTTACCCTGATATAATAAGTACGTCCCTTCTGCAAGCCAAACGCAATCTCATACCAATAAGGCTTTCCCTTGTTTCCCGTATTGTAAAAAATTGATTTTGACGATAAAATCATTGACTTCGTACTGCTGTACAGCGCAAGATACCCTTTGGAACCTTCTGACGCCCCATACAGCCCGGATGCCTTTACCGTCAGATAACCGTCTGCTTTTGGCGTATATTTCAGCCAGGTATAACTGCCGGATACGGCATAGCATGACGAATCCTCAATCGTAACAGACGAATTCCTGTTAAAATCATATTCCTGTTCCGCAGCCGAAACTGTCCGCGGAAAGAAAAACAACGCAGAAATCACTGCCAGTAACATAAAACTGCGGCATTTCACTCTCATACAAATTCCTCCCAAATATAGTTTAGATTTACAGACTACTGCCATTTTAAAGTATAATATCCAGACGACATATTTTCTGCACGTTCCACTTTTACATAATAAGTTCCCGGCTGCACCCTCTCCGCCGAATAAGTATGCTGCACTGTCTCTGTTCCATGCAGAATAAAACGTTTCGCTGTTTTTAAATAAGTTCCAGAAAATGTAACTGCCAGTTTTCCGTTCGTCTTTCCGGAATAATAAAAATGAAGCGTCTGTTTCTTCTTCACTTTAATCTTATACCAGTCCGCCGTCTTCTCTCCTGCAGCAACGACGCCTTTTACCCGTTTTTTCTTTGCCAGGTTTTTCGCCTTTGCTTTTTTACCGCCGCTGTTCTCTTTTACTTTTTGAAACCGGAAACGGACAGACAGCGTACCCTCTGCTTTCAACCGAATAAAATAAACGGCGTTTTTCTTTACCCCATAAGACACGTCAGACATTCCGTCTGTCATATAAAAACTGTCATTTTTGGAAAGCGCCTGTCGCTTTGCGTTGTACAGACGGACTGTTCTCGAAGAAAATGAAGCCTGCCCCGACGCCTGCGCGGAAATTGTAATATATCCGTTGTCCGGCGCTTTATACTTCATCCACATATCCGTATCCGTTACCGTAACCGCCGCAGTCTGATTAAAACTCCCCTCCGCCGCAAAAACGTCCGCCGGACATATTTCCATCCAAACTAAAGCAAGACATATAAAAATTCCCCGCAAAACAATCTTATATAATTTCATAATCCGCCTCCCGTTTTCTGCTGAAATAAAATTCATTATAACAGATCTCAGGGTATTTGACCAGAAAAAAAGAGCGGGCGCCTGCCCACTCTTTTCTCATTCTGTTTTTATTTCCAGTTCAGCTTGTAATAGCCTGTCGTTGTCCTGTCAGACGTTCTTACCTGTACGTAATATGTGCCTTTCGCCACTTTGCCCTTCTGACCAAGCAGCGCCGTTTTATATCCCCAGTTATAATTTACAACATTATCGCCCACATATCCTCTGCATCGTACCTGCTGAGGAGATGTGCTGTTTCCTGAACCAGGTCCTTTGACTGTAACGGTAAGCGGCCCTGTTGTAAACGGCGTAATATTCACCTGAAGCTTCGCCGGCTTTGACAATGTAAATTTGTACCAGTGCGTAGACGCCTTGCCTCCCACAACTACTGCAGTGACGCCTTTTGCTCCCCTGTTAATTTTCGCCGCTTTTTTCTGCGTCTTCTTTGTAATATTCTTTACTTTCGTCATCTTGGCTGTAATGGCTACGCCGCCCATTGACTGAACTTCGATATAATATGTTTTATTCTTCTGAAGGCCGTAGCACTCGGATGAAAATGCCGGCCTGGTTGAATTCGTGTCAAAATCAACCGGAGCGGACAAAGCTTTCGTCCTGCTGGCGTCATACAGCGTCGCCATTCCAATTGAATAGAATCCCGGTATCGCTGAAGCGTTCCGGAACGTAAGCTTCAGATAACCATCCTGCTTTGGCTTCACCTGAATATAGGTCTTATCGCCCGTCACATAAGAGCACTGATCGTCCGTGATAACAACGGTGCCTTTGCCTGCGCCAAAACTTGCTTCAGCCGCATTCACATTCTGCGGAACGATTCCGATTACAGAAAGCGCCATTACTGCGGCAATCATAAAACCTGCTGCTTTTTTGAAAAATTTTCTTTCCTTTTTCATACCTCATGTTCCTTTCGTTATAGTTTTGTAAATTGGTAAGTCCCTTACTTCTCAATTATACCACACCAAACGTATTTTTCAAGTCAAATTTCACTTTCTTAGCTCTTCCGAAGTTCAATTCCCATCCCTTCAAGCGACTTCAAAATCCTGTTCATGGCTCCTGCAAGATCGGCCTCTTCAAGATTTTTTTCTTTGCCGCGGAATACAAGAGAATATGCAAGCGACTTAAATCCCGGCTTAATCTGCTCTCCTTCATATATGTCAAACAGTTCATAACGCTCCAGATAAGCGCCTCCTTTTTCATCAAACACCTTCTCAATCTCTCCGGCAAGCGTTTCTTTTGGCGCAACCATGCTGATATCGCGGGTCGAAGCCGGGAATTTTGCAATTCCCTGATACTTCCGGTCAAAGCCTGCATTTGCAGTAATCTCCGGCATATCCAAAACCGCCACATAAACCCTGTCTTTGATGCCATAATTTGCCGTTACGGCAGGATGCGCCTCTCCAATATATCCGACTGCCGTATCCAGATAAAAGATATCCGCCTGACGTCCCGGATGCAGATACGGCCTGCCCGCGTCCGGACGATAAGAAGGCTTTTGCCGCATACCAATCTTCTGGAAAAACTCTTCCACTACGCCTTTTAGCGTATAGAAATCGCCTTCACCGTACATACCAAGCGTAAACTGCATACGTTCTTCAGGAAGCTCTGTAACAGGCGTCTGCTTCGGAAGATAAATATTTCCCAGCTCATACAGACGGACGTCTTTATTCCGCCTGTTATAATTCGTGGAAAGCGATGTCAACATTCCGTTTAATGGAATTGTACGCATAATCGAAAAATCTTCTCCCAGAGGATTTGAAATCGTAACGGTTTCCCGCAGCCTGGAATCCTCCGGAATCAAAAGCTTATCAAATACTTTTGGACTTTCAAACGAGTAATGCATCCCCTGGGAAAAGCCGCAGAACTCCGCGGTGTCCCTTGCCGCTTCCTCAATCCGGAGTTTAAAGGAAAGTTTCCCTGTCGTCGCTTCTCCGGTCGGTAAGGTCGTCGGGATATTGTCATAACCAAAGAATCTTGCCGCTTCTTCTGCAATATCCGCATCGCATTCCAAATCCTGTCTCCACGACGGCACAAGAATTTCATTTGACGCTTCCTCATAAGAAAGTGAAAGCCGTGCAAAATAAGACAGCATCTCTTCTTTTGAAATATCCGCGCCAAGCAGACGATTGTATTTTTCCGGCTCAAACGGAATCCGTCTGCCTTCTTTTTTCACCGGATAAACGTCAACCGTTCCTCCGACAACTTCTCCCGCTCCAAGCTCTTCTATTAACTGGCAGGCGCGGTTCATCGCTTCTATCGCCTGATTTGGATCCAGCCCTTTTTCAAATACAGAAGACGCGTCGGTACGCAGACCGATTTTTTTACTGGAAAGACGAATATTTGTTCCGTCAAAACAGGCCGCTTCAAACAGCATGGTCTGCACGCGATCTGTAATCATAGAATTTTCGCCGCCCATAATTCCGGCAATGCCCACAGCCTTTTCGGCATCGCAAATCATCAGAACATTCTCGTCAAGCTTCCGTTCCTGCCCGTCTAACGTAACAAATGCTTCGTCTTTTTCTGCCCGCCTTACAATAATTTCTTTTCCCGCAATCGTATCAAGGTCATAGGCGTGCATGGGCTGTCCATACTCTTCCATAACATAATTGGTGATATCCACCAGATTGTTGATCGGGCGGATTCCCTGCGCGGCAAGCCTTCGCTGCATCCACTTTGGAGAAGGGGCAAGACGGATGTTTTTTACAACCCTTGCCGTATAGCGGGAACACAAGTCCGTATCTTTTACCGTTACTTTGATATAATCATTGACGTCTTCTTCATTCCCTGTTTCTGTTACGGACGGAAGCTTCAATTCTTTCCGAAACGTAGCGGCCGCTTCCCTTGCAATTCCGGTTACGGAAAAACAATCCACACGGTTTGACGTAACCTCATACTCAAATACCGTATCATGCAGTCCAAGCGCCGCAGCCGCGTCGCTTCCAACCTCCACGTCCTCCTTAAAAATATAAATGCCAAGCTCCGGCGCTTCCGGATACATATCCCGGCTAGAACCCAGTTCTTCGATGGAACACATCATGCCTTCCGATTCTACGCCGCGAAGCTTTCCTTTTTTTATTTTTATACCGCCGGGCGTAATGCTTCCGTCATGTCCGCCCGCCACTCTTCCGCCGTCCAGCACAACGGGAACTTTATCGCCTTTAGCCACATTCGGCGCTCCGGTTACAATTTGTATATTTTTTCCCGACCCAACATCCACCTGGCAGACAATCAGCTTGTCTGCGTCCGGATGCGGCCTGATTTCCATAATCTGTCCCACGACGATTTTATCCAAATCCGCATCCAATTTGCGATATCCCTCTACCTTTGTTCCGGACATTGTCATTGCATCCATATATTCCTGCTCTGTTACATCAAGTCCGGGAACAAGCTCTTTGATCCATTCAAACGAAGTATTCATCTCTATTCCTCCCCCTTAAAACTGTTTTAAAAATCTGTCGTCATTCTCATAGAGGAGACGCATATCATCAATTTCATATTTCAGCAGAGCGATCCGCTCAAGTCCAACGCCGAACGCAAACCCGGAATATTCTTCCGGATCAATGCCGCTCATACGCAGCACTTTCGGATGTACCATGCCGCAGCCTAAAATCTCAATCCAGCCGCTGCCCTTACAGAAACGGCATCCTTTTCCTCCGCATTTAAAACAGGTCACATCCACCTCTGCACTTGGTTCTGTAAACGGAAAATGATGCGGCCGGAATTTCACTTTCGTGTTTTCTCCAAAAAGCTCTTTCGCAAACTCTGCCAGCGTACCTTTTAAATCTGCAAATGTAATATTCCTGTCAATAACAAGGCCCTCAATCTGATGAAATGACGGTGAATGCGTTGCGTCAACTTCATCGGAACGGAACACCCTCCCAGGCGCAATGACGCGGATTGGCAGTTTCCCTTTTTCCATCTGCCGTACCTGAACCGGAGAAGTCTGCGTACGAAGTACGATTTCATCATTGATATAGAACGTGTCCTGTTCATCTTTTGCCGGATGGTTCGCAGGAATATTCAACGCTTCAAAATTATAATAATCCAGCTCCACTTCCGGCCCTTCCACAACTTCATACCCCATACCGATAAAAATACGTTCCACTTCCTCCAGGGCAATTGTATTCGGATGTCTGTGTCCCACGCGGTTTTTCTTCGCCGGAAGCGTAACGTCAATCACTTCCTTCTTCAAACGCAGTTCCAGTTCCTTTGCCTCCAGCGCCGCCTTTGCTTCCTCCAGTTTTTTCTCAATTTCAGCACGCACATCGTTTACAAGCTGTCCAAACGCCGGGCGTTCTTCCGGGAGAATATCTTTCATGCTTTTTAATACAGCCGTCAACTCTCCCTTCTTTCCCAAAACAGCCACCCGCACATCATTCAGCTTTGACAAATCGCCGGAAGCTTCAATGTTTCTGACTGCTTCTTCTTTAATTTTCTGCAATTTCTCCTTCATATCCTTCATCCTTCCTAATTGATAGATCCTAAAAAGGAGCCTTCCATCCCTCAATGAGGGACGAATGACTCCGTGATACCACCCTGATTCCTGAGATTATTCCCAGGCGCTCCTTTTATGCATAACGCGCACAAAACGTTACGGCCTACTCCTGCCGCCATGCGGCAATGTTCATCCGTACTGCTCCGGTGCGAAAATTCAGCCGTTGCTTTTCTTAAGGAAGTTTCCAGCCGATGGCTTCCTCTCTCTGATAAGTGCGGCGCGGCCTACTTGACACCTTCTCTGCATTTTATCCTCATATTCTCTTAAAATTCTGTTATATGATAGCACAGCAACAAAAAAAAAGCAACAAAAAAAGAAAAAATCCCGGAAACTTTCGCTTCCGGGATTTTATTTTTCAATTCTACAGACCCCTTTTTATGCCTGCTTTCTTCAACTGGTTTTTAACGCTCTTATTCTTTTTCAAATTACTTGGAAGCTTCACTTTGATCTTCTTGGAAGCTCCTTTAAACGCTCCTGCGCCAACTTTCTTCAGCTTTGATTTATTCTTGATGGTCACCGTCGCAAGCTTCTTACAGCCGTTAAATGCATTCTTCCCAATCGTTGCGACATTTGCGCCAATCGTAACTGCCTTTAACTTTTTCTTAAAGCCTTTGAAGGCATTATTGCTGATTTCCACAATCTTATACTTCCTGCCGTCTTCCGGAGCAGTTACCGTATCAATCGTTACTTTTGCCAAATCTTTTCCTTTGACAAGTTTTACAGTCAGCGCCTTTGCATTTACCACTTTATACTTTATTCCTTTTACGGTAAATTCAGAACCGTTTTTCAGTTCTTTCTTACCATTGTCAGGAGCTGGAGCCGGAGCCGGACCTGGAGCCGGCGTCTGATCTGAAGGCGGTTGAGACGAGCCCATATCTTTTACAAGCTGTTTGCCTTTTAATTCTGCCAAAGCATTTGTAAGTTCCTCAAGCGTTGCATTTTCTTTTGAAAGAACTGCTTTTGCGTCGGCAACTGCTTTCTGCAACGCTTCTACAGAGTCCTTTGTATAGCCGGCGGTGTTTTTCAGCAGAGCTTCCGCGGCGGTAATTTCGTCGGAAAGTTCTTTCTTTGCAGCAGATATTTTTGTAACAAATTTGAAATTCTGCAATGCGGATATTGCTCCTTCCAAATCTGCCGCCGTAGCCTGATTATTTTCAGCAACATCCTTTGCATTTTTAAGAATTGCCTCAAACTCCGCTACAGAATCTTCTGCAAAATCGTCTCTGCTGTCTGCAAGCAAATCTTCCGCATCTTTAATTTCTGTTGAAAGATTATAACGCATTTTTTCTGCTTCGTCTAAAACTCCATTTAAAGAAGTCAGGTTTTCGATTGCTTTTTGCAGCGTTTCATATGCATAAATATAATCCTGCGACGTACTTCCACTGTAATTTAAAATCTGTTCCGCTTCATGTTTAGCATTTTCAAATTCTTTCCAACTGGTATACGTATAATCATTTTTGTTGTAATTTTCACAGTCTTTTAAGCTGTTGTTCAAATCAGACTCAAATTTTTCTTCTGACTCAGGCTTATACAAATTCAGCTCTGCGATTGTAGCATGGTTGCCGCCCGCCTGATGAACTTTTAGTTTTACTTTCTTTGCCAGAATCGGTTCAAACATTGCCGTTTTCAAATTATTGTTTGCTGCCCATGCGCCATGGCTTACGACTGTTTCTTCCAAACCGTCTTCTTTTGTCACTATGATGCTGTACTCTGTAATTCGTCCGTTTGTACTGTTCTGTCTTGGAAGATACGACAGTTTTCCGATTTCTTCCGCCTCTGGCAAAATAATTTCAAACCAGTGATGTTCTTCATCTATTTCTTCATCGTCGTCATAGTCCTGATGCCAATACGTTGTATCATCGCCGTCAAAAACAGCCTCTTTGGAGCCTTCTTTTGGAGATGTGGAACAGGCCTCTGCCGTCCATCCCTCACGGGAAAGCTTCTCGCCATAATCTCCGGCAATTTCCTTTTTACCGGTAACAGTTACAGAATCAATCTCTCCCGCAAAACTGTTTGTTTTGCTGCCGATCCGTCCAAACGGAACCATCATTGTACAAATCTTTGTAATCCCTGTTGCTCTCAGCTTTTCGCTCAGTTCTGTTGTCGGATGATTTGCAAAATAGATTTCCGGATTGCTGTCTATTAATTCACCGTCCACATATAAACTTACAGAATCCTTGCCGCTTCTAAATTCCAGAACATGCCATTCTCCTTTTGGAAGCGTATAATCAAAGGAATAATCATAACCTTCTCTTGAAAATCCCACTTTTCCCGTATTCTTCTGGGACGCCTTAAACGCATATGTCCCATACACTCCGAACTCAGACTTTGATTCACAGAGGATCTGCTCTCCATCCGCGTCTTCATCCATTTTCACCCGCATGGTAAGAACAGCGGAATTACCAATCAAATCCAGTTCTTCCGGAGTTTCCACATAGCTTTCGCCGCCTTTTAACTTTAATGCTTTTCCCTGATCCGCATTTACACTGTCTGCATTGTTCGGAGCGGAAAGCTCAAATCCATTTGCACTGGAATCTTTTGTCAATGTTTCGTCAAATGAATAATTCGCGATTACAGACGTCCTGTAATCAACATCCCCGTAAATTGTAGTGCCTGGAGCCGTTCCCGTCTCTGCGAACACTTTTGTAAAGTCCGCATAATTTCTGTCTGCAGCGTCTCCCCAGAGCCTTGCCCCATATGCCGGAAGCGGCTGGAAGAAACGATCAAAAGAATCATATTGGGAAATACCGTTTCCACGGGTATCTACACTGTCGTGCCAGATTGCGTAACAGCCGCCAAGAATCTGATCGTCTCCGGCGCTTGCGCTCAGATTTCCAATTTCATTTGGCTTCCAGGTATTATAAATGCTTTGCGCATTGATATAATCATTATAATATCCGGCTGCAGGAACAATATAATTTGGTCCCTCCAGAGTATTGATCAGGTCAAATCCCATATCATACATAGTTTGCGGATTTGCATATCCGGTATTCCAGATGTTAAGCTGTACATTTTCCGATCTTACCGGCGTCGTACCGCCTTTGTTGGTAAGACTTCCCCACATACGGACAGTTCTTCCTTTATCCTGTACGAACCCAATCATATCATCCGAGAATTTACGGAACATTTCTTTTCCTTCCTGGCCCGCTACGCCATGAAATTCATCCGTACCAATATGCAATGTCATTTCTTCATCAAAAACAGGATCGTCCCCTTCCATATAATCATTCCAGATGCTCTGCGCCCATTCGGTTACTCCTGGCTTTGAAAGATCGATTTCCTCAATCAGATACCCATGGCTTCCTCCTGCTTTTGCTGTCATAAACTGCGGAAACGCTCTTGTAAATGGAAGCGCGTGCGCCGGCATATCAAACTCCGGTACAATGTCTACGCCCATGGCTCTGCAGTCTTTGATAAATGTACGGAACTCATCTTTTGTATAATATACATCCTCAGATGTCGCAGATTTATTCGTCTCTTCATTCAATACGCCTGACTCCAGACGAAATCCGGCATATGAATGCTCAATCGCTTCCTCAAGCGTAGGATAATCTTCATGGAAAATCAGGTTATCGCTTAAATGAAGCTGAAAACTGTTCATCTTATACCATGCCATATTTTTGGCAAATTCCTCTACTGCCTCCAATGTAATCGGTTTTCTTCCTACGTCAAGGCTAAATGCCCGCACTTCAAATTTGGGATAATCTCTGGCAAATCCCTTTGGAATGCTGCCGCGTGTCTGCTTCAGAATCTGCAGAATGCTTCTGGTCGCCCAGTATGCGCCCGTTGCCTCTTCCGCCTCTACCGATACCGACTGGTCGATATCCATGGAATAACCTTCTTTGCCATAACCTTTCTTTTCTGTACTGAGTTCAAAATAAAAATCGCCGAACCCTGCGTCTTCTTTTGTTCCTGTCTTAATTTCAGAAACCCTGATGCCGGTAATATCTTCGTAATCTTCCCGGAACATCTCTGCAACTTCCATCAAAGACGGCGTTCCCACAATAATTTCACCGGATGCGGATGTAAGAAACGTGCCTGTTTTGCCATGCCACTCCTGAAGTTCCGGAATAACAGCCGGCTTTTCGTTTACGTTTGCGTCAGGATCATAGATTCCTGGAACCACGTATGTAACCTCTTCTGTCTTCTCTTTTGTGCCGTCTGCTTTTGTCGTTTCAAAAAAACCTTTTACTGTCTTGTTCTCCAAAGGCGCATATATCGTTCCGTCTTCTCCGATTACCTGCCCATAATCTGCGCAGAAACGAACCGTTTCGCCTTCTGCAGTCTCAGGCATAGAAATGGAAGTATCGCCTTTGTTTATCGTATTTGATGATGATGGCAGATCTTTTCCATATACTTCAATCTCACAGATGGCGACGTTTTTCCACACACCGCTTTCTATGCCGTCCGGATCTTTTCCATTCAGCTCTGTGATGAATATGCGCAGGTATTTTCCTGTAATCGTCTCGCTTAATGTAACCTCCTCCGTCAGTGCCGCCGGAAAATCTTCTCTTGGATAGCCGCTGATGTCCGTCCACGCCTGGCCGTCATTGGACACCTGAATTGTATAATTCGTAGTAGTCCTGCGATCCCACGTGATAGAGATGCTCTTTATCGTCTGAGCCGTATCCCATGCAAGCTGCACCCATTCATTCTCCCAGTCAGCGCCGGCCTGGTTTGTCGCCCATCTGGAAGCATGCGTCTTATTTCCATCATTTACTTTTGCGGCAGTAAATGATGTACCCGTTTCAAAACCGGACGCCGTCGCCGTCGCGGCACGCGCAAGATTAGGATTATCTGTTTCTTCCGCTTTCACCCCTGAGAACTGCGCCGTTCCCAGCACAAGGCTAAACGTTAGAAGCCAGGCTCCCATTTTCTTTAATTTTTTTGTCAACATAAAAAATTATGTCCTCCCTTCTATTTCTTCATAACTATAGTACTATATCCATTATGCGACAAATTAGCAAAAGTGTCAATTCAAACTTCTGATTCTCTTCTTTTTTCGTCAAATCTTCCAATTGCCTTATTGTCCTATTTAATTCGGATTTTTACTTTCCCTTTCTTATTTGTTCCATCCGTAGAAATTGCCTGAATGGTAACGGTTTTGCCTTTTCCGGCTTTTTTCGCCCTCACTTTTCCCTGGCTGGTTACTGTGGCATATTTCGGATTGGAAGAGATCCAAAGCAGCTTTTTATTTACAGATTTTCCTTTCGGCTTTGTCTTGATAACAGCCTGAATTTTCATGCTTTTTCCGGCTTTTATGGTCTTCTTTGCTTTTAATGTGACTTTTGTCACAGCGCATTTCATTATCCGGACGGTAACCGACGCCTTTCTGCCGCTTCCATCCGCCGCTTCCGCCGTAATTACGGCCTTTTTCCCTGCTCCGGCTTTCTTAGTAAGGACAATGCCGTTTTCTACGGACGCATACGCAGGATTCGACGATTTCCAGATCAGGTTCTTTTCTGCCGCGTCTGCCGGAGTAACCGTGATTTGTTTGTTCAGATCGAGTTTCTTTCCCTTTGCAATCTGATATTTTTTCGCATCGAATTTGATTCCGGTTATTTTTTTCGTTTCGGAGCCGTCTGAAGTTGTTTTTTTCACAAGCGTCTGTCCCTGTAAAAGCAAAAGCGCGTTTGTAAGCTCCGCAAGAGAAGCGTCCTCTTTTGCTAAGACTGCTTTTGCGTTTTGCAGCGCGCTGCGAAATGCTTCCACGGACGGTTCGGTATAATCCGCCGCGTTCTTAAGCGTCGCTTCCGCCTTTTCTATCTGGCCGAAAAGCTCCGTCCTCTTTGCATCGGTCTTTGTAACAAGCGCTGCATTTTTTAATGTCTGCAAAGCCTGCGAAAATTCCTCCGAAGAAGCGTCCGGATCCCGAAGAAGAGCCGTTACTTTGTCTGCGGCTTTCTTTTTCAGTAAAAGAGATTCTTCCGTATATTTGTCTGCGCGCATCATTTCCTCTCTGGCCGCTTTTACTGTCTGAATCGCTTCCAGATAAAAAATTTCCTGTTTTTTCCCTTCTTCCGAAAGCTCGCCCGCTCTCTCTTTAGCCGTATGCAGGGCGGCAAGCGAAACGCTGACTTCCCTCTGCGTCGCGTCGTCCTTTTCAAGTATTGTTTTAGCTGAATTGGCCGCAAGCTGCAAAGGCGCCGTATCTCCGGAAGCAAACCGAAGCTTTAGATTTGCCAGGGCAAGGGCCTCTTCCAAATCTGATAAATCAACCAGGCTGTTTCTCGCTTCTTCTACCCGCGCTTTTGCTTCCTCTGTTTCTCTGCGGGACGCGCTTTCCTTTTGGATGATTTTTTCCGCCGCGGCCACTGCGGCTTCATAAGCCGCTCTGCTTCCGCCGGAATAATTAGAAAGAATCAGGTCTTCGCCAATCGCCGCTTTTAAGCTTTCGATCTCTGCAAGCGCCGCTTTCGCAGCCTCCGCCTTTTTGGCAGCGGCAAGTTTTTCTGCGTCAGACGCACTGCTTTTGACATTTTTCGCCTCTTCTACTGCAGTCTGATAGAACGCCCATCCATTTTTGGCATAATGCTCCGCCATAAGCTGCTCTGCGCCGTTGATGACGTCCGACAGCCGTTCTTCCGCCGGTTTTTCCCTAAGCCCTCCTGCAGCGGCCAGAAGCGTTTCTTTTGCAAAAAGACCGTCTTCTTTTGCCGCGCCCTGCCAGCTTAAGATGAGATTCGCATCTGAAAGGGCATCTGCGAATTTCTGCCAGGAAATATCGGTATAAGCGTCTTTTTCATAAGCCTTATAGCTTTCTGTCTCCGTTCGGAAAGCTTCCATGTCAAAATCTGCCGCGTCTCCCGCCGTTTCTTTTCTATAGGTAAGAACCGCTTCTTCGATTTGTCCCTGAAAGCTGTTTGTCGCGCTTCCAATCCGCCCAAAAGGTATCTGGAGCGTATCCACCGCCGCAATTCTGTATCTGGACTGCAAAAGACGGATGCGTTCTTTCATTTCAAGCGTTTCGTCGTTTGCAAAATAAAATTCCGGGCTTTCATAGACGGCTTCCCTGTTTTCCCCTACGTAAAGCCTTGTAGCGTTTTGTCCGTTTTTATTGCGTCCGCTTTCAAACGTCAGCGTTACCCACTCTCCTTTTGGCAGCGTATAGTCAAAGGAATAGTCGTATCCCTCTCTGGAAAAGCCGACCTTTCCCGTGTTTTTCTGAGAAGCTTTCAGCGCGTATGCGCCGTACGTTCCAAACGCGTCTTTCGATTCGCATAAAATCTGTTCCCCCTGCGCGTCCGCATCCATTTTTACTTTCATAGTCAAAACGCTTCCCTCAGGCAATAAATCAAGCGGCGTATCCACATAGCTTTCCCCGCCCAAAAGCTGAAGCGCTATGCTTTCTGACGTACTTCCGGTTACCTGCTTTGCGTTTTTCTGATTTGTGAGATCAAAGCCGTTTGGGCCAAAGTCTTTTTTCAGCGACTCTTCAAACGTATAACCTGCAATCGTATTTGACGCAGCGTCTGTTTCAACGGAAATCTTTGTCCCCGGAGCCGTCCCCATGTTAGCGGCAGTCTCCGAAAATTCGGCATAAGGCGCCGCAGCGTCGCCGTTCCAGAGTTTTTCCGCAAATACGGCGGACGTATCCATAAACCGGAAAAAAGAATCGTACTGTGTAATGCCGTTTGCATACGCGTCAATATTATCATGCCAGATTGCAAAACACGCTCCCAGCATCTGATCGTCTCCGGCCGGAATGGTATAAGCGGCATTTGTATTTTCATACATTGTATTTGGCTTCCAGGAAGTATATATGCCCTCCACATTCAGATAATCGCCGTACTGCCCTCTGGATCCCGTTCCGTTTGGCACCATATAAAGCCATTGATCCGCCGTATTGATGATGTCGTAGCCCAGACGGTACATATCCTCCGGTCTTCCGTAATCCTTGCTCCAGATATTAAACTGAACGCCGTCAGACGCTACCGGCGTCTCGCCGGATTTATCGGACAAGGAAGCCCACATGCGGACTTTTCTTCCGTTTGCCTGTACATAGCGAATCATCTCATCTGCAAATGTCCGAAACAGCTCGTTTCCGTTTTCCTCGCCGCCATGAAACTCATCCGTCCCCACATGTACCGTTGTTTCTTCGTCAAATACCGGATCGTCTCCTTCAAAATAATCGTTCCAGACGGATTTTGCAAAATCAATGGCGCCGTCTTTGGAAAGATCAAATTCATCAATCAGCGGCCGGTACTGATCGCCGAATTTCGACTGGTGCTTCGTATTATAACCCTCTGACATATATTCCGGAAACGCTCTGGTAAACGCCAGCGCATGCGCAGGGAAATCAATTTCCGGCACAACGTCCACGCCTATGTTTCTGCTTTCTTTGATAAATTCACGAAATTCCTCTTTCGTATAAAATAAATCTTTGGACGTAGCAGATTCTCCTTTGCTGTTTTTGACGTCTGACTCCAGCCGGAAACCTGCATACGCTTTTTCTATCGCTTTTTCTCTGGATGGATATTCTTCCATAAAAATCAGATTATCGCTCAGATGAACCTGAAAGCTGTTTAACTTGTACCAGGACATATTTTTTGCGATTTCTTTTACCGCATCAAGCGTAAACGGCTTTCTCGCCACGTCAAGGCTAAAGCCCCGGATTTCATATTTCGGATAATCCCGGATCCATCCCTTTGGAAGAACTCCTCCCGTTCCCTTTAAAATCTGAAGCAGACTTCTGGTCGCCCAATATGCGCCGACCGCTTCTTCTGCTTCTACAACTGCCGCCCGATCAATGTCTATCGTATAACCCTCTTTTCCAAGTCCGTTTTCCTCCTCAGAAAGAGCAAAGTAGAAGTCTCCTGTCCGAACGTCTGAGAGGCTGCCGTCCGTCACGCGGATGGAAAGCCCGGTCAGCGACTGATAATCTTCGGCAAACAGATTTGCCGTTGTTTTCAGTTCGCTGCCGCCCACCACGATTCTGCTTGCGGCAGACGGCGAAAAACTGCCTGTCTTTCCATACCATTCCTGAAGCTGCGGCACAACGTCCGGCTTTTCGTTTTCTCCCGTTTCCGTTCCGTATTTTCCCGGAATGTCAATGGCGTACTCTTCTGTTTTTACGGAGGATCCGTCCGCAAACCGTATTTCATAAAGCCCTTTTACCTCTCTGTCATTCAAGGGCGTATAGATAGTTCCGTCTCTTCCTACAATCTGCTCATAATCTGCGCAAAAATCTGCTTTCGCGCCGTCCGGCAGATTGGACGGCATGGAAATTTTTGTATTATTTTCAAGTTCCGGCTCTTTGATCTGCGAAAGATCAAACGCGTCCGCTTCCGAAAGTGAAACGGCGATCTGCTCGGCCGACTCGTCGGGATTTGGAATGTCTCCGGAATAAACTTCCATTTCCCAGACAGAAACGGCCCTCCAGTTCATAGTTTCCGCATCGCTTGCAACATGAGAACTGATGTCCGTTACGTTCAGACGCAGATATTTTGCCGATTTTGCACCCGGCAGCGTAATCTCTACGACAGTCGACTTTGGCGCGGACAGCTTTCCGGAAATATTTTTCCATGTGCTTCCGTCCTCTGATATTTCAAGCTGGTAAGACTGTGCGTTTCTTCTTTCCCACAAAATGCGAAAACTTTTCATCGTCTGCGCCGTATCCCAGGAAAGCTGCACCCAGGAAGAAGGCGCCTCTCCGTCCTGCGCCCATCTGGTAGACGCCTGGCCGTCATTGATATTTTGTACCGGATTCTGGGTTTCTGAACTTTTGGCCGACGCCAAAGCAGAAAACGCCAGATTTGATTCTGATGCTCGTACGCGTTCTAAGGAAAACGGTATGCCGGCAAATATCAGACTAAAGACAAGAAGCCATGTTCCTATCCTTTTTTGAATCTTATCCATCATTTTTTCTCTCCCCCATTCTTTTCAAAATACACATCTTGTGTTCCTTCTACATTATAAACAAAAAGCAGGCTGTAAACAACCCGCTTTTTGTAGAATTCCTCCATATTTATTTTTACTTTCTCAGTTTCATTCTTTTACAGATCCGCTCTCCAAAGAGCATATTCAGCTCTCCGCAGAGCATCATAATATACATTCCAAAATAAAGCCAGAGCATAACAAGCACAATTGTCGTCAGACTCCCATACATGGAAAACCCATTGAAATATTCCAGGTAGACAGAAATCCCGGCTGAAATCAGATACCAGAATACCGCGCAGAGCAAAGCGCCTGGAAACTGATTTCTGAGCGTCAGTTTATGCCTGGTAACTGCTTTATTATTCGGCAGCGTTTTAAATAAAATGGTAAAAACACAGCTAAGGCCAAGCAGCATAATCAATCCCCGCAGCCGGAACAAAACCTCTGTTGCCTGAGCCAGAAAAGGCAGATATCCGACAAGCATACCCTGTATACTGTTGCCAAACA
The DNA here is from genome assembly GCA_910586645.1 of uncultured Lachnospiraceae bacterium. Taxonomy (GTDB): domain Bacteria; phylum Bacillota; class Clostridia; order Lachnospirales; family Lachnospiraceae; genus Roseburia_B. Next base: position 15,067 of record CAJUIS010000024.1, on the reverse strand, counting down.
CCAAAAGCACAAGAGCCGCAACCACAGAAATCATAAATACCAGCGTATATACAATCGCCCAGAACCGCCGGACAAACAGATTCCTTGTTTCATTTACGCCATAAATAACATTAAATCCCGCCGCTATATGCTGCACCCCTTTTGCAGCCGACCAGATAGCGGCAATGGCGGTGACTGATACAATTCCTACGGATTTGTGATAGACTTCGTTGATAATTGATATAACAAAAGGGGAAATGTATTCCGGCACAAGCGCGTTGACATACCGCAAAAGCGTCGCTTCTGATACAAAAGTGTATTTTAACAGAGAACTGAATACCATTAAAAATGGAATCAATGAAAGCAGAAGAAAAAAAGCGGCCTGGGACGCGAATGCACCGATATTGTCTTTTCTGCATTTCCCTATGAATATTTTTGTATGTTTTAACCATTTCCAGATCATTGTGACACTCCAATTTCCACACTGCTTTCAAGAGCCATTTCTATTTCAATGCCTTTAAAAAAGAATTTTAGAATTTCTTCGCAGCTCTTTCCGCTCTTTGCCATCGCCTGGGCGCCATTCTGGCTCATGCCGATTCCGTGCCCATAACCGCCGCCTGTCATATCATAAGTTCCGCCTTCCTGCAAAATCAGCGTCGTATAGGCGCTTGGCAAAAGTCCCCCTTCCCGTTCGCTTCCGTCCGAAAGCGTAAGTTTTGTTACGCCTGCGCCCAGAATCGAACGCACATTGTATTCAGATCCGACAAGGACGCTTCCTTTTTCATAACCAAGCTTTAACTGTAAAATCACTCCGCTTTTGCTTCGCTTTACCACAGAGAGTGTAAGAAGGTTTCCAAATTGATTCATAGTATTCGCTTTTTTTCCCTTTTTGTTTAAAAATGAAATATCCTCCGGCGTCCGTTCTTTTCTGGCATTTAAAATTGTTCGTATTTTAGCCTGCGTCTCTTCCGAACGATAATCCGCCTCTGCCGTCCATCGAAAAAAAGGCATGCCGTTTTCATAAGCAGACGCATCCGGTGCAGAGATAAATGTCTGAAACGCCTCTTCTGAAGACAAATCCACATCTCCGCCCCCTTCTTTTACCAATCCCTCTTTTAAATACCCATATTTTGGATCTGCGTTCAGATTCCAGGCTTCCCCGTCCCCTGTTACGCCCGCCGAAGTCGAAAAGTAATAAGCTTCCGCCGTTTCTCCATTGTAACAAATTACTTTTCCGGCCGTATCAAGCACTGCAGCAGTCGTTTTTTCATTGCGCTTTTGTTTATTGTAAACCTGATAATTCGTCGTATCGTCTACATGTGCGCCAAAAGCTGCATAATCTCCATGTCCCAGCTGTATGTATGCATAGCTTCTTGCACAGACGGCCTGCGCTTTTAACGCTTCCAGCTCATACGACGCCGGCATTTCACTGGGAACGACAGCGCAAAGGTACTCCTCAATTGGAAGTTCATTTACTACAGCATACCCTTCGGGATATTTTCGAAGTTCGAGCGTCCCTTTATATCCATTGGAAATCTTTTTGCCGTTTTCATCATATAAAAACAATTCCCCTTTTTTTGCCGTTGGTTTGATCCGGATGCTTCCCGCTTCTTTCTCCGCAAACAATTGATCCGCTTTCACAGTTTTCTTTTTCGAATATTTTTCTTTTTCCCCGCCACATACGACTTTATACGCAGAACTTGCCCCGATACAGACTTCTTTGCGGCAAGGCTTCCCGTCTTCCGAAAGAAGAAGAACTCGAATTCTGCTGATTTGCGGCGGCTCCGTCAAAAGAACGGCTTCAATCTGTTCCCTGGCCACTACATATTCAACTTTCATATTGGCAATGACAATGTCGGACAGATTTTTTTCTTCTACCGTCCCATACGTCTTATAAACAGGAAGCTCTGACGACCTCCTGATTTCCCCATAGCCTTCAATTTCAACTGTCGTATCGCTCATTGCAATCAGGTTTCCCTGTATCGTATCCCCCTTTACCTGAACCTTTGCAACTGAGCCGTTTTCCCACAACAAATCACAGACATGATTTTTCACTTTTTCCGGCTCTTCCACGGCAAGTTCCAATTGATACCGTTCGCCTTTCATCAGAAAGTTTAATGTCCCCTCCTCCGCTTCTGTTACATAAGCATTGGAAAGCACAGTATTTTCACTTTTTAATCTGCGAACTCCGACAATCTCATCTTCCTTTCTGTAAAATTGCATTGCCGTCATCGGCTGAATCTCAAGATCCTTTAATTTACAATGATAAGTTCCGGACGCACATACAAGCATATCCTCTTCTCTTTTCAATATCACTTCATCTGCCGCCAGGACTTTCTTCTCTTCATCAAGCAAGTCCAACAGTTTTTCATAAGTTTTATTCCAGTCATCCCTGCTGAGTCTCTTTGCTTTCTTCCGGTTTCCAAATGGCCAGGCCGAATTCCCGTCAGACGCCTCTTCCGTATCATATGTAATATATTCCGCGCTTCCTGTCTGCTCCAAAATCCATTTGACAGTCTCAGACGTCACCACTTCCCCAAAATCCTCCTCTGCAATCTTCTCCTTCCATTCTTTTTCTGTATAGTAATAAAAACTCAGCATTGCCGGAATCTCTTTTATCTGTACGTATTCCTCTGAATATTCATATGACGCTTCCTGCCTGGATTCCAATCCATTATAAAGAAACAGGCAAAGAAGAACTGCCAGTCCAAATCCCATTACTATTATTTTTGCTCTGTTATTCACGCCGCTCTCCTTATGGTTCTTTTTCCTTTCCCTTCCCTCTCTGCCCTGCGGGCATCCCTTTTTGCCTTTCGGCATGAATAAGGAAACACCCTGCGGGCATCCCTTTTTGCCTTTCGGCATGAATAAGGAAACAC
>CAJUIS010000024.1:0-12109 GCA_910586645.1 uncultured Lachnospiraceae bacterium | reverse complement strand
AATAAGGAAACACTCTGCGAGCATCCCTTTTTGCCTTTCGGCATGAATAAGGAAACACTCTGCGAGCATCCCTTTTTGCCTTTCGGCATGAATAAGGAAAAGAAGCTGCCCGAAAAAGCAGCTTCTTTCATTTGTATGCTGTCATTTGTATATTTATGACTCTTCTTCTGTTCTCTTCAACTCTTCTGTTCTTCCCAACTCTTCTGTACATAAATATCTTTTGTATCCTGTTCAGATTCTCTTTTGATTTTTCCAAAACCGCCGGACAGCATACGAAAAATCCGCTTCGCGCCATCCGTCTTTTATTTGAAAAACCCAAAATGCCGTTTCCTGCAATTTTGAGTCCTAGCCAAAGCCAGGTGGGTAACCGCAGCCTTTCTTCTGTCTTCCGCTGCAAAATGACGGCCTGACATCCAATCGGCAATGTAGGAAACCCATAAAAATAATGTAGGTTCAAAATAGCAGGGTATCGAACATTTCAGGATGAATTAAGTATACCTTACTATTCCACATTTTTCAATGCAAAATACATAAAAAAATAAGGGAACCTGATACATGATTCCCTTATTTTGTAAAATAACATAATTTATCTTAGAGTGAAGCAGCTTCTTCCACGATTTTCTTTAATGCATTCAAAGCTTCATCCGGAAGTTTATCATAACCGTCTTTCTTTGTCGCAAAGCCTTCCACTGCGCTTACGCGGTTTTCCATAGCGCTCTTTAACTGCGCCACATAATCTTTATCTCCAAGATCCGGTTTGAAATCGCCGGTCTTTCCGGACCAGTCATACATAATTTCAATATCTTCAAACGGTCCCCATTTTTCAAACGTCGCTTTGCCTTCCACGATTGTCTCAAGGATTCCAAGCGTATCCGCCGGTTTTACCTTTGCTCCCATGAAATCGCCTGTATTTACAATGTAGCAGTCTACATTCTTCTCTTCCACTAATTTCTTAAACTTCTCATAATCGTTTACCAAAGGATATGTCCTGAACGGATTTGCATATGGTACGATACGAAGCGCGTTAAGATCCGTTCCTGCCGCCACACGCTCTGCTGTAGAAGTTTTTGTTGCAAGCGTCGCACCCATAACCGATGCGAGTGCAGAACCCTTTAATTTTACTACAGGAGGAATCGTCGGATCTTTCATAATCCAGAAAATAGCGTTTACCGGAGCCTCAATCTTATCCACTCTGTTCGGTGACCATAACTTAGATTTGATTGCACGTCCGTTGCCGTTGCGGATGTCTTCCGTAACCAACTGAACTTTTCCTTCTGAATCCAGAGTTGCAGAGCAGTTCTGTGCTGATAATAAATACTGGTTGTCCGCACATCCGGTCGGATAATCTGCCGTCTTATCAAAATAAGTCGGTTCCAATGCAATGGATGAACAGGTGTCGGAGTTGATAATAAACGCGTCGTCATGCAAAACGGTAATCGGGTACTTGCCGCCGTGTTTTGCATGTGTCAGCGTGGATTTTCCGGAACCTGACAGGCCAAATACGGACGCTACATATTTGGAACCGTCTGAAAGCGTATATTCCTTCTGTCCGCCGTGGCAGGAAGCATATCCGTTTCTGTTTGCGATTGCCCACGCCATTGTCAGCGTACCCTTCTTGTGTTCGCCAAAATATCTCATACCTAAAATACAAGCGCAGTTTTCCGCAGTGTCAAAATAGCATAATGTCAGAGGATCGCTCAGGCAGCTAAAGTCCACGTCCGGTCTTTCCTGAGGAATCCACTGCGGATCGGAAAAGATATAAATATCCGGCTCTTTGCCTTCTCCGACTGCTTTGGAATTTTTGTACATTTTTACATATTCATCCGACATATACTGGAAATTCAGCATCCAGTTATACATGATGTTTTCCTCTCCTTCCGGAATCAGAAGGTGAGCTTTTACCATAAATTCAGGATCCAGTCCTACAAACACTTCCGCATGGTACATTGTCTTCCAGCGGGATTCATAGACAGCGTCCATTGCCACTTTATCAAGCTTGGCAGCGTCCACGCCCGGCTCGCCCTTGATACGGCGCGCTGCAGCATAACGTCCGGTTACTGCACCGTCATTAAACAAAAGAACTTTGGCATCTTTGTCAAGACCAAACTCCTCACCTCTATATACAGGCATATCCGTTACAATTGTTCCAGGTGAATTTTTTGCCAGTTCATATGCTTCTCTTAATGTCGTCACCTTTACTACGTTGTTGCCGTAAAAAGCTCCCTCGATAATGGAACGTGTTCTGGAAAAGCCAACTTTTCCGGCGCCGATTTCTTCAATTGGGTAATACGCTTTTGTTGCCATGAAATTTTCCTCCTTCAACTTACTTATATATCCTAAAATATACCACTTATCAATATACACTATGATATGTTTTTGTCAATCTTTTTTAGAAAATTTTTATAAAAGGTTCTGTTTCGAAAAAGCCCCCGGCAGCAATTCTTCCAAAGTAAATATTTTGTACTCTGTTCTGTTTTTCGCAAGCACAACCTGAAACTCCCCTGCGCTGCAAAATTCCGTCATTACCTGACGGCAGACGCCGCATGGAGCTAAATACTCTTCTTTGTCTCCGACAACCGCAATTGCCTTAAAGTCCTTTTCCCCCTCGGACACTGCTTTAAAAAATGCTGTCCGCTCCGCACAGTTCGTCGGCGAATAGGCGGCGTTTTCTATATTGCATCCCTGATAAATTTTCCCTTCTGCCGTCAGAAGCGCCGCTCCCACATGAAACCCGGAATAAGGAGCGTAAGAATTCTTTTTTGCATTGTATGCGTTTTCAATCAGACGCAGTATATCCATAGTAACCCCTCTCTGAAAACTTTACGGACGCTCCTCTCTGCCATCCGGCAATAGCATAGAGAGCGCGGAACTTGTTCCGATGCGGCTGCAGCCTTCTGAAAGAAACGCTTCCATTTCTTCCCTGCTTTTTATGCCGCCCGCCGCTTTTATTTTAACGTTCGGCCCGATATTTTCTTTCATCAGACGGATATCTGCAAGAACGGCTCCTGCCGTTCCGAATCCTGTAGACGTCTTGATATAATCCGCTCCTGCTTCCGTAACCGCTCTGCACACGGCGGTTTTTTCCTCTTCTTTCAGGTAACAGGTTTCAGCAATCACCTTTAAAATCTTATCTTTTACAGTTTTTTTCACTGCGGCAATTTCTTCCCTGACCTTTGCATAGTCTTTGTTTTTCACATCGCAGACATTGATTACCATATCGATTTCTGACGCTCCGTCCAAAAGGGCCTGTCTGGTTTCCGCAAGCTTTCCTTCCGTCTGGCTGTATCCAAGCGGAAACCCAACCACTGTACAGATGCAAAGCTCCGGAAACTCTTCATGCACCCGCCTGATATAGCATCCGGGAATACAGACGGACGCCATACGATATCTGACTGCTTCCCCGCACAATTTTCGGATGTCTTCCCATGACGTATATGCTTTCAATGCCGTATGATCGATACAGGCAAATAATTTTTCCGTATCCATTTTTCTCCTCCCTTTATTCCGTGTTCTTTTTTATATCATATCGTAAAACCTTGTATTTTTCCAGCGTTTTCTTATCTTTTACACAAAAATCAACATTGTTAAAATATAAACAAACTCTAAAATTTTTTAAATTTTCTTGAATCCTGTAGGTTTTTCTTGTTTTACAATGGAAACATATGCTATAATAATCCGACAAACAGAAGGGAGGCAGTATATGAAAACGAATACTTACAGCGAAATAACGCCTGAAATCTTAAAACTCTCCAAACTCTGTGAAGAAACCGCAACCATCGACCCTGCCTTATATACAGAGTATGATGTCAAGAGAGGTCTTCGTGATGTAAACGGAAAAGGCGTCCTTGTCGGCTTAACGCAAATTTCCGATGTTTCCGCAACAAAAATGGAAAATGGAAAATCGGTTCCTGCCGACGGCAACCTTTATTATCGCGGATACAATGTAAAAGATATTGTAAAGGGAATTGATGACCAAAGCCATTTTGGTTTTGAAGAAAGTACATATTTACTTTTATTCGGAAAACTTCCATCAAAACAGCAGCTTGAAGAATTCACCTCGCTGCTTGGCTATTACCGGACGCTTCCAACCAGTTTTGTAAGAGATATCATTATGAAAGCGCCCAGCAGAGATATGATGAACACACTTGCGCGAAGCGTTCTCACCCTCTATTCCTACGATGAAAAAGCAGACGACATATCTCTTCCAAACGTATTACGGCAGTGTCTCCAGCTTATCAGTCTTTTCCCGTTGCTTTCCGTTTACGGATATCAGGCATATAAACACTATCACGACGGTGCAAGTCTTTATATTCATCAGCCAAAACAGGAATATTCCACCGCAGAAAATATTCTCCGCATCTTACGTCCGGACTCAAAATTTTCTGCATTGGAAGCAAAACTATTAGATATTGCTCTGATTCTTCACATGGAACATGGCGGAGGAAACAACTCCACGTTTACCACGCATCTGGTATCTTCTTCCGGTACAGACACATATTCTGTCATTGCGGCGTCTCTCGGTTCCTTAAAAGGTCCGAAACATGGCGGCGCCAATATCAAAGTTGTACAGATGCTTGAGGATATGAAAGAAAAAATTAAAGACTGGACAGACGAAGAAGAAGTGGGCAATTATCTGCGCGCGCTCCTGAACAAACAGGCGTTTGACCGCGCCGGCCTGATATACGGCATGGGGCACGCCGTATACTCTCTTTCTGATCCGCGCGCCATTATTTTTCATTCTTTTGTGGAGCGTCTTTCCAAAGAAAAAGGAAAAGAAAAAGAATTTGCGCTCTATACGCTGATTGAACGTCTGGCGCCGAAAATCATTGGACAGGAACGTAAAATCTATAAAGGCGTCAGTCCAAATGTCGACTTCTACAGCGGATTTGCATACTCCATGCTGAATCTTCCATTAGAGCTTTACACACCGATTTTTGCCATTGCAAGGATTTCCGGATGGAGCGCCCATCGTCTGGAAGAACTGTCTTACAGCGGAAAGATTATGCGTCCTGCATACAAGTTTGTCGATGAACATAAGAATTATATTCCATTATCAGAGAGATAATCCCACAAATGAATCCCGCCAAGCGGGATTCTCTTTTACATTTCATCAAAAAAACGCGCCTTTTCTTTTCTTAATTTCATAGAAAACCAGAAACACGCCAGAAGAAAAGCAGCCATACTGATAAAATCAAAAATTTTTCCCTCGGAAAAGAATATGCCGTTTGCCGCATCCACAACGCCAAACAAAAGAGAAATTACGCCAAAAATAAGCGTCTGTCTGTAAATTCCATTGATAAACCCCTCTTTGTCTCTGCATATTTCCGTATTTTCACTGCTGTGAAACATCCCGCTGATTTCTCCTGTACGTTTCATTTGAAGTGCGGAAGATACCAGATATATCCCAAGAACTGCGATAACCAGATCAAAAATAATCATATAACTCATATAGATTCCCCTTTCTGCATACGCTGCCGCCCTCATTATATCCCGGCCGCTGTCAATATGCAATATTTTTATCTGTTTTATGAAAATTACACTGGATAATTTTTTAATACTGTGATACCATAGTAAACAGGGATATTTTGACATCTACATAAAATATCTAACAGGCTGATATGACGCATATATCCATATCAAATACCATAAAGGAGCATTGCAATGAAATTAGAGGATGCAAAAATATTAATTGGTGATGATTCTATTTTAGCAAGGCGGCAATTAACAAATATTATTACTTCTTTGGGAGCAAAGCACATTATAGAAGCCTCAAACGGCCAGGAAGTAATTGATTCGTACAAAGAATATGTTCCGGATCTTGTTTTTCTGGATCTTGTTATGCCAGTCAAAGACGGACATGCCGCCATATCTGAAATCATGGAAATCCATCCCGAAGCAGACATCGTTATTGTCTCCTCCGTAGGCACGCAGTCCCAGCTCAAACAGGCAATCCAGCTTGGCGCCAGGGATTTCATTCAAAAGCCGCTGAACGGATGGCAGATAGAATCCATTCTCAAAAATCGATTTGAAGGAGGCGTTTAAATGTACGCACAATTTTTTGGCAATTACCTGTTAAGTAAACGGGCAGTCACGGCAGAACAAGTAATTCAGGCTATGGAAGAACAGCATATCAGGCATTTAAAGGTTGGTACCCTGGCCATTCATGCCGGTTATATGAGCACTTCTCAGGTAGACGATATTCTGATGCGCCAAAGCCAGAATCAGGGAAAACGTTTTGGAGAACTTGCCATAGAGGCGGGTTATTTAAACAAAGAACAGTTAGAATCTCTCCTTCACCAGCAGATCCCCATTTATCTGCTTATCGGTCAGAGACTTGTTGAAAACGGCGCCCTGACAAATACCCAGTTAGACAATCTGATTATTTCTTATCAGCAGGAAAATCAGCTTTCACAACTGGAAAATGCCACTCTGCAGAAGGAAAATTTACACACTCTGATACGTAACCTGTTTTTAATTACCTACTCTGATATTCCGGAATATTTAATCAAATATCTGTCGCTGTTATTTAATAATCTAATCCGTTTTATCGGAGAAGATTTTATGCCGTTAAACCCTATACTTTGTCAGGAATATGTGACAAATCACTGTTATGGACAGATTATCAACGGCGAGTATTCTCTTACCTCCTATCTGGATATAGAAGAAGACTCTGCAATCGCATTTGCTTCCAGATATGTAAAAGAGGACTTTACAGCATTTAATGAATATGTCCGCGCTTCCATAGAGGATTTTTTAAATATACACAATGGATTATTTAATGTAAATATTTCCAATGAAGACTCAATTGAATTATTGTTAAATCCTCCCGTTAATTTGGAAAACACGATGATCAGCAGCTCCTCTAACATTCTTCATCTTCCAATCATTTATCCGTTTGGAACATTAAATATCCTGATTAAAGTATAAAATAGAAAAGGAAGGGATTTTGTTCCCTTCCTCATTTTATTTGTCCTGTTCAATTTTTAAAATCTTTTTCACAACGCTTTCCATCTCTTCCGGCTCACACACCGCATTATGAAGCGCTTCTGCATACCGGATATCTTCAATTGCCTGCGGCGTCTTTGTCCCTGAAATTCTGCTCAGCTCATCCACTAATTCAAAATCTGTCATAGAGCCATATGCTTCCCGATCAATCGCATCCATTACGCTTCTTGTAAATTTAAACGGGCTTGCCGTAGATGCAATTACCGCTTTTACCTCTGTATCATTCGTTTCCGATTTATATTTTTCATAGACTTCTGCAGCGACGGCCGTATGCGGATCCATGACATATCCTGTTTTTTGATACACGCTCCGAATCATTTCCGCAGTCTCGTCTTCACTGGCATAATTTCCATAAAAACCTGACATCTGCACTTTCATTTCCGGCGTAATTTCATATCTGCCGCAAGCAGACAGCGCTTTCATAAAATCAGAATTTTTAGAAGCGTCGTTTCCCGCAAGCCGGTAAATCAGGCGCTCAAGATTGCTCGAAATCAAAATATCCATTGAAGGAGAAGACGTCACAACAAACTCCCTGTTCTTATCGTAAATTCCGCTGGACAAGAAATCATACAGAACTTTATTTTCATTGGACGCGCAAATAAGTTTTCCAATTGGAAGTCCCATTTGCTTTGCATAAAAAGCCGCTAAAATATTCCCGAAGTTTCCGGTCGGCACTACGACATTGATTTTTTCTCCGTGCGCAATCTCTCCGTTTGCATATAACTTCGCATATGCATAGACATAATAGACAATCTGAGGAACCAGCCGTCCAATATTGATGGAATTTGCCGAAGAAAACTGATATCCCGCATTTTCCATAAGCTCCGCCAGCTTCTCATCTGAAAACATCTGCTTTACACCGGTCTGCGCCTGGTCAAAATTGCCGTTTATGCCAACTACAAATGTATTTTTTCCTTTCTGCGTCACCATCTGTTTTTCCTGAATACAGCTTACGCCGTGTTTTGGATAAAACACGATAATCTTCGTCCCTTCCACATCTGCAAAACCGGAAAGCGCCGCTTTTCCCGTATCCCCTGAAGTAGCCGTCAAAATGACAATCTCATTCTGAACATGATTTTTCCTGGCCGACGTAATCAGCAAATGCGGAAGAATGGACAGAGCCATATCTTTAAACGCAATCGTAGCGCCATGAAATAATTCCAGATAATAAGCGCCGTTTATATTTTTTAACGGAGCAATTTCTTTTGTGTCAAATTTTTCGTCATAGGCGGCGTCTATGCATTTTTTTAATTCTTCTTCTGTAAAATCCGTCAAAAACTTCTGCATAACCACATAGGCCGTTTCCTGATAAGTCATCTTTGACAGGGTTTCAAAATCCACGTCCAGCGCCGGAATCTCCTTTGGCACAAACAAGCCGCCTTCTTTTGCAAGGCCCTTTAAAATCGCCTGCGATGCAGTTGCCGTTTCCTCTGCATTTCTTGTGCTTTGATATATTAATTCCATTGTTTTTCCTCTCTTCTCTGTTCCGTCCGTCTTATTCTATCGTCTCAATGCTCCCGTCTTCGGCAATTCTCTGCCCTTCCTGCGTTTTTGGCATATCCTGCGCCGCTTTTTTTGCCGCTTCTTCTTTTGCCTTTTCCTTTTCCTCATCATAATAGGAGTAAGCATTGGAAATCTTTGTATTTTCCGCCGTCAGTTTTACCGGTTCTCTGTAATATGCCACAACCGGCGTATCCACTTTCACCAGCTCATATAATTTCGCCGCTTTTTCCTCCGGCATATTTATACAGCCATGGGAACCGGAATTTTTATAAATCGTTCCTCCAAACCTTCCATGTCTCCAGGAAGCGTCGTGGAACCCAACGTTATACGCAAATGGTATAAAGTATGTCACGTCAGACTCATAGTCTTCGCCCTTTAACACGGCGGGACTTTTCTTATAGACAACTTTGAACACACCGTCCGGCGACCCGTTGCCCCTGCTGATATTTCCAGATACAAAATCCGAATCCAGTTTCAGCGTGCCTTCCTCAAAATACCACATATGCTGATTGGTATAGTCCACTTCAATATAAGTGCTTCCAATATCATTTTTACTGCGGCTGACAGCCGTCTGGGAATAAACCGGCTCTCTTGTCTTAATCTCGCCGTTTTTCACTTCCTCAAGAAGCTGCTCGCGTTCTTTCTCCTTATCAATCACCCAGCCATAATCGCCTCCGCCGATTGTAACGGTATCTCCTTTGGCTGTCAGAAATTCCCGTTCATCCCCGTACGTATTATACTTACTCGCAAGGCTCTGTACGTAAGCGGCAACTTTATCTTCATTGAATGTAACATTGTAATTTTCATCCACCGTAATCCAGGAGGAAATCACTCCTGTATCCACAACCTCTTTGTCAACGCCCATATCATAGGTAATTTCCGCTCCAAAATACGACTGGATTTTCGCCATGCATTCCGTTAAAACCGGATCAGAAGCAGTTACAGCCGGATTCTCATAAAGATCATCCGTAAAAGTAATTTCCGACTCGCCTGCATCAACGGCCGCCTTTACTCTTGCAAACAATTTATCCGCAAAAAGATAACTGCCGCGCTCCTCAGAAACAAGCTCATAACCTGCTTCCGTCATTTGAATGAACGCATTCACGGGCTTTTTCATCCGCTCTTCTTTCAGACAATCAAGAGCCGCCACTTTTTCTCTCAGCAGATTCTCGTCATATGTAATGCTCTTTTCCATCTCCAGCTTTTTTTCTTTTCCGATCTTTACCGGCCAGAGCAGGGAATTCTGCCCTTCAATCAATTTCTCTTCTTCTCCCAGAGGCTGGTAATCATATCCAAAATCCACGCCTGGAATCTGATATTTATTCCCATCCCTGTCATACATCACCAGAAGATAATCCTTGACCTCCATACGCAGTTCTTCAATTGCCTCTTCTGCAGTCAGGCCGCCGACTGAAATATCTTCGATGCTGGTCTGATAAAAGAAATGTGAGCGGAAATAAATTCCGAAGAACACGTACAGGCCGAACAACAGAAACAGAACAGTTCCAAGCGCCAGAAGCAAAGCCCTGCGCAAAACTCTCGCTCTTCTTTTTCTGCGAACCATAGTTTCACTCCTTTTTATTGCATTTCGTTTCATTATACTCTATTTCTTTTCAAAATGGACAAGAATAAGAGAAAATTAATAGATTTGTAATAAAAATTGTCTGTTTTTTTATGTTTCGCAATTATTTTATTTCTGATTGATATAATTGACAAGCCCTTCACTGTCAATTATTTTCTGCATAAATTCCGGAAACGCCTGGCCCTGATACGTTGTCCCCTTCGTCCTGTCGGTAATTACGCCTGTGTCAAAATCAACTTCCACTTCGTCGCCCGCTTCGATTTCCTGCGCCGCTTTTGCGCATTCCACAATCGGCAGGCCAATGTTAATCGCATTCCGATAAAAAATTCTTGCAAATGTTTCCGCGATAACGCAGCTTATGCCCGCGGCTTTTATCGCAATCGGCGCATGTTCTCTTGAAGAACCGCATCCGAAATTTTTAACGGCCACCATAATGTCTCCGGCTTTCACATTTTTTATAAAATCTTTGTCTATATCTTCCATGCAGTGCGCCGCCAGTTCCCTGGGATCGGAAGAATTCAGATATCTTGCCGGGATAATTACATCCGTATCCACATTGTCCCCATATTTAAATACATTTCCATGTGCAGCTTTCATTTATGCTTCCTCCTGTCTGACTTCATCAGGACTTGAAATCTTTCCTGTAATTGCGCTTGCCGCCGCAACCGCAGGGCTTGCAAGATAGATCTCCGATTCCGTATGTCCCATACGTCCCACAAAATTCCGGTTTGTCGTCGAAACGCAGCGTTCCCCTTCCGCTAAAATCCCCATATAACCGCCAAGGCACGGGCCGCAGGTCGGCGTGCTTACAATAGCTCCGGCCTCCACAAAAATTTTCAAAAGCCCCTCTTCCATCGCATCCAGATAAATCTTCTGCGTTGCCGGAATCACAATAACACGTACGCCTTTTGCAACTTTTTTTCCTTTTAAAATATTCGCTGCCGCCCGCAAATCTTCCAGACGTCCATTGGTACAGGAACCAATCACAACCTGATCGATTTTAATGTCGCCCGCTTCGTCCACTGTTTTCGTATTTTCCGGCAAATGCGGAAATGCAACTGTCGGTTTCAAAGCGCTCAGATCAATCGTATATTCCGCATCATACACTGCGTCTTCATCCGCTTCATAAATCTGATAAGAACGAACAGAATGTTCTTTTAGATACGCTTCACATACTTCATCCACCGGAAAAATGCCGTTCTTTCCGCCGCCTTCAATTGCCATATTGGCTATCGTAAAACGATCGTCCATAGAAAGATAAGAAATTCCGTCTCCCGTAAATTCCATTGATTTATATAATGCGCCGTCCACGCCAATCATTCCGATAATGTGAAGAATTATGTCTTTTCCGCTGATCCATTTCGCCGGTTTTCCGGTCAGGTTAAATTTTATTGCGGAAGGCGCTTTAAACCATGCCTTTCCTGTTGCCATTCCGGCCGCCATATCTGTGCTTCCCACTCCCGTAGAAAACGCCCCAAGGGCGCCGTATGTACATGTGTGCGAATCCGCTCCAATAATAACGTCTCCGGCAACAGTAAGCCCTTTCTCCGGCAGCAGAGCATGTTCTATTCCCATCTCTCCCACATCAAAATAATTCGTAATCTCATGTCTGCAGGCAAATTCACGGACACACTTACAGTGCTGTGCGGATTTGATATCTTTGTTTGGCACAAAATGATCCATCACAAGTGCAATCTTATCCTTATCGTATACTCCTTTTGTCTTCATCTTTTCCATCTCATGGATGGCTACCGGTGAAGTAATATCGTTTCCCAGCACAAGATCCAGATCAGCTTCAATTAACTGTCCCGCCTGTACCGATTCCAAACCTGCGTGCGCCGCAAGAATCTTCTGGGTCATCGTCATTCCCATGAATCCATACCTCCTAATTTTTTGTCTGGACGTATTATAGCATATTCTTTATAAAAATTAAAATATATTTTAATTTAAGATCATTTTTTCTCCATAAAATGGTTGATTATCTCAAAAAAGCCTTGATTTACGGGCATACAAGCAGGA
>CAJUIS010000023.1 GCA_910586645.1 uncultured Lachnospiraceae bacterium | reverse complement strand
CAGACAGCACAGGGGCAAAACTGAACGTGGAGGTACAGCGCTCCGACAAAGGAGCCGGGAGAAAAAGAGCCAGGTACAACAGCAGCATGATGGACGCAAACCTTTTGAAGAAAGGCGAGGACTTCGACAAGCTGCCGGAAACGTGGGTAATCTTTATCACAGAGAATGACGTAATGGGAAAAGGGCTGCCGCTCTATCCGATTGAGCGGTGCTTTTTAGGAACCGGGGAAAGATTTGAGGACGGTTCGCACATACTGTATGTAAATGGCGCTTACCGTGGAGATACGCCAATCGGGAAGTTAATGCATGACTTCTCCTGTACGGACGCAAAAGATATGTACTACGGAATCCTGGCAAGCAGGGTGAAATTTTTCAAGGAAAGCAAGGAGGGAATCGAGATTATGTGTAAGGCCATGGAAGATATGAGAAACGAATCCTTACAGGAAGGCATCCGTGAAGGCATGAAAGCTACGGCACGCCGTATGCTGGCAGCTGGCAAATATGCGTTGGAGGAAATCGTTAATATTTCAGGACTTTCTCTTGAAGAAGTAAAACAACTGAAAGCTGATAGAAGTGCATAGACAAAACTGTAGGCTGGGAATCTAAAGACAGGTTCCCAGTCTATAATTTTTACGATTATACAAGACACTATTTATAAAATGTGAATTTGTCAAAAAATTATTTTGTTTTAATGGGCATGTATACCTGAGACATAATTTTAATATCGGGTTCATCCGCATTTTCGACTTGTGTATCCAAGACTTCTCTCATTAGTGCCATGCAAAACTTCATGCCAGCATCTTCAGAAATTATGTCTTTCAAATAAATATCATTTTGATTATAGACCTCAGGAAAATGTATTGAAAAGTATGTCATTTTTTCTTTCTTAACTTCCCAAATTCGATATTGAAGGATTCCACTACCATCAATTTTTATTTGAGTACATTTATGCAGAAATTTATCAATTTGTCCTTTTTTACTCCATGTAGCTAAATTTTTATTTACATATACTTCATCCCAGGTTTTAAAAATAGGAAAGTGTAATAATAAATTTCGTATAAAGCTAAATAGACCATCTGCGATAATACCTTCAAGAGGGGGTCTTCCACCTCTTTTCATCCATTCAAGATAGCTTTTTATTGGCTCATAGCTTAATAATTCTTTGTATATCGAAAATGCTTCTCTCAATTTAAAAAAGCGTAATTGAGCATTTTCTTTAAAAAAATTATCATTAGTAATTTCTTCATACAAATCATAAAATCTATTATAAAATAACGTTAAAACTTCTAATTCCTTATCATTAGGTAAAGACTTCTCCATTACAATCATATCCTTTCAAATGTTAATAATTTACCAGAACTTGTAAGTATGATTCTAGCATAATTATAAACATAATTTCAATAAAATTCTCTTAACCATCAGGTTATTTTGTATGTTGAAACGGGTTCTATTATATGGCGGGAAAACTATTATCTAAAAATAAAGATGGATAAATGTAAACTTTTTGTGAATTTGATTAAAAAGTCCTTTACAAAACGTCACTGGGTGTATTTGTCTTGAATTATGCTACAACGGAAAGACTGCTAAAAGATATGGATAATAATTGTATCAGCAAAGCAGTTATTCAGCAAATAAACCCACCTAATAAAAATAGTGCGGATATTATGGAGGAAATCGTAACCCAAGAAGAAAGTGACTGTTTATAGGCTGATTGCCAGGGGGAGATAGGAGAAAAAACAAAAAGTTTTATGATTTTGGAATAAAATAAACGTTTCCTCATAGAATTATATAATCGAAAGTTATTGCGGTTTTTGCATATCTTATAATGATGAAATAATTCCGGGAGGGAAACTATGCAGAATAAAAAAGGGATGAAGTGGACGCTTTTTACAGTTTTTATCATTCAGCTCTGCTGTACGGCGCAATACGGACTGAAAGCGGAAGGGGCGGATACGTTTGTATCTGCGGAATGCGTGGCGTATTGTGAAGAAATAGGTAGACAGTACGGGATTTGTCCGGAACTGTTAGAAGCAATCATGGAATCAGAGTCCTCCGGCAATCCAAAGGCGGAGAATGGAAACTGCAAGGGACTGATGCAGATTAATGTGAAGTATCACCAAAACCGTATGAGCAGGCTCGGCGTGACAGATATCTATGACGCAAGGAGCAATATCCTTCTGGCGGCGGATTATCTGGCGGAACTGTTTATGGAGTACGGTGATATGGGAACGGTGCTGATGATGTATAACGGCAGCAGAAATGCATTGGATCGTGGAGTGCAGGCGGATTATACGGAATATGCGGAGAAAATCATAAGACGTTCCGAACAGCTTGAGCGTCTGCACCGAAAGTGATTTTTTGAGCGGGCGTTCTTTGGGATTGCTTTTCCGGCGTTACTTTATTATAATGGAACAAAGAAAAAGAGTGCGCACGGGAGGAGAATATGAGAGAGACACCATACGAAGCGGGCGGTTTTGCGTTTTCGGATGAACAGATGATGGAGAAGGCGGTAAAAGAGGGAGAAGGCATACGCTACATTAAAAACAGCGCGGATATGAAAAACCCGCAGGTTGTTTTTCAGGTATATTGCCAGATGGCAGGGCAGCGTCTTTTTGAAACTCCGGTCGGATATGTATATCTGCATGAGCTTCAGGAATATTTAAAGGCGGAGGAGTCCATTTTAAACGAAGACATTCCGCCAATTCCTGTTATTTCAGATTTGGAAAGCCTCAAAATGGAAGAAGGTTCCTCCGGACAGAAAGGAAGCCGGGAAAGGACAAAGGAGAAAACAGTCCGCGAGGCGAAAGTAAAAAATAAAGACTACAAACCGTTATTTCGGGCAAGCCTGTCCGTCAGCGTCATTCTGCTGCTGATTATAATTGGAATGTTTGCAGTGGCGGCGACAAGCGGGAATATCAACATCATTAACTATGAAAATGCTTTGATTGAAAAATACGAGATCTGGGAAACACAGCTAAAGGAACGGGAAGAAAAATTAAAAGAACGGGAAAAAGCATTCAATCAGAAGGATGTTCCGGCAGGAGAGACGGATCTTTAAATTCATATTTTTTTCATAATCCTGTGATAGACTGGAGTGTGTCTTAAAAATGCTTTGCGTTTTCAGACGCGCTTTAAGAGAAAAGAAATGTGAGGTTCGTTATGGATAAAGTGAAAATATTAATCGTGGATGATGAGAGCAGGATGCGTAAATTAGTCAGGGATTTTCTGATTCGGGATAATTTCGAAGCGCTTGAGGCGTGCGACGGGGAAGAAGCGCTTGATATTTTTTACCGGGATAAAGAGATTGCTCTGATTTTACTGGATGTAATGATGCCGAAAATCAATGGATGGGATGTCTGCCGGGAAATTCGTGAGACTTCAAAGATTCCGATTATCATGCTGACGGCAAAAGGAGACGAAAGCGATGAACTGCAGGGTTTTGATCTCGGCGTGGATGAATATATTTCAAAACCTTTCAGCCCGAAGATTTTAGTCGCCCGTATTGAGGCGATTCTGCGCAGGTCGGGAAACCAGTCGGAGGAAGGGCAGATAGTGGAAGCCGGGAGCATCGTAATGGATAAGGCGGCGCATCTTGTAACCGCGGATGGGAACCGCGTGGAATTAAGCTATAAAGAATTTGAACTGCTGGCATATTTTATTGAGAACCGGGGCATAGCGCTTTCCAGAGAAAAAATTTTAAATCATGTCTGGAATTACGATTATTTTGGCGACGCAAGAACGATTGACACCCATGTGAAGAAGCTGCGCAATAAGCTGGGAAAATCCGGCGAGTGCATCAAGACAATCTGGGGTATGGGTTATAAGTTCGAGGTGAACGAATAAAAGCGGTATTTCAAGGAGTTAAAAGCAAATGTTAATCAGGAAGTACGCGGTAAGCGACCTTGAGGAAATGATAAAAATATGGAATGAGGTAGTGGAAGAAGGCATCGCGTTTCCACAGGAAGAAGCGCTTGAACTATCAAACGGAATGGAGTTTTTCGCTTCACAAAGCTACTGCGGAGTTGCGGAAGAGAACGGAGTAATTGTTGGACTATATATCTTGCATCCAAACAATGTCGGACGATGCGGGCATATCTGCAATGCAAGCTATGCGGTAGATGCGGAATGCAGGGGAAAGCACATCGGAGAGCGATTAGTAAAGGACTGTTTGTTCAATGCGAAAAGGCTTGGCTTCGGAACGCTTCAGTTTAATGCGGTTGTCGAGAGTAACATTCATGCGCGCCATTTGTATGAGAGGTTAGGATTTACACAGTTGGGAACGATACCGAAAGGTTTTAGGATGAAGGACGGGCATTTTGAAAGCATTTGTCTGTATTATCGAGAATTGTAAATGAATTCAAATTTGTCTGATGTTGATGCTATAACAAAACAATAAAATGATTAAAAAACGGAGACAGGATCTTTTTAGAAGATTCTGTCTCTTATTTGATTGTCGGAAGAAGAAGAAAAAGAAACCCTATTTCATTCGTTAAAATAAAAGACAAAAAGCCTTCATTTTGAAAAAGTGAATTTCGGGATGCTTTGCAAGAGAAGTTCATGCTGGTAAAATGGAAAAATAACATGGATTTTGAAATGCGCAGACAATTGGTTTTTAAAGGATGGCAGGAAAGGAGAAAAAATGGGAAATCAAATGGTTCGCAGGATGTTGGTATGGATTCTTATGTTATCCATGTGTATTGGACTTTGCGGCAAAGTCACAGTCAGCGCACAGAAAGCAGAAATAAAAGCCGGTGTTTCCAGTTTGAGGAACCCGGTGATAAAGGAAGATTCCGGTATGGAGGCAGGCCGGAACGTTACCTGGGACTGCGTTTGGTTCGGCAGTTATCCCCAGGCGGAGGTGGTCGCTTCAAAAGAGGGATATACCGCAGTTGACAGGGCTTTGCTTGAGGAGGGGGATTTGATTGAAGACAGCAGTTTGTACAATGCCTTAAAGAACGCTTCCGGGTGGGATGCAAACGGAGATATGACGTTAAATGGACAGAAATACCGAAGGATGAAAAGGAGTGATGCGAATATAGCTTTTTTTGGAGAAAGAAAATATTTCAAATGGGAGAATGCAGATACATTTCATTATTTTAAATATGAGCCTGTCAAATGGCGCGTACTGAAGAAAGAAAATAATCAGGCCCTGCTTCTTTCAGACGTTGCTTTAGACAGTCAGGAATATAACATAGAACGTACAGACATTACATGGGAGGAAAGTACGGTTCGAAGCTGGTTAAATGGCTATGGAAGGACTTTTAATAAGTACGGAAAAGATTTCAGCAGTAAAAATTTTATAAAGCAGGCGTTTTCTTATGCGCAGGAACAGGCAATTGTGAATACGAATGTGATAAATATGGATAATCTTTCGGATGGAACCACTGGAGGAAACAATACGAAAGATAAGATATTTTTTCTGCTGGAATCGGAGGTATATGGAAACAGCGCCGCGGCGAATGGCTTTTGCCCGGACAGCGAGATACTGGATGAGGCTCGCTGCTGTAAGAGCAGCGTTTATGCAAAGGCGATGGGAACATTCGGCAGTCTGAGCGGAAATATGACCGCTGAAAAAGACGGTTATTGTTCATGGTGGCTTCGTTCGCCGGGCAAGTATCCAAGTTATGCCTCGTATGTTGATTACTTTGGCAGGGCCAGTGGTTTTGGCACAGTCGTTTTTCAGTCTTCGCATGGTATGCGGCCTGCGTTAAATCTTGATCTTTCGTCAGATCAATACAGCTATGCGGGGACAGTATGCTCTGACGGAACGGAAGATGAAAAAATTTATAATGGAGATCAAACGTTAGAAGGCTATAAATCGTTAGAAGACGCGTCGTTTGTTTTTACAAGCTCAAGGGAACATTATTACACCGGACAGCCGCAGTGTCCGGAATTTACGGTTACTTATGAAGGAAAGCGGCTGACGGAAGGAATAGATTATGCGGTTTCCTGTACAAATAATATCAATCCGTCCTTTGATCCGGACTGCTACAGTTGTTACGGCGGAATTTATGACAGCAAAAACAAGGCGAAATACGCAAAGATTTCAATTACAGGAAAATATCCTTATAAAGATACGATAGAACGGTATTTTTTGATTCATGGATTTTCCGATCTGACGGCAGCCATGGGATTTGGCGCCGATTATGATTATACCGGCGAAGAAATCTGCCCAAAGCCGGAGATTGTATTATATGACGGGAGAACCATGGGCGATACTCTGACAGAAAACTTAGATTACCGGCTGACGTATACGAATAACAAAGAGCCTGGAAAAGCTACGATACTTGTGACCGGGATCGGAAAATACGAAGGCTATGGCTCCTGGCATATCCATTTTTTTATTGGCCCTAAGGATATAAGCGGCTGGAATGTCCTGTTGTCGGCGGATGGGAAAAAATATAAAGAAGAGCTTCCGAAAGACAGTTATATTGCAGACGGAAAGGCAAAAACGCCCGACGTCCATGTAACTCGGGAAATTCAGAAAGACGGTTCCTATATACCGCTGAACGCGGCTTATTATGACGTATCTTATGAAAATAATGTAAGCGCGGGAACGGCCACAGTTAAAATTACAGGAAAAAGTCCTTATACCGGTTCGCTTACCAGGACATTTGTAATTGGGCAAAAAGAAGGCGATGGGGATTCTGAGGATGGCTTCAATCGTTTTACTTATCAGTTCGGCAATACAAGAAAAGACTTCGGATATTCGGATGATTATATTATTGATGAAGAAAGCATTTTTACGAAGTTATGGGGAAATACGCCGCGGGCAAAAGGATACTATGATTACTGGACGAAAGAATTTGGGAAATGGAGCGGGAATTGTTATGGAATGTCTGCGACAAGCATTATGTTTAATGATAGCAGGGATGATATTGAGGTAGAGGGATTTAATGACAAGGCTTCCCTGATAAAAGAACTGGAACTGAATGATTATAACCGGAAAAGCAATATCCGTATGTCGCTCCTTGATTTTATTGAGATGATGCAGGTATCACAGGTGGATGAAACGGTGTCTGCGATTATCAGAAAGTCCAACAAGGGAAAAATCAGCCGTATGTGCAGCGCATTAGAGGACGCAATGGAAAAAGATTCCGCAGTCATTATTGTGCTCGACAGCAGCGGGCCGCAGGGCGCGCATGCGGTGACGGGATACCGCATAGAGGATGTCAGCGGTACGGAACAAAGAATTTATGTCTATGACTGCAATCATCCCGGCATACAGAAATATATCACGCTTACAAAAGAAAACGGCACATATACCGGCTGGCGTTATGACGGCAGCAGCCCGGCGCAGAGCATGGTCTGGTCGTCAGAAACAAGCCGGGATTCAGGCTGTACCATCAGTTATATCAGTTATGACAGTTTTGTCAAAGTATGGCTGAACCGCAGCCTTGGAGATAAAACGCCGTCAGAGAAAAATATTATGACGATGAATACGGCGAACGCCGTTATCTGCGACAAAAACGGAGCCGAACTGGCTGTGCTTGAGGATGGAGAGCTTAAGTCGGAGAATGAAGAAATTTTTGAATACTATCCGGTATGCGCCACATCGGACGGCGGTTATGACAAATCCAAAATACAGCCGCTGATCTATCTGCCCGCAGATGAATACATTGTGAAAAATACAGATCAGAGTATTGGCCAGATGCAGCTTACCATGTGCGATGTGGATCGGATGCTCGCGGTCGGCACATCGGCATCCAGTGTTTTTGTACACGTAGATGACAGCAGCAAGACAAATATCGTGCGGGTGGAAGGAGACGCGACGGATGTAAGAGCGGAATTTTATTCTTCCGACGAAACAGAACAGTATAAATCAATGAATTATATCGGGAATGTCATTGGTTCCTCCATGACGCTTGGAGTTGCCGGAGGAGAAAAGGTTGTTGAGAATTTTCATGTAATTGACGAAAATATCGTCGACAAAGAAGATGGGGGAAAAGATCCGGAAAATGAGAAGCCGGAGGACGGGAAACCGGAAGATAAAAAGCCGGAAGAACAGACGGAGGAGACGCTTCCTTTTTCACTTGTTTCTTCCACAGGCTCCAATAAAATTGCGGCGGGGAAGAAAGTAAAACTGGAAGTTGTGACAGCGGCGGGAACAGCCGGGGTTTTTGGGCTTCGTTTTCAGTCTTCCGATTTAAAGGCGGCTTCCGTTAATTCCGCCGGGATAGTTTCCGTGAAAAAAAAGGCCGGAGGAAAATCTGTGGTGATTACGGCTTCTGACAGTAAGGGGCAGACGGCGCGCCTGAAGCTTAAGGTGATGAAAGGAGCTGTAAAAAAGGTGCAGATTGCCGGAAAAAAGAGCTGTAAAGCAGGAAAATCCGTAAAGCTGAAAGCGAAAGTGAAGGCGGAAAAGGGCGCAAATAAAACGGTGCTCTGGAAAAGTTCAAATCCCCGGTATGCTGCAGTTTCAAAAAAGGGAGTTGTGAAAACGAAAAAAGCGGGAAAAGGAAAAAAAGTAAGAATCACTGCGTATGCGACAGACGGCAGCGGAAAAAAGGGAAGTATAAAGATTCAGATAAATTAGGGGGGAGCGATCATGAAGGAAAAAGATTGGAACCAAAGAATAAAAAGGCATATGGTTCATGCGTTGGTTTTTTTCATGCTTGTGAATTGTATCGCCATATATGTGCCGGCAGTTGAAGTTCATGCGGCAAGTCAGTCGGAAAACCTTGTATTAATAGCAAAGAGCCAGCTTGGAATAAAAGAAAGAAGCAGCAATTCCGATGATATTATGTACAATGACTGGTATTATGGAAGACGCGTCAACAATAACGGAGTGGCGGCAAAGTATGCATGGTGCGCGGCATTTGTATCATGGTGTGCCAATCAGGCGAAAATTCCAACAAGCATTATTCCAAAGACGGCAAATACGACAGATATGAAAAACCGTCTGATCAACGCAGGCGGCGTTAGTCATTTAAAAGGTTCCGGTTATAGCCCGAAATGCGGAGACATTGTATTTTTTGGCCCGAATGCCAGTCAGCATATAGGTATTGTAGAGTATTCTTACCAGGGCAGAGTGTATTACATTGATGGGAATAATACAGAGACAAATCCTCATGGAGTGCACGCAAGCAGTTGTTCTTTATCATCCGGATGGTTATGGGGGTTTGTAACGCCGAATTACGGCTCCGGTTCGTCAGGGACAATCGGTCCGGTTCCAACTTCTTTTCAGGAGGATGCCAAATATAATGCTGTAAAAGGATTTAAAGGATATACTTGCATAACCGGAAATGCAGGGCTTTTTCAATCGAATTTGACAACCAAAATTGGAAATATTTATCCGACGGATGAATGTACCGTTCATGAATTATATACGAACGGCTGGTGCAAGGTGACTTGTCCGTGGAATGACGGAAGCTCCCGGGTGGGTTTTACGAAGATCAGTAATTTTATTCAGTCGCCGACTGCGGCAATTGGAAGCTATAAATCTTCTGATTATATTAATCTGTACAGTAAACCAAACTTAAGCGCGCACATATACAGGATTTATCCGGGAGATAGCTGTCTGACAATTGGAACGTCCGGTTCTGCCACTCAGGTTTTCATGCCGATGTCGGGGAAAGGATATTATGAGCTTGGGTGGGCAAAACTGTCTCCCAATTCGGATCCGCCTGCTTTAGCGCCTACGAGGAATACAAAATACCCAATCAATTTCAAATGCAGAATTTTGTCGGATTCCAACAGTGCGGTAAATGCCTATACTGCCATAAACGGTTCTTATGTAGGGCATGTTTATGTAAATGACGACTGCGTAATTCAGGAGGTCTATACGAATGGCTGGTGCAGGTTTACCTGTCCTTTTTATGGAAAGACGCAGACGGTGTATGGAAAATTTTCTGATTTCAGTGCAGCTAATATTGAGCCGTATTCTCTGAAAGCGCCGAAATATACAAAGACGTATTATAAATCAAATCAGGCCGTTGAAGTAGGATGGGTTGACGTGGGAGATAATGTAACTGTTATCGCAAAAAGCGGCAGTATGAGCCAGATTATTTATCCGGCTGACGTAGGCTTTCGCTGCGGATGGATCGACAGCTCGGCATTGATTGACCAGTATACGGTGAAATATGACGCAAACGGCGGCACAGGAAATCCTCCTGCGGCGCAGACGGCAAATAAGGGAACAGAGATTACTTTAAGCGATACAACGCTTAAGCGGACGGGATACAGGTTTGCAGGATGGACAGATGCAAAGGGGTATGACCTTTACGCAAGCGGCAGTAAATATTCTGCAAATGTAAGCGTCACACTGTATGCCGTATGGAGAAAAAATACCTATTATATTACGTATGATGCAAACGGAGGAGAAAAAGCTCCGGATATACAGGCTCAGACGTATGAAGAAGCCGTAAAAGCGGCAGAATCTCTGTGCGGCAGGATGCAGCCTGTTTCTGTTACAAACGGAATGGAAGAGGCGAAAACGCAGGAAGGTATTATTTTAGAGAGGAAATTCCTTTCCTGGAATACAAAACAGGACGGAACAGGAGCCACGGTGAACGCCGGAGCGAGTTATACCCCAAATGCAGACGTAACGCTTTACGCACAGTATGGAAAAGCAAGTTTTACAGAAGCCAATTTCCCGAAGGCGCCGGAACGGACAGGATATACATTTGCAGGATGGTATGATGTCGAACAGGACGGACAAAAAATTGAAGCGGGAAAAGAATTGGATGAAAATTTAAGCGGCATTTACGCACGCTGGCAGGCAAATGCCTATACCGTGTCTTATAATGCGAACGGAGGAACCGGCGCGCCGCAGGATCAGACAAAGACGTTTGGAGAAACGCTTACGCTGTCAGAGGACAAACCGGTCAGAGACGGTTATATATTTAAAGGATGGGGGCTTTTTCCAAAAAGCGAAAAGGTTTTATATGAAAGCGGCGGCGATTATAACGAAAATGAGACGGTCACACTGTATGCGGTATGGGATAAGACGGTGAACGATCTTGCTTCTGTTTCCGTAAATCAGCCTCCGCGTAAAACAATGTATGAATATGGTGAAGAATTGAATACGGAAGGGATGATATTAAACCTTACTTATACAAATGGAAAAACGGAAACCGTAACTTCTAATTATACCGTGTCCGGATATGAGAGTAAAAAAGCAGGGGCGCAGACGCTTACAGTGACATATGGAGGAAAAACAGCGTCTTTTGAGGTGACAGTGAAAGAGCAGCCAATGGAAAACATAGCAGTCGTTACATTTGGAGATGTGGCGGATGCAGTTCCCGGAGGAGAGATACAGGTAGGTATTAAGCTTACGAAAAATCCGGGCTTTAGCTTTATGATGTTAAAGCTTAAGTATGATACGAAAGCCCTTGAGCTTTTGAGTGCAGAGAATCGGATGGAGAACCATTTGTTTATGATGGATGACGTCATCATGTGGGACTCTGCAAATGATGTGACGACCGGAAGCGCGACGCAGGAAGAGATGGGAACCGTTACATTTCGCGTAAAACCGGATATTTCATTGGAAGATGGCTCGGCGGAAACCGCAATCGGAATCGTTGCGGATTCTTTAGTATGTTATAACGAAAATGAGCGGGAAGTTGCAGTAAGAGCAGTGGAAGGCAAAGTCTATGTCGATACGGCAAGCTACGGCGACGTCAACAGCGACGGGAAGATTAATGAAGAGGACGTGCAGGCCATTCGCGAGTATATTATTCTGGGCAAAGGCTCCGGGAATTTTGACGAAAAGGCAGCGGATGTGAACGGAGACGGCATAATTGACGGAAGAGATATCATTCGGTTAAATCAGTATCTGTCAGATCACACAGTAAAATTAGGCTATGACCCGTCAAAGGCAATCGGTTCGAATGGGGAACCCTATTTTGCCAATGATGTGAAACTGTCTTTGACAGAGGTGTCAGAGGTACGGGATCGTATTGTTACAATGGCTGTCAGAATAGATGAAAATCCAGGT
Source organism: uncultured Lachnospiraceae bacterium (assembly GCA_910586645.1). Lineage (GTDB taxonomy): Bacteria > Bacillota > Clostridia > Lachnospirales > Lachnospiraceae > Roseburia_B. The sequence continues at coordinate 26,812 of CAJUIS010000023.1, read as the reverse complement.
GTGGCTGCGCTTGGCGTTTATGTAAATTATGATGCGGACAGCATGGAACTGATTGAGGTGAAAAATGGAGCGGCCGCGCCTGGCCCACTGACGCGGAACCCGGAAAATACGGCGCTTCTGGAATGGGCTGCAGATACGGAATCCACAGCGGACGGAACGCTCGCAGAACTGAAATTTTGGTTAAAAAACGGAGCGGACGCGGGAGAATATCCTGTTTCGGCTGCCGTTGCAAGCTGTTACGACGGAGCGGAAAAGAGCCATTACGGCGAGTCGGACACAATATATGTATCGGTTCCATTGGAGGAAGTTTTGGCGGACGGCATGGAACTGAATCAGACAAAGCTTACACTGGCGGGCGGCGATGTGGCTGAACTGGAAGCAAATGTGACGCCTCCTGATGCGACAGACAAAACGGTGATCTGGGAATCTTCCGATGCGGAAGTGGCGGCAGTGTCTGACGTTGGACAGATTCGTGCATTGAAGAAGGGGACGGCCAGGATAACGGCAGAGATTCAGGGGAAGACGGCAGTCTGTGCCGTTACGGTGACATCGGACGCTTTTGGACAGGAAGACGATACAGGGAAAGATCCTGTACCGGATCCTGCGCAGAAAGATAATGTTTCCGCCGTTAAGACAGCGTATCACTTAGAGACGGAAACTTCTTCTGTAAAAATAGCGGCCGGCAAAAAAGTGAAATTAAAAGTAACCGGCTCTGACGGAAGCAGTTTGAGCAATGCGCAGTTTACGTGGACGTCCGGCAGTCCCAAAATCGCGTCTGTCAATCAGAACGGAGTCGTCAGATTCAGGAAAAATTCCGGCGGCAAGAAGGCGGTGATTACTGCAGTAAGGAAGGACGGAAGCGGGAGTCCTTTAAAAATTACGCTCCGCTCTATGAAGGGAGCGGTAAAGTCCATTCAGATCAGCGGCAAAAAAACAGTAAAGGCAGGAAAGTCCATCCATCTGAAAGCAGTTGTAAAAACCACGAAAGGCGCGGCAAATAAAAAAGTCGTATGGACGTCTGACAAACCAAAGATTGCAAAAGTATCTCCGTCCGGTAAAGTGACGGCTGCAAAAGGGGCGAAAGGAAAAGTTAAGATTACGGCAAAAGCCACGGATGGAAGCGGGAAGAAAAAGACAGTAAAGATTACAGTAAAGCGATAGATTTGATCTGTAAAAACAGGCAAAGAGCAGGATCAGCATCCTCTTTTGCCTGTTTTTCTTTTTTATGTCCGGATACTAGGATGATATTTGCAGCATTGGGGGGACGCCGTCTGCGAAAAAGAAATGGACTTTTTGCGCCGGAAGCGTTAAGATGTTTTACAGGCGGAAAAAAAGAGGAAATTCGGGGTGATCGGATGAAAAAACGCTCTCTTACCCTGCAGTATACAGGGACAATACTGGCTTTGGTGGCCGGGGCGGTGCTTTTGTGCTGGTTTTTAAATACGACGTTTTTGGAATATTATTACACTTACAATAAGCAGAACGCCATGCTGGAAGGGTATGCCACAATTAACGCGGAAAGTGAAAAAGACGCTTTAAGCAGTGCCGGCTTTGACGTCGGGTTTGAGAAAATATGCGCAAACGGCAATATATCTATTTTGATTATCAGCTCAGACGGCTCTGTTGTCCGTGCGTCTGTAAATGATACAAAAGCGCTGACAAGGCAGTTTATGGACGTACTGTTTGGCAGTTCACAGGAAACTTCCACCGAAATTTTAAAAAAGACAAACAGTTATGTGCTGGAACGGCAGGCGGACGCCAGAATGGGTTCTGAATATCTGGTTTTGTGGGGGACATTGTCGGACGGCAATTTGATTTTGATGCGCACCGCATTGGAGAGCATACGGGAGAGCGCTGTGATTTCAAATCGTTTTCTGGCATACGCGGGAATTCTGGCGGTGATCCTGGGCGGAATCATCAGTATATTTGCATCCAGGAAAATCGCCAAACCGATTCTTGAACTTTCAGAAATTTCCAGAAGAATGACGGATCTGGACTTTAATGTCAAATACCAGGGAAAGGGAAAAAATGAAATCGATCAGCTGGGCGGACATATCAACCAGCTTTCCCTTACGCTGGAAAAGACAATTTCCGAGTTAAAGAGCGCGAATAACGAGCTTCAGATTGACATAGAGAAAAAGACGCAGATTGACGAAATGCGCAAAGAATTTTTATCCAATGTCTCCCATGAATTAAAGACGCCGCTTGCGCTGATACAGGGTTATGCGGAAGGGCTGCAGGAGTGCATCAATGAAGATGAAGAGAGCAGGAATTTTTATTGCGAAGTCATCATGGATGAAGCGGATAAGATGAATCAGATGGTAAAGAAGCTTCTGACGCTAAATCAGCTGGAATTTGGAAACGATCTTGTAACCATGGAGCGGTTTGACATGACGGAGCTGATTCGGGGCGTGATTCAGTCGTCCTCCATTCTTTTAAAACAAAATGAGATTCATCTGACATTTCACACAGATATGCCGATGTATGTCTGGGCGGATGAGTTTAAGGTGGAAGAAGTGATGACGAATTATCTGAGCAACGCGATTCATCATGTAAAAGAACCAAAGCGCATCGACATCAAATATACGCAGATGGAAGATTACGTCCGCATCAGCGTTTTTAATACGGGCAGCCAGATCCCCGCAGAGGATCTGGACAGGATCTGGATTAAATTCTATAAAGTAGACAAAGCCAGAACGAGAGAATATGGAGGCAGCGGCATAGGGCTTTCCATTGTAAAGGCGATTATGGATTCGTTTCACAGGGAATGCGGTGTGATCAACCATGCCAACGGCGTGGAATTTTGGTTTGAACTGGATACAAAAAGTCAGGGGTAAAAAATAATTAATAGTTGCCCATTCCCAAAAAAAATGATAGAATGGTTATATTCAGAGAAATTTTGCAGAGCGGAGGCACAGGATGAAAAGCTCAAAGATAAAGATTACTGCAACACTGTTTGCGGCTGCATGTATGTTTGCCGGCTGCGGAGACGCGTTTTATGAACTGACGCCGGAAGAGGAGAACGCCGTTGTCAGTTATGCGTCCGGCGTGGTGTCCAAGTATAATACGTTCCAGCAGGACGGAGAGGTATTTGTCATGCAGGAGACGCTGGATGGAGAGACAGAGACAAAAGAAGAGCCAAAACAGGAAGAATCTTCGGAAGAGGAGCCAAAACAGCAGGAGAAGACATCGGATGTGCAGGCAAAACCGGATGGAACGGAGGGAGAAAAGCTGTTGTCACCGGATCAGTTGGAGAATACGGCGGATACAGTGTCCTTAGGAGAAGCCTTAAAGCTTGAGGGGATACAGGCGGACTGTACGGGGAACAGCCTTTGCACGACTTATGAGAAGTCTGACAGTTACGTTGTGGACGCAGCGGCAGGCAGCCAGATTCTTGTACTGGATATCAGCCTGAAAAATCAGACGGGACAGGATGCGCACGTGGATATTTTAAAGATGAAGCCGTCATTTCGCATAATTGTGAACGAGACGGAGACGGCGGCTGCGCAGATGACGATTCTGCCGAATGATTTGTCAACTTACCAGGGGGACATTCCCGCAGGCGCTGCAGAGGAAATGGCGCTTTTATTTCAGATTCCGCAGGATATTCAGGAAATCAGCAGTCTGCAGTTAAAAGTGGTTATAGATGATACAGCTTATATGGTGAATTTGTAAAACAGGAAAAATCAAAAATGCTGGGAGGAAAGCGATATGGATACAAATATATTATTGGAAAGCGGGACAAATGAACTTGAAATACTGGAGTTTGCACTGGGCAGAAACCGCTATGGGATCAATGTGGCAAAGATACGTGAAATACTTTCGTATCAGCCCGTAACTCCGATTCCCCATGCAAACCCTTGTGTGGAAGGAATCTTTATGCCGCGTGACGTTATGATTACAGTGATCAGCCTGAAACGCTGCATTGGGATTCCGGAGGATGAAAAAGAGGGGCTTTTCATCATTACGAATTTTAACAAATTAAATATCGCTTTTCATGTGGATGAAGTAATCGGCATACATAGAGTGTCCTGGGAAGATATCATCAAACCGGACTCCACAATCAATTCCGATGACAGCGGAGTGTCTACAGGCGTCGTTAAACTGAATGACAATCTGGTGGTGATTTTGGATTTTGAAAGGATTGTAACGGACATCAGTCCGGAAACGGGCCTTAAGATTTCAGAACTGGATGATTACGAAGGAAGGGACAGGAGCGAACATCCGATTTTAATCGCAGAGGATTCCCCGCTTCTTAGCAAACTGATTACGGACTGCCTGAAAAAGGCGGGTTATACAAAGCAGATTGTCACGGCAAACGGACAGGAAGCCTGGAATAAAATATGTGATTTCAAAAGAAGGGGCGTTTTGGATGATATGATCCATTGTCTGATTACCGATATTGAAATGCCGCTTATGGACGGGCATCGTTTGACGAAGCTGGTAAAAAGCGATGACGAGTTAAAGCATATACCGTTGGTCATTTTCTCTTCTCTTGTAAATGAAGAGATGCGAAGAAAGGGAGAGCAGCTTGGGGCGAATGCACAATTGACGAAGCCGGAGATTGGCAAACTGGTAGAAACGGTAGATGAATTAATTGATTCTCTGCCCGGCGCATAACAATAATGGTTGAGGGATGTGATGGCTGTCACATCCCTTCAAAGGTTTCAATACAGGAGGTACTTGCAGTGAATAAGACAGAAGAATATCTGGATTCTTTGTTGAATAACGTTTCCCCGGAGCGGAAAGCGGAAGCGGACAGGAAAAAACGAAGAACGAGTGCGGATTTCGTCAAAGAATTTGAAAATGATCTGGATGATACGGATATTGATGATGTCATTTTGGAGTTTGAAAATGAAATTGGGCGTTCGGATGGCCTTCAGAGTACAGAGGACAGCTTTTTCGGCAATCTGGAGGGGATTGTAAATACGGCGAAAGAAGCGTCTGCGGTTCAAAAGCCAAAAGAGGATACATATGAAGTAAATACGCTGGAAGATGATTCATGGACAGAATCAAACGAAAAGAATGATTCAAAAGAAGAAGCGGACGGACGCTCTGAGGATGAGAAGGAATTATTTGATGTGCTGGCTCAGACGCCGACAATGGATGAAATTTCAAATCTTACCGGAGCGGCAGGCGCGATTCAGCAGAACGACGACGATGATGAAGACGAGGAGGAAGGATTATCCCGGGAATCAGAGAAAAAGCAGGGCAAAAAAGGGAAAAAGGACAAAAAAGAAAAAGCGGGATTTTTTCAGAAGCTTTCTAAAATATTGTTTGGAGAAGACGAAGATGAACTGGAGGAAGAGGGAAAAGCGTCTGAAGGAGGCGTTGTTTCCGGTGAAGCGTCCGAAGAGGGCATGGAAATCGTCCGTGAATTAAACGAATCGGAAGAAGCGGGCAAGGCCGCAGGAAAGAAAGAAAAGGGAAAAAAGAAGAAAGACAAAAAGGAAAAGAAGGAAAAAGAGAAGAAACCAAAGGAAAAGAAAGAAAAGAAACCCAAAGAAAAAAAAGAGAAGAAGCCGAAAAAGCCAAAAGAGGTCGATCTGTCGCCGCCGCTGCCAAAAGCGCCGGTTATTCTGATTTTTATCATGTGCTTTTCCGGAATGCTGTTTGTCATACTGACTTCCAATATGATTGGTTATTCTGCGGATATGGCCGATGCAAAAGCCGTTTACAACAGCGGCGATTATGTGGAGGCGTATCATAAGATAGCGGGACTGAACGCCAAAGAGCAGGACGTGGAATTTGGAGAGCGGGTGCTTGTGCTTGCCAAAGTGCAGGGTGAATTGAAAAACGGAATCGGACTGTACAGTTCCGGACAGTATGTTATGGCTCTGGATTCCTTTATTTGCGCATTGGGAAGATACGACGCGAATTATGCGGATGCAAAAGCCTGCGGTGTGAAAGAGCAGTATGAGAGGCTTTTGGAACAGATCACAGCGCAGCTTCAGGAGAAGTTTAACGTAAGCGCAGAAACAGCGAGAGAAATTTACGGACTTGGAGATCGGACGGAATACACGCGCAGAGTGTATGTGATTGTAAAAGAAATGGGTTTGACAGAATAAAGGATATAACATGATAGCGATTTTGGATTATGATGCCGGAAATTTAAAAAGCGTGGAAAAAGCGCTGCATTTTCTTGGAGAAGAAAGCATTGTTACGCGGGACAGACGGGAGGTTTCCAAAGCGGATAAACTCATTCTGCCGGGTGTGGGATCTTTTGGCGCCGCAATGGATCAGCTCAGAAAATATGAGATAGATCAAATGCTTGCGGAAGCGGCGGCGGAGGGAAAGCCCATACTTGGCATTTGTCTTGGGCTTCAGCTTTTCTTTGATGGCAGTGAAGAGAGCCAAGGTGTGGAAGGTCTGCATCTTTTAAAGGGCAGCATTTTAAAAATCCCGAATGCAGAGGGGCTTAAGATTCCTCACATCGGGTGGAATTCTTTAAAGCTTGCAGGGAATGGCAGGCTGTTTGAAGGGATAAAAGAGGAGCCATATGTTTATTTTGTGCATTCTTATTATTTAAAGGCCCAGGATGAATCCATAGTAAAGGCGTATACGGAATACGGCGTATCCATTCATGCTTCAGTGGAGCGGGGGAACGTTTTCGCCTGCCAGTTTCATCCGGAAAAAAGCGGCGGCGCAGGTCTTTCTATTTTATCTAATTTTGCGAAGCTTTCGGGAGGGAACGCCTGATGTTTACAAAGAGAATCATCCCCTGTCTGGATGTGAAAAACGGCAGGGTTGTCAAAGGTGTAAATTTTGTGAATTTAAAAGACGCCGGAGATCCAATTGCAGTTGCAGAGGCATACGATAAAGCCGGAGCGGATGAAGTTGTGTTTTTGGATATTACGGCGACCTCAGATCAGCGGGATACAGTGGCGGATATGGTGCGCCGCGTGGCTGAAAAAGTATTTATTCCCTTTACGGTAGGCGGCGGCATTCGTACAGTGGATGATTTTAAAGCCCTGCTTCGGGAAGGCGCAGATAAGATTTCCATCAATTCTTCTGCGATTAACCGTCCCGGGCTGATTTCTGAAGCGGCGGATAAATTCGGAAGCCAGTGCGTAGTGGTTGCCATTGATGCAAGGCGAAGAGAAGACGGCAGCGGATGGAATATTTATAAAAACGGAGGAAGAGTCGACGTTGGGATGGACGCCGTGGAATGGGCCATGCAGGCGGAGCGCCTGGGCGCAGGCGAGATCCTTTTGACCAGCATGGACTGCGACGGGACAAAAGCAGGCTACGACATAACGCTTACAAGGACAATTGCAGAAAATGTGTCAATTCCCGTAATTGCTTCCGGCGGCGCCGGGACAAAAGAACATTTTCTGGAAGCTTTGACCAGTGGAAAGGCAGACGCGGCGCTTGCCGCTTCCCTGTTTCATTATAAAGAGCTTGAAATTATGGAATTGAAGAATTATCTGGCGGAAAGAGACGTATCTGTCAGAAGATGATACAAAAGATTCGGGAGGAAAATCTTATGAGCATGATTGCAAATGACTGGCTGCCTGCAGTTTCGGCTGAGTTTAAAAAGCCTTATTACCGCGAATTGTATCAATTTGTAAGCGAGGAGTACGGGAAAGCCGTTGTTTATCCTCCGGCAGACGATATTTTCAATGCATTTCATTTTACGCCCTTAAGTAAGGTAAAGGTGCTTTTGCTGGGACAAGATCCGTACCATAATGTAAATCAGGCGCATGGACTCAGTTTTTCCGTACTGCCAAGCCAGAAGGAGATTCCGCCTTCCCTGCAGAATATTTATCAGGAACTGCACGACGACATTGGATGCTATATTCCAAACAACGGATATTTAAAAAAGTGGGCCGATCAGGGCGTGCTGCTTTTAAATACGGTGCTGACAGTGCGGGCGCATCAGGCAAATTCACATCAGAAAAAGGGATGGGAGAATTTTACAGATGCGGTTATCCAGGCAGTAAACAGTCAGGAACGGCCGATTGTCTATCTGCTTTGGGGACGTCCGGCGCAGAATAAGGCGTCAATGCTGACAAACCCAAATCACCTGATTTTAAAGGCGCCGCATCCAAGTCCGCTGTCTGCGTACCGCGGTTTTTTCGGATGCAGGCATTTCAGCCAGGCAAATGCATTTTTAGAAGCGCACGGCGCAGAGCCGGTTGACTGGCAGATTGAAAATATTGAACAGGAATAAGTGACAAAAACGCATGGTATAATTACGGAGAAACTGTATAAGCTATTTGAAAAAGAAGGTTTTCAGATGTATTACAGAGTCTGCGGAAATGGCATTGCGGAAACAGACCGCCAGGGGTTTGAGGAGAACTTCGGCGGAATAGGAATTTTTGATGAAGAAGAGTGGAGCATGGAGCTAAAGCAGGAAGAAGCGTTTTCCTTAAACCAGACAAAGGAAGGGACTTTTTTCTGTAAATTGGAAACCCATGCTTCATATCTCTTTGGGATGTTTCATATTCCGCTCAAAAAAAAGAAGAAAAAAAATTTTGATTTTGCAGTTTATATTTTAAAGGACAGATTGATTTTTATAGAAGCCGGTTCAAAGATCAAAGATATCATTCTTACGATACAGGGAAGGCTTGGACAGGAATTTCACATATTAAAAAACCAGTCAAAAGAAGGTCGGAGCAGAGGCTATACGATAGGAGAGTTTCTGGGGGATTTTTTTATGGAGCTGGTGGAAGAGGATACGCTGTATCTGGCTTCTTTAGAGCGTGAAATTGCGGATATGGAGGAGAAAGTTTTACAGGGAGAGACAAAACATTTCCATTATCAAATGCTTGGGATTAAGAAAGAGATATCACGTCTGTATTGCTATTACTGCCAGATGACGGATGTCGGAGAGGCGCTGGCGTCAAAAGAGAGCGTCTGCGGAAATTTTTCAGAGCGCGTGGATCGCATGAAGCAGGAAGCGCAGTCGCTGCGGGAATACGCCATGCAGGTACAGGATGTTTACCAGTCGGAAATCTCAATCCGTCAGAACAATATTATGAAATTTCTTACAGTTGTGACGACAATTTTTCTTCCTCTGACATTAATTGCAGGCTGGTACGGAATGAATTTTGACAATATGCCGGAACTTGGCTGGCGGTATGGGTACCCGGTTGTTGCAGGAGTCAGTCTGCTGGTGATTATTATAAGTCTTTGGTTTTTTAAAAAAAAGAAGTTTTTTTGAGGATATAGGAGAGAATTTTTATTTGGAAAAAGACAGAAAAGAAGCCGGAAAGGCGCAGCGGAGAATACAGAGAGCCAAAAAAAGGCAGGAACGAAAACAGGAGCGTCTGCGGTATAAAGAAGCGCTGAAAAAAGAAAGACGTTATGGGACGGACGAGGCAATCGGATGGGAAAAGCTTGACAATACGGCGCATGTTTTTCCGGTCATTGCAGGAGAGGACATGACAAATGTCTATCGTATTTTTGTTACGCTGAAGGAAGAAGTGGACAGGGAGATTTTGCAGAAGGCGTTAGACATTGTTCTTTTTAAATTTGACGGATTTAATGTGCGGCTCAGGAAAGGCGTATTCTGGTATTATTTCGAGGAGAACGGGAAACCTGCTCCAAAAGTGCGGGAAGAGAATACATATCCGTGCCGCTACATTGTACAGAACCGGAACAGGAGTTATCTGTTTTGCGTTTCCTGTTATAAAAACCGTATCAATTTAGAAGTTTTTCATGTGCTTACGGACGGGATGGGAGGAATCAATTTTTTAAAAGAGCTGACGTATCAGTACCTGAGGATAGCGCATCCGGGGCTTTGCGCCCAGGTGGGAGATCAGTTGTCTGCGGATACGTCGTTAAACAGAGAAGACAGTTTTTTAAAAAATTATAAAAAAAGCCATGCAAAGGGATACGCGACAAAGAAAGCGTATCTTTTGAAGGGGGAAAGGCTTAAAACGGGAGAGTTTGGCGTTATCCACGGAACGATGAGTGTAAAAGCGCTGAAAGAAGCGGCGCACCGTTATGGGGCGAGCATTAATGAATATCTTGTGGCTGCTTATATTTACAGCATTTATGTGGAAGATTTACACAAGGCGACAGGGGGACGGCCAATTCGGGCGGCTGTTCCGGTAAATTTACGGCCTTTTTTTCATTCTGTTACTACGAAGAATTTCTTTGTGATGGTTTCTGCGGAATTTCTGCCTGAAAAAGAGGAATACACATTTTCCGAAGCGCTTCAGATCATAAGCGCAAGCCTTAGAAAACAGATTACCAGGGAACATCTGGAAGAGCTTTTTTCTTATAATGTTTCGAACGAGAAAAATCTGATGGCAAGAGCCGTCCCTCTGCTTTTTAAGAATCTGGTGATCCGTTATGTCTATACGAAGTCTGCGCTTGCAAATACGACGACAGTCACAAATATCGGGAATATCTGCGTGCCGGAAATCTATCAGCCGTATATTCAGATGTTTGGAGCGTTTCTTGCAATGTCGAAGGGACAGCCATTGAAAGGAACGATTTGTTCGTATGGAGACAAGCTGATGTTTACGTTTAGTTCCGTACTTGCAGACACTTCCATACAAAGAGGGTTTTTCCGGCAGATGGCGGAGGACGGACTTGAAGTTTCTATAGAAAGCAATGGTGTTTATTATGATTGATGCGGCGAAAGTAATCAAAAATCTGGTATTTGGGCTGTTTGGACTGATTGTGCTGTTTTTATTTCTGCTCTCTGTCTTTTATACCTGTACGGTCAGCAGTGATGAAATTCTTTCCAGTCAAAAAGACAGCCCTTTTTTGCATCTCTTTTTTTTGTCAGCAGTTTGCCTGGCAGGGGTGCTGGCGTTTCGAAAATTTCATTTTTCCATAAATCCCAAAATTTATTATCTGGTTCTTGGCATTTGTCTGCTTTTTATGGTTGGATCAACGAGGTTATGGCCCAAAGGGGACGCCTACCTTTTGCAGGAGATTGCAAAACACATTGCAGAAGGGAACTATCAGGATTTTTTTCCGGAGGGATACCTTTATAATCAGCCGCATCAGATCCCGTTCGCATATGTCTGCGCTATTTTTTATTCTGTTTTCGGGGAAGGTTTTGTATTTGTGCTTCAGGGGCTGAACTGCCTGTTCCTTGTCGGCATTGTGGCTCTGCTCCGAAAAATCTATGAAAAATTAAACGGTGCGGTTCCATCTGACGGATTTTATCTGCTGTCGCTTCTCTTTGTTCCTTTTTTTCTGTATGCAACGTTTGTTTACGGCACGCTGCCCGGACTGCTTCTTGTTCTGGCCGGATGCCTGCAGCTGATGAAATATCTGGAATGCAAAAGATACAAAAATGCCGCGGGAGCGATCCTGCTTGCTGTTGCTGCAAACCTTCTGAAAAACAATTATCTGATTTTTGCAGTCGCCTTTGCCGCTGTGCTTCTCTATGATTTTATCAGGAAAATAAATTTCAGGCATATTGCCGTAATGCTTGTTTTAGCCGCGGCTCTGGCAGCGTCCGGCCGTATGGTGACGGCATTTACAGAACATTTGACGGGGGTGCATTCAAAAGGCGGGATTCCGGCTGTATTGTTTGCCGCAATGGGGCTTCAGGAAGGAACGCTTGGCCCCGGCTGGTGGTCGGGATACCATACGATGGTGTTTGTAAATACCGGCTGCGACGTAGAGCGTTCGACGGAAATCGGAATGGAGGATTTACGGAAAAGCCTTCAGAAGATGAAAGAAGATCCTGCATACGGCGCAGATTTTATGCTTCGGAAAATTTCTTCCCAGTGGAGCGAACCGACTTATGAGAGTATCTGGATTCAGCAGAACCGAACTTCGGCGAAAGAGGTGTTCTGGCCGTTTCGAAGCCTGTTTTTTGGAGGGGGATCTCTGGCCGGGATTTATCTGTTTTACTGTAATCTTTTTCAAAGCGCGTTTTATTTTTTCCTGCTCTTTTTTGTCGCGGGTAAGTGGAAAAAAATAACGGCTCAGGAATTGATTCTGCCGGTCGTCTTTATCGGCGGGTTTTTATTTCATATTGTCTGGGAAGCAAAAGGGCAGTATACGCTTCCGTACTGCGTATGCCTGCTTCCGATGTGCGTCTGGGGATATGGATTCGCCATAAAAAAACTTGACGGCATAAAGGCTGCCGTCAAGAAATAGAGGATTATTTTTCGGTACAGAATTCTACTTTTTTCCCTTCTAAAATCAGATTGGTTGTCCGGACGGCGCACATTTTTCCGCACATGGAACAGGTATGGCGGTCAGAAGGAGGAGAGCTTTCAAAGTATGTTCTGGCCTTGTCCGGATCCAGGGCGAGCGTAAACATGGCGTCCCAGTCTGTATTGTGGCGGGCGAAAGACATTGCGTTGTCCCGTTCTCTTGCGCGGGGAATTTTTTTTGCAATATCCGCTGCGTGGGCTGCAATCCGGCTTGCAAGAATGCCTTCTTTGACGTCGGAAAGATCCGGGAGCCTAAGATGTTCCGCAGGCGTTACATAACAGAGAAAGTCGGCTCCGTTTGCGGCGGCGATGGCGCCGCCGATTGCGGATGTGATATGATCGTATCCGGGAGCAATGTCGGTGACAAGCGGCCCTAAGACATAGAATGGGGCGTTGTGGCAGAGTCGTTTCTGCAGTTTCATGTTGGCCGCGATTTCATCCATGGCCATATGTCCGGGGCCTTCCACAAGAACCGAAACATCCTGTTCCCATGCGCGTTTTGTCAGATCGGAAAGTTCAATCAGTTCGGAAATCTGCCCTGCGTCTGTACTGTCGTCAATGCATCCCGGACGAAGCGCGTCTCCAAGGCTTATGGTCACATCGTATTCCTTTAATATCTGAAGGACTTCGTCATAATGCTCATAGAAAGGATTTTCATTTCCGGTCATCATCATCCAGGCAAACAGAAGGGAGCCTCCTCTTGATACGATATTCATTCTGCGTTTGTCCCGCATAAAAGCTTCTGCGGCGCGGCGGTTGATGCCTGCGTGAATCGTCATAAAATCGACGCCTTCTTCGGCGTGGGCCAAAACAACGCGGAGAAAGTCTTTTGCCGTAATGTCAAGCAGATCCTTGTCAAGATAACCGATTGCGTCATACATCGGAACCGTTCCAATCATTGCGGGAGATTTTTCGATCAGTTTTTTGCGGAACGTGTTTGTCTTTCCGTAATTGCTCAAATCCATAATGGCTTCCGCTCCGAATTTCAGAGCGAGATCCACTTTCTGCATTTCAATGTCGTAATTTTTACAGTCGCCGGAAATGCCAAGGTTGACATTGATTTTTGTGCGAAGCCCCATGCCGATCCCTTCGGGAGAAATTGCTTTGTGGTTACGGTTGCATGGGATTGCAATGACTCCGGAGGCTACGGATTCGCGCAGTTTTTCCGGATCCATGCCTTCTTTTTCTGCAACCGTCTGCATTTGGGGCGTCAGGATGCCTTTTTTTGCGGCTTCCATTTGTGTTTTGTAATTTTTCATATGATTTTAACTCCTTTTTCTTGGTTTTTCAGCGAGGGACGCAGCTTTTTTTCTGAGCTGCCCTGCAGCGGCTTTCACGTCGTCTGCTGCGAAGACGGACGATACTGCGGCGATCCCGCATATGCCGCTGCCCTTTAAGGCGTCAATGTTTGAGGCGGTTATGCCGCCGATTGCGACAACGGGGATGGAAACAGAGGAGCAGATGTCAGAAAGCTGTTCGGTTGTGATGCGGACAGCGTTTGTTTTGGTCGGGGATGGGAAAACGGCGCCTGCGCCAAGATAGTCCGCTCCGCTTTCTTCCGCCAGTTTTGCCTGTTCTTTTGTTTTTGCAGTTGCTCCAATGATAAAGTTTCTGCCTGCGCGCTTTCGGATTTCCTTTACCGGAGTATCGTAAATTCCTACGTGGACGCCGTCCGCCCCGCTTTTTAGGGCGACGTTTACATTGTCGTTAATAATACAGGGGATGCGGTATTTGTGGCACAGTTCCGTTACTTTTACCGCTTCTTTTAGAAAAATGTCTTCATTAAGTTCTTTTTCCCGAAGCTGCAGCATCGTGACGCCTCCTGATATGGCGTCTGCAATCCGCTGCAAAAACGCTTGTCTGCCGGCAGACGAACGGTCGGTGACTGCGTAAAGAAGCAGATGTTTTTTCTCAAAATGCATTGTTTTCACTATCCTTCCTGAAACTTTTCAAACAAGCGGCTGCGTCGGCGCACTGCATCAGGGAGCTCATTATGCAGGCGCCTTTTGCGCCTGCCGCCCGCACAAAGCGGATATTGTCTTTGTTGATTCCCCCGATGGCGTAAACTGGAATGGAAACGTTTGCGCAGATGTTTTTCAGGAAATCAAGTCCCTTTCCGGGAAGGCCCTTTTTGCAGTCCGTCTCAAAAATATGTCCGGCGGTGATATAGGAGCATCCAAGCTCTTCTGCCTCCTGCGCTTCCTCAAGGGAATGACAGGAGGCCCCGATTACAGAAAAACGGGATTTCTTTAGGTCTGTAAGGTTTCTTAGAACCGGGAGGGAAAGATGGACGGCGGACGCGTTCTGCCTGGCTGCAACATCGTAAAAATTGTGAAAAATGCAGGGAACGCCGTATTTTTTTAAAACAGCTTCTGTTTTTGCGGCGAGCTTTTGGTATTCTTCGCCGCTTAAATCTTTTTCTCTTAAAATTACGCCCAGAGGGCGGGCCTTTCCGATTTCCTCCATACGGGACAGAAAGTCTTTCCGGCAGAGCCTGCGGTTTGTCACACATAAAATATCAGACATAAAGGTAATCGTTTAAGACCGGCTGCAGGCCGTTGTCCGCCATATCCTGATACATCGCGCGCAGACTTCTGTCATCGTCAATTTCAAACTGCTCGTCGCCCTGTGCCGCATCTGTCTCCTTTCCGGTATATTTGCTTTCGTGATCGCCGATTCCTGTGGAAACTCCGGCGGAAATTTTCGTGGCTGCAATTTTGGAAATGCCGTCCCGGAAAGAAGCGCTTTCCCTTGAAGATACGGTGATTCCGGCAAACGGAAGAAAAATCCGGTATGCGCAGAGGATCTGGCATAGCTGCCGTTCCCCGACGCAGGGCGCATGAATGTCTCTGTTGTTGCGTATGGGACGAAGCCTTGGGCAGGACAAAGAAATTTCTGCCTGCGGATATTTCCTTTGCAGATAATAGGCATGGAGCGCGGAAGCAAGCGCGTCTTTTCGAAAATCAGACAGGCCGAGAAGCGCAGAGAAAGCGACGCCTCTCATACCTCCTAAAAGCGCGCGCTCCTGTGCGTCGAAACGGTAGGGCCAGACGCGCTTTGGGCCGAGAAGATGAAGCGTTTCATATTTTCCGGCGTCGTAAGTTTCCTGAAAAACAGTCACATAATCTGCGCCGCATTCGTGCAGATAGCGGTAGTCTTCTGTATTCAGCGGGTAAATTTCAAGTCCAATCATACGGAAATATCTGCGGGCGAGCTTACAGGCTTCTCCGATATAGGATACACTGCTTTGCGCGCGGCTTTCCCCGGTCAGAATCAGGATTTCTTCCATGCCGCTTTCGGAGATGATTTTCATTTCGCGTTCTATCTGTTCCAGAGAAAGTTTCATGCGGCTGATGGGGTTATAACAGTGAAAGCCGCAGTATACACAGTAATTTTCGCAGTAGTTGGCAATGTAGAGCGGTGTGAAAAGATAAACCGTATTTCCGAAATGCCTGCCCGTTTCAAGTCTCGCCCTCTGCGCCATCTGTTCCAGAAAGGGTTCGGCGGCGCAGGACAACAGCGCTTTGAAATCCTCAATGGAACAGACGTCATGCGCCAAAGCCGCCGTAACGTCCGCTGCGGTATAGCGCAGCGGATCGTAAGAATGCATCTGGGACATGACATTGCCGCAGACGTCAGAGGAAATTTGCTCCATGCCAGGCAGATATTTCATATGGTCTGTCCGAAAGGAAGGGTCGGTTTCCAGACGGAGCTTTTTTTGAAGGGCTTCTTTGGGAAGAGACTTTAAATCTGTAAAAAATTGATTTTCCATCAGTTCTCTCCTTTGCGCAGAAATCCGGTCAGAGGATCGGAAGCGGCCGCGCCCCGGACAAGCGTTCTGCCAAGTCCGGAAAGATACGCGTTTCGTCCGGCTGTAATTGCCTGTCGGAATGCAGCGGCCATAAGAGGGAGATTTCCCGCCGTTGCAAGAGCGGTGTTTGCCATAATGGCGGCGGCGCCCATTTCCATGGCTTCGCAGGCTTGCGAAGGCCGGCCGATGCCTGCGTCCACAATGACCGGAAGATCAATTTCATCAATTAATATCTGGATAAAATCGCGTGTGGCAAGACCCTTGTTTGAGCCAATCGGCGCGGCAAGCGGCATGACTGCGGCCGCGCCGGCGTCTGCAAGATCCCTTGCCGCATTTAAATCCGGATACATATAGGGCATGACGATAAAGCCTTCTTTTGCAAGGATTTGGGTTGCTTTTACAGTTTCTTCGTTGTCCGGAAGCAGGTATTTGGAATCTCTCATAATTTCGATTTTTATGAAATCCCCACAGCCAAGCTCTTTTGCAAGACGTGCAATCCGGACTGCTTCTTCGGCGTTTCTTGCGCCGGAAGTATTGGGAAGCAGGGTGACGTTTTTTGGTATGTAATCCAGTATGTTTTCCTGTTCTTTGGTATTGGCCCTGCGCACTGCGAGGGTAATGATTTCGGCTCCGGCGTCTTTTATGGCCGTTTCAATTAAATTCAGGGAGTATTTTCCCGAACCTAAGATAAAACGGGAATGAAATTGATGTCCGCCGATGATCAGAGGGTCGTTTTGCTGCATAATAATTCCTTCTTTCTTTTTTAAATATCGTAACTGCCGGAGAGGATTCGTAAGGCCATGTGCGCCTGATGGGCGGCGCAGAGCATGACGCGGGAAGCGATAAGCCCCATGCCGCAGTCTGTGCCGCTGACGTTATCTCCGCAGAGATAAAAACGTTCTGCGGCTTTTCTTGTCCGGATGTCATTGGAAGAGCCAAGCCCCGCCATTCCGGAAGCGGCAATCAGATATTTTTCCGGCATAGTTTCCAGCGTATGGTTTACAAGCATTGCTTTTTCTTCGGCTTTATCAAAAGCTTCACAGATAATGTCCGCGTCGGAAAGAAGCGTTTTTGCATTGTTTTCCGTCAGCTTTACAGTGTGGGACGAAACGGCAAGATAAGGCGCAATCTCCATCAGATTTTCAGTCAGGGCTTCTGTTTTTGGCATTCCTGTCTGCGAAGCTTTATACTGCTGGCGGTTGAGGTTTGAAATATCTACCCGGTCAAAATCGATTAAGATCAGTTTTCCGATTCCGGCGCGGGCAAGCGCGAAGGCAATATTAGAGCCCAGTCCGCCCAGTCCGCAGACGGCGACTGCGCTGCGGGAAAATTTTTCCTGCAGAAAAGCCCCGTGCCGCTGTTTTAAGGCTTCCTGCATTTCTTTTTTTGAAGGGATGCGGTTCATATCAGCCTCCTCCCACAAAACGGACGATTTCGAGCGAATCGCCGTTATAAAGAGCTGTTTCTTCGTATTTTGCCCTTGGAACGATTCTGCCGTTTTGTTCAACGGCCACTCTTTTTTTGTCATAGCGGGCAAAATCAAGATATTCCGCAACCGTTTTTCCGGTAAAATCCTGTTTTGTTCCATTGACTGTAATCATAATTTCCTCCTGAAAAAAAAGAAGCTGCCGGTTTGGCAGCTTCCTGTAATCATACACATATCCTGTATCCCTACGTTGGCATTATCCAAATCAGGTCGCGGGTCGAAGGGCGCACCTTCCTCTCAGCCTGTATGCAAGCTCCCCGAAAGTCTGTGAAATTTATAAAATCACTATATCTCTTTTTTTTTCAAAATGCAAGGAAAATGTGAAAATGTGTTGAATTATCTCCGGCGCTGGGATAAGATAGTAGGTAATCGAAAAAAACGGCAGAAAGTGAGAATGAGGAATACCGTTATGGGCAGATGCAGACAATGTAACTTGGAAATACTGGATGATACGCAGATGTGTCCTTTATGCAAATGCGTGATTATACATGAGGGAAAGACAGAAAACACATATCCGGATATCCGCATCCGCGCAAGAAAATTAAATTTTGCAGTTCGTATTTTTTTATTTGCGTCAATCCTTGCCGAAGTGGTTTTTGCGTATCTGAACTGGAAATTTTTTTCGGGAATCTGGTGGAGCGTGATTACAGGGGCGGGATTTGCATATTTATATTTTATGGCAAGGTTTGCAGTGTTAAATGACAGCGCGGGATACCGCTCCAAATTTCTGGGGCTGACGTTTTTGGGAATTTTATATGTCATACTGATTGATTTTGTCATAGGCTATCACGGCTGGTCTGTCAATTTCGTTCTGCCGGGCGGCCTGTTATTTGTAGATGCGGCAATTCTTGTCGTGATGTTTTTAAACCGCAGGAACTGGCAGAGTTACATTATGCTTGAACTGACAATGATTCTTTTGAGCATGATACCGATTTTTCTGACGGTTATGGATATTGTGACGGAGACATTTATCAGCGGGTTTGCATTTGCAGTTTCCGTTCTGCTGTTTCTTGGAACGCTGATTATCGGGGACAGGCGGGCAAGAAGTGAACTAAAGAGGCGTTTTCATGTATAAGCAAAAGGGGAAACTATGGGCTGTAAAGATAAGACAGAACAGGATGCAAGCGCACAGGGACGGCTGATCCGGGAGCTGATTGCGCGCTTTGCGTCAGATCATCTGATTGGGAAAAAAATAAAAAACGGGGAGTTTCGGAAAAATCTGACGGAACCGCCCTGGATGGTTCCCGGAGGTTTTACAAAAAAAGAAATACAAATGGAGAAGTTTAAAATGGAGTGGCTTACGGCCGGCGGCGGAAGCTCGGACAGAGCTTTGCTTCAGCTTCACGGCGGCGGTTACGTGGCTTCCATGCGCAACGCATACCGGAATTTTGCAGTTTGCTACAGTGAACTTGGAAGAAAGATGCCGGTTCTCACGATTGATTACCGGGTGGCGCCGGAAAATCCTTATCCGGCGGCTCTTTTGGACGCCGTAAGCGCGTACCGCTGGCTTTTGGAAGAAGGCTGTCCTGCAAATCGGATTGTTGTGGCGGGAGATTCTGCGGGCGGCGGCCTTGCCCTTGCGCTCGCACTGTATTTAAAAGACCACGGAGAAAAGCTTCCGGCCGGGATTATCGCCATGTCTCCATGGACGGATCTGACTGCTTCAGGGGAATCTTACCAGACGAATTACGAAAGAGATCCCCTGTTTGGAAAAACAAGGGACAGCCTGATTTACAACAGGGAGTATGTGGGACTGGAAGATCCGAAGAATCCTTATATTTCTCCTGCATTTGGGGATTTTCACGGATTTCCGCCTATGCTGATACAGGCAGGATCTTACGAAATGCTTTTGAGCGATTCCGTTGCGGTGGCCAGAAAGGCAAAAGATCATGGCGTTAAGGTGCGTCTTCATATCTATGACGGGATGTTTCACGTCTTTCAGATGGCAATGCAGTTAATGCCGGAGTCAAGACAGGCATGGAAAGAAGTGGAAAAGTTTTTAAGTCTTATTTTCGAATTTGAAAATTAGGTTGACGTGTTTTCTCTCATTTTTTATAATATATCCAAAGTCTTTTGGGATTTTTCATATAAGATGGGATAAAATATTTTCATAAAAACGCACGGTATCAGGATTTGTAGGATATGGATTTATGGCGTTTTGTACAGAATGGAGGAAATCATGCGGGATAGAATAAAAACGAAACTGGCGGCGGCATTTTGCATTGGCTGTGTCTTTTTTTTCAGCGCTGTGTCTTTTGTCTTTGCGGCGGGCACGCTTTCCGTTGCCGTATCACAGGGAACCGTTAAAACAGGAGACACTGTCACTGTGACGGTGTATGCGGAAGGCACGGGAGGAGAAGAAGTCACTGCGGATTTAAGCGTTACTTATGATTCGTCAAAACTTGAGTATGTCAGCAGTTCCGCTTCAAGCGCATCCGGCGGCGGCGGGACGGTAAAGGCAAAGGGATCTGAAATAGACATTAAATTTAAAGCGATTGCATCCGGGGACGCTTATGTAAAAGCGGACGGGGCTACGCTGACGTCCGCAGGAGCGCATATTACGGTGTCAGGGGCGGCGGATGCGTCTTCTTCTGATTCGGATGCGGCAAAATCGGGAGATAATTCGCTGTCTTCTTTAAAAATTTCAAGCGGGACGCTTTCACCGTCTTTTAAAGGGAGCGTTACGCAGTATACGGCGTCCGTAGGCAGCGATGTAAATGAAATTACGGTTACCCCGGTGACTTCAAACAGCAAAGCGACAGTGGAATCCATTACCGGAAATAAAGATCTTAAGGAAGGGACAAATGTAATAACAGTTCTTGTCAAAGCGGAAAACGGCAATCAGGCTTCTTACAAAATTACCGTTACGAAAGGAGGAACCCAAAGGGCTTCGTCCGATACAGGCAGCGCAGGAGTTTCGGATATGGCCGGCATGGCGGCGGAACAGGTAAAAGGAGAAACGGAGGGTACAGAGACGCAGACGTCTTTGGGAGGAGACGCAGTTGAGATTAACGGGGTAAAATACAAAATAGAAGGAGAATTTCCCGAATCTGCAATACCGGAGGGATTTTCCACAGCGGATTTTGAATACAAAGGCACAGCATATCAGGGCATTATGTTTGATAAAGGGTACCTTGGTATGTATTATCTGGTAAATGAAGCTGGAGAGGGAAACTTTTTTATTTATGATGCAAACAGAGACAGTTTCTATCCCTATGTGCGGTTAAACAGCGGAGAGCATTATATTATCCTGATGACAGTTCCAAACGGCGTGATTCCTCCGGAAAATTATAAAGAGGAGCCGCTTGTCCTTGAAAATGGCGTGTCTGTCCCTGCATATCAGTATGCGGGAGACGAGGATACGGAGATTGTAAAGTCGGAAAACGGGGATGGGGAACTGGTAAGCGGGGGACAGTCAGATTTTTACATTTTTTACGGTATGGACGCGACAGGGGTTACCTGCTGGTACCAGTATGATTCCCTGCAGAAAACATATCAGAGGTTTAATGAAGAGGCGGTTTCTTCGGAAGATGCGTCAGAAGATTATGAAACGCTTGCAAATTCCTACAAAGAATTAAAAGAACGGCAGAAAAAGACAAAAATAAGCGACAGAAGGCTGATTGCGATTCTGATTTTTGTTTCTGTCTCGCTTCTGATTCTTATCGTGAATCTTCTTTTGAAAATCAGAGATTTAAAATCAGACGAAGAAGAGGATGAGGAGAAGGCTGCCAGAAAAGAGAAAAAGAACAGGGAGCCAAAGAGAAAAAAGACGTTTCAGAAAGTGCAGACGGAGAAAAAGAAACAGACGGCGGTTTTGGAGCCGGAGGACAATAAAAGTTTTTATGAAGACGATGGGGCGGATGTCATAGACGAGTTTGAGGAAGATCCCTCTGTTTTAAGAAGGAAGCCAAAGAAAAAAGAGAAAGAGGCCAAAGCCGTGGAGGTAAGGCAGACGGAGCCGAAAAAGCAGAGAACCGTAGAAGAAGAAATGTTTCTTCCGGATGATGACGATTTGGAATTTTTGGATTTAGACGATATGTAAAAAGGTGGATATATAGATGCAGAGATCATTTACAAGTAAAGCGCAGAAGGCATTGAAGCTGGCGGAAAAGGCTTCAAAATCAATGCGGCACAATTATATCGGGACAGAGCATCTTCTGTTGGGGCTTTTGCGGGAAGGCACAGGCGTTGCCGCAAATGTACTGACGGATAACGGCGTGGACGCGGAACAGTTGATGGATCTGATTGAGAGCCTGATTGCGCCTTCCGGGCAGACTGCAGTAGAGGAAGCGGACGGTCTGACGCCAAGGGCGGAGCAGATGCTTGAAAATGCGAAACGGGAA
The DNA here is from genome assembly GCA_910586645.1 of uncultured Lachnospiraceae bacterium. GTDB lineage: Bacteria > Bacillota > Clostridia > Lachnospirales > Lachnospiraceae > Roseburia_B. The sequence continues at coordinate 5,038 of CAJUIS010000023.1, read as the reverse complement.
GCGGAGCGTTTTTCAAGCAGGGAGATTGGAACAGAGCATTTGCTGATTGCAATGTTAAAAGAGACGGAATGTGCGGCTTCACGTCTTATGAATACATTAAATGTAAATTTGCAGAAACTGTACGTGGATACTTTAGCTGCAATGGGAGAGGACAGCAGCCTTTACCGTGAAGATTTTCAGAACGGGAAGCCAGGCAAAAGAAAAAGTCAGGCAAATACGCCCATGCTGGATCAGTACGCGAGAGATCTGACGAAACTTGCGTCAGAACGGCGTCTGGATCCGGTGATTGGAAGGGACCATGAAATCCAGAGAGTAATTCAGGCGTTAAGCAGGCGCGGCAAAAACAATCCATGTCTGATTGGCGAGCCTGGCGTTGGAAAGACGGCCATTGTAGAAGGGCTGGCACAGCGTATCGTTATGGGGATGGTTCCGGATACAGTGGCGGAAAAAAGAGTGGTGACGCTGGATTTGTCCGGTATGGTGGCAGGTTCCAAGTACAGAGGGGAATTTGAGGAGCGAATCAAAAAATTAATCCGTGAAGTGACGCAGTCCGGGAATATTCTGCTGTTTATCGATGAAATTCATACGATTATTGGCGCCGGGGGAGCGGAAGGGGCTATTGACGCGTCGAATATTTTAAAACCTTCTCTTGCGCGCGGGGAAATTCAGTTGATTGGAGCGACCACAGTTACAGAATACCGGAAATACATTGAGAAAGACGCTGCGCTGGAACGGCGTTTCCAGCCGATTTCAGTAGAGGAGCCGGACAGGGATCAGGCGATTGAAATACTGAAGGGGCTGCGCAGCCATTATGAAGATCATCACCATGTGGTGATTACGGATGAAGGCATTGAAGCGGCCGTTGATTTGTCCGTGCGTTATATCAACGATCGTTTTCTTCCGGACAAAGCGATTGATTTGATGGATGAAGCCGCCGCAAAAGTGAGGTTAAGCGGCGTCTGCATTCCGGAAAATATGTCAGAACTGGAGCAGAAGCTGGCGGGATTTGACAGTGCGATTGAGAAGGCTCTGATGGCGGAAAATTTAAAAGAAGCGTCCAGCTTAAGCGGCAAAAAACAGGAGACAGAGCAAAAGTATGCAAAGCTGTGTAAAAAATATAAAAAAGACACAGATAAAAAAGTTCTGATTGTCGGAGCGGAAGAAATGGCTGACATTGTGTCCGGCTGGACAAAAATTCCGGTCAGCCGTCTGGAAGAAGGAGAGGCCGCAAGGCTGCGACGCCTGGAAAAGACGCTGCGCAAACGCGTTATTGGCCAGGAAGAGGCGATCAGCGCCGTTGCAAAAGCAGTTCGGCGCAGCAGGGTGGGATTAAAAGATCCAAACCGCCCGATTGGCTCCTTTCTGTTTCTTGGGCCTACCGGCGTCGGAAAGACAGAAATTACAAAAGCTCTGGCAGAAGCCATGTTTGGCAATGAACAGGCAATGATCCGTGTGGATATGTCTGAATATATGGAACGGCACAGCGTGTCAAAAATGATTGGTTCGCCGCCGGGCTATGTAGGCTACGACGAGGGAGGGCAGCTTTCTGAAAAAGTCCGCAGAAATCCATATTCCGTGATTCTGTTTGACGAGATTGAAAAAGCGCATCCGGATGTGTTTAATATTCTGCTGCAGGTTCTGGACGACGGACATATTACCGACGCGCAGGGCAGGAAAGTGGATTTTAAGAATGCAATTTTGATTATGACTTCCAATGCCGGGGCGAAAGCCATTATTTCACCAAAGAAACTGGGATTTGCCACTGTGGAAGATGAAAAGCAGAATTATGAGCGTATGAAAGAAGGCGTGATGGAAGAAGTCAAACGGATATTTAAACCGGAATTTTTGAACCGTATTGACGAGACGATTGTATTCCGGACCCTGGATAAAGAAGATATGAAAAAAATCGTAACGCTTTTGGCAAAAACGCTGACGGAACGCTGTAAAAAGCAGATGGAAATCACGCTTTCCATCAAGGATTCCTTAAAATCCTATATCGTAGAATCCGCCTTTGATCCAAAGTATGGAGCAAGGCCGCTGAAACGTAAAATTCAAAATGCGGTGGAAGACGCGCTGGCAGAAGAAATCCTGGACGGCAAAATAAAGACGGGCGACGCTGTCGACGCGTGTGTGCGTGGAAACGAAGTGCGCTTTACTGTAAAAAATAAGCAGTAAAAATATCTGGAAAAAATCGTGCGGATATTATATAATAAGACAGAAATTTGATTAAGGCAGAAGATGCCAAAGAAGTATCACAGGAGGATAAAAATGTCAGTAATCAGTGAATTGATTCGCAGTGAATCAGATGGGACCATCAGTTTTGGAGATTATAGTCTTGCGGCCAAAGCGAAGCTGGACAATTTTGCGCACGCAGGCGATTTATATAAGGTGAAGACATATAGTTCCATTACAAAACTGGAGAGAAACGGTATGTTCGTTTATGAATCTGTTCCGGGAACTGCAGTAACCGGGTTTCGGGCAACGGAAGAAGAGGTGTCATTCCAGGTGGAAGGGCCGGAGGATGCGCAGATTACTTTGGAACTGGAAGCAGGCACAGAATATGACATTACGATTAATGGAACGGATGCAGGCGTGATGAAGACGAATCTCGGCGGCAAACTGAGCATAAGCGTTGAGATGGACGGAAACAGCGCTGTTGCAGTGGGAATTGTGAAAAAGTAATTATGGCAAAAGAAAAAGTAATCTATTTTTGCCAGTCATGCGGAGCGGAATCCACAAAATGGATGGGACAGTGCCCCTCCTGCAGGGAATGGAATACTTTCGTAGAAGAAACGGTTTCCACGAAAAAAAGCAAAAGCCTGTCACTGTATTCCGGTTCTAAGATACATGCAGAGGCAGTGAAACTAAAAGATATCGAGCCGGCGGGAGAAGCGCGCATGACGACGGGAATGGCGGAGCTTGACAGGGCGCTTGGCGGCGGCATTGTTCCGGGTTCCGTAGCGCTGATTGGAGGAGATCCGGGAATTGGGAAGTCGACGCTTCTGCTTCAGGTCTGCAGGAATCTTGCAGAAGACGGACGCGGCGTTTTATATGTTTCAGGCGAGGAGTCTTTACAGCAGATTAAGCTGCGTGCGGAAAGAATTGGAAAATTTGGCGAAGCAATGTCTCTTCTGTGCGAGACAAATCTGGGTGTCATTGATGAAATTGTCCGCAAAGAGCGGCCTCAGATTGTTGTAATAGATTCCATACAGACGATGTATAATGAAAGCGCGGCTTCTGCGCCGGGAAGCGTTTCGCAGGTAAGGGAATCTACGGGAGCTTTGCTTCGAATGGCAAAAGGTCTTGGGATTGCCGTTTTTGTAGTCGGCCATGTGACAAAAGAAGGAGTGGTTGCAGGCCCGCGTGTATTGGAGCATATGGTGGATACGGTTTTATATTTTGAAGGAGACCGCCACGCGGCATACCGGATTTTGCGGAGCGTAAAAAACAGGTTTGGCCCCACAAATGAAATCGGGGTTTTTGAGATGCGCTCAAACGGATTGGAAGAAGTTAAAAATCCTTCGGAATTTATGCTGGGAGGCAGACCAAAAGGAGCCAGCGGTTCCGTGGTGGCCTGTTCCATGGAAGGGAGCAGGCCCATTTTATTGGAAGTGCAGGCGCTTGTCTGCCGCAGTAATTTTGGAATGCCAAGGAGAACTGCCGCAGGAACCGATTTTAACCGCGTAAATCTTTTAATGGCGGTTCTTGAAAAAAGAGTCGGATTTCAAATGGGAAACTGCGACGCGTACGTTAATATTGCAGGCGGAATTAAAATGAACGAGCCGGCAATCGATCTTGGGATTGCGCTGGCTCTTGTTTCCAGTTATAAAAACCGTCCGGTGGACGAAAAGACCATCTGTTTTGGTGAGATTGGCTTAAGCGGAGAAGTGCGTTCCGTCAATATGGCGGAACAAAGGGCGCTTGAAGCCAGAAAACTGGGTTTTACCGCATGTATCCTGCCGGAATCGGCCAAAAGCGCATTGACGGAAATAAAAGGCATACGGCTTATCGGCGTAAAAACCGTAAAAGACGCGATTGGCCTTTTGGGATAGAAAGAGAGCGGCCAACATGAAAAAGGTATTGACGATCGCAGGATCGGATGCAAGCGGCGGAGCCGGCATTCAGGCGGATATAAAGACAATTGCCGTACATAAGATGTATGCAATGAGCGTAATTACAGCGCTGACTGCCCAAAATACGACGGGAGTATTCAAAATATGGAAAGTTCCGCCGGAATTTGTTGCAGAGCAGATGGATGCGGTTTTTACGGATATCGTTCCTGACAGTGTGAAAATCGGAATGGTTCCAGACGGTAAAACTGCAGCAGTAATTGCCGAAAAAATAAAACAGTATCATGTAAAGAAAATTGTTATTGATCCGGTTCTGGTTTCTACGAGCGGATGCAGGCTTCTGCGAAAAGAAGATACGGATGTTTTTGTCCGCAGCCTGTTTCCGCTGGGAACGGTAATTACGCCGAATATTCCGGAAGCGGAGGCTTTAAGCGGGATTCGCATCCGCAGAGAAGAAGATATGGCGTATGCGGCGGAAAAAATAGCGGTGCGTCTGAATGTGAAAGGCGCAGTGTTGATAAAAGGCGGACATCTGGAAAAAGAAGAAGCGTCAGATCTGCTGTATGAAAACGGAAAGCTGCGCTGGTACAGATCCCGCCGGGTGGATAATCCAAATGCGCATGGGACAGGCTGCACGCTTTCTTCTGCCATAGCGTGCGGCCTTGCAGGCGGAAAAGTATCTGCGGATGCGGTGCGGAGAGCAAAAGAATATCTGACAGGAGCGTTAAACGCAGGGCTTAATTTGGGAAAAGGCCAGGGACCATTGGATCATACGTATTGTATCAATCAGCCTTTTTGACAGGGATTTTTTATACTGTCATAAAAAAATTTAAAAAAAATAAAAAAAGTTGTTGACAAAGAGGATATAGCATGATATTATGATTGAGCTGTCGCAGAAAATGTGACACAAACCGAACATTGACAACCAAACAGTGGAACAACCTTGAAAGAATTCAAAGAGAGAACAT
>CAJUIS010000022.1 GCA_910586645.1 uncultured Lachnospiraceae bacterium | reverse complement strand
AAAGTCGCCGGGGCATGATCTGTCTGGTAAACGCAAAAAAGCCGCCCGGTAACTGCCATTAGTCAGTCGCCGGACGGCTTTATGCGTTTTATGTATTCTGTGTTTTCCACGTTTCCAGAAGGGAAAAAATGACTTCCTCCATCTGCTTCGCGGTATAGGTCTGGGGGAAATACTGTTTCAGCCTGTCATTTTTTAACGTCACCTGCACAGGCGCGGGCCTCTCCTCCGTCAGGATGGCATCCATCACGTTCCTGTCAAGTTTCCCCTCCTGGCTGTACTTTTTCAGGCGTTTCGCCTGTTCCAGCGAAGGGACGGCCTGTAATTCCCCCATAACCTCCATAAGTTCCCCCTGCTGCTCCTGCGTCAGATAGGACAGTTCCACGGCAGGGTTAAAGGGCAGCTTCTTATCGTCCACCATCTGGAGCAGTTCCGGGAGAAGTTCTGTCAGCCGGATAAAACGGTGGATGTTGCGGGCGCTGTCATTGGAATTTTCACTCAGCGCATCCACGCTGTACTTCTCGCCAAGTTGTCGAGAAGTGTCCTTTACGCCCTGATGCTTCAATGCGTCCAGCTTCATCTTATACGCCCATGCCTTTTCGCTGGGGAACAGGTTTTCCCGCTGGATGTTGCTGTCCACCATGAACAGTACCGCTTCATCATCATCCAGTTCCCGCACGATCACCGGCATCGTAGTTTTCCCTGCCAGTTCCGAAGCATGTCTGCGCCTGTGTCCGGCAATCAGTTCATAGCCGCCCTCCGCACGGGGCCTTGCAATGCCGGGGACAAGGACGCCATGTATCTTTATGCTTTCCACCGTGTCCTGCATGGTATCATCATCCAGCACCTTAAATGGGTGGTCTTTAAAGGGGAACAGTTCTGTAAGCGGGATTTCCTGCACGTTCCCGTCCCTTCCTGCCCCCGCAGGATTCCCGGCGGAGAACAGGTCATCAAATTTAGTCACCTGGATATTTTTTGCGCTGCTTTTCATCCCATCATCACCTCTTTCGTCAGTGCGGCATAGGCAGCCGACACTTTACCGGCGGGGTCATGGAGATAGATGCTCTTGCCCTCCGCGCTGGTTTCCGCCGCCCGCACGGAGAGGGGGATAATGCTGTCAAATATCCGCAGCTTCCCGTCATAGTTCATGTGCAGAAGCTCCACAATATCCCTTGCGTAGTTGGTGCGCATATCCGCCATTGTGACCACTATCCCTGCTATGGAAAGGCGCGGGTTGATCTGCCGCCTGACTTTCGCAATCGTGCGGATAAGCTGCTCCAGCCCTTTTATGGAAAGGTACTGTGCCTGCACCGGGATAATGACCTGATCCGCCGCCGCAAGCGCATTGATAGTCAGCATACCAAGCGAAGGCATACAATCCAGAATGACCGCATCGTATTCCTCACGCACCGTATTCAGGTACTGCCGCAGGATGGTCTCCCGGCTCATGGTGTTGACCAGGGTAACCTCCATGCCGGCCAGTTCAATGTTCGCCGGGAGCAGGTCAACACCCTCCGCATGGTGGAGAATCCCGCTTCCGGGCGGAAGCGGCTTGTCCGTGATTATCCCGCCCAGGATAGCCGAAAGCGTGGTTTCCATCTGGTCGGGCTGCTGGTATCCCAGGCTGGCGGTCATGGAACCCTGCGAATCCACATCCACCAGAAGGACGCTCCTGCCCTCACGGGCAAGACCGATCCCGATGCTGATGGAACTGACTGTTTTTGCACAGCCCCCTTTTTGGTTACATAAACAGTAGATTGTTGCACTCATACTCACACCGCCTCTCTCACCCGGACAGTCAGGCCGTCCAGCCGTATATTTTTATGGCCTACCAGATAGTAGTCCTTTCCGTCATGCTCCACGCTTGTCCACACCCAATAGGGCACTTCCTGATAATCGTCTTTTATCAGCGCCTCAATGCCGCTCCCACTGGTATAATAATGGCCGCCTTTTGTCTCATACCTTCCGCTCCGGTTCTTATGCAGACAGCTTGTTTCTTTTACCGGGCGGGAAAGATATGCAATCCTGCCCGCCACATCCGAAAGTTTCTCCATGATCTCCCTAAGTTCGGTCTGGAGAAAAAGCTGCTGCCCGTCCTCATAGTCGATATGCAGCCCGCTCAGATCATCGTACTCGTCATATGTAGACAGCCTCAACAGGCTCCTGATGCTTCCATTCACCTTTTGGGTTTCCTTTAATACCGTGTTTAAATCTGCCATAAATTCTCTCCTTCTTGTTAATCGTACTTTGACAATAAGAAATAGGACTAAATCAGCCGCGCAGACACGATACTTGTCCGCATGAAAAGCTAATTTAGTCCTACCTAAACTTAAAAATATTCAGTTATCACCCCTTTTTGGCACACGTTTTATAACACCAAACGGCTTGATGGTATATTAGTGTCAAGTTGCTTGATTTTCGGTTTTCTGGTTAAAAACAGGCCCGTCCTTATCCAATTTTGCTGTTTTCGCAGCAGTTTTTTCATAGGACTAAATCAGCGGAAACCCTTGATTTTACTGGCTCCTTGCTAACTTGACACTATATTACCATACGCCCCAATCTGTGGGTTTGGATACTCTTTTACCGCATCAATCCTTCTTGCCCCTTTTAAGAGATACGCCTTTAGTTTTTCCCCATACAAAAAAATATCATTTCCCCGTACAATCCCCCACTGCATCATAAGCGCCGCGCTTCCTGTCACAAACGGAGCCGCCATGGAAGTTCCGCTTCTTGCGGCATAACTTCCCATTGGAGCGGCGGATATAATGTCCACGCCGGGAGCGGCAAGATCTGGTTTTACCTGATCCGTCCATGCAGTATAGCCTCTGCCGGAAAAAGCCGCCGTGCTGTCCGTATTGGAATCATATGCCGCTACACTGACCGCTCCGGCCGCTGTTGAAGGTATCGTCAGGGTTCGAAGTTCCGAGGGATATGGGAAACCTGTTCCGCTGTTTCTGACCCCTCCGGAAGGCAGCCACATATCATAAACCCCATCCGCTATTTTTCCCGCAGTAAGACGGATTTTCCAGATCCCGGAGGGAATATACTGACCGGTTGGTATAAAGTCAATATAAATTTCCTGATATATGCTGTACGGCGCCGGCTCCCCATAAAAAATCAGAAGCTCCGCTTCGGCAAACGATACCCTGAGCGTACCCCGGCCGGCCAACTGGCCGGTTGTCCTTCCATCCGGAAGAAGTATTTCTACCCGAAGTTCATCCTGATACCGCTTCCAGAGCTGCAGATTAAGCTTTCTCTCATAATCGCTTATTCCAAGCTCAATTTCCTGGACTTCACCGCTCTCGATGCGATTCTGGTAATGCGACGTTTCCGCCCCCTCATTTCCGGTCCCCGCGACAATACTGCACTGATGCTGGCTGGCCATGTCATTCAGAAAAGTTTCAATTAAACTCGTACCGCTGTGTGAACCGTAATTATTTCCAAAACTCAGATTAATGGCAACCGGACGTTTCATCTGCTCCGCTGTCCGGATGCAGAAATCCACAGCTTCCATAAGCTGCGTCGTCTTCGGAAATGCGTTTTCTCCCGGCGTTCCCAGTTTGACAACCAAAAGTTCCGCTTCATAGGCCACACCCCGGTACCGTCCCATCGACGCCCTCCCGTTTCCGGCGGCAATTCCGGCCACATGCGTCCCATGTCCGGACACATCCCTGCTTGGCACAATTTTCCTGCGTTCTGTGTCATTGTTTTTTTCAAGCGCCAGATTGATCTCTCTCCCTGTAAAAAGCGTCCCGTCTGCATATCCTTCTGGAGCGCGATAATTTATTTGCATATTAACGTCGGTTTTCTCCTTATTCAGCGCCTCTGCGTCTAATGTCTGATCCCACAGAGCGGCGATTCTTGTCGTCCCATCCCCGTTTCGAAAATCCGGATGTTCATAATCAATTCCGCTGTCAATCAAAGCCACCAGGCATCCTTCCCCCGTCAGATTCCCTTTCCCTCCCATATCCTCTGCAGAGCCGGATTGCACAGACGTAATGCAAGAGACTCTCTTTGCCGCATTTGCAGCAAAAAAGAGTCTCTTTGGCTTTTCCATATAAATAATTCCATCCAGCGACGCCACTGCGTCCACCAGGGATTCCGGCAGCAGCAGTATTGCATACGCAGTTCCAAGCGCTGTCATTTTAGAAATAAAACTTCCATATCCGAATCTCGTAAGCAGCTCCTTCGTCTGCTCCAGCCCGTCGCGTACGTACCTCACAATCACTTCCCATGCCTGTCTGTCAGGAAAATATCCGACGCCCAGGTTTTCTGATTTTTCTCTTTCGTTCGGACTGGCGTCAAGCGCAAGGTTCAAAAGGTTCTCAATTTTAGCGTTACTCATAAACATTTTCCGTTTTTGTCAGTATATGCGCCGTTTAATTCAAATATTGCTGCAAAACCTGCATACATTCCTTCAAATCAATCGGTTTCTGTAAATGCGCGTTCATTCCGCATTCCAGGCATTTCTGCACATCTCCGGAAAACGCATCCGCCGTCATGGCGATAATCGGCAGATCCTTATCCTTCCGTTCCAACTGCCGGATGGCTGTCGTGGCATCGTATCCATTCATCACCGGCATACGAATGTCCATAAGAACCGCATCATAATAGCCGATTTCAGAATCCTTAAATTTTTCAACGCATTCTTTTCCATTTACCGCCCATTCCAATTCCATACCGGTTGCCGAAAGAATCTCGCTGGCCACTTCCCAGTTAATTTCCATATCCTCCGCTAAAAGCACCCGCTTTCCGGTAAAATCTGTATCCTGGCTCTCCTTCTTCGTTCCCTCCTCAGCCTTTCCTTCCACATATTGGATCAGCCGCTGGTACAACGTGGATTTAAAGAGCGGCTTGGAAATAAAGCCCTCGATCGCTGACGCGCTTATCTCATGCTCAATATCTTCACAATCATAAGCGGAAATCAAAAATACCGGAATGTCCCTGCCCACACATTTACGGATTTCATGTATTGCCTGTATGCCGTCCATCTGGGGCATCTTCCAATCCATCAGAACAAACTGATAATTCTCATTTCTTTCATGGCGCTCTTTGACCATTTGGATTGCCGTTTTGCCGTCCAGCGCCCATTCCACGCAAACGCCCATCTCCTCTAAATTGCCAACTGCGCTCTGGCACAAATCTTCATTGTCATCCACCACAAGGATATTCCATGGAGGAAGTTTCATATCTTCCGGCTTTATCTCGGCTTTTCTGAAATCAAGCGTAATATGGAAAACGCTTCCCTTTCCAAGTTCGCTCTTGACCTCAATTGTTCCGCCCATAAGGTCTATGATTCCCTTTATAATTGCCGTACCGAGGCCCGTCCCAAGAATATGGCGCACTTCTTCTGTCTCTTCTCTGGAAAAATCATCCCATATCTTCTTTTGAAATTCCGTGGACATACCGATTCCCGTATCCACTACCGCAATATGCGTGCGCACATACTCGTCGCCCTCAGGAGACGGCTCCTGACACACATGTATATCAATCCTGCCATGCTCGGGCGTATATTTCACCGCATTTGACAGCAAATTCAGCATCACCTGATTCAGCCGCACATCGTCACAGTAAACCTCTTCCGAAATAATTTTTTTTATGAATATGTCAAAAAACTGATTTTTCGCTTTCACCTGAGACTGCATAATGCTCACAATATCATCCATCGTATCACGAAGCGACATCGGAACAATATTTAACGGCATTTTCCCGCTTTCTATTTTGGACATATCAAGCACGTCATTCACAAGTCCCAAAAGCTGTTTGCTTGAAAGCCTGACTTTTCTCAGACATTCCTCCACGCGGACAGGATCTGTCACATTCCTCTGCGCAATTTCTGTCATTCCCACAATCGCGTTCATCGGAGTGCGGATATCATGGCTCATACTGGAAAGGAATTCACTTTTCGCCATATTGGCATGATCCGCCTCTTCCTTTGCTTTTGCCAGCGCTTTCATCTGACCCTGTGAGATGCGGTAATACAAAAAGAGAATGACTGACATGGTCAGCAGAATAACGGCTCCTGATCCAACCATAATCATAATCCGGAGCGTATCCAGTTCGGTTACTGATTTGCCAAGCGTCTCAGACGGCATAGCCGTAATCAGATACCACAATGAATTTTCAGCCAATGGGGAACAGTAAAGCCATCTCTGGCTCCCGCCAATCGAAACAAGCGCAGAATACGCGTCATCCTTAAGCATGGCTTCCTTAAGCTCATCTACAAAATCTTCCGGATTTTTTCCATCAATACTATCATATGTCTTTAAAACCCGCTCAAAAAAATTATCCCTGTACGCATCGGAATTCCTGACTACAAAACTGCCCTCTTTATCAACAATATGAGAATATGCAACCGCATCATTTTCATCCAGGAAAAGCACTTCATTCAGATATTCCATGGACACTCCGGCCATCAAAGCCAGGCTTTTTTTTCCGTCCGCCATCGGATACCCTGTCTGTATCCCCAGCAAAAGGGCCTTATCGCCACTCTCTTCAACTCCCTGCAGCACCAGCTTTCCATTTGCGTTTAAAGATGACATCACATGATCTGTCGTTTCGGAAATCTCGACCTGATTTCCATAAATCACTTCAATTGCGCCGTCTTCATCCAGCAGTCCAAGATAAGAAAAATTCCTGATTTCTCCGCTTGTCCGCAGTTCACTTACCAAATCCTGCCCATAAACTGACGCTTCCGGCGGGGTTCGCTTTATAATTCCTTCTATTTGTTCCAGACGCAAAGAAATAATTGACCGAAATTTCTGCTGAATCTGATGATTCATTTCCTCCATATAGATATTGCTGATTTCCTCAATCGACTGCTCCGTTTTATAGGACATAAATATAGTCAGCCAGATGAATACCGCCACACATACGGCAATCGTACAGATAACGCTTCGCCTGAAAAATCTTATCACATTTTTTTCCATAAATAATATGCTCCATAAAAAATAAATCCGGCAAAAAATCACTCACTGTATTTTTTAATGCACTGAATAATTTCCTCCTGAACAGGCAGTATCTTTTCGAGAATTGGCCTTGCCTGTTCTGCCTGTCCCGAACGCAGCAAAGCCAGAATCTCACTGTACGCCTCATACAAAGGCGTAACTGACAGATTGCCGGCCGTTCCTTTGATCGTATGCGTTTTTTCAATCACTTCCGTACAATCTGCCGCATCAAAATCCGGCGTAACGGCATTGGCGTTTAATGTCTTTAAAAAAGAGCCGAACAGCCTCGTATAAAGTTTCTCATTTCCGTTTAAACGTTTTAATCCTTCTTCAACATTTACTCCCAAAGCTTTTAAATCTTCTAATAATGCCATCTTTAATCCCTCTCATTCCAAATTTTACATCTTCCGGACATCCTTTTCCGGCCATCCGGCGCCGCTTTACCGCTCAAAACAGGCAGGCACAGGAGTTCTTTTCTCCTGTGCCGCAACCCCATTTCTTAATACTTTCCAAAATCATCTTCCAGAGAGATTACCTGTTCATTCATATTGTCTCCGGAAATCGGAACAACGCTTTTACTGGAAGGGCTTACGCTGCCTTCCCCCAAATTGTAAATAGAAAGCATATCCCGCATTCTTGCCGCCTGGTTGGATAATTCTTCACTGGACGCCGCACATTCTTCACTGGTAGCCGAATTGGTCTGAACTACCTGCGATACCTGAGTGATTGCCTGCTCAATCTGTGCAACTGCAGTTGCCTGATAATTGGATGATTCTGCAATTCCATTGATAATTACTTCACTTTCCTGAACGACTGACGTAATTTCCGCCAAAGCTTTTGCCGTATCGTCCGCAATCTTAGAGCCCATGCTGACTTTTCCAATAGAATCTTCAATCAGTTCCGCCGTTTCTCCCGCTGCCGAAGCGCTCTTTGCCGCAAGGCTTCTGACTTCTTCCGCAACAACGGCAAAACCTTTGCCTGCCTCTCCTGCCCTTGCCGCTTCAACCGCCGCATTCAATGCAAGGATATTGGTCTGGAATGCAATATCGTCAATCACTTTAATAATCTTTGAAATGCTTTCGGAAGATTGGTTGATATCCTGCATTGCAGCAACCATGTCTTCCATCTGCTTATTGCCTTTCTTCACGTCTTCAATTGCGTTGATTACCAATTGAGCGGCTTCATTTGCCTGCTCTGCATTCTGTTTTGTCTTTTCCGCAATTTCATCGATGGAAGCCGTAATCTCTTCAATTGCGCTCGCCTGTTCCGTAGAGCCCTGCGCCAGAGCCTGGCTTGCGCTTGCCACCTGGGAAGAGCTGATTGTAACCTGCGTGCCTGCGTCACTGATATTGGAAAGCGTGCGAAGGTTATCTTCCACAAGCTTTTTCAGGGAATTTCCAAGCAAATCGTCGGATGATTTCGGATTCACCTTAACCGTCAGGTTTCCATTTGACACTTCCTCTGCAATGTCAGCCTGATATTTGATGTTTTCAATTACGCCTCTGTACTCATCCACCAAATCTCCGAATTCATCATTGCCATATTTCACCAGCTCAATGTCGACATGCCCCAGTGCAATCTTCTTCGCTGCGCTGGAAAGCTGCCTGATCGATCTCATAATCGCCTTGATAAGCGATAATGCAATCATTACTGTGATAACGATCGATAATATAATCATAGCTATGCTGATCAGATTCGAACGGTTCGTAACGGTAGTCAAATACTCTAAATTTTTGGTCTTTGACTCATTAATCGCTTTTATAAGCTCTTCGCTTTTCTGTTCGTCAGCGCCGATATTGCTTATGAGCTCCCGCACTTCCGCTTCCTCTTCCTGATACATCTCTTCCACAATGCCAACGGAAGAACGTACGGAAGACATTCCTATGTACACGTTAATAATAGTGAGTATCACAGGTACCAAGAAACCAATAAACAGCCTTGTTCTTATCTTTACGTCTTTCATGTTTCTACCTCTCATTCTTTCATTGAAATCATATTATTCGTCTGTTCAATCGCCGTAAAATCCTCATCGTTTAACAATTTGTCCGGATCCAGCAATAATTTCACAGAATTCCCTACTCTTGCAATCCCGTATACAAACTTATGATCTGCGCGTTCTGCACGTCCGACTTTTGGAGGAGGCAGTATATTTTCTTCCCGAATTTCAATTACATCGGCAATCTGCTCCACAATCAACCCAACGACTACGTCGTCTACCATAACCACTATGATACAGGTCCTGTCGTCATATTCAAACGCTTCCTGTTTAAACCGCAGACGCACATCAATAACTGGAATTATCTTTCCTCTAAGATTGATCAGTCCCTTAATATATTCTTCCGTTTTCGGAATGGCCGTAATTGACGGAATCTGAATAATCTCATTGACATACTGGATTTTCAGACCGAAATATTCATTCCCTGATTTAAAGGTCATATATTTACTTTTTTGAGCTTCATCATCATCCGTAAGATCCATCAAATCTTCCTGCATACCTTTTACGCTTAATTCATCCATATGGACATACCCTTCCTTTCTATAGATTCTACATTAATCCGGCAGGGTCCAGAATCAACGCAATGCTGCCGTCACCAAGCTGCGTACAGCCGGAAAGGCCCTTTACTTTCTTGACATAGGAAGGAATAGGCTTTACAACGATTTCCTGTTCGCCAATCAGCCGGTCAACCAGAAGACAAATCTTCCTGTCCTCGATCTCAATGATAAGCATCATTCCATCCTCAACGGACTGCCTGTAATTATCCGTCTCCATGCCATACCACTCGCCAAGCCTTAATACCGGGAAACATTCCCCGCGTATCATAATATATTCCTCTCCGTTTGGCTCATGAATCATCATCTCTTCCTTCACACGGACAAATTCCTTGATCACACCGATTTCCACAACAAAGGAAGCTCCGCCCGTTTCCACGACAATGCCGTTAATAATGGCAAGCGTAAGCGGAATTTTAAGGCTCATAACGCTGCCTACGCCCAGAGTGCTTTCAATGTCGAGCACTCCGCTGACGTCCTGAAGGTTCTGGACAACTACGTCCATACCAACGCCACGGCCCGAATACTCCGTTACCTGCTCGTTCGTGGAAAATCCGGCCATTGTGATAAACTGATATACCTCTTTATCGGAATAAGCGGATTCCGGCTTGCCGTCTTCCAAAAGCCCCTGTTTTTTCGCCTTTGCAAGGATTTTCTCACGATCAAGACCCTTTCCGTTGTCCTCCACGCTGATCCAGACTTTTCCCGCCTCGGTCTTAGCGGACAGGGTGACTTTTCCCTTTTCCGGCTTGCCGTTGGCCAGACGCTCTTCGTTGCTCTCGATGCCGTGATCCACTGCGTTTCTGACCATATGCATCAGAGGATCGGATATATGTTCGATAATATTTTTATCCACTTCCGTATGTTCCCCGACCATTTCAAACTCAATGTCTTTGCCCAGCTTTCTGGATACGTCAAAAACAATGCGGTTCATCTTCTGAAACGTATTTGTCAGAGGAACCATTCGCATCGACATAATGACATTCTGCAAATCCGTGGAAATCTTCGACATCTGAACCGCCGCTTTCGTAAAATTGTCCAGATTGAGTCCCGGCACTTTCAGATCCGGATTCTGCAGGACAACTGACTCCGAAATGACAAGCTCTCCGATTAAATCCATTAACTGATCCATCTTGCTTACATTCACACTGATGAAGGAAGACTTTTCCGCCTTTGGCTTATCTCTCGCAAGCTTCTTCTGCTTGCCTGGTTCCTTGGACTGGATAACAAAATCACCCGGCGCAATTTTAGCTTCCTTTGCGCCGCCCGCTTCTTTCTCCTTTTCATCGCCGCTGCCTTTTGCCTTTGCTTCGATTTCTTCCACACTTGAATCCAGATCGATGTTGTGATCTCCAAAGTCAAATCCCTGGAAAAACTCTTCCGCCTTGCATTCAAAGACGTCTACCTTTTCAATCTCATATCCTCCGCCGATAATGCTTCTTACTTCATCTTTATCGCTCTGCGTCTGAAGAAGGATTTTAAATCCATCCTGCAGAATCGGCTCCGCACAGCTTTCATCCGAAATAATATCCTCCGGAGAATAGAGTAAATCTTCCGCTACCTCTTTCAGCGCATATACAATTTTATATGCATGAACATTTGCCATCTCCGTATCCGGAGAAAAAGTAATAAACACTTTATAAAAATGACTGTCACTTGTCGATACCGGCGCAATATAAAACTGCTTCGGCTCTTCATGGACATTTCCGGACACCTCTGCCTCTTTGCCCTTCTTACCTGTATCTCCGCCTTTTATTTTTGTCAGAAATTCGTCAAGATCTTTTACGATTTCAGAAGAATCCCCGTCCGCCGGATCTCCTTCCTGCAGTTTCTCCAATTCGTTTGAAATGAAATCCTCCACTTCCAATACGTGTTCTACCAATTCCATATGCGGAACATTGGTGGGATGACCTTCCCTTAAAAAATAAAAGACATCTTCCAGCTTATGAGATACAGCCGTTATATTATCAAACATCATAATGCCCGACGACCCTTTAATGGTGTGCATCGTTCTGAATATCTCATTTATGCTGTCTTCATCAAAACAATCTTCGTCCTTCTGGTCTAAAACTATTTCCTGAAGCTGCTCCAGCAACTGCTGGTTTTCAAACAAATATATGTCCAGCATACCTTCCGTATTGAATTCTTCAGCCATATACTTCTCCTTTCCTGCGTATTTATATATGCTATGCGTTTGTAAAACGCCATAGCCCATGCAAAAGGGCTATGTGCTTATATCAAATTGAGTTTTTTGAGCGCCTGCTCAAACCTGTCCTGATCAATCGGCTTGCCGGAATAAATCGAGCATCCCAGTTCAAACGCCATCTTGACATTCTTTTCATCATTTAACTGCGTCGTCATAATTACCTTTACCGCCTGATCCTGCGGAATGTTTCTCTCCTTTTCCAGATTGCGGATGCCGACAAGCGACTGGTATCCGTCCATTACCGGCATCATAATGTCAAGACACACCAAATCATACGGTTCATCATCCTCCAAAGCCATCATAAACGCATCAACCGCTTCCATGCCGTCCACAGTAACATCGCATTCACCGTACTTTGACAAGAAATTCAACATAAATTTCCTAGTTGCAAAATCATCTTCCGCCAACAAAATCTTCATACTCTTTCTCCTTTACATTTTATTTAATAATGCGTATGTCCTTCCCGCAATATCGTCCAGCTTCTCCTGATACTGCACGGCTCCCAGATCATATGCGACTTTGGGCATTCCATATACCACGCAGGTGGATTCATCCTGTCCTATAGTTTTTGCTCCGGCTTTCCGCATAGCCAGAAGTCCTTTCGCGCCGTCACCGCCCATTCCGGTCAGGATAATCCCCACCGCATCAGATCCGGCCGCTTTTGCGACAGACTCAAAAAGTACGTCTACCGACGGGCAGTGTCCGTTCACTTTCGGTCCCCTTTTGCATTCCACCTGGTAAACCCCGTTCACCTTCAGCAAATGCATATGCATATCCCCTCCGGGCGCAAGAAGCATATGTCCCGGAAGCGCCCTGTCTCCTGTCTGCGCTTCCTTGACCTGAATCCGGCACTGGTCATTCAGACGCTTTGCATACATCGAAGTGAATCCCGGAGGCATATGCTGCGTAACAACGACTCCCGGAATGTCCGTTCCAAAATTTTTCACTACGGAAAAAATTGCTTCCGTCCCTCCCGTAGAAGCTCCGATCGCCACGATTTTATTTCCGCCTCTTACCAGCATATGCTGCTGCTGCATTGTAACTGTCTTTTTAATTTTACTGATTTTTACGGTGGATGCAATCTTAATTTTCACCAAAAGTTCATTTCGGATAAACTCTTCTAACTGCGCCCTGTTTGATACGGCCGGTTTTGCAACAAAATCTACGGCTCCGGCATTCAGCGCGTCAAAAACCTTATCGCTCAAAGAACTGATTACCACAACCGGAAGCGGATACTGCGGAATCAGCTTTCTCAAAAAATCAATTCCGTTCATCCTCGGAAGCTCCACGTCCAGCGTCATAACGTCCGGTTTATATTTTACAATGGCATCTCTCGCCTCATATGGATCTCTTGCGGTTGCCACAACTTGCAGTGAAGAATCCCTGCCCAGATTCTGAACCAAAAGTTCCCGGAACACAATGGAATCTTCTACTATCAAAACCCTGATTGGCTTCATACCTTAATCATTTCCTTCCTTTTTTCTGAATATTGACGGCTGTATAATCTGAAACGGCGTACTGCCTCTGTCAATCGTCTCTGTCGTCCCTACGAACAGATATCCGCCAGGTTCCATAAAATCATATACTTTCTGTAAAAGCTGCCGTTTTGTGTCCTCATCAAAATATATCATAACATTGCGTAAAAATACAGTATGCATTTTTCTTTTAAATGGAAACCTGTTCATCAGATTGAACTGCCGGAAAAGAACTTCTTTTTTCAGTTCTTCTGTCACCAGAAACTGGCTGCCTCCGGCAACAGGTTTGAAAAAATGTTTTTTCCACTGTCCAGGAAGGTTTTTTAACTGTTCTGCGGTATATACTCCCGCCATCGCCTGCTGCAGCGCCCTGGTCGATATATCTGTCGCTAAAATCTTCGTATCCCAGTTTTTCCGATCCATTCCAAAAAAATCCGCCAGAACCATCGCTATCATATAAGGCTCTTCTCCCGTAGAAGACGCGCCGCACCAGATGCGAAGGCTCTTCGTCTTTTCTTCCTTTGTCTTTAACCAGGGAAGAACCGTTTTTCTGAAAAATTCGAAATGCTCAAATTCTCTCATAAAATATGTATGGTTTGTAGTCAGAAGATTAACCAGCATCTTTTCCAGCGTCCCTGTTTTATCTTTCACCAACGCGTCCAAATACTGCGTACAGGTGCTATAGCCGCTTTTTCTGAGATAATTGTCCAGACGGCCGTTGATAATCACTTTTTTCTGAGTCAGGTCTATGCCGTAGTTCTTTTTCATATAACCCGAAATCCTCAGAAACTCTTCATCCGTTATCAAATTTCATTCCCCCTGTCCTGATTTATGCCGGATGTCTGAAATCCCACTTCTTTCCCTATCAGCATAATTGACGTGATATCTTACAGCATATTTCCAAAATATCGGGATTTAATTTTTTTCCGGATTCCTTTTTCATGCAGGCAAGAGCCTCTTCCCTGCCGCACTCCTCGTCTTCTGTCAGCATACAGTACATATCCATAACAGAAACGATCTGCGCCGCAAGCGGAATTTCACTGCCCAAAAGCTGATCCGGATATCCGCTGCCGTCCCAGTTTTCATGGTGATGGCGTATAATGTCCACAGACGTTACAACAAAATCATTGTAATCGCTGCTGACATAAAGATCCGTCAAAAACTTTGCTCCTATATCCGTATGCGTCTTACGCACAGCCTCCTCTTCTTCTGTCAGCCCCGTCTTTTTCCGCAGGATCTCCATCGGGATTCCAATATTGCCAATATCGCAAATCGGAGCCGCAAGCTCTATCGTATCAATAAACGCATCCGAAACCTTTCCTTCAAATAACGGAGAAAGCTGCATCCCCTGCGCTAAAATCCTGCAGTTTTTTTTCAGCCGCTTCGTGTATTCTTTTTCCCTGTCGGAATTTTTTGCGGCAATGCTTGCCAGGGCATACAATATATTTTTCTTTTCCTGCTCCATCTGCGCAAGCTGCTCACTGACGGAAACTTTCAGCCGCCTGTTCATTTCCACCAGTTCCTGCCTGGCCTCCTGCAGACGCAGATAAACGCCCACGCGCGCTTCAATGACCTCCGCCACAAAAGGCTTCGTAATATAATCTTCCCCTCCAAGAGAAAGCCCTTCCACAATGTCTTCCGGATGATCAAACGCCGAAATAAACACAATCGGAATATTTCTTGTCTTTTCATTTCCTTTCAGGATCCGGCACAGCTCATATCCGTCCATTCCCGGCATGGAAATATCCGTCAAAACCAACTGCGGCAAATGCTCCTGCACCATTTCAAGAGCCTGCTTTCCGCTTTCAGCCAGAATCGGCAGACAGCCCATGCCGCTTATAATTTCTTCGAGAATCATACGATTTGTCTCAACGTCATCTACAATGAGAACTTTTGCGTCCATATGTACTCCTCCTTAAGGATTCAGAATCTGATTCAATTCTTCAAACGCAGTCGTAATTTTATCATAGTTTTCTTTCTGAATCGCCATCTTAAGCCGCAGAACCACACGTCCGACTTCGCGGGGCGCCCCGTTCGTCAGCTCTCTGACAGTCTCCATAAACATTTCCGCCTTTTCCCAGTTTTCCATCTCCACGCACAGAATTAATTTTGACAGGTTGTTCCTGAGCGTTTTAAAATTCTGCGGCGTGCCGTATTTCCGGATGTCTTCCACAGACTCTTCTTCTCCGGCCAAAGGCGGCGGCGCTTCAAACACCGTCTGACTTTCCTTCTGGAAAGACGCATTCTCCTCTTCTTCACAGACGCCTACCCAGATGGAAAAAGAAAACGTGCTCCCTTTATTCTTCTCGCTCTCCACCTCAATTCTGCCGCCCATCAGTTCTACCAACTGCTTGCAGATGTTAAGGCCAAGCCCGGTGCCCCCGTACTTCCTCGAAATAGAGGCGTCCACCTGGGAAAAACTCCGGAACAGCTTATCCTTGTCCGCATCGTCAATCCCGATTCCGGTATCTTTTACCATAAAAAACAATTCTATTTTATCGTTGACCTGCGCGGTCTTAACCGCTTCAACGGTGATCTTTCCAATGGAAGTGAATTTCTGGGCGTTCGATATCAGATTGCCTAAAATCTGCACAATGCGCAGTTCATCGCCGATAATATGCTCCGGCACCTGAGGCGATACTGTCATAAAAAACCCCAGTCCCTTTTCCGTCAGTTTATTGATATGATTGGACTTCACATAATCAAGCATATTCCGGAAATGAAACTTTCTTGGCTCTAAAGTGAACTTGCCGGCTTCCAGCTTGGAAAAGTCCAGAATGTTATTGATAATTTTATTCATATCGTCGCAGCAGCGTTCAATCAGCTTCAAAGACCTGACCGTCCGTCCGTCCAGACTGTCGTCATACATCTCCCGGACATTTCCCAGAATGCCGTTTACGGGAGTCCGAAGCTCATGCGTCACATTTGCGACAAACTCCGATTTCACTTTGAGCGCCTGCTGCGCTTCCTGTTTTACCTGTTCTATTTCTTTATTTAAAAATTCTTTTTCCAGTATGTCATTCGCCATGCATATGTACGTTCCGGCCGATTCCCTGCTGTCTAAAATCCTGGCTTCCACAGGAAAACACGTAAGGTTTCTGCGGTATGCCACAAGGTTTTTGATTTCGTCGCCAAAAATATGCTCTGTCTCAAATCCATCCTCCGTCTGACGGAACGTATTTGGAAACACATCCCCGATATGTCTGCCGCACAGCTCTTTGTCATATTCCAGTTTTTTCATTGCCGCAGCATTCGCATAGGAAATTATCCCTGAACCGTCAAAAACAAGAACCATTTCCAGGGCGTCTTCCATGAAAAATATGCCGCTTTTGCCCTCTGCCATAACATCCTCCTGTAAAGAAGATAAAAGACAGCAAAAAATATTTCTACTTCTTTGCTGCCTGCTATAAGTTCCCATCACTACAATAAATTAAACTCATCTTTTGCTAAGCTGAAACATTCCAGTATGTCCGGAGGGAACTGACCGCATTTTCCATTTACAATCATGTCGTATGCTTCGTCAGGAGTAAACGCGCTCTTATATACCCTGGGACTTATCAAAGCATCGTAAACATCAGCTATGGCAACAACCTGTGCACTGATTGGTATCTCATCACCCGCCAGATGATCCGGATATCCCCTGCCGTCCCAACGCTCATGGTGATGCCGGCAGATTTCATAAGCATAGCGATCAAACTCGCTCTTCTGGTTCCTGTAGAATTTCTGCAGGATTTCGCCGCCAATCGTCGTGTGCGACTTCATAATCTCAAATTCTTCATCCGTCAGGCGTCCCGGCTTCAGTAAAATCGCATCGGGAATCCCTATCTTTCCTATATCATGCAATGCCGACGCTCTGGTAATCAGATCCATCTGAGATTCCGTCAGACCATACTGTGGAAACAGCTCCATCAGGCATTTCAGCATAATCCTCGTCAAACGTTTGATCCGCTTGGTATGATCCCCTGTCTCCGCGTTTCTGGATTCAATGACGGAGCTTAACGCATCAATCATAAATTCGTTGTTGTCATTGATCTCTTTCTGCTGCGCTAAAATCGCTTCTTCCTGTTCTTTTAAGCGCACTTCCATATTATGCTTATTCTGATACAGCTTGATGATATTGTTGCACCTTTTTTTCACAATATATGGATAAAAAGGCTTATGTATGACATCCGCCACTCCATAGGAATAAGCCTTATCTTCGCTGTCTCCAATCGTCTCGCTTGTAATCAGTATCACGGGAATCTTATCGATCAGCCCGTGCTCCTGCATATATTCGAGCACCTTAAATCCATCCATAACCGGCATAATAATGTCCAGCAAAATAAGACCCAGATTATGTGTATTTTCAATATGATAAATCGCCTCTTGTCCATTGGAAGCTTCGATCTTGCCGTACTCTTCTTCCTCAAACATTCCATCAAGTATCAATCGATTTATTTCTTCATCGTCCACGATTAATATTTGCTGCTTATCCATGACGCCCTCTCACTACATATCATTGCAAATTAACAGTTTCCTATCGTCAAATATAGCATTTTTGAGTATAAATGTCAACTCGTTTTCAAAGACCCTATTTTTACTCATTATAATTCAATCCCTGTTTTTTGTCTATATATATTGTAAAACGCATTGCCAGTTAAATTCTGGCGCTTTCCAACTGTCCTGATCATTTTTTCAAAAACTGGTCATTTATGATAAGCCGCTTATCCCGTATGATGAAAAAAAAGAAAAGAGAGGTTTCGTATGAAGCAAAATACAAAAAAATTAACGCTGACAGCTCTGATGACGGCATTTACCTGCGTTGCAACTATGATGATTAAAATACCTACGCCCACCTTTGGCTATATCCATTTGGGCGACGGGCTGGTTCTCCTTTCCGGAATTGCGCTCGGCCCTCTTTCCGGCGCGCTTGCCGGGGGCACAGGCTCTATGTTTGCAGATCTTTTTTCCGGCTATGTCTCTTTCGCCCCCGCCACATTTCTCATTAAGGCTTTAACGGCAGGCGCTGCGGGATCTCTGTTTCACCTGCTGCAAAACCGCATGAAACCTTCCGCACGCACGCAAAGAATCTGCGTGATTGCCGGCGGGCTTGCCGGGGAAGCCATTATGGTCACAGGATATTTCCTCTATGAAGCGGGCGTAGCTGCGTTTGGCTCCGGAGGCTTTACGCAGTCTGCCCTTCTTGCCGGAATCGCATCTTCCGCCGCCGGAATCCCATTCAATCTCTTACAGGGCGCAACAGGCATTGTGATTTCCCTTGTCCTTCTTCCCATCCTTTTGAAAATTCCTGCAATAGAACAGTGCGCGCCTTAAAACATAAATCCTGCCGGAACCATCGCCGGCAGGATTTTTCATTCAAAAAAACATTTATTTTACAGTCACTTTACATTTGGCCTGTTTTCCATTTTTTGTTTTTACGGTAATTATGGCTCTTCCCTTCTTTAAGGCTTTTACCTTTCCTTTTTTATCTACGGATGCAATCTTCTTTACCGAAGAAGTCCATTTCAAAGCGCCCGTCGCGTTTTTCGGCGTCTGAATGGCTTTCAGCCGAAAGGACGCCCCTGTTTTTAAAGTCAGCGCCGTCTTGTTCAGTTTCACAGACTGTGCGTCCAGCGTCACCTGAATCTGGCAGACGGCTTTTTTGTTTTTGGATGTTTTGACCGTAATTTTTACTTTTCCGGGCTTTTTCGCAGTCACAACCCCGTTTGCATCCACTTCCGCAATCTTTTTATTTGAACTGGACCACTTCAGCGTATCCGAACTTTTGGACGGAGTCATGCTTGCCGTAAGCTGCAAAACTGAGCCTGCTTTTATCTCTGCTTTTGTCTTGTTCAGCTTTACTTTAGACGCCGTTATTTTTTTCCTCAGGACATTCACCGTACAGACTGCCTTTTTGCCGCCCGCCGTCTGTGCGGTAATCTTTGCCGTCCCCGCTTCGATGGCTTTCACTGTCCCGTCCTGCGATACCTGCGCCGCTTTCGGATTGGAAGACGTCCATGTGATAATGTCCGTACTTTCTTTGGGCAGAACCGTAGCCGCAAGCTTCACGCTTTCTCCCTTTACAATGCTTTTCGTTTTTAACAGAAGAATCCGCTCTGCAGGGACATATACCGTCACTTTGCAGGAAGCTGTTTTTGCCCCGTCTCTCGTCGTTACGGCAATAACCGCTTCTCCCGCCCCGTTTGCCGTGACCATTCCGTTGTCTACGGAAGCCACAGCCGGATTGCTGCTTTGAAATGTTACAGATTTATCGGACGCCTCTGCCGGGAGCACCGTATACGTAAGCGCCATGCTCTGTCCTCTTGCAAGCCTAAGCTCCGCCGGACTTAGCGTCACTCCCGCAACAGGCGTTTTGAGCCCCGGCTGCGGCTCTGGTTTCGGCTCTATTGGCTGCTCTGAATAGACGCCATACGTTACATATTCTTTCTCACCCGTGTCCAGGCGTGTGACTTCACACCGGTATGTGCCGTAGTCTTGCCCGGACTGGATCGCGATACTGTAATCCGGACTGCTGGCGCCCGGAATGTCTGCAAACATATATGCGTCTTCGGCAGGATTTGAAAAAGAGCAGACCTGCCACTGGTAAGAAACGTCTGATCCGGGAGCGTAAGCGACAACTCCCATATGAGCCGTATCGCCGATGTCAAAATATCTGTTTACCATATCAAAACCAAATCCTTTCGCCAGAGCCTTAAACGCTGAGCTGCCCGACGAACCTCTGTGAATATATGCGCGCACCGCTTCATACGTATCGCCGTTTATCGTTGCTTTACAAAAATACTGTCCAAACTTATCGCTGTCCGTCAGATTTACCGGATAATCCGGGCCTGTGGCCCCGGCAATCTCCTCATATCTTTCCCCGTCATCCGATTCAAAATACCATTGATATGTGATAAGGTCCTCCGGCACGGCCGCCGCCGTCTGCAGATATATGTTTTCTCCTTCTCCCGCGTAAAAACTCTTTTCACCGGAATCAACGCCATCAGGACCATCAGGACGATTGCCTTTCCAATCCACCCAGCGCCGCTGTAAAGACATATACGCGCTTGATTCCACTCCTTCCCAGGTTACTTTTAAGATATAGGTTCCATAATCCTCCGGCTGTATTTCCGCAAATGTCAGCGTATTCGTATCGACCCCGCTTATACGGTCAGAAGCTTCTATGGGTATCTCAACCATAGATCCTGCGCCTGTTTCCGGATCTTGCTGCCATTCTCTCTTCATCCACTGGAAGTCGGCGTCCTCCAGCGCCTCCCAGTTTTCATTCATCACTTCACGGGAAAAAGAAACATTTTTCTGTCCCGTATAAACAGGCTCCGGAACCCATATGCCCGTCGTCCCTGACCAATATATTTGGCTCTTCCTTAACATGCATTCGTAATATTTTGTCTGATTCCCATCTGTCACAATACAGCGGTATGTGCCATAATCCCCTGCTTCTGTCTGCTGTATGACATAGTCCGGCGACGTTGCCCCGTCAATCTCCACAAATCCCATATTTTCCATCCGCTTCCACTGATAGGAAATTTCTCCTTCTGTGCTTTCCGCTTTGCAGTGCAGTTCCGCTTTGCCCCCCTCTTTTACACTGTAACATACATACTCTGTTCCTCCTGGCGGATTCGGCTGCGGCTGACCCGTACCCGGCCACCCTGCAATCCCTACCGGAGTTATCGGCCTCTCCTTTGGAGCAGAATCCGCCTCTCCTTCAAGCGTCAGCGTCTTTTCCTGCCGAAGCGTAAATGTCCGCTCCCGCACCTGCCCGGATGCATCCGAAACTGTCACTTTATACCGTTCCGTTTCCAGATCCAGCTCGTCAATATCCAGCTCATAAACGCCTTCTGTACAGTCTTGTTTTATCCATCCATTGCTAAATCTGAACCAGGAAATCGTCAGGTCTGCCGCTTCCCCTTTTACGATATGCGGATCCAGAGCAATCACGCTGTCATGTTTTTTATTATAAAAAACAGTCTGCTCACCAGTCTCCATTCCAAAGCCGGAAGAATACACTTCCTGCAGCAGGTACATCGCCCGACTCTCGCATACAATCCCGTTTATTGTAAGCTCGCAGCTATAACTGCAGTCTGCTGTCTCTGACGGATAATTTACCGTAAGCGTACGGTTTACTGCGCCTGGTATTTTTTCTTTTGTACCGGACTCAGTTTTATACCACTGATAAGCGACATTTTCCATCTGGCTGTCCGAATACCCGGCTGCTGCCGTATAAGTCACCGGCGTTTCTGTCCCCGTAAGAACAGCCGCAGGACTTACGCTGCAGAGCCAACTGTTTTTGGAGATGGTAGCGGATGCTTCCGCCGTCTTTCCTTCTCCCCAGGACAGCTCCAGAACATATCTTCCCAAATCAGCTTCTTTTATATTTTCCAGAATCAGCTTTTCTTTTGTCCCGCCGTCTATGGGAGTCTTTTCACTTCCCGCCGCATCAGATTTATACCACTGATAAGAAATATTTCCCGCAAACCCATCTGCCTTTCGTATAGTGGGAGACAAGGTAACCGTGTTTCCTTCCACTGTGCCCGATATAGAAGAATTCAGCTCTACGTCTTCCTGCAGCACAGATACATACCCATGGAAAGAAATTTGATCGTTTCCGTTTGAAATAACGCAGCTATACGTCTGCATTGCTTCTGCAGGATCCGGCGTAAACGTATATGTTGCAGAAGTCTCTCCTAAAAGCGGCTCTGCAGGCAATACGTTCTCCCAACCTTTGTACCACTGATACGTCAGCAAATCCTGGCCATACTCATAATCAGCTTCTGCCGAAAGCGTCACGTCGCTTCCCGTTTTCACAGCAACTGACTGACTATCGTTTCCGGATTTTAATAAAATCCGCGAATTTAGATTTTTGTGCAGAGAAAACGTCTGCGTAACCGACTCCTCTCCATTGCTGACTCTGCATTCAACGTTTGTATATGAATCCATCATACGAAAACGGTAAGAGCTTTCATTGGCGCCTTCCACTTCTTCCCCATCCTGATACCATTGATAATCCAATGGATTTTCACTGCGGTAATCCGCGGCTTCCACGGAAAGCGTCGCGTATTGCCCGTAATACAACTGCTCCGTCCAATAGTCGTATGCCTTCCCGTCTATACGTCCCGTTACAAAAAAACTCGAAGATTTTACTATATCAAACTCCACTTCTGCGGACTGATCCAGGCTTTCCTCCCGTATCACACAGGTATAAGTTCCAAACTGTCTATCGTAAGCGTATCCCCCGATGCGCTGCCTGCTTCCAGCCAGTCTCCATCTTCATTATACCAGTCGTACGTCAGGTTTTCACTCCCATTCTGACTCCATGCGTATACTTTCATTTCCACAGATTCACCGATTTTTCCTCTGATCCTGTCGTCACTCAACGATACAGCTCCAAATTCCTGTTCAGAATGAAAGTACGCCTCATCCTCCGGCGTGACAAATGCATGTCCGTATCTGCCCGTCTGCACAGATTCCTCTTTCCGCCCTGTACGTTCTCCAAAGCCAAATGCCCATACGGCGTCAGCCCGTGCCGATGCAAACAGCATACAGCCGCACAGCGCATATGCTATAAAGCGTTTTCTACCCCCCCCCTTTCTCTTTTACGTTTTGCGGTTTTCTTTCAAATCGCTTCATACCATTTCTCTCCTTTCTTCGTAAATATATATTTGGGCGTTTATGAAACGCCAGAACCCGCATAATTGCAGGATTCTTTTTTGTACATTAAAATAACAGGCAATCGTATACTTCGGACAAACTGACGCAGCGAAACATTCCAATTGCCTGTATGAAATCATTTTCTGATATTACCGATCCAGTCCCAGTTTATAAACTGTTTCGGATCGATATGTCTCCCCGGCCTTCAGAAACGGCGTTTGAAACTGCGGATTATGGCAGGCGTCCGGAACATATTGTGATTCCAGACAGAATCCATGACGTTCCCCGTAGACGGCTCCGCCTTTTCCTTTGTGCTCTTCCACAAAGTTCGCCGTATATAGCTGAACGCCCGGACAGTCGGTATACGCATAGAGATGGATGCCCGTCTCTTCACAGGCAGCTTCCGCCGCAAGCGCTGTTTTTCCATCATTGTCCAGCAAAAAGTTATGGTCATAGCCTCTTGCATAAATCAACTGTTCATAGTCCTGCGCAATCTCTTTTCCAATCTCCTTAAATTCCGTAAAATCAAGCGGCGTTCCTTTGACCGGACGAATCTCCCCTGTCGGGATCGAAGTGTCTTTTGTCAGCGGCGTAAACGCTTTTGCATAAATCTTTAGTTTCTGGTTTCCGATATCCCCGCTGTCATGGCCGCCAAGGTTAAAATAACTGTGGTTTGTAAAATTTGCAACTGTGTCTTTGTCAGACACCGCTTCGTATTCAATATGAAGCGCGTCGTCTTCCGTCAGTGTATACGACACTTTCATCGTCATATTTCCCGGAAACCCCTGTTCCAAATCTGCGCTGAAACATTTTAACGCAACACGGTTCCTCTCATCGTCCAGGCAGTCAGCTTCCCAGATCCTGTGACTTACGCCGCAGCTTCCGCTGTGCAGATTGTTGCTTCCGCTGTTAGCTTCAAGCGCATATTCCCTGCCGTCAATTGTAATTACGGCATTTGCAATGCGGTTGGCGTTCCTGCCTACCGTAGCGCCAAAATAATACCCTCTGCTGCCGTCCGAAAGATAATCCTCCGCTTTATCGTAGCCAAGAACTACGTCGCGCAAAACCCCCGTTTTGTCTTTTCTTGCAAAAGATACCAGCGCAGCGCCCAACGTGCTGATCTTTGCCTGCGTGCCGTTTTTATTTTGAAGCGTAAATAATTCCACGCTGTTTCCGCGCTGATCTGTCCCGAAATCTTCTCTTCGCATACTCCCCGCCTCCCCGTTTTTTTATTTTGCCGTTCTTCCGCAGCACTGTTTATATTTTTTGCCGCTGCCGCACGGACACGGATCGTTTGGATAAACTTTTGCCTTGCTGCGCTTTTTCGGCGCGTTTGCCGCAGAATCATCCTTGTTCGTCCCTGTCACTTTGGCAACCTGCTCTCTTTCCACTTTTTCCTCAATCCTCACATGGTACAGCAGACGAACCGCATCTTCCTGAATGTTTGCAATCATGCTGTCAAACATATCAAAACCGCTCATCTTATATTCTACCAGAGGATCTCTCTGTCCGTACGCCTGCAGGCCGATGCCCTGACGGAGCTGATCCATGTCGTCTATATGATCCATCCATTTTCTGTCAATTACTTTCAGCAGCACGACGCGCTCCAGTTCGCGGAACTGTTCCGGCTCCGGAAATTCCGTCTCTTTCATCTCATAAAGTTTGACCGCCTGCTCTTTTAACGCATGCTTGAGCTCTCTGCTGTTTTTCATTCCCTCCGTAAATTCCGGCGTAACCGGATCCATCGGAATCATCGGCAGCAAAATCTCATTTAATTCTTTCAGATTCCAGTCGTCAGAAGTCAGCTCACTCGAAATGCAGGTGTCTACAGAAGCTTCCACGCGATCCGTAATCATTTTAAAGATTACGTCTCTCATACTTTCTCCATTTAAGACGCGCAGGCGCTCCGCATAGATAATCTCTCTCTGCTCATTATTTACCTGGTCATATTCCAGCAGATTTTTACGTATCCCAAAGTTATTGAATTCTATCTTCCCCTGCGCCTTTTCAATCGCGCTGGAAAGCATTTTATGCTGGATCTGTTCTCCGTCCTGCACTCCAAGCGCATTGAACATACCCATCAGCTTTTCGGAACCAAACAGGCGCATCAGGTCATCCTCTAATGCAATATAGAACTGGGATTCTCCCGGATCGCCCTGACGTCCGGAACGTCCGCGGAGCTGATTGTCGATTCGCCTTGATTCATGGCGTTCCGTACCGATAATTTTAAGCCCTCCGGCTGCCTTTGCTTCCTCGTCCAGTTTGATATCCGTACCGCGGCCAGCCATATTCGTAGCAATCGTAACGGCGCCGTGCTGTCCTGCCTGCGCCACAATCTCCGCTTCCAGTTCGTGAAACTTGGCGTTTAAAACGTTATGCGGGATTCCGCGGCGTTTTAGCATTTTGCTGATTTCTTCGGAAATATCAATTGTAATCGTACCGACCAGCACCGGCTGCCCTTTTGCGTGCGCCTCTTCCACCGCGTCGCACACGGCATGGAATTTTTCTTTTTTTGTCTTATACACGACATCCTGCAGATCTTTACGCTGCACGGGCACATTGGTCGGAATTTCAATTACGTCCATGCTGTAGATGTCCCTGAATTCCTTTTCCTCCGTCAAAGCCGTACCCGTCATGCCGCACTTCTTCTCAAATTTATTAAAAAAGTTCTGGAATGTAATCGTTGCAAGCGTCTTGCTCTCTCTTTTTACCTTTACATGCTCTTTTGCCTCGATCGCCTGATGCAGTCCGTCCGAATAGCGGCGTCCCGGCATAATGCGTCCGGTAAATTCATCTACGATTAAGACTTCGTCGTCTTTCACCACATAATCCTGATCCCGGAACATCAGATAATGCGCGCGCAGGGCTAATATAATATTGTGCTGGATTTCCAGATTCTCCGCATCCGCAAGGTTTTCAATCCGGAAAAACTGCTCTACCTTTTTGACGCCTTCCTGCGTCAGGTTGACGACTTTATCCTTTTCATTTACAACAAAATCTCCGGATTCTTCGACTTCCACTCCCATAATGGCGTCCATTTTGGAAAGCTCCTGGCTCTCTTCTCCCCGGATGAGCTGCTGCGCCAGAATATCGCACGCCTCATAAAGCCTGGTCGATTTCCCGCTCTGGCCGGAAATAATCAAAGGCGTCCTCGCTTCGTCAATCAGCACGGAGTCAACCTCGTCGATAATGGCATAGTGCAGCCCTCTCTGTACAAGCTGCTCTTTGTAAATCACCATGTTATCCCTTAAATAATCAAATCCCAGCTCATTATTTGTGACATAAGTGATGTCACAGTTATAGGCTTCCCGGCGTTCGTCATTGTCCATGGAATTTAAAACAACGCCTACGGTAAGCCCAAGAAATTCGTGTACTTTGCCCATCCATTCGGCGTCACGTTTCGCAAGATAGTCGTTGACTGTGACAATGCAGACGCCCTTGCCCTCTAAAGCGTTCAGATAAGCCGGAAGCGTCGAAACAAGCGTCTTTCCTTCCCCTGTCCGCATCTCTGCAATACGTCCCTGATGAAGAATAATGCCGCCGATAAGCTGAACTCTGTAATGTTCCATATTAAGCGCCCGCCTTGCCGCTTCCCGGACAGTCGCAAATGCCTCCGGAAGCAGATCGTCAAGCGTCTCTCCCTGTTCAAATCTTTTCCTGTATTCCCTCGTCTTATCTTTAAGCTGCTCGTCCGTCAGCGCTTCCATTGTCTCGTGGTAAGACTCAATCTTGTCCACGACAGGTTTAATCCTCTTTAACTCCCGCTCGCTGTGTGTACCGAATAATTTTGTAAATGCACTCATATATTACTCCCATCGCTCTCTTTCCATCTTTATTTAAAAAGAAAAACGTGCAGCCTCTGCTTTGCACGATGTTTATTGTACCACTTTCCACCCCCGGAAACAATAGCAAAAACCGTGAATGAATTGTTAAATTTTTGATAACGTGATATACTGTTATGTAAAATAAATAAAATTTCAGGAAAGGAGACTTCGGATATGAAATATACATACCGTCCCAAAGGAACCTGTTCTTCACAGATTGAACTCGAGCTTGACGGCAATATTGTCCACAATGTAAAATTCGTCGGCGGATGCGACGGCAATTTAAAAGCCATCCCCCAGCTTGTGGAAGGAATGACTGTGGAAGAAATCGAACGGAGAATCGGCGGCATTCACTGCGGTTTTAAAAACACTTCCTGCGGCGACCAGCTTGCAAAAGCCTGCCGTCTTGCGCTGGAACAGAATACCTGAAACAAAAAATGTGCCTGCACGCAGTTTTCTTTGTGCAGACACATTTTATTTTTTATGATTCAATTATTTGTTTCCGTCTATGCGCAATTTCCTGCTGTAAGCATAAAATGCGGCTCCTGACAGGAAAAACGCTCCGCACAGGAAGAAAATACTGTAATCTTCCACTCCTGTTTTTGGCGTCTGCGCATTGACGCGGCTGCTTCCGTTTCTTGAAATCGTCGCTGTCGCGCCGCTGTCTTGAGCAGGTGAGCTAAGATTAATTTTCGGCGTGCTTGTGCCGGGTTTTGGATCGTCTTCCGGATCCTTTTCTGAATCCGTTCCCGGATTAGAATCGTCGTCTTCAATATGCTCTTCTTTTACCTTGTTCCCATCCGTTTCGGGTCCATCCAGGCTTTCAAACACATAATTGCTCTGATTTGCCCATACCTCTGCCGTAGAACCCCTGTAACCGTACACAACGCCCGGCGTCCATCCGGACTGTGAACCAATCGCCGTTACGCTTGCCGGAATTGTCACGGCCTTAATTGCGCTTCCGCTGAATGCATTCGCTTCAATGGAGTTTGCCGCATTCGGGATAACTGCAGATAAAAGATATGTACAGCCCGAAAACGCTCCCGACGCTACGGATTTCATCTGCGCCGCAAAAGAAATCCCCGTCTTGCCCTGCGGGCAGAGCAAAAGCTGCGCTCCATCCGCCGTATAAACGCATCCGTCATAGGATGAATAGCTTCCGCTTGCCACGGAAATGGAAGCAAGATTGACGTCGCCGGAAAACGCTCCAAGATCCATGCTTGCCAGAGTCGAGGGAAGCGAAGCGCTTCCAAGGTTGCTGCATCCTGCAAACGCTCCTGCAGCAATGCTTGAAACTCCCTCCGGAACTTCAATGCTCTGCAGTCCAACGCATCCTGCAAATGCCGAACCTCCAATGCTTTGTAACCCTGCCGGGAAAATTACGCCTGTAACAGACGCATTTCCTGCAAATGCATTGTCTCCGATTGCCGTAACGCTGTCCGGAATTTTTACGACGCCTCCCGGCCCCGTATAACCGACAAGAACAGATCCTTCTATAACAAAGTCGGCTTCGTCGCTCTCAAACAGCTCTTCATAAGCCGAAAGATCCGCATCCGGCCCAAAACGCCTGATGATGCTGTCTTTCTTATCCTCCGGCAGCTCGCTTTCTTCCAGTATTTCCAGATAATCATCCATCGTATCCATTACAGCGGCACTGTCAGCGGCTGCGTCTGGCTGGGACTGCGCCGGCTGCTGCGGTTCTTCCGGCTGAACCGGAATTTCCGGCTGGACTGGTTCTTCCGGCTGGACTGGTTCTTCCACGGGCGGAACTTCCTGCTCCGTTTTGTCTTCTTCCGGAAGTTCATCTTTCGGAAGCTCGTCTTTTGAATCGTCTTCCTCTTCCTTGTCTTCAAGGTCACTGTCCGGCGTCTCGCTTTCGGAAGGTTCCTGCGGAATTTCCGGTTCTTCCAGTTCTTCCTCAGGTTCCGTAACCTCCGGCCCCTCTGCGGGCAGCTCCTCCGGTTCCGCCGGGACTTCGGCGTCTGTAACGCCTTCCCACGGTTCCGCTGTCTCCTGCGTATCATCGCCTGAAATATCTGTTTCCGGCAGTTCGGCCGAAATTTCAATTTCTGTCTGTGGCCCCAAAGCGTCTCCCTCCGCGCTTACCAAATCCGGTATAATCGCAAAGAACGCTACCGCAGCAGCCATCCCGATTGCGCCTGTACGCATCATTAGATTTTTTTTCATACTCCTCACTCCTGTCTATACAACCTCCATCCTATTGAATTTTTTTCGCCACTAAGAAGAGCCTCCCGTCTTCTACGTAGCTGTTGCAGGTGGAAAGTGTCAGTAAACTGTCACTTTTTGTCACATCCTGTGTTTTATCATATACAGCGCAATTTCGGACATTGCTTAAAAAAGCATGAAAATCCTCATCGCTTTCTGCCTCAATAAAATTGTAATACCTGTAAGATCCCTCTTCCCCGACGTCAGACAGACATACGGCAATCACCTGATACGTCTGCTTTTCATAAATCGTGTCAAACTGAATTTTATCATGCGTCAGAAAATAATCTTCCTCCAGATATTGTTTCAGACCGCCAAACATAGCCCCGCTTTTCATGTTATGCCCGTAAATAATCAAATTCGTGCTGGGCTTTACAAAATCATTCCTGCAGTCCAGAAAAAGCGTTCCATTGATATCTTCCATTCCATTGGCGTCTTTGTCAAGATAATAGGCGTTATCTGTCGACTGCATAACCGGAAGATCCACCTGTGTATCGTCTATGCGGATCCACCCAATCAAATCCGGATACTGCTTTTGTATAATACAATATTCCGGAAGAACCTCAAGAGTTCTTTCCGGCGCCGCTTTTGGGGGATTTACGCTCTGTCCGCTTCCTGTATCCGCTTCATTCCGGATCCTGTCCGTATACCAGTCAAGCGCCTGTGAAATGCTCTTCTGCTGCTGCACTTCTTCCAGTTTTTTGGCCGCTCTGTGCTCCTTAAATACGGAAAATCCGTAAAAAACAATGCATACCAGTGCAAGGGCGCCGCAGGCGGCGCCCAGAAATTTAAACATCTGTGACTGCTGTGTCTCTTTGAGCTTCTGCTTCTGTTCTTCTTCCAAAGCCCGCTCTTTTTCCTTTTTCAGCCAGCGCCGCTCTCTTTTTTTGCTTTTTTCCAGCCTGTTTTTTAAATTCTGCGCCACCCTGTCCGAAATATCACAGAAAAACGCCGTTCCAAGCTTGCTTTCAAATTCAACTTTTCCTTCGCGGATATAATGGTAAATTCCTTCCGCAACCTCCGGATCGTCGATGTTTAGGTGCGCCACGATTGTTTCTATTTTTTCCAGATCCCGCTTTGCGCCTTCCAGTTCTTCCAAAGTGGCAAATTCATGTTTGCCAAGTCTGTATATTTCCTCCATAAGTTCATCCCTTATTTCGCTTTTACTGATTTTGGAGAAGAATATTTGCCGTAAACCTTCTTGCCGTTTATTTTCTTATATGCCCGGACTTTATAATAATATTTCTTCCTGCTGGCGAGCTTCTTATTGGTATAGCTTGTAATTATTCCCTTCGCTGCCGTTCTGATCTTCTTATAACCTTTCGACTTCTTCGTGCTCCGGTAAATCTCGTAACCGTCAACGCCGCCAATTCTCTTCCAGGATACCCGTATCTTCTTCTTCGCCGCTTTTAAGGTGACTTTCGGTTTCGCAATTGACGTCTTTGCCCTTACGGCGCTGGAAAAACCTCCGTAATATGTGCCTGTGCCCGATGACGTATATGGCCTTATTTTATACACATATGTCGTCATTGCGTTTAAGCCCTTAACTTTATAAGTCAGGCCCGTCGTCTTTGCAATTACCTCATTATCTGCATTATAAACCGCATAGCCCTGCGCTCCCGGCACTGCCGTCCAGGACAACTGTACAAAATCCTCCGCTCCTTTTGCATTCACCTGCGCAACATTCTCCAGATTAATCAGATACCGGATTGTCTTTATGCCCTGATAATTTCCGGCGCCGGAAAGCGTAATCGTCGCAATTCCGGGAGCCGCATGATCGGAATACGAAACGGTATAATCCACGTCCGGCGCAAGCGTTCTGCCGCCGTCCGTCACGACGATTTCCTGGCTCGTCGGCGTTCCCGTATACGTCTGATCCTTCGTCTCCGAAAAGGCGCAGAGCAGTATATTCCTTGGGACGATCGTAAATTCTATATAAGTTTCCTCTTCATATCCGCCTGCTCCCGTTATCGTAATCCTTGCGGTTCCGGCATTCACATTGTTGCTGTAGGAAAGCGTATAATCTTCGCCTTCCGTCAGGCTCTGGCTGCCGAATATAACAGACGGCATGGGCCTGATTTCCTGTCCCGTATAAACAAACGCCTCATCAATCAGCCGAATCTGCGCCCCGGCAATGCTTCTGCTGATAGAATAGGAAGCCTGGTTCGAACCGGTATAAATGCCGTCTTCCGTCACCGGATAAATCGTCGCCGTAGCGGTTCCCCGCTCATACTGGTTCTCATACACAACCCGGTAATCCTCGCCTTCCGTCAGCGTCTTATCTCCAAGCGTAACTGTAAGCTTCGGTTCCACCGCATTTCCATCGTCATACGGCTGCGCCGGAATCGGCGCAATCACAGCCTGTGACAAACTTGCCGTAATATTAAATGTCTTCGTCAGCGTACCTGTATAATGCCCGACGCCCCGGATTGTCATCGTCACTGTTCCCGGATACTTATTCGCTCCGTCTGCAAATTCAACGACATAATCCTTATCTTCGCCTTCCTGCAAAGCATACATTCCGCTGCCTCCATCCAAAAGAGACGTCCCGTCACTGTTTCTTCTTGTATCTGAAATCACAAATTCCGGCCGGATTTCACTTCCCGTATAATCCTGCGTCTCAATAAGAGGATCTATAATAAATTCCGACGCCAGATCCACACGGATAATTTCAAACGGAACTTTCGCCGTCCCTTCATAATTGGACGTCTCCGGCGCCTGCACCGTTACAAACGCCTCTGTTCCAATTTCCAGATTGTCTCCGTAGCCTGCAATCTCAAACATACTGTCCGCCAGAGGCTCGCTGCCAATCGCTTCATCCACTGCCGTAATATCGCTTATCAGAGGTTTTATTGCGCTTCCAATATACGCCTGCGGCTCTATGGAAAATGCAACTTCTGAAACCTGGCGCTTTTCAATCTCAAACGGAATTTCAATCTGCCCGGTATAACCGCTCCCGGCAACTGCCCGGATGACCGCTTTGTACTCGCCTGCGTCTGTACATTCCCCTTCCCATTCAATTGTATACGTCGTAGTTTCCTGAATGGAATTCAGTTTAAACTTCAGCCGCAATTTCGGATGCTGCACTTTTCCATTGTACACCAACGGCAGTTCAGAAGGATCGATTTCCGCCACTTCCACATAATCCGCAATATCATTTGCGATTTCGTATGTCTTGCTGCTCTCATTATCAAAATTATTCAGTCCGCTTACCGTAACCGTTGCCGTTCCAATCTTGTCGTAATCTCTCCAGTCAACGGAATAGTCCGCGTCCCGGCGCATCACATAACGCGTTTCGGCGTCCGGGGTAAACGTCAGCACAGGAAGCGGCTTGCATTCCTGCGTTACAATGTCCAGTTTATAACTCTCTGCAATGCCTGTCATTTCCACTTCCGGATCGTCAATATGGCGTCTTGCAATGCCAAAATTCCAGACAATGTCGTCCCCTACGCAGTTTCCGTTTGCGTCCGCCGACAGCCGGATTGAGCCTGTGGAGGGCCCTATCATCTGATTCGCGCCATACGTCACGGTACAGCCCCAAGCTTCATTCGAAGTAATCGTAATCAGCTCACCCGCCGTACTGTAGTAAGTCATTGTAACGTTCGGACGGATCTGTTTTCCCGTCCACGGCAGCCTGCCGTCTTCATAACGGGGATTCTTCTCATATTCCAGCGTAATGTCAGAAAGGTTTACAGGAACGATCCGAAACGCCGTTTGAAGCGTTCCTTTATAATTTCCCGTTCCCTCTATTGTCACTTCTACAATCCCAACCTGCATATTCGGCCCGAATGTTGCTGAATAGTCAGCTTCCGTCAAAGTCACTTCATCCACGCCCCAGTAAATCTTCAGAGACGGTTCGATTTCCCTGCCGATATACACCTGATCCGGAATCCCTTCCAGCGTTACGTCTTTGTCCTCAATATTCTTCTGTTCAATCGTAAATCCTTTTTCTTTTGGTCTTGAACAGATAAAATTCCCGTTGCCGGACGCCGGGGCAATCCCCGCATATCCGGTTCCCGCATTCCTGTTATCCCGGTATGTATACTGGAATTCCTCACCCACGGTCAAATCACCGTGTCCTTCCCAGGTTACCGTTGGTTCTGGACAAATATCTTTTGATGTATATACATATGTGTCAATATCTCCGATTTTTACATCACTGTCATACAGATCTTTTCCTGTAATTGTAAAAGTTCTCGTCCGGATGCCGCAGTATGTCGTCTCATAGCCATCCTGCCCGCCAAGGCCATACACCATAACCGTAACGGTTCCGGCATTGACGTTATCCGAATAAGTGACGCCGTAGTCCGCATTCTTTTTATCGTATGCCTCGTCTCCCGTCATCATCTTAAGTTCTTTGTTAAAATTCTCTCCCGGCGTTTTGTCTCTGACAATCATGCCCGGCACAATCGCAGATCCGGTGTATACCGCCGAATAAAACTCTGTCTCTTTGCCAGCTTCATCTATGAACTTAATGTCTACATTGAAGTTATTTCCAATCGTATACTCTCTTACAATTGGGTTTCCGGTAAAGTTGCCTCCCGTTCCCGGCTTAATCGTAAGCGTATAAGTGCGTGACGGAGACGTCGCCGCAGACGGCCGCCAGCAGTCGGCCTCGTGTTCTAAGACAAAATCTTTTCCTTCCACAAGCTTATATCTTCCAAGTACAATGGAAAGGGCCAGAAGGCTGCCCTGCGCCGCCTCATTGTCCGGATCCTCACATTCGTTTCCGCCCGGCCACACATTAATGTAATCCCCTATGTATTCCACGCTTGGCGCCATATTGACGCTGACCAGACTCGCATCGTTTAAATCAACCGGAGCAATCGTAAATGTCTTTGTCTGCGAAGAACCCTCGCCCGCATAAGCTCCGATTCCCGTCAAACGGATTTCAGGATTTCCGCAGTTCGTCTGATCCCCCAAAATCTCAAGCTCATAATCCTGACCCGGAATCAGACGCTTTGTCTCACTGCTTCCGTCTTCCTTTGTAACCGTTACGGACACTTCTATCTGCGGTACAATCTCACTTCCCGTATAATAGTATTCGCCGGAATCCGGATTTCCTTTCGTGGAATTTAAAAACTTCACATCTGCGCTCGATAAACTTCCCGGAATCACAAAATTTTTCGTAATGGAACCAATATAATTCTTAACGCCCGAAATCGTTACCGAAGCCATGCCCGGAACGCCGTTGTTGCGAAATTCAAGCTGATAATCTCCGTTCTGCACAAGCCGGTACGTTCCGCCCTCCGGCGTATAAGCCCCGGCCTCTTCTCCCTCTCCGACACGTTTTGTATCTGTAAGGACAATCTCCGGCACAACGGGAAACTTCGTTACCGGAGTTTCAAGAACGATATCGGAAATCAAAATTTCTTCGGAAGTAATCGGCTTTGGCTGAATCGTATAAGTTCCAAGCTGTACCATTCCGATACGGTCCGGCTTAAAATTGCCTTTCGGAAGAACGGTAAGATCGTTCCTCTGTCCCGCATCCGTTCCTTTTGTTGAAATGATTTCATAATCCGTGCCTTCTATCAGTTTATACTGGAACCGCTCTCCCGTAACCGGATCCGTCACGTCATATAAAATTGACAGCGTCGGACCCACTTCGCTTCCGGTAAACATCGGAGCGTTTCCTTTTGTATAACTGAGCGGCCACTGAAGCTGCGGTTCGTCACCGATATAAGATCCAATCGTCATTTCAATCGGCAGAATCGTAAATTTCTTTTCAATCGTCCCGCCGTAATGATTCACACCTGTAATCAATGCGACAGGAGCTTCATCCGCATCCGCATCCGCAGCGTTGATATTATTCTTCCAGGTGATTTTATAATCGCCCGAAACTTTGTAATTGCCGTTTTCGTCCAGTATGGGGTTTCCGTCGTCATCCCGTGCAATCGTTTCCGGTTCCAGCATCTCTCCATCCATAAAGATGCTCGTCGGCTCCGGCTTTAATTCCCTGGAAGTATAATTAAATTCAAGATCCCCCCATGTTATGTCAGCCGCGGAAATGCTCTCCCTGATATGAAAATAAACTTTTCTCGTCCCTTTGAAGTTTCCCTCGCCCCTGATAATTGCTGCCGGAAGATCGTCTTCGTTCGTCACGTCAATGTCCCTGTCCGTGTTGTTCTCCCAGGTCACTGTAAAGTCTTCTCCCAGGACAAGCTCTTTTCCATTGTATGTAATGACAGGAACCGGCTCTACCGCATTCCCTTCGTCATACGCCTGGTTTGGAATCGGCTCCACCCATACGTCCGAAGAAGCAATGTCCTGCTGCTGAATCGTAAATTTCACGCCGCCTGCGCCAAACGTCCCGGAATCTGCCGTTCCTTCATAGTTCTTCTTTCCTTTTATCGTAAATGTATAGGCGTTTTCGCTTGCGTCCACGGCGCCGGACGCAATGTCAAATTCCCGCGCGATTTCCGCTGCATCCAGAGTTCTTCCGTCTATTTCAAACGTATCAATATCCGGTATAATCTCTTCTCCGGTATACAGATAGGTATCCGGATCAATCGTAATGTTTATGCTGCAGGCCGCAAGATCCTTTTTTACGATTCGGAACGTTCCCTTTAGCCGGCCCGTATAATTCCCGCGCCCTTCCACGATTACCGTTACAATCCCGGCGTCTTTGTGCTTATTGTCCTGATATTTCACTTCAAAATCAGTTGACGGAATCACGTAGCCTGCCGTCACAGAAGCGGAAGCTTCGCCGTCCGCCGCCCTTTTCTTATCGGCCACGCTTACGATCGGATTGATATCCGCTCCCGTATAAGGAGTATCCGTCAGTTCCGGCCCTCCTGCAGTCAGCGACATCCGCAGCGCAAATTCCTGATCCAACTGTTTAAATTCCTTCTGCTTAATCTCATAAGGAAGCGTCAGATACTGTTTCGAGCTGTCCGGCAGATCAAATTCGTATTTGCTGAATCCTCCGGATTTGATTTTCGGCTGAATCCGCACCTGATAAGTCCCCGCATTCTTACAGTCCGAAGTCTGTCCGCCGCCATTTTCATCCACAGCTTCATAAAACCACTCAAAGTCATCCGCAAGCGCAGTTCCGGAAATTTCCATTGTTCCGTCTTTATCCACGATTTTAAATTCTTTTTTAAAAGCCGAGCCATTAAATGTATATGCGTTATCTTTCACCGGATTGACAAATTCAGCTTTTAACGAACTCAATTTACGCGGCACAATTTCAAAACCGACCGTCTTTGCGTCCGCCCCGTTATCATTTCTGTAATAATCGCCAAACCCTTTTACCGTAATGGTATACTGCCCCGGTTCTATACAGTCCGCATCCGAATACTCAAGCTCATAATCCGTCCCTTCCGTCAGCGTCTTTCCATTGTCTTTTACAACCGGAACCGGTTTATTCGTCTTTCCGGTATACTGCGGTTTACTGTCTGAAAGCTCCACCTGGATCGTCCGGTGCGTAATATATTTCCAAATGACAAAATCCACGTCAAAATCGCCCTTACAGTTGTTGATTCCCGTAATCCTGATTTTGCCCGCTCCCGCCTCAATATTCGTCCGTCTCGGATATTCCACTGTAAAATCCCGGTCTTGTATCAGCTCGTCGCCTCTTCCGGAAACCAGCACGTATTTGCCGTTCCTGAGCTCTCCGGAAATCGCGGGCGTAATCAAAGAGCCTGTATATTCATGTTCAAATGCATTCTCACTCGTCAGATAATCGCGCACCGCCTGTGCAATTTTTATATCCTCTTCTATGTCATACTTTTCAATTGTAAAGGAAAGTTCCGCTTTATCGGTATAATAATCCCCTTTACTTGTAACAACGACGGTTCCCGTTCCGGCGTCGACATTGTTCTTCCACTCCACTGTGTAATCCGTATTTTCCACAAGAAGTCCGTCCGTCTCGTCGCTCTGGTACACCTTTACTTTCGGTCTGTGTTCCTGACCTGTGTACTGACAGGTATAAGACGTCCCTCCGTCCTCAAAAACGACTTTTATCTGATCTTCTTCGGCATACGGCGTCCCATCGGACGTCTTGTTTGTAAAGCTTGCCGGTACGATATCATAAGACGCCCTTTTCCTGCCTTCACAGTTTGGAGCCGCCCCTTCCACAATTGCCTGGGCTTTCTGTCTTTCGCTGGTCAGCGCGCGGTTGTCGCTGTAACTTACGTCATAATCCGCCTCTGACGCCGCGCTTTCCGTATATGTATTTGTCACTGTAAGCTCAGAAGGCGTAATGCCGTTTGGATTTCCCGAAGCCGCTTTCGCCTTATTATAAACTGCGGTTTTTGCCTGTATATTAAAAATAGGATCCGTCTCTATATTTGTCTTTTTAATCTCGTATGTTCCTGTAGCCTCGCCTGCGTATTCGCTTTTGCCTTTCACCTTTACGGCCTTGGTTCCGGCGTTTGTCACGTCATCCGGCCACACGATGTCATAATTAGACGGGGAAACCTCTGTCGTCCCGTCCTTTACCGTCACTGTCGGCTTTATCTCCCCGCCCTCATAAAAATAAGACGGACTGTTGTATCCAGGACGTGTAAACTGCACTATACAGTTCCCGAGATCTTTTCCAAACAGGACGGTATAATTTCTGGTCAGAAGCCCTTTATAAATTCCTGTTCCCACAACCTGTATGTTCGCCCTGACGTCGTCCATGCTGCTTACTGTCACCTGATAACCGTCTTCTTCCGGAGTCGGATTTGTCTTGATATGACGAAGCGTCACCCCTTTACAGGTGATCACAAGCCCAAGTATATCAGAAGAAACATATGTCTTCCCGCCATCCTCAAACGTCAGAAATTTTGCCTTAATCTGATTTTGCGGCATAGACTCTATAATAATATCGGCAGAAGTCAGATCGCCTCCTGTGTCAGCCACTGCAGACGGTTCGCTTTGCAGACGGTTTGCCGGAACATAAAAAAACGGAGTACGGCCGTCTTCTCCCTCCGTTTCGGGTTCGTCTCCGGTTTCTTCCGGCAGCCTTTTGCCTTCTTCCTCTGCAAAATCCGTCT
Organism: uncultured Lachnospiraceae bacterium; assembly: GCA_910586645.1. Classification (GTDB taxonomy): domain Bacteria; phylum Bacillota; class Clostridia; order Lachnospirales; family Lachnospiraceae; genus Roseburia_B. The sequence goes on along the minus strand of CAJUIS010000022.1, from coordinate 2,028 downwards.
CTTTCTCATCCTCTGCTTTCGCATCTTCCGTTTCTGTATCTTCTGCAGTTTCTCCTTCTGCCGGCTCTGCATCATCCGCAATATCCTCTGTATTTACGGCTGCCGCCAGCAGTGAAAAATCCGGCATGGCGCTTACCATGCAGAAAATAAGAAGTACGGCCAGTGCCCGCTTCGCCACATTCTTGTACATATCTATCGCTCCCTTTTCTTTTTATAAATTATCTCTGATTTACAGCAGAAAATTTATATATACTCCTATCTACTATATCGAATCGTCTACTCTTAAATATTAGCGCAATTCCGCAAAATTTTCAAGTAGATTATAAGAATTGAAAAAATACAAAAGCTGCCAGAATAACCCCGCCGTGAATAAAAATATACGAGATCTGACACATTATATAGAAACAAAAGTTTCAGAAATGCGGTGATTGATATGGAAAAAGACAACAGGCAGTACCAGAAAATGACAGAAACCCCCATTCCAAAGCTTATAACCTCCCTCGCTGTTCCAACTATGCTCACCATGCTGGTCACTTCCGTTTATAATGTCATTGACACATATTTCGTTTCAAAGCTCGGAACGCGCGCCTCCGCCGCCGTCGGCATCGTATTTTCCCTGATGGCCCTGATTCAGGCCCTCGGATTTACTGCCGGCATGGGAGCCGGAAGCGTAATATCACGGCTTCTGGGAAAAAAAGATGAAACGAAAGCACAGAAAATTGCATCCTGCGCTTTCGTTTCTTCCGCTGCGCTTGGCATTTTACTTGGCGCGGCAGGCATTCTCTTTCTGGAAAAACTGATGCGCTTTTTAGGCGCGGCGGAAAACGTGCTGCCCTACGCGGCGGAATATGCCAGATATATCCTGTACGCGGCCCCGGTGATGATGGTTTCTTTCGTACTGAATAACCTGCTCCGCGCAGAAGGAAAAACAAAACTCTCCCTGATCGGCATCGGATGCGGCAGCCTGTTAAACATCGCCCTGGATCCCCTGTTTATTTTCGCATTCGATTGGGGAATCCGCGGAGCCGCCATTGCCACGGCAGTCAGCCAGTGCGCCGGCTGCGCCATCCTGTTTTTGTTTTTCCTGCGGAAAAATACAATTATCCGGATTTCCATAAAAAATTTTTCTCTGGACTTCTCCCTGTATAAAGAATTTATTGGAAATGGAATGCCTTCCATGTTCCGCCAGGGACTGTCCGCAGCCGCTTCGATCACTTTAAATCATACCGCCGCGTATTACGGGGACGCAGCGGTAGCGGCAATGTCCATTGTCGGAAAAATATTTCTGATGGTATACTGCGTACTGATTGGATTCGGCCAGGGATACCAGCCTGTTGTCGGATACAACTACGGAGCCGGAAATTATGACAGGATACGCAAATCATACCGCTTTTTTATGATTGCAGGCACTGTCGGAATGACTTTGGCCGGCGCAGCCCTTTTCTTTTTTTCAGACGATCTGATCCGGCAGTTTGTTCCGAATGATAAAAAAGTGACGGAAACCGGCGTACAGGCGCTTTTGATGCAGTGCGCGGCAATGCCTCTCCTTCCAATTGGAATTGCCTGCAACATGACGTTCCAGGCCGTCGGAAAATCTGTAAAAGCCGCTCTGCTGGCTTCCTGCCGCCAGGGAATCTTTTTTTTGCCGCTTATCTTTTCCCTCCCGCATCTGTTTGGCGTTTCCGGCCTGCAGGCGGCGCAGCCTGCAGCGGACGCGCTTACGTTTCTCGTATGCGTTCCCGTCATGCATAAATTTATGGCTTCTTTGAAACGCCGGAACAAAACGGACAAGTCCGCGTCCACTCCCTGAATCTCTCATTCATTAGGACAAAAACGGACGGATCGGCCTGTACAGCCAATCCGTCCGTTTCCCTCTTTGCCGCTTCGCTTTTTATCCGCCGATTTTTATTTCTTCTTAAAAGAAATTTTCTTTCCGGCGCTCTTCATCCCTTTTTTAAGCTTCGTAAAATTCTTCTTTGACATCTTTTTCGGAACTGTCACTTTACAGGTCTTTTTAATTCCGCTAAA
>CAJUIS010000021.1 GCA_910586645.1 uncultured Lachnospiraceae bacterium | reverse complement strand
GGCTGTGTATCGGTGTAGGGAGCGGGAACTGGCTTGGGCGTTCCAATGGACATAATGAAACGTCTCGGAGAGAATTTCTAAGCGCCCGTCCCACAACACGTTCCGGCGGCAGAAGAAAAACCGTATTTCAATGAAGACCGTTATAAGCCGCCGGTTCTTAGCGAGGTTTTTTCGAGCTTAGAACCGCTGCAGGCTTATAAGAGCGCGAGCGTGTCTGAATGAAATACGGTTTTTCTTCTGCCGCGTCCCCACAGTGAAGCAAATATTTTATAAATCAATTCCAATGACAAAAAATATCAAATCTTGTAATTTTTGGTATATAATGCTATAATATCCTAATTGTATAAGGAAGATAAAGGAGGACGCTCGTCTATGAGAACCTATTTAGTGACTGGCGGAGCAGGATTTATCGGTTCTAACTATATCCATTATATGTTCCGTAAATATAACGATGAGATTCGCATTATCAATGTTGACGCGCTGACGTATGCGGGCAACCTGGAGAATCTGAAAGAGATTGAAAACAGAGAGAATTATACGTTTGTCAAAGCTGACATTACAGACGCAGACGCTATCCGTAAGATTTTTGAGGAAAACGACATTGACCGCGTTGTGCATTTTGCAGCGGAAAGCCATGTGGACCGGAGCATCAAATCTCCGGAAGTCTTTGTCAGGACGAATGTGCTTGGAACGGCTGTTCTTCTCAACTGCGCCAAAGCCGCATGGGAGCTGCCCGACGGCTCGTTCAAAGAAGGAAAGAAGTTTCTTCATGTATCTACGGACGAAGTGTATGGATCGCTGGAAGAAGAAGGAGCGTATTTTTACGAGACGACGCCGTACGATCCGCACAGTCCCTATTCTGCGAGTAAGGCGTCTTCGGATTTTCTGGTAAAATCTTATATAGATACGTATCGTTTTCCGGCGAATATTACGAATTGTTCCAATAATTACGGGCCGTATCAGTTCCCTGAGAAACTGATCCCTTTGATTATCAATAATGCGCTGCATGGGAAAAAGCTTCCGGTTTACGGAGACGGGAAAAATGTCCGCGACTGGCTGTATGTAGACGATCACGCCAAAGGAATCGATATGGTGCAGGAGCAGGGACGGCTGTTTGAGACATATAATATTGGCGGGCACAATGAAAAGCAGAACATTGAGATTATTCATATTATTATAGAGACGCTTCTTGAGATGCTTCCGGAAAATGATGAAAGAAGGAAACTGGTCAGTAAAGATTTGATTACCTATGTGGAAGACCGCAAAGGGCATGACAGAAGGTATGCCATTGCACCGGACAAGATCAAAGCGGAAATCGGCTGGGAGCCGGAGACAATGTTTAAAGAAGGAATTAAGAAAACAATTGCATGGTATTTCGAGCATGAGGACTGGATGGAGAATGTAACCAGCGGGGATTATCAGAAATATTATGAGGATATGTATCAAAATAGGTAATTACGGCAGAAAGAAGGGAGGGGAAACCATATCCCTTCTTTCTTGCGGCATGAGAGGAGTATGCAATGAAAGGAATTATTCTGGCGGGCGGTGCGGGAACGCGTCTGTATCCGCTGACAAAGGCAATCAGCAAACAGATTATGCCAATCTATGATAAACCGATGATTTATTACCCGCTGTCCACTTTGATGCTGGCGGGCATCCGGGAAGTTCTGGTCATTTCCACAGAGAGGGATTTGCCTGTATTTCAGGAGCTTCTGGGTTCCGGAGAACAGCTTGGCATGCAGTTTTCCTATAAGGTGCAGAAAGAACCGAGGGGACTGGCGGATGCATTTATTATCGGGGCGGATTTTATCGGATCGGACGCTGTGGCGCTGGTGCTTGGAGACAATATTTTTTATGGACAGAGCTTTTCAAGAGTGCTTCGGAATGCGGCGGAGCGCACGGAAAATCAAACGGGCGCTACGATTTTCGGTTATTACGTCAGAGATCCGAGGGAATACGGCGTAGTGGAATTTGATGAGAACGGCAGAGCGCTGTCTATTGAAGAAAAGCCGGAATGTCCAAAGTCCAATTATGCCGTGCCGGGGCTTTACTTTTATGATAATGACGTTGTGGAAATTGCAGAGAATGTCAAACCTTCCGCAAGAGGGGAAATTGAAATCACCAGTGTCAACAACGAATACTTAAAGAGGGGAACGCTTTCAGTGGAAACGCTTGGCAGAGGGTTTGCGTGGCTTGACACGGGCAGCCATGATATGCTGCTTGCCGCCGCGGATTTTGTATCTGCATTTCAGAAACGGCAGGGACTTTACATCTCCTGTATTGAAGAGATTGCTTACAAACGCGGATTTATAGACAAAGAACAACTGATAAAACTGGCGCAGCCGCTGCTGAAGACGGAATATGGGCAGTATCTGACTGAGATTGCCGGGGGACTGTAAAGAAGGAGAGAAAGATTATGGGAAAAATCAAAGTGACGGCGGACTGCAATGGAATTGCGGGATTAAAGGTAATTGAACCGGCTGTGTTTGGAGATGCGCGCGGATACTTTATGGAGACTTATAATTACAATGATTTTAAGGAGGCGGGCATTGGCTGCGAATTTGTACAGGACAACCAGTCGGCTTCCAAAAAAGGCGTGCTGAGAGGGCTGCATTTTCAGATTCATTATCCGCAGGACAAGCTGGTGCGCGTAATCAAAGGGGAAGTGTTTGACGTTGCCGTGGATTTGCGGGACGGTTCTGAAACTTTTGGAAAGTGGTTTGGCGTTGTGCTTTCCGAAGAGAATAAAAAGCAGTTTTTTATTCCGAAGGGCTTTGCGCATGGGTTTGTGGTTCTCAGCGAATATGCGGAGTTTTGTTATAAAGTGACGGATTTTTATCATCCAAACGACGAGGGCGGCCTGTTGTGGAAAGATCCGGATATCGGCATAGACTGGCCAATGCCGGAAGGGATGACGGAAGCAGATCTTATTATGTCGGACAAAGATAAAGTCTGGGGCGGCATCAAAGAGTACGTTTCCGGGAAGGAATAAGAGGAAGTTTTATGGCGCAGTCGAAAGAAAGAAATTCCCTGCAGAAAAGGCAGAGATTGTCACTGGCGGGGATTTATGAAAGCAGAAAGCTGATTGCCCGTCTTTCTGTCAATGATTTTAAAACGAAGTTTGCAGGTTCTTATCTTGGGATTATATGGGCGTTTATCCAGCCTGTGATTACAATACTTGTCTACTGGTTTGTTTTTGAAAAAGGTTTTAAGCCTGCGGCAATTCACAATGCGGCGGGAGCAAAAGTGCCCTATGTGCTGTGGCTGATCGCCGGAATGGTGCCGTGGTTTTTTTTCAGTGAGGCGTTAAGCGGAGGCACGAGGGCGCTTCTTGATTATTCTTATCTTGTCAAGAAGGTCGTGTTTAAAATTGACATCCTGCCAATGGTGAAAGTGATTTCCTCTGTGTTTGTGCACTTGTTTTTTATGGCGTTTGCAGTGATTCTGTATGCATTGTACGGATATTATCCGGATTTTTATACGCTTCAGATTTTATACTATTCGGTCTGTCTTTGCATTCTTGTGACGGGGGCGGTATATCTGACAAGTGCGGTTGTTGTATTTTTCCGGGATTTGAATCAGGTGATTAACATTGTGCTGCAGGTAGGCGTCTGGGTGACGCCGATTATGTGGGATATGAGCACAATGGATATTGGTGAGACGTTTAAAAATATATTAAAGATAAATCCCCTGTTTTATATTGTGCAGGGGTACCGGGATTCCTTGATTGGAAAGACAGCTTTTTGGGAACGGGGATTTCATACGGCTTATTTTTGGATATTTACAATTGCCTGTTTTTGGGTTGGCAATTATGTATTTAAAAGGCTTCGGATGCATTTTGCAGATGTGCTGTAAGAGAAGAAAGGTTTAAATCAATGAGTGAAATTGCGATCAGGGTGGATAAAGTAAGCAAGATTTACCGTCTGTATGACCGGCAGAGAGACAGGTTAAAAGACGCTTTGAATCTGACAAAGAAGAAATGCTACCGCGAGCACTTTGCTTTGGATGAGCTGGATTTTGAAATCAAAAAAGGCGAGACGGTTGGGATCATCGGAACAAACGGTTCCGGAAAATCCACGATATTAAAGATTATCACCGGAGTGTTAAATCCAAGCGGGGGAAGTGTGGAAGTGGACGGCAGGATTTCGGCTCTGCTGGAGCTTGGCGCAGGATTTAATATGGAATATACCGGAATTGAAAATGTCTATTTAAACGGCACGATGATTGGATTTACAAAAGAAGAGATTGACGAGCGGCTTTCTGACATTCTGGATTTTGCGGACATTGGCGATTTTGTCAATCAGCCGGTAAAGACATATTCTTCCGGTATGTTTGTGCGTCTGGCGTTTGCTGTGGCGATTAACATCGATCCGGAGATTTTAATTGTGGATGAAGCGCTTTCTGTGGGCGATTCTTTTTTCCAGTCAAAATGCTATCATAAGTTTGAAGAGTTTAAAAAAATAGGAAAGACGATTTTGTTTGTCAGCCATGATCTTTCCAGCATTACGAAATACTGCGACAGGGCGATTCTTTTAAACAGGGGCAAGAAGCTTTTTGAGGGAAGCCCGAAAGAAGCGGTTGATTTGTATAAGAGAGTCCTGGTGAACCAGTTGGAAGACAGCGAAGAGGAAGGCGGCGGAAGGCTCTGGGAGCAGACGGCGGGAGACGCGTTCTGGAAAAGCGCGATGTCCATCAATCCGGAGGTCCTGGAATACGGCAGCAAAAAGGCGGAAATTATTGATTTTGCTTTTTTGGATGCAAATGGAAGGTGCAGCAGCATCATTGAAAAAGGCTCTGAGATGACAGTAAAGATGAAAGTGCTGTTTCACGAAGATATAGAGGAACCGATTTTTGCATTTTCTTTTAAAAACCTTTTGGGAATTGAACTTTGCGGGACGAATACGCTGTTTGAAAAGGCGGAAATTACGCCGAAGTCTGCAGGAGACGTCCAGGTGGTTTCCTTTAAGCAGAATATGGATCTTCAGGGCGGGGAATATCTGCTTTCGCTTGGATGCACCGGATATCCGCATGGGGAATTTACCGTTTACCACAGGCTGTATGACGTCTGCAACCTGACGGTGGTGTCGACGAAAAACACAGTGGGATATTACGATATGAATACGGAGATTACAGTGGAATAAAGGGGGAACTGCCATGGATGTTTTTACAGAGTCCCATCTGCGGGCAAACATTATTTCGTGGATTCCGGTTAAAAAAACAGATCGGGTATGTTATATCGGGAAAGATACCGATGTGATTGCCGGCCGCCTGCGTGAAATGTCAGAAAATGTGACCTGTACAAAAGGGCAGGAAGAAACGCATCTTAAGTTTGATTATGTGATCAGCGTCGGACAGTTGAGGCCGGAGGAGATAAGCCGTTGTTTTGACTGGCTGTCAGAAGACGGCATTCTGGTTCTGGCGGCTGAAAATGCTTATGGCATAAAATATTTTGCGGGAGCAAAGGAAATTGGATCCGGAGCGTATTTCGGCTCGGTTGAAGGAAGAAGGGAATCGCAGGGAGTTACGAAAGAGGAGCTGCTTGCATCTTTTTCCGCAGCGGGCTTTGCATGGCAGAGGTTTTACTATCCGTTTCCGGATTACCATTTCGCAATGAGCGTCTATTCCGATGACTGCCTTCCCAAACAGGGAGAACTGATTGATCAGACCGGAAATTTTGACGCGGAGCGTCTCGTACTTTTTGATGAGGCAAAGGCAATGGACGCTTTGGTTGCAAGAGGGAAATTTCCGGAATTTTCAAGTTCCTATCTTGTTTGCGCAGGCAAAAGCCATTCGAATTTGCTGGTCAATGAAAAGAATGAGACTATTTTGTATGTGAAGTTTTCCAATGACAGGGGGAGGGGTCACAATATCCGGACGTATCTTACAAAATCTGAAGATGGAAAGAGACATCTTTTAAAGGCGGCTGACAGTAAAGAGGCTGTTTCCCAGATTGAAAACCTGAAAAAGACATACGGGACGCTGTGCCGTCTGTATGAAGATACGAGATTTTCCATCAATGCGTATTTGGAACGAAAAGACGGCCTGGAGTTTGAGTTTCTGTCAGGACATACCATGGAAGAAGAACTGGATCTGCTTTTGGCGGAGGGAAAACTTCAGAAAGCAAAAGAAACGATATTTGAAGTGTTAAATGAAATACGTTCCTGTAAAACAGTAAAAGAGTTTCAGATGACAGAAGAGTTTCAAGAGGTATTTGGCCGGGCGGAGCTTCCGGATGGTCTGACGGCGGCGGATGCTTCCGATATTGATTTAATCATGTCAAATATCCTGACACAGGAAGACGGAAGCTGGACAGTGATTGATTATGAGTGGTCGTTTCATTTTCCGGTTCCGTTAAACTATATTCTTTACCGCAATATCCGTTATTACGCGGACACCACAGAGGAACGCAGGAAGCTGGATCCGGGGAACCTCTGCCAGAGGGCCGGCATTACGGAACCGGAGCTGGCCGTTTATGAAAAAATGGAAGAAGCTTTCCAGAACTATGTGCTGGCCGGGCATACGCCTTTGCGCCAGTTGTATCAGGAAGCCGGAAAACCGGCGTATCACGTCACAAGCATACTTCATGTGGCAGACGGGATTATGAGAAGAAATGCACTGCAGATTTATTTTGACAGAGGAAGAGGATTTTCGGAAGAGGATACGGCAGTTTACCGCAGCAAAGCGATGGACGGCACATATCGTCTGGAAATCCCGATCAAAAACGATGTAAAAGGGCTTCGCATCGATCCGGGCAGCCAGGCGTGCACTGTGGAAATCAGGCGTCTGGATTTTGGGAACGGACGGACGCCGGATTTTATCTGCAACGGGCATAAAATGGGAGATGCGATGTACCTGTTTGATACGGAGGATCCCAATATCCTGCTGACGCAGATTCCGGCGAAAGACAGGACGCTGCTTCTTGATTTGAGAATTGACTCTATGAGCCTTGCGGCGGCGGAATGGATTGCTCCGAAAATTGACGCAAAGTACAGGCTGAAAAAGATTCTGAAGAAATAGAGGGATTTTATGAAACTGTCATCTTCACTGAAAACCAAACGTATGATTATGTTCTGGTCTAAAATGTTTGTTGTGATTGTACAGACCGGATTTTATGGCTGGCTCTGGTATTGCCATTATAAAGACATGATGCCGGTGGAATACTGGAGAAGGGGCAACTGGGCTGTGATTGCGCTGTATGCGTTTTTTATTCTTGTGTTTTCCAGGGCGTTTGGTTCTTTAAAAGTAGGATATTTAAAGACCTGGGACATTATGTATTCCCAGCTTCTGACGATTTTCTGCGTCAATGGCGTGACGTATCTTCAGTTGTCTTTGATTAACGGGGACTGGAAGTTTTTAGAAAACAGCGGGCCGATGTTTGGACTGTGCGCCGCGGATTTTATGGTTGTCCTGATCTGGGCGCTGTTTATGCGCTGGATTTACGCCATTATCTATCCGCCGCATCAAATGCTTTTAATCTATGGGAAAATCAGCCCGGATGCGGTGATTCAGAAAGTGGAGTCAAGGAAGGACAAGTATCATATAAAAGAAAAAATTTCGCTGGACGAAGGCATGGATAGGATACTTGAGAAGATTTTAGGCTTTCAGGCGGTGCTGATTGGAGACGTTCCGGTACAGGAACGAAATATCCTGATTAAATACTGTTTTGATCAGAATATCCGCTGTTACGGGATTCCGAAAATATCCGATATTATGATACGAAATTCCGAGAGCATCGATTTGTTTGATTCGCCGCTTTTATTGTTCCGCAACAATGGGCTGACGTATCGCCAGATGTTTGTCAAGCGCGTTATGGATATCGTATTTTCATTGATCGGGATTATCCTTGCGTCCCCGGTGATGCTGATCATTGCCGCAAGCATTAAGCTTTACGATTTTGGCCCTGTATTTTACAGGCAGAAGCGGCAGACGATAGGCGGGAAAGAATTCAGCATTTTAAAATTCCGCAGTATGATTGTGGATTCCGAACGCCATGGGGCGAGGCTGGCAAAAAAGCACGACGACAGGATTACGCCTGTGGGGAGGGTGATCCGCAGGCTGCATTTTGACGAGCTTCCGCAGCTTTTTAATATCCTTTCGGGCGACATGGCTCTGGTGGGGCCAAGGCCGGAGCGGAAAGAGATTACCGAAGAGTATAAAAAAGAGATCCCGGAATTTCCGTTCCGTCTGAAGGTGAAAGCGGGACTGACCGGTTATGCGCAGGTATACGGACAGTACAATACGGTTCCTTACGATAAGCTGAAGCTGGATTTGACGTATATTACCAGTTATTCCGTATGGCTGGACATAAAATTGATTATATTAACGGTAAAGATTCTTTTTCAGAAAGAAAAATCTGCAGGCGTGGAGGATACGCAGAAAACTGCGCTGAAAAAATAGAAGTTTCGGAGGCAAGAAGGGGGAAACCATGATTTCTGTTATTATTCCTGCATATAATTGCGGGCGGACAATCGGAAGGGCCGTCCGTTCCGCATTATGTCAGACTACAGAAGAAGAGATTGAGGTTTTGGTTATAGACGACGCGTCTGAAGACGCCACGGCGCAGGCTGTAGAAGAGATAAAAAAAGAGGCCGGGGAAAAAATCCGTTATTTTCGAAATGAAAAAAATCTGGGCGCGGCGGAAACGCGAAACGCAGGAATCCGGATAGCAAAAGGAGAATATATTGCATTTTTGGACGCGGATGACTGGTGGGACAAAGATAAGCTGAAAAAACAGGCGGAACTGCTCAAAAAAACGAACGCCCCTCTCGTCTATACAGGACGGGAGCTTATGCAGCCGGACGGGACTTCGACAGGAAAAGTGATTGAGGCTCCAGAGACGGCGGATTACCGCAGCCTTCTTTACACAAACTGCATTCCCTGCTCTTCCGTTTTGATCAAAACTGACGTGGCAAGGGAATTTTATATGTGCCACGACGAGCTGCACGAAGATTATATTCTCTGGCTGCGCGTGTTAAAGAAATACGGCAAAGCGTATGGGATTAATGAGCCGCTGTTAAAATCAGGGCTTTCCAGGGGAGGAAAGTCCAGAAACAAGTTAAAATCAGCCAGGATGCATTACGGCGTATACCGGTATCTTGGGATTCCAACCTGGAAGGCGTTGGGGCTGTTTGTATGCTACGCGGTGAATGGGATTCGAAAATACAGGTAATTTTTGACAGAATATGTAAGCTGTGTTAAGATTAAAAAAATTATCAGGGATGGCAATTTGGAGGAAAAGAGATTGAAAAGGTTTATTGAGGATGTAAAAAAATATAGGGAGTACGCAGTGTATTCCGCAAAATCAGGGCTGAAATCAGAAGTGGCAAATTCTCATTTAAGCTGGTTGTGGTGGATTTTGGATCCGCTGTTGTTTATGATGGTATATTCTTTTATATCCGTAGTCGTATTTGGAAAAAGTGAGAAATATCTGGTTGCTTTTATTTTTATCGGCTTGTCGAGCTGGACGTTTTTTTCAACCACGATCAAGCAGAGCGTCAGGCTTGTGACCAGAAACAGCTCGATTGTATCAAAGATCTATATCCCCAAATATATGCTGATTTTTATTCAGATGATGATCAATGCTTTTAAAATGTCGATTTCCTATCTTCTTGTCATAGGAACGATGATTTTCTACCAGGTGCCTGTAACCTTTAAGATTTTTTACGTTATACCGTTGTTTCTCACTCTCTTTTTCGTTACGTTTGGAATCAGTTCCATCTGTATGCATTTCGGTGTGTTTATCGAGGATTTATATAACGTGGTCAATGTATTCCTGCGTCTGGTATTTTATCTGTCCGGCATATTTTATTCCATTTCAAAGCGGGTAAGTCCGCCGTACAGTACGATTTTACTGAAATTCAATCCGATTGCCTATATTATGCAGTCGTTGAGGGAATGCATGATTTACAGCACAACGCCCGACGGCAAGTGGCTTTTGATCTGGCTTTTTGTCGGGATGATATTGTCGGCTGCGGGAGTTTATACCATATATAAATATGAAAACAGTTATGTGAAAGTAATATAGAGAGGGACAAGCATGGAAGAGAAGTATGCAATAGAAATCGATGATTTGGTGATTCGGTACCGGTGTTTGAATAAGATATCCATTAAGGAGAGTTTATTCAGTTTAAAAAAGAGCACGGTCGAGGTTGTCGAGGCAGTCAGCCATGTTTCCTGTAAAGTGCCGAAAGGGGAAATCATGGGGATTGTCGGCAAGAACGGGAGCGGAAAGTCGACCATGCTGCGGGCTGTAGCGGGTATTTTCGCACCGGATGAAGGAACGATTGATCTGCATGGGCACAGCGTTTCCCTGCTGTCCATTGGAGTCGGTTTCCAGAAGAATCTGACCGGGAGGGAAAATATACTGCTTTCCGGTATGCTGCTTGGCTTTTCCGAACAGAAAGTCCGGGAAAAGATGGACAAGATTATTGAGTTTTCCGAATTGGGCGTATTTATTGACCGGCCTGTAAAAACTTACTCAAGCGGTATGCATTCCAAACTGGCGTTTTCCATTACGGCTATTTTGGAGGCGGAAATTATGCTGATTGACGAAGTGTTAAGCGTGGGGGACGCCAAATTTAAGAAAAAGAGCTTCAAAAAGATGAGAAAGCTGATTACGGATTCAAACCGAACGGTCATTATTGTGTCCCACAGCAGCGATACAATCCGGAAATTGTGCAGTTCCGTCCTGTGGCTGCATGACGGAAAGGTGAAAATGTATGGCAGAATGGAGGAAGTGCTGCCGTTATACGAAGAATTTATGGAGTAAGCAGGGGTGTTTAGGTGACGGATGAGACGAGAAGGCAGCTTCAGAAAGAGATATTTGATATTTTTTTGGAAGTAAAGCGCGTATGTGAGGAACTGGGAATCCAGTATTTTATTATGGGCGGCACGGCGCTTGGAGCGGTGCGCCATGGCGGATTTATTCCCTGGGATGATGACTTTGACATTGGAATGACCCGGAGCAATTATGAGAAGTTTATCCGCCATGCAGAGGGAAAATTAAAAGAAGGATATTTTCTTCAGACTTTTCTGACAGAGAAGCGCTCCCCGTTTTATTTTGCAAAAGTCCGAAAAGACAATACGGAGTTTATCGAGCGGTACTGCAGGAAACTTCCGATTCACCAGGGAATTTATATTGACGTCTTTCCCTATGACGCGGTGCCGGATGAAGAGGAAGAGAGAAGGGTTTATTACAAAAAAGGAAGGGGACGCTTAAACTGGTATATTGCCAAAGAAGTTACGGGAATCAGCACGAACCCGGGCAGAATGAAGCGGCTGGTTTTGGAGAGCGTGCGGAGCGTGATGCATATTCTTATGCTGCCCGTGCCAAAACAAAAGCTTTACCGATGGGTGGATGAATATCTAAAGCAGTACAATCAAAAAGAGACAAAAATGCTTGGGTACGCGGGGCTTGCAAGAATACAGGCGCCAAGGGAAGATGTGGAGCATCCGGATCAGATTTTATTTGAAAATGTAATGGTGAGCTGCCCGAAAAATATCAGGCGGTATCTGGAAGGCAATTTCGGGGCATACTGGGAGCTTCCGCCGGAAGACAAAAGGGGCGGGCATGATGTATATAAAATGTCTTTACAGGATAAAAAGCAATGAGAAAAGCGGGATTTGAAGAAATCAGGACAATTCAATATGAAATTTTAAAAGAAACGGCGCGTTATTGCGATGCAAACAATATCCGGTATTTTCTTACGGGCGGCACGCTGCTTGGAGCAGTCAGGCACCGGGGATTTATTCCCTGGGACGACGATATCGACATTGCCGTTCCAAGGCCGGATTACGAACGGCTTCGGACGTTAAACGGCGGAAAGATAAGCGAATTTTATGAAATAAGCGCGTTTGAAAATAATCCGGCGCATGCAAGGGCGTTTTTAAGGATTGTGGATAACCGGACTGTCTATGAGCATGAATATTATCAGAAAAAATACCGGGCTTCACTTGGAATTGATGTATTTCCGATGGACGGAACGCCGGAGGACGGCGCCGAATGCGCCAGATATTTTAAAAGGATGAAACGGCTGATCAGGCAGTTTACCCTGTCACAGTCGGCGCCGTTTAAAAGTACAGGCCCGCTGCGGGCGCTGGAAAAAACGGCGGCAAGCATTCCGGCGAGAATCCGGGGACGCGAGCGCATTTACCGGGAACTTATGCGGCGCGTCGCGGAGTATCCCTATGAAACAAGCCGGTTCGTCGGGATTACGACAGGGGTTTATCTGGAAAAAGAAGTTCTTTTAAAAGACGATCTGTTCCCGGCCGCAGATCTTTCTTTTGAGGATGGGATTTTTCACGCCCCGGCATGTTACGAAAAATATCTGCGTCAGTTGTATGGCGATTATATGCGGCTTCCAAAGGAGGAAGACAGAAAGCCGGGACATTTGTTTTCTGTTTATTGGAAGTAAAAGAGAGATTTCATTTGTTTTTAATATAGTTAGGGTACCCTCAGGAAAGGAGAATGTGAATGAGAGTAGAAGCATTATTTCGGGAAATGGAGCAGTTGGGAATCCGTTTTTATACAGGAGTTCCGGATTCGCAGTTAAAAGCTTTCTGTGATACGCTGATGAACCGATACGGCGTGGGAGAGCGTCATGTGATTGCCGCAAACGAAGGGGCGGCGGCAGGGCTTGCGGCGGGTCATTATCTTGCAACGGGAACGCCTGCGGCCGTCTATATGCAGAACAGCGGAATCGGGAACGCCGTCAATCCAATCTGTTCTTTGCTGAACGACAAAGTCTATGCGGTTCCGGCGCTGTTTATCATAGGATGGCGGGGAGAGCCGGGCGTACATGACGAGCCGCAGCATATTTTCCAGGGGGAAATTACGTTAGAGCTTCTGGACTGTCTTAACGTCCGTTATTTTGTAATTGAAAAAGAGACGTCGGAAGAGGATTTGAAAGCGTATTTTTCTGAAATCCGCAGGGAATTTTCACTTGGACGCCAGTGTGCGCTTGTGGTGAAAAAAGGCGGGCTTTCGACGGATGTGAAAATGGAGTATAAAAATGACGCCGTTATGTCAAGAGAAGAAATCGTTCATTTGATTGTAGACAATACAAAGGAAGACGATATTTTCGTATCCACGACAGGAAAGCTGTCCAGAGAACTGTTTGAAGCGAGGGAAGCAAGAGGGCAGGGACACAGCAAAGATTTTCTGACCGTGGGTTCTATGGGACATGCTTCTATGATTGCAATGGGCATTGCAAGAGAGAAAAAAGACAGAAGAGTATTCTGCTTAGACGGAGACGGGGCAGTCATTATGCATATGGGAAGTCTTGCCGTGGCGGGAACGGACGGGCTTGGCAATTTCGTGCATCTTCTGGTGGACAATGGCGCCCATGAAACGGTAGGAGGACTGCCGACAGTCGGGAACAAACTGGATTATCCGCTGCTGGCGAAAGCCTGCGGCTATGAAAATATTTTTACTGCAAAGGATAAAGAGGAGCTGCTTTCGGCGCTTCATAAGCTTGACGGCATAGAAGGCTCTGCATTTATCATTGTAAAGGCAAATATCGGCGCAAGGGCGGAGCTTGGAAGACCGACGACGACGCCGT
This sequence comes from uncultured Lachnospiraceae bacterium, assembly GCA_910586645.1. Lineage (GTDB taxonomy): Bacteria > Bacillota > Clostridia > Lachnospirales > Lachnospiraceae > Roseburia_B. Next base: position 26,723 of record CAJUIS010000021.1, on the reverse strand, counting down.
CTGAAAATAAAGAAGCGTTTATGGAGTTTTTAAAGTAAAAGAAGAGGGAACGATGCGAGCATTAATTTTAAATTCCGGAATCGGAAAACGAATGGGAGAACTGACAAAGACAAAAAATAAATGCATGGCGCAGATTGGCGCGGATACGGCGATTATTGACTGGCAGCTTAAGATGCTTGAAACGGCGGGGATTTCTGACGTGGTGATGACGACGGGGCCTTTTGCAGAAGATTTGACGAAATATGTCACGAAAAGGCATAAAGACGTAAGCTTTACGTTCTGCCGGAATCCGGAATACGACAGGACGAACTATATTTATTCCATTGCGCTTGCGGCGGACGAGCTTTTGGATGATATTCTGCTGATGCATGGGGATTTGGTGTTTGAAGAGAGCGTCATCCGGGGAATCCTGGACGCGGAGACGAGCGCGATGGCTGTGGACAGGACGCTCCCGCTGCCGGAAAAGGACTTTAAGGCAGTTGTATCCAAAGGAAAGATTCAAAAAGTGGGAATTGAGTTTTTTGAGCAGGCTTATGCCGCACAGCCGCTGTATAAATTGCTGAAAAAGGACTGGAGCGTTTGGCTGGATGAGATTTTAAAGTTCTGCGGCGAAGGAAACAGAAGCGTATATGCGGAGAACGCTCTGAATGGGGTTTCCGATCGTCTGGAAATCCGTCCATATGACGTTGCGGGGGGCGTCTGTATGGAGGTGGATAATCTGGACGATCTGGAAAAAGCGCGGGAATTGTTTGAAAAGATGTCTGCATTGTGAAATCAGGCGGCCTGGAGAAAAGTATAAGAATGTTGTTTTTGCAGATAATATCAGTCAAAGCAGCGCTTTTTTACAACTATTTTTTTATATAGATATGAAAAGGGCATTGTGAAATCCTGTGGAATGGGTTAAAGTAATGAGAATGGCAAGAGACAGATTTGGAGGTAAATATGGGAACTGTTTATTTAAGTATGAGCGCAGACATTATTCATGGCGGACATATCAATATCATAGAAAAAGCCGCCGCCCTTGGGGAACTGACCGTTGGCGTACTGACGGACCAGGTGGTTGCCAGCTACAAGCGTTATCCGCTGTTAAGTTATGAGGAACGCGTAAAGATTATTGAGAATATCCGGGGCGTTGCAAAGGTAATTCCTCAGGATACGTTAAGCTACAGGAAAAATCTGGAAGCGTTAAAGCCGGATTATCTGGTGCATGGGGACAACTGGAAAGAAGGGTTTCAGAAGGCAATCCGTGCAGAGGCAGTGGAAGTGCTGGCTTCTTATGGAGGGATTTTAAAAGAGTTTCCGTATTCCGGGGACGAGCAGTACCAGAGGCTGGAAGATTCGGCGAGGGATCGGCTGTCGATTCCGGACGTCAGAAGAAGCCGTCTGAAAAATCTCCTTGGCATGAAGACGACGGTAACGGCAATTGAGACGCACAGCGGCCTGACAGGAATTATTGCGGAAAAGACGCAGGCGCTTGAAGACGGAAAGGCATATCAGTTTGATGCGATGTGGGTATCAAGCCTTTGTGATTCGACGCTGCGCGGCAAGCCGGATATTGAGCTTGTCGATATGACTTCCCGTGTGCGTACGATTGAGGATATCATGGAAGTTACGACGAAGCCGATTATTTTTGACGGGGATACCGGCGGGATGATTGAGCATTTCGTATACAATATAAAGACGCTGGAGCGGATAGGCGTTTCGGCGTGCGTCATAGAGGACAAGACGGGCTTAAAGAAAAACTCGCTGTTTGGCAATGAAGTGATTCAGACGCAGGATTCGATTGAGCATTTTTCCGAGAAAATCCGGGCGGGCAAAAAGGCGTTAAAGACAAGTGATTTTATGCTGATTGCGCGGATTGAGAGCCTTATTTTGGAGCGGGGCATGGAGGACGCATTAACGCGCGCCTTTGCTTTTATTGAAGCGGGGGCGGACGGCATTATGATTCATTCACGGAAAAAAGATCCGTCGGAGATTTTTGAATTTTGTGAAAAGTTCCGTGAGAAAGACCAGACGACGCCGCTTGTTGTGGTTCCGACCTCTTTTAACGGCGTGACGGAAGAAGAATTTGCGGAGCGGAATATCAATATCGTAATTTATGCCAACCAGCTTACCAGAAGCGCATTTCCGGCAATGCAAAAGATTGCGGAGACGATTCTTAAGAATCACAGGGCGAAAGAAGCGGATGAGATGTGTATGCCGTTTAAGGATATCATCCGTCTGATACCAGCAGAATAAACTGGCCTGAAAGGAGGACGGTATGTTTGGGATTACTGAGAATTTCAAAGAGAAGCAGAGAGTAAAGCAAAATTTGGAAGAGATAGAGAAAAATCAGCAGGATGCGTTTGCGGATTTTGATCCTGCATGCCGTTATTATGCGGAATGTCTGGAAAATAAAGACGTTGCAGAAAAAGTTATGTATGAACCCGGAAGAGGGGAAGAACAGTTTCAGATTTGCTGCGCTTTGTTTGAAGCGTTTACCAAACGGCTGGATTTTACAGACTATACGCATATTTTAATCCTTCACAAAAAGAAAGAAATTTCATTTTTGAAAAAGAAGTATGGGGCTTATGAAAACGTAGAGTTCTGGCTGCTTCGGGATGATATCCCCATGAAGTATTACAGGCTGCTGGCAACTGCGAAATATTTATTTTCCGGAAAGAATTTTCCATATCTGTTTGTAAAAAGAAAAGAACAGTTTTATCTGAATATCCAGAGCCTGAATGAAACAAAAACAGCAGGTTATGAGGGTGAGAGCGACTATTTTCGCATAGCCAACCACATCCGGAATATGCTGATGGCAGACAGCGTGCTTGTGAAAGACGAGACGGCGTACCGGCATCTTTTAAAGTCATACCGTCTGAAGGGGATTTTTGAAGGCACAGTATGGATTGCGGACGCTATAGGGCAGGCGGCGGAAATTTTACTGACGGCGCTGAACGGGACGTCTGACGTCAGGATAGAGAAAGATTTTTCCACCAGGAAGAAAAAGCTGTTGATTTATGGAGGCGGCATGGCGGTCAATGGGGTGACGGAGGCTCTTCTGGCGTTATTGAACGCCATCGATTATACACGTTACGACGTTACGCTGTTTTGTCACTTGAAGGACGGCGTTTACAGCCGCAGGAACATAGACAGGGTCGCAAGAGAGGTGCGGACAATTGTGACAAGAGGCGCCGATCCAATGACAAAGGAAGAGCAGCTTTTGATCCTGTATTTAAAGCAGTATGGCATATGCTGCGCAGAAGAGGAGAAAATTTATGAAAAGTGCAGATATCTGCTTCAAAGAGCCGCGTTTCGAAGGCTAGGGCAGGTTTCGTTTGATACGGTGATTGATTTTTCCGGATATGCAGTCTGGGTGCCGCTGATTCTTCTTGAAATTCCTGCAAAGAAAAGGCTGATCTGGCAGCACAATGATTTAAAAGAAGATTTTTTCGTCGTAAACGACGGAAGGAAAAAGCATGGGAATGTACGTCTGGAAGGGCTGTGTTCCATGTATCGCAGGTTTGACAGGATCGTATCCGTCAATCAGCCGCTGATGGAGATAAATAAAAGAAAGCTTGGAGAAGAAGATACGAAAGAGCGTTTTTGTTATGTGACAAATATTCTGGACACAAAACGTCTGGAGGAAAAAATCGCAGAGACACAAAACGACTGCTTTTGGAAGGGAGCGGACGGAAGAACTTATCTGATATGTGACAACGCCCGGACTTCCGTTGACGGTACCATGAAGCTGCTGCCTTTTGAAAAAGGGCAGGATGCGTTTTATTTTGTTACTATGGGGCGGTTGTCCCAGGAAAAAAATCATGCCAATTTAATTTTGGCGTTTCGGGAATTTTTAAAAGAATATCCCAAAAGCCGCCTTTTCATTATAGGGAAAGGGGTTCTGATGGATTCTCTGCAGGCGCAGGCGGCAAAAAACAAAATGGAAAAGGACGTGATCTTTACCGGAAATCTGTCCAATCCATATCTATTGATGAAGAACTGTGATTGTTTTGTATTCCCTTCTTACATGGAAGGGCAGGGACTGGCCGTATTGGAGGCAAGAGCTCTTGGAATGCCGATTGTCATATCAGATTATGAAGTCAGCGCGTCTGTCTGCGTGGAAGGAGGGCAATATGTGACGGGTATGGAAAAGGAAGATATTCTGCAGGGCCTGCTTGCATATGCAAAAGGGGAAGTTCCAAAGGAGTACGCGTTTTCCATAGATGAATACAATCAGAAGGCAATCGAAGAGTTTTACCGCGTGATCGAGGATTAAAGGATGAAGAAGGCATTAAAAGGCTTTGTTTGGGTTCTTTTGGGAATATTATCTGCATTTGTTTTTGCTGCGTCTGCAGCGACGGGCGGGTTTCATCCGGAATGTTTTTATGATACGGGAAATGTGGAGGATATTTATCCGTTTACGCTTCAGCAGGAACGTCCCGGGCTTGTGTATCAGAATGGAGCCGATGATTTTTTTACTGTAACGGAGGACTCTGTTTCAGTTTACCTGCCAATGGCAAATAAAAAATGGAATTATATGGTCTTAGACATTTCTCATTTGAATGCAGAGACGCTGACGTTTGAGGTTTCCGCCTGCGACAAAGAGTGGAATGTGAAAAGGACGCAGTATATCGAGACCAGAGAGGGAGAAGAAATCTTTACATATGAGCTGCCAAAATGTAAGAATCTTCTTTTGTGCATTAATAACCAGAAAGGAAAGCAGTTTCGGTTCAACAAGCTGCAGCTTCGAAACAGACTGTTTTTTGCAGATAAAAAGCAAATGGCCTATGCGGGCTTTGCCGCGCTGTTTTTGTATGCGGGGCTTAGCATACTGTATATTATCTTAAAGAAAAAGACGGATTTGCTGGCGCCATTAAAAAGAGTAGAGAGAATATGTTTTTTGTGGTATCTTGGATTTGCCAGCAAGGCTGCCGCGCTTTTGTATGGAGCCGCCGGCCCTGTTTCTATGAGAATCAGCGATAAAATCAAGACTTTTATGCGCATTGCCGTTTTGGCCGTATGGCTTTTGGTGGAAATGTTTATGCGCGGAAACGGGCTGCGGCTTAAGTTCATCCCGTTTCATTATTTGGCGGCTGCGGTGACATTGCTTGTTTTTTCTGTTACTTCTCTGGAAAAGCCGCCGGAGAGATGCCGCTGGAATCATACGCTGGTTCATGCGTGGTTCTGGTTTTCTGTTATTATGACACTATCGGGGATTGCCGCGCCAAAGCGGTGGCCGGGCGTGGGCGTCCTGTTCTTAACGGCGTATGCCGTCTGGTTTTGGATCTGGGGGAACCGGAAAGATCCGTTCCGGATTCTTAGAGATATTGCCATTTCTCTGAAAGCCGTCTTTTGGATTACGACATTGGTAAGCGCATTTGGAAGAACATATACGCCAGGCGTTCCATATGCGGGAGTTTATATCAATCAAAATGTATTTGTTACTTTTTTGATTATGCTTCTGGCCGTTGATTTGGCGCAGGCGGGCAATTATTTATCCGGACGGGAGAAAAACCCCTGTCTTTTTGTGCTTTTAAGCGCCGAATTGTGCCTGGTTCTTTTTTTTCTGGTACAGACGCACAGCCGGGGCGGTCTGCTTACAGGACTGGCTGTTTTTCTGGTCTGTTTCTTTCGATGGATGCGCGGGCATATGGGAAACAGAAAAAAACTGGCAAGATTTCTTCTGCAGACGGCTCTGTTGTTTTTTCCGGTTTCCTATGCGGCGGAAGCTTCGATTTTGTATGTTCAGTCTGTATTTACAAAGCGGATAGAGTATGCGGCTTTGGACAGGGAAGACGACTGGACGCTTCCGGATCGTATGTTCTGCGGGGAAATTGTAAATGCCTCGGAAGACGGCGGACAGAATTTTTCGCAGATAAGGACAAAGTCGCTTGACGCAATGACGTCGGGCAGAGTGACTTTGTGGAAAACATATATCAGGAAATTTAACCTGTGGGGACATTTTTACAGGGAGACGACAAACGGGCAGCGCGTCCATTCTCACAATGCGTTTATCTTTGTCCCTTATTTGTACGGAATAGCCGCTCTGATTCCTTATTTTATTATGTGGTGGATGATATTTGCGCGCGCATTCCGTTATGCGTCGGGCAGACGGGCATATGATTTGCTGCCGCTTGCCCTCGCTGCAGGATTTTTTGTCCAGGCGATGACGGATACGCTGGAGGAGCCGTTTTCAATGGAAAGCTGGATCGTTGTATATATTGTAATTGGGGCGCTGTTTGGCGGAGCCGCTGAGAAAGGACGGAATGATAAAGTATGATAGTCGAGCAATACGGAAAGCAAACGATTTATTTTGACGATAAGTCAAATGGAAAAATAAAGACAGTCTTAAAACAGATAAAGGGAAGTAAGTTTCTGGTCGTCTGTTCAGAAGGAAGCAGAAAACGGTATGGAAAATGTTTAAAAGGCTGCAGGACAGTCTGGTTTTCTGAGTTTTCCCCAAATCCCGTTTATGAGGATATCAAAAAAGCCGTGGCCATGTTTCGCGCGGAACGCTGCGACGGGCTGATCTCCCTTGGGGGCGGCAGCGCGATTGACGTCTGTAAGTGTGTGAAAGCTTACGCAAGTATGGAAGAGGGGAAAGAATATACAGAACAGGACATCCGGCCAAACGGCATTATGCACCTTGCAATTCCCACGACTGCGGGAACAGGGAGCGAATCGACGCATTTTGCCGTTATGTATGAGAATGGAAAGAAAACTTCCGTTTCGGAAGAAAGCCTTCTGCCGGATTTTGTCTGGCTTGCCCCGTCTCATATTAAGACGCTGCCCGTCTATCAGAAAAAGTGCACGATGCTGGATGCGCTCTGTCAGGCAATCGAATCGTTCTGGTCAGTCCGTTCCACGGATCAGAGTAAACAATACGCGTCGCAGGCCATCGCCGGAATTCTCCAGTACGGAAAAACGTATGTGAGCGGACTGGATGAAAAAGGGGTTTCAGAAGCTGAAATTATGTGGGCGGCAAATTTGGCCGGAAGGGCGATTGACATTACACAGACGACGGCGGCTCACGCTATGAGTTATAAAATTACATCCAAGTATCAAATTCCCCATGGACAGGCCGCTGCGGCATGTCTGCCTTCTGTGTGGCGGTTTCTTATAAGAAATACGGATCAGTGCACGGATAAAAGAGGAGAAGATTATTTAAAGGGCGCCCTGCGCCATTTGACCCGTCTGTTGTATGCGGATTCGGAAGAGGACGCCATACTGACGTTTGAATCTTTTTACCAGTCGCTTCATATGGAGCGGGAAGTTGAGATTTTAGAAAAAGACATTGCGGAACTGACGGAAGCTGTAAATGTGCAGCGGCTTGGAAATTTTCCTGTGCGTATGCAAAGCGGAGATATCGCGCAGGCATACAAAAGCATGACGGAGCGAAAAGAAGCCAGCTATATTTACTGGTACACGGCGTCCCATCACTCGCTCGCAAAAAAGGAGCGCTATAATCTTTTTAAAGTGGCGCCGCAGATGTCTGTCCGTCTGCAGGAAGCGGACAGAAGAGTGGACGCGGCGTGGCATATCTTAAAAACGATAGAATATGGCTGTTTGTCTGCACAGGGCGCAGCCAATGAAGATATGCGCCGGGAGTGGCAGAATATGGCGGGAAGCTTTCTGTCTTTCTGCGCCCAGTACGATTCCGGCGTCTATTATTTTAAGCAGGCCAAGAAGAAGATCCGGGAAATGGAAAAAACATATGGGCCGGGCGCTTATGACGAAAAAGCCGGCAGGCTGGCAGAGCTGCTTCAGACAGACGCAAAAAGAGCGTACGTTTATGTTATGGAGGCCGCGGTTTGTGCAGCGGCTCAAAACGATTCCTGCGGCAGGCTGGCAAAGTTTCTTGGCGTGCCGGATGACGTCTGGGCAGTCCGGGCAGTCCGGGGTATGGTGCATCAGCTTGATTTGTTTGCATTTCACCATTTTGATGAAACGGAGCAGAAGCTTCTTTCAGAGATATTTGAAGATGCGCAGACGGTGCGGCAGGTATTTTGCGAACGGCAGGAAAAAGAGGTCTGCCGGGATATTTTAAGTTTTTGCTATCTGCAGGACGTTTTTTATGCAATGAAGCATAAGAGGTATTACGACGAGAAGAGAGCGGTCTGCGAAAAACTCATTGCCCCATATATCAGCGCGTTTGAAAAAGAGAGGATTTTCTGTGTATGGAATCCCCAGGGGGATAAAATCCAGATTACGGAAAACGACGCCAAAAAGGCGCTCCGCATTCTTTCAAACGGGGAACGGACGGACGGCGGGATTCGTCTGCGGCAGAAAGGAACCATGTGGCAGGAAACTTATGATTCTCCACAGGAAGAGGCTTTTTTGGAAGTGACATGGAAAGATCCGTCCAGGGAAAAAGAGTATCCTTATCTGGCTCGTTTTTCAGATGAAATATATGCTTTTGACGAAGAGGCCCCGGCAGGCAAAAGAAAAAGCATAAAGGCCAGGATCAAAGAGACTGTCCGGAAACCTTTTGCGGCGTGGAAGGCGCATATAAAGGATCGCACCGCGGCGTCTCCGGAGCAAAGAGAAGCTGGCAGATCGTTTCTTGAGGCAAAAAAAAGACTGATTTATAAACTGTTTTACAAATACAGGTATGAGGTGGACGATAAAACGATCCTGTTTGAGGCATACCATGGAGACAGGTATAACTGTAATCCAAAGGGAATTTACGAAGCCATATTAAAAGATGAGAGATACATTGATTATAAATTCGTCTGGGCGTTTAAAAATGTACAGAAATACAAGTTTTTGGAAGAGGATTTCAGAACGAAGGTCATACGGTCTAATTCCAGGAAATATTATATCCAATGCGCAAAGGCCAAGTATATCGTTTTAAACCTTCTGCTCAAACCTCAGATTTCCCTGAAAAAAGAGCAGACTTACATTCAGACCTGGCATGGAAAGCCGATTAAGGCAATCGGCTGCGGAAGGCAGTTTGAAACGGATCCGAGAAGGACGCTGGAATCCACAAGAAAACATTTCACCAGAAACGGAAAGAAAATTACAAAACTCCTGTCGCCGTCCGAATTTTTTACGCCGGTGATGCGGGACGCGTTTAACCTGGGAAAACTCCGCAAGGAAGACTGCATTTGTGAAACCGGGTATGCAAGAAACGACAGGCTTTATCAGTATACGGAGATTGAAATTGAACAGATACGCCAGAGGCTCGGCATAGATCCCTCCAAAAAAGTGATTCTCTATGCGCCGACCTGGAGGGAGCTGTTTGGAAATTATGTCGAGGAGCAGGCGCTTGGCGTTGTGCTTCGCGTATCGGATTCCATTGATTTCGAGAAAATGCATAAACAGCTTGGCGATGGTTACCAGATTTTATTCCGGGCGCACCATATGGACGCCGAAGCGATGGATATCAGCAGATACGAAGGGTTTATCATTGACGTTACCAATTATGAAGACGTAAATGATTTGTATATTGTCAGCGATATGCTGATTTCCGATTATTCCGGTACAATTTTTGATTTTGGAATATTGAAGCGTCCAATGGTTTATTATATGTTTGACAGGGAATTGTATACGACAAAGCTGCAGGGCGTCAATATTGATTTGGACGAGCTTCCGGGAATTATCACGGAGAAGGAAGAGGAGCTTGTCCCGGCAATCTTAAAGCAGTTTGCGGAATTTTCATATGATGAAAAGTATGAGCGTTTCAACCGGAAATATAACCAGTACGACGATGGAAAAGCCGGACAGCGCGTCATTGATCTGTGTATGCCGGATACGGTTGCAAAAAAGACGCTTACCGTGCAGGGGATGATCAAAAGGATGAAAAAGAAACTGTCGTTTCTGATCCGGCTGTCAAGGAAACTGAAACTGAATGTGCGCGGGTTTTTCAGGGAAAGAGGACTGATTTGCGACAAAAACACGAAACAGCTTCTTGCTTTGAAAAATAAATATAAGGGAAAGAAATGTTACCTGATCGGCAACGGGCCAAGCTTAAAACCGGAAGATCTGGATTTGATCCAAAACGAGATTACGTTTGGCTGCAACATGGTATATAAAATGTTTGACAAGACAAAATGGCGTCCGACCTATCACTTTATCGTCGACGTAATTTATACCAAGAACCTGTATCTGGAAATAAAAAACAACATACGTTCCCCGTTGATTACGCATAATCATTCATACCGCCTGATGGCGCAGAAACCAAAAAATATCATTTATGCAAATACGCTTTCCCAGGAGAAGTATGAAATCCGCGGAAATATGATGGCATATTACATTCCGGCGCGCGCGACCGTTATGACGTTTATGATAGAAATGGCTATGTTTATGGGATTTAAAGAGATTTACCTGCTTGGGACCGACTGTACCAATTCTTTTACGTCCGGCCATTTCGGAGAAGCATATACGGCGTCTACGCTTGATAAAGTAAACCTGGCGCGTGCGAGGGTAATTATCGGAGATCCGGATTTGACGCTTGAAGGGCTTGGAGAGTACCGCAGGCAGCGGTCAATTTCCGCTTATGAGAAGCTTGAAGCATATGCAAAAAAACATGGTGTAAAGATATACAACGCGACCAGAGGAGGGGCTTTGGAAGTGTTTGAACGCATCCGTCTTGAGGATACATTAAAACAGGAGGAAAAGAAATGAGAGTTGCCGCATTAGTTCCAATTAAATTAAACAGTCAGAGGCTGCCGCACAAAAATATCCTGCCGATACTGGGAAAGCCGATGTGTTTTCATATCGTGGACAGCCTGGTGAGGGCGAAAGGGATTGACGATGTGTATGTTTACTGCAGTGATGAAAAGGTAACAGAATACATTCCGAAAGAAGCCGTGTTTTTAAAGCGGGACGCGGCGCTTGATCAGGATTCGGTGAAGGGGTTTCAGATTTACCGTTCCTTTATTGAAAAAGTGGATGCGGACGTATATGTGCTTGCCCATACGACGTCTCCGTTTACCAGGACGGAAACGATTGAAAATGCGCTGTCGCATATTCTGTCAGGAGAATGCGATTCGGCCTTTACGGCGGAGAAGGTGCAGACTTTTGCGTGGTATAAGGGCGTTCCTGTGAATTATGATTTAAACGACGTTCCAAGGACGCAGGATATGGAGCCAGTTTGGGTGGAAACAAGCGCGTTTTATATGTTCCGGAAGGAAATTTTTACGGAGCATAACAGAAGGATTGGCTTTACGCCATATATTCAGGAAGTTTCCGGAATAGAGGCGACGGATATTGATACGAAGGAAGATTATGCGTTTGCAGTGGAGCTTTCAAAACAGTTGGAAAGGGAGGAAGGATAATGGGAGAAACAAAAATGTTTTCTTTAATTGCGGGGCCGTGCGTCATTGAGAACGAAGAAATGGTGTTTCGGATTGCAGAAAAAATGAAAGACATTACAAGCCGTCTGGGAATTGAATATTATTTTAAAGCTTCTTTTGATAAGGCAAACCGGACTTCCCTGAAAGCGTTTCGGGGACCAGGCATTGAGGAAGGGCTCCGGCTCCTTGCAAAAGTAAAATCCGATCTTGGGTTAAAAATTGCGACTGACATACATGAGCCGTGGCAGGCAAAGCCTGCGGCAGAGGTGTGCGATTTGATTCAGATTCCGGCGTTTCTCTGCAGGCAGACGGATCTTCTCGTTGCGGCGGCAAAGACAGGGAAGCTTGTCAACGTGAAAAAAGCGCAGTTTTTAGCCCCGTGGGATATGAAAAACGTAGTAAATAAGTTAAAGGATTCGGGCTGCAAGGAAATCATGCTGTGTGAACGGGGAACTTCGTTCGGCTACAACACGCTTGTTGTGGACATGACAGGAATTGCGGAAATGAAAAAGTTTGGCTGCCCTGTTGTGTTTGACGCGACGCACAGCGTGCAAAAACCCGGAGGAAAAGGCGACGCGACCGGAGGAAGCCGGGAATATGTGGAGCCGCTGGCAAAAGCGGCAATTGCCGCAGGCGCCGACTGGCTGTTTATGGAAGTGCATGAGGATCCGGACAATGCGCTTTCGGACGGTCCGAATATGGTGCGTCTGTCCGATATGGAAGAAATGCTGAAACGGTTTGGAAAGGTTTACGAAGCGGTGCGCGGGAAATAAAAAGGGGTGAGCGGATTGGATATTTTGGAAATCGGAAGAGAAGTTTTTGACATAGAACTGGAAGGGCTTTTAAAAATGCGGGAAAGCCTGGGTGAAAGCTTTGTGACAATTGCAGAAAAAATCAACGCGTGCAAAGGAAGAGTCGTATGCACCGGAATGGGAAAATCAGGCCATATCTTCAAAAAAGTGGCGGCTACGATGGCAAGCATTGGAATTAAAACATATTTTATGCATCCGGCGGAAGCTCTGCATGGGGATTTGGGGCTTTTAACAAGCGACGACATTGTCCTTGCATTGAGCAACGGCGGAGAGACGGAAGAGATTTTAAATCTGATTCCCTCTATTCAGAAAATCGGCGCGGCCATGTACAGTATCGTCGGAAGGAAAAATTCCACGCTGGAAAAATATTCCGAGGCCGTAATCGTTTTTCCGGAGGTAAAAGAGGCGTTTCTGGGCAATCTGGTGCCGACGACGACAACGACGGTTTCGCTTCTGGTCGGGGACGCGCTTGCGGTGGCCGTGGCAAAAATGCGGGGATTTACACCCGGTGAATTTGCGGTGTTCCATCCCAACGGGCTGCTGGGGAAAAAGCTGACGATGAAAGTGTCGGATCTGATGAAAAAGGGCGAAGAAAATGCAGTGGTAAAAGAAGGCATGACGGTGCAGGAGGCAGTGTTTGAGATGTGCAAAAAGCCGATTGGATGCGTCAACGTAGTGGACGAAAAAAGCCGTTTTACAGGCATTTTCACAGACGGCGACTTAAGGCGTCTGATTGGAAAGGACGGCGAAGGCGCGTTAAGCCATAAAATTGAAGAGGTTATGACGAAAGATCCGCTCTTTGTGGAGCCGGATTTGCTTGTCGTGGACGCCGTGGAGCGGATGAAGAAAATGAACCGGAAGGTGTCGACGCTTGCGGTTGTGGAAGATGAACAGATCCTGGGCACTTTATGCGTGACGGATATTGCAAAGGCGGGATTGATTTAATGGGAAAAAAGATAAAATTATTTGCCATGGACGTAGATGGCACGATGACGGACGGCAGGATTTATATGGGCAATGAAGGGGAGCTTCTGAAAGCCTTCCATATTAAAGACGGTATGGGAATCCGTATGCTCAGAGAACGGGGCGTCGTTCCTGCAATTATTACGGGCAGGGAGTCGGAAATTGTGAAAAACAGGGCGAAAGAGCTTGGGATTTTGGAACTTCATCAGGGAATCGAAGATAAGACGGCGGTTTTAAAGAAGCTGTCAGAGAAATATACGATAGAAAAAGAAGAGATTGCTTATATCGGGGACGACATCAACGACCTGGAAGCAATGGCATATGCAGGACTTTCTTTTGCGCCTGCAGACGCGGTGCAGGAAGTAAAAGACAGGGCGGACATTGCGCTTCATACAAAAGGGGGAGAAGGCGCAGTGCGGGAGGCCGTGGAATATATTTTTGCGAAGCGATAAAAGAAAAAGGAGCGGATGGAATGGCAACGGTATATTTGTGTATAGGGACGCAAAAGACAGGAACGACAATGCTGCAGGCATTTATGAGGAATAATCCGGAAGCATTGGCGGAACAGGGATACTGCTATCCGGATATGGGGCCGGAATTATCGGGAAAATTGTACAAAAACAGGAACGCGCATTTTTTGCTGCGGCCGGGGCTGGATGTGGAAAAAAGCAAGCGGCAGATGGAGATGGGATATCATATTGTAGAAAAGGCTGCAAAAGAGTATCCTTATATCGTCTTGTCCGATGAAATTATCTGGTACAACTGCAGAATCAAGCCAAATTTTTGGGAGGATATCCTTTCGGACTTTGGAAAAATAAACTGTAAAGTGAAAGTCGTAGTATATCTGCGCAGGCAGGACGATTTGGTTCTGTCACTGTGGAACCAAAAGGTAAAAGGACGGACGGAGATATCGAAGGATTTTAAACAATGGCTCGGGGAGGATATGGATCATTTTCCGCTGGATTATTACGAGCATCTGAAATTTATCGAAAGCAAAGTCGGCAGGGAGAATCTTCTGGTGCGCGTCTATGAAAACGGCCAGTTTGAAGGGGAAGAGAAAACGCTTTTGTCCGACTATCTGAAGACGATAGGGGTTGTTTTCAACGATAAATTCGATGTCGAGGATGAAGTCAAGAACGAAGGGCTGACCAATAATTTTGTGGAAATCAGGCGTATTCTAAACAGCATAACGGGACACGAAGAAATGAGCGAGTTTTTTCGTCAGGCAGTCCTTAATGCAAACCAATGCCAGAAAGAGCTGTATCCGGAAGAAAAGACGAGCATATTTTCCTATGAGGACCGGGTGGCGTTTTTAAAGCCGTTTGAAGAAAGCAGCAAAAAGACGGCGGAGGAATTTCTGGGAAGAAGCGACGGCGTTTTGTTTCGTAAACCGGTTTTAAATCTTCCGGCATGGAATCCGGATTCCAGTGCGATATACCGCGATATCGTAGCTTATATGATTGAAATATTCTGTCTTCAGAAGAATCAGATAGACCAGTTAAAGAATGAATTGCATGATCTGAAGAAAGAAGTCAGATCTATGAAAAACGGCATGGTTTTCCGCGGCTACCAAAAGATCAGGGGGGCATTGAAAAAAGATCAGGAGCAGACGGCAAATTGATGAAACAATTATTTGAAGATAAAAAATTATGGATACGGCGCGTTTTTCTGATGTGTTATGATATCTGCGCCGTATTTGCCGCAAGTATGCTGGCGCTTTTGGCAAGGTTTGATTTTAATTTCGACGACATACCGTCGCATTTTCTGGAAAATGCGTGGAAGTCTTTGGGAGCTTCGGCCATTACGACGATACTGATTTTTTGGATTTTCCGCCTGTACAGCAGTCTATGGAGTTACGCCGGAGCGATGGAGATGATGTATCTTGTGTCGGCCTGTGTGACAGAGACGGTTGTAAATATGGTTTTGATCCTTCTTTCCCATCCGGAGACGGGATATCCCGTACCGCGGAGTTATTTCGCGTTTTACGGCATATTTCTGTTCGGCATGATTTTTGCCTGCCGCTACAGTTACCGTGCGCTCCGTTCTGTCCGGAACATGATACGGGACGCTGAGTATACCAGAAACGTGCTGATTGTCGGAGCGGGAGAAGCGGGAAACACCCTGATCAAAGAGATAAAAAACAGCCGTTATTTAAAAAAGCGGGTGATTGGCGTAATTGACGATGACAGGGGAAAAGTCGGAAGTTTTATTCACGGCGTGAAAATTGTCGGAAGCCGCGGCGATATCATTGAAAAATGCGAGGAGCTGCATGTGCATGAAATTATTGTGGCAATGCCTTCCGCGTCTCCAAAGCAGATAAAAAGCGTTCTTGATACCTGTAAGCAGACAGGATGCGAGTTAAAGCGCCTGCCGGGCATATACCAGCTTGTCAACGGAGACGTCAGCATAAGCAGCTTAAAAGAAGTGGATGTAAACGATCTTCTGGGAAGGGAACCTGTGGAGGTCGATTTGGATTCTATTTTGGGTTATGTTTCCAACCAGACTGTTATGGTGACGGGGGGCGGAGGCTCCATTGGGAGCGAATTGTGCCGCCAGATTGCGGGGCACAGCCCGAAGCGTCTGATTCTTGTGGATATTTATGAAAATTCTTCATATGATATACAAAACGAGCTGAAAGTCAGATTTCCGGACTTAAATCTCGTGGTTTTGATTGCATCCGTGCGGAATACGAACCGGATGAACTATATTTTTGAAACATATCATCCGGACATTATCTATCATGCGGCGGCGCATAAGCATGTGCCGCTGATGGAGGACAGTCCGAATGAAGCCATCAAAAATAATGTGCTCGGCACATGGAAAATGGTAAGGGCGGCTGATTTTTACAAGGTAAAACGGTTTGTAATGATTTCGACGGACAAGGCGGTAAATCCGACCAATATTATGGGAGCGTCAAAACGGATTTGCGAAATGATTATCCAGACATATAACAGGCGTTCCGAAACGGAGTATGTGGCTGTGCGGTTTGGGAATGTCCTGGGAAGCAATGGAAGCGTAATCCCGCTGTTTAAAAAGCAGATTGAGCGGGGCGGCCCTGTGACGGTGACGCATCCGGACATTATCCGTTACTTTATGACGATTCCCGAGGCGGTTTCTTTAGTGCTTCAGGCGGGGGCTTATGCAAAAGGCGGAGAAATCTTTGTCCTTGACATGGGCGAACCGGTAAAAATTGTCGATTTGGCCAAAAACCTGATTCTTTTATCCGGGCATAAACCGGACGAAGACATTCCGATTGTCTTTACAGGGCTCAGGCCGGGAGAAAAACTCTATGAGGAAATGCTGATGGATGAAGAGGGAATGCAGGAAACGGCCAATCAGCGCATACACATTGGAAAACCTCTTGAAATAGACGAGGAGAAGTTTTTAAAGCAGCTTACGGAACTGAGCGAATACGTGGCGACGGAGCCGGACGATATCAGGGAATGGGTGAAGCGCATCGTACCGACCTATCATCCGGAGCAAGGCGCATAAAAACGGCGGCCTGCGCAGTGTTTCCGTAAGGAATACAGGAAAAGAAGCGGAGTGTGAATGATGAGACGGCGACTGACGAAAAAGCAGAGAAACTATATGAGAATAAAGCGGGAACTGGATTTTGCGCTGAGCCTTGGCGCGTGCCTTATGTTGTCCCCTCTGTTTTTGATCCTCTGCATTGCGATTAAGGCGGACAGCAGAGGGCCTGTGTTTTTTAAACAGAAACGGGTGGGCATCCATAAGAGATATTTCTATATCTACAAATTCCGGACAATGCGGATAGATACGCCGAAGGACATACCGACGCATCTTCTTGAAAATCCGGATCAGTATATTACGAAAGTGGGGCATTTTCTCCGAAAATCGTCTTTGGACGAACTGCCGCAGCTTTTCAATATTTTAAGGGGCGACATGAGTTTTGTAGGCCCAAGGCCCGCGCTCTGGAATCAGTATGATCTCGTAAGGGAACGGGACAAATACGGGGCGAACGACGTGCCGTGCGGCCTGACCGGATGGGCGCAGATCAACGGCAGGGATGAGCTTCTCATTCCGATAAAAGCAAAGCTGGACGGGGAATATGTAAGACGGATGGGCTTTTGGTTTGACATAAGATGCTTTCTTGGAACGTTTGTTTCCGTACTCCGGGCAGACGGCGTTGTGGAAGGCGGAACGGGAGCGGGGAAGAAAAGATGAAGCGGATTTTGGTAATTGGCGAACACAGTTATATCGGAACGTCGTTTCGTGATTATATGGCGGAGCATGAGCCGGACGCATTGGTGAAGCTTGCCGGTTCCAGAAACGGCGAATGGGAAAAGGAAGATTTTAAATTATACGACGCCGTGCTTCATGCCGCCGCCGTCGTCCATAAAAAAGAACGTCCGGAGATGAAAAAGCTGTACTATGAGGTAAATGCAAAGCTTCCCTATGAGGCGGCAAAGAAAGCGAAAAAGAACGGAACCAGGCAGTTTTTGTTTTTAAGCACGATGGCTGTTTACGGAGAGGGCAAAGAGACAATCGGAAAAGATACGCCTGTCTGTCCCGCGACGATGTATGCGAAAAGCAAGCGAAGAGCGGAGCAGGCTCTGGAAAAGCTTTCGGACGGGACGTTTCAGGTTACGGTTTTCCGGCCGCCTATGGTGTATGGGCCAAAATGTCCCGGAAATTATAAAAAGCTTTCAAAGCTCGCGGCGTATCTGCCCATATTTCCAAAAGCGGACAATGAAAGAAGCATGATTTATATCGACAATCTCTGTGAATGTATCCGGCAGGAGATTTTGGATTCGGAAAAGGGGGGCTTGTCCGGCAGGCGCTACCGCATACGCTGCCCGCAGAATGCGGAATATGTCAATACGTCGGAGCTTGTAAAGGAAATACGCGCGGCGCATGGGAAACGCACCTGCCTGCTTCCGTTTTTTCACAGGACGCTTCAGGCTTTTTCAGGAAAAATCAATATCCTGAAAAAAATTTTTGGAAACTGCCGTTACGAAAGGGAAGAATCGATCCGAACATATCAGAAAACAGGTTTCCGGAAATCCATACGACAGACAGAGGGGATAAGATGAAGAAACAAAACGTACTGCAGGTGAATAAATTATACTACCCGTTTACCGGAGGCGTCGAACGCGTCGTGCAGGAGCTTGCGGAGGGCCTGAAAGACAGGGTTAATATGAGGGTTTTGGTATGCAGCGAAGACAGAACAGACAAAACCGAGACGATCGGCGGCGTAAAAGTGCACCGCTCCGGCAGTTTTTTTATGCTTGGAAACCTGCCTTTGTCTGTAAAATTTATCCGTGATTTCAGAAGGGTTTCAAAAAATTATGACATTATACAGTTCCATATGCCGTTTCCGATAGGGGATCTTGCGGAGCTTCTTTCCGGATATCAGGGGAAAGTGGTTGTCTGGTGGCACAGTGACGTTGTCAGGCAGAAAAAGATGATGCTGCTTTATAAGCCTATTATGGAGCGGTTTTTAAAGAGAGCCGACGTCATTATCACAGCGACGCAGGGGCACATCGACGGATCGGCTTATTTAAAGCCCTATGCAGGGAAATGCAGGGTGATTCCATACGGCGTGGATCCGGAGCTTGAGAAAAGAGCGGACGCGTGGCTTGCACAAAGGCCGCTTAAGGCGTTTCCGCAGAATGAGAAGCGCCCCGTCCGGTTTTTGTTTGTCGGACGTCTGATTTATTATAAGGGATGCAAAGTCCTGCTGGAGGCGTTTCGCCGGGTAAAGAACGCAGAGCTTACGCTGGTGGGCGACGGCGTGATGACAGACGAGCTAAAAGCAATGGCAGAGAGCTTCCATCTGACGGATCGGGTGCATTTTCTTGGCGCGGCGGAAAAAGAAGAACTGTACAGACAGTTTGAAGACTGCGACGTGTTTGTGCTGCCGTCAATCGCAAGGAGCGAAGCGTTCGGCCTTGTCCAGATTGAGGCGATGTCATACGCAAAGCCAGTCATCAACACAAACTTAAAAAGCGGCGTTCCGTATGTGAGCGTCCACGGAAAGACGGGGATTACCGTGGAGCCGGAAAATGTGCAGGAGCTTGCAGACGCCATGAATTGGATGGTAAAGCATCCCAAAGAACGGGAAGAGATGGGAGCGCGCGCAAAACAGCGTGTGAAAGAAGAATACCAGATAACAGGGATGCTTGAGAAGACGCTGGGGGTTTATCGGGAGTTGGGGAGATAAGAAAAAAACATAAATTGATTTTATTGTAAAAAATGTAAAAAAGTTGAAATATCGTCATGGATAGAGTATACTTTGTGAAACGGCCGAATGGCCATAATGGGATGCCCCAGAGGGTATACTTTGTGAAACGGCCGAATGGCCATAATGGGATGCCCCAGAGGGTATACTTTGTGAAACGGCCGAATGGCCATAAGAGCGTACAAAACAGATGAATGGGAAATCCATTTGTATCTGATATGGAGAAAATAAATGATATCAAAATTTATACTGCGTATTACCAATATATTAAAACCTGTACTGCTGAAAATTTTTCCGGTCGGGCTGCTTCGTAAGATGAAAGGAAAAATGATTTCCGGCAGTTTTGGGAAACTGGAAGGGATGAATGTCCTTCCTTATCAGGCAGGACGTTATAAAAGAGGCGTTAATCTCATTGGGAATATCAAAGCGGAGACAGGTCTGGGGCAGAGCTGTCGTCTTGTTGCGTCTGCATTGGAGCATACAAAAGTCCCTCTGAGCGTCTATCAGTATGCGCAGCTTGGCACACAGAAAACAGGGGATACGTCCTGGGATGAAAAAATCAGAAACAGACTTCCTTATGATATTAATTTAATTCATATCAATCCGCATGAACTTGGCATTACTTACCTTCAGATGGACAAATCCACATGGGATTATCGATATAACATTGCGTATTGGCTCTGGGAATTGGAGGAGTTTCCAGACGAGTGGACTCCGTGTTTTCACTGTCTGGATGAAATCTGGGCGCCATCAGAGTTTATTTGTGGTGCCATACGGAAGAAAACGGATCTTCCGGTGAAATGTATGCCGTACCATGTAAATGCTCCGATTCACCGGAAATACAGCCGTACAGATTTTAGACTGCCGGAAGACAAGTTCCTGTTTTTAATGATATATGATCACAGCAGCGGGATGGAACGTAAAAATCCGCTGGGTGTGTTAAAAGCATTTAAGCGGGCATTTAAAAAAGAAAATGAAAATGTAGGGCTTGTTATTAAAATTAACAATCCTGCAAAAGAAGATGAAACAAGGATAGCTGCGTTTTTAGAAGGATATATAAATGTATATCTGATAAAAGAGACATTAAACAGAGATCAGATCAATAGTCTGACGAAATGTGCAGATGTTGTTGTATCGCTTCATCGCGCGGAAGGTTTTGGCCTTGTGCTTGCGGAAGCAATGCTTCTTGGCACGCCTGCGATTGCTACGAATTGGTCGTCCAACACGGAATTTATGAACGATCAGGTTGCATGTATGGTGGATTATAAAATGACCGTTATAGAAAAGGATATGCCTCCGTTTAAAGCAGGGAACCGCTGGGCGGATCCGGATGTTTTACAGGCTGCCGGATACATGAGAAAACTTTATGAGGACAGGGAGTTTTATCAGGAGCTGTCCGAAAAAGCGAAAATCCATGCGCAGGAGGTTCTGGGAATGGAGCGGGCGGCAGGACTGATACGAAAAAGGCTGAAGGAAATTTATAAAGAATTGGAAAGAAAATGAAAAGAATAGCGATTGTAAATCAGAGATATGGTTTGGAAGTAAATGGCGGATCAGAGTATTATACCAGACTGATTGCGGAGCATCTGAATCGGCATTATGACGTGGAGATTTTAACAACTGCCGCATTGGATTACAATACGTGGAAAAATCATTATCCAAAAGGGATTCAGAATATAAATGGCGTGAAAGTAAGGCGTTTTTTGGTAAAACGGCAGCGAAAGATGCTTCGGTTCCGAGTCGTGAGCAAGCTGACAGGAATACTTTCAAAACTTGGAATTTATTTGGACGACTGGTGGATACGGGAGCAGGGACCGTATACGCCGGATTTGATTCGGTATATAAAAAAATATAAAAGCCGTTACGATATATTTATTTTTGTAACATATCTTTATTATACGACGGCAAAAGGATTGCCCGAGGTACAGGAAAAAGCTGTTTTGATACCTACAGCGCACGATGAACCGTATATCTATTTTCCGTTTTACAGAAAGGTGTTTTGCCGCCCCAAAGGTATCTTGTTTTTAACGGAAGAAGAAAAGGCATTTGTACAGGATTGTTTTCATAATGAAACAGTCGCAAATGACGTGATTGGCGTCGGCATTGATATTCCGGATGAATTAAAAGAGACAGAAAGAAAAAAAAAGGCAGTAAATTCATTTCGGGATAAGTATCATATAGACGGAGAATATCTGATTTATGCCGGAAGGGTAGACGTTGGAAAAAAGTGCGACGAGATGTTTGCCTTTTTTCAGAAATATAAGAAATTATATAAGTCGGATACGATTCAGCTTGTTATAATTGGAAAAAGTATGCTTGAGATCCCGGATCATCCGGATATACACTATCT
This sequence comes from uncultured Lachnospiraceae bacterium, assembly GCA_910586645.1. Classification (GTDB taxonomy): domain Bacteria; phylum Bacillota; class Clostridia; order Lachnospirales; family Lachnospiraceae; genus Roseburia_B. The sequence continues at coordinate 5,114 of CAJUIS010000021.1, read as the reverse complement.
GGGCTTTGTGTCAGAAGAAGAGAAATATGCGGCAATTGCAGGTGCAAAATATCTCTGGCTTCCTTCTTTGTATGAGAGTTTGTCAATTGCGTTGCTGGAAGGAATGGCTCTTGGAACGCCGGGAATTGTAAATGGGAATTGCGCTGTATTAAGAGGACATGCACAAAAAAGCGGAGGGGCTGCTTTTTATCAAAATGAGAATGAATTTTTACAGTGCATGAAACGGCTTGGAGCGATAACGGAAACAGCATATGAGAAGTTACAGAGGAAAGCAGAACAGTATGTGGAGGAAAATTACTGCTGGGATGTTGTGGAAGAAAAGCTGAAGAAAATACTGGGATAGGAGAGGTCATGTTTAACAGGATAAAGGAACTTTATTCATACCGTGAGATGATATTTTCACTTGTAAAAAGAGATTTAAAGGGCAGATATAAAGGTTCGGCGCTTGGTTTTTTGTGGACTTTTTTGAACCCGCTGCTGCAGCTTGCAGTTTATACAATGGTATTTTCCGTTATTATGAGAGCGGGAATAGAAGATTATTATATTTTTCTGTTTGTGGCGCTTGTTCCCTGGATTTTTTTCAGTACCTCTTTAGCTGGAGGCTCAAGCTGCATATGGGCGCAGCAGGAAATGGTAAAGAAGATTTACTTTCCGAGAGAAGTGCTGCCGATTGCCTATGTTACCAGTCAGTTTGTTAATATGCTTTTGAGTTTTATTGTCATTTTTGCCGTGCTGATTTTATCCGGACATACTTTGAATTTTATTGCAATTTTATATTTGCCGCTGATTATGATAATTGAATATGTTCTCGCGCTCGGTATGGCGATGCTTACATCTGCCATCACTGTATATCTGAGGGATTTGGAATATATTCTTGGGATTGTAACAATGGCATGGCAGTTTCTGACTCCGGTGATGTACTCTGTGGATGCAGTGCCGGAACAACTGAGAGGGATATTTGCTCTTAATCCAATGACGCCGGTGATTGTCGCATACAGGGATATTTTATATTTTGGAACAGCGCCGCAGATGAAAACGCTGCTTTTGGCGGTTGTGACGGGAATTGCTGTTCTGATTGCCGGCTGGATCGTATTTCATCGTTTGCAGAAGCATTTTGTGGAGGAGTTATAATGAAAGATGGAAACGCAATAGAAGTCCATGATTTAACAAAGTCTTTTAAAGTCTATTTTGATAAGGGACATACAATGAAAGAAAAGATTCTGTTCCGCAGACGTCGTTCTTACGAAGAAAGAAAAGTGTTAAACGGGATTAGTTTTGAGGTGAAAAAAGGAGAGGCGATCGGCCTGATTGGACATAATGGATGCGGCAAAAGCACGACATTGAAATTGCTTACCAGGATTATGTATCCGGATGGCGGAACAATTGAGATGAAGGGCAGGATATCCAGTTTAATTGAGCTTGGAGCAGGTTTTCATCCGGATATGAGCGGTAGAGAGAATATTTATATCAATGCAGCTATATTTGGCCTGACAAAAAGTGAGATCGATAGACGTCTGGATGGAATTATTGAATTTTCTGAGCTGGAAGAGTTTATTGATAATCCTGTAAGAACGTATTCTTCCGGTATGTATATGCGTCTGGCCTTTTCCGTGGCGATAAACGTAGATGCGGATATTTTACTGATTGATGAAATTTTAGCGGTTGGAGACGCTGCTTTTCAGGCAAAATGTTTCAATAAATTAAGAGAGATAAAGGAAAGGGGGACAACGATTGTAATTGTGTCCCATTCGTTGAGTCAGATTGAGCAAATATGTGAGAGGAGTTATTGGATAGATAATGGCAGAATCCGAAAAATGGGGCGGCCTGCCAGGGTGCATCCGGAGTACATGGATTATATGGGAGAGATGGAAAGAACCCATAATGAAAAAATGAAAAAATTACAGCAGGCGCAGGAGGAAGACTATTCAGAGGAGACGGCGGAGCAGAAAAAAACGGCCGTTGAAATTACCGGGGTCAGACTTAAAGACGGACAGGGAACAGAAAAAACGGTAATTAAATGCGGAGAGAAAATAGATTTAGTTATTGATTATAAAGTAAATGCAGAAAAAATAGAGGAAACGTTATTGGGTTTGCTTTTTTGCCGAAATGACGGAGTGGTTTGTTATGGCACTAATACACAACGGGAACGAATGGATAATTTAAAATTAAATAGACAGGGAACGATAATTTGTCATATTGATAAAATGAATTTTATTGCAGGAGAATATTGGATTGATGTAGCGATTCGAAAATTGGATATGCTGCCTTATGTTTATTTAAAAGAAGCCGTTCGTTTTAAAATATATTCTGATGTTGATGAAGTAGGCGTTGCCAGGATTGAACATTCATGGAAAATCAATTAAGGGAGATTGAGATGAAGGAAAAGATTGATAAAAGAAATATTGAAGCATTTACTTATGAAATTGAAGATCAGAAGGGCTTAAAATTATTTATAAAAAAAGTCATTAGAAAAATGATTTTATGGATGTTAAAACCGATAGGAGAAAAACAGAATGATTTGAATCGGCAGTTTTACGTTCAAACAAAAGATATGGAAGAAACGTTGGCCGGTTTGAAGGATCAGATAGAAAGATATCGTACAGATTTAGATTATGTAATGAGCAAAAGAAATCATAATTTACTTTTTGGAGAATTGTCCGCAGCAAATGATGTGAATGTGATGGATGATATAAAACTAAATGAGCAGATTCGGTTTTTAAAAGAAAACAAAAGTGAGTCTGTTGAACAGCAGCTTTCACAGATACAGAATATTTTTCAGTCTGATATAGAGAATAGCCTGCTGCAGCGTAAGATGCAGGATGTAATCCTGATATTATGTTTTGGACTCAAGAGGAATTCTGAAGTAGAAGCAATTCGTAAAGAAGCATTGGACCTGTATACCGTAATGAGACGTTGGAGCAGATATTATGTGCAGATGGTGTCGGTAGAAGAACAGGAAAGCATTGAATATCAGGGAAATATTGCTTATGTTCCGGAAGAATTACTGGAAAAATATTTTGCAGAACGAAATATAAAGCTTGTTGTTCTTTTAGAGTCAAATATTTCGATTGTGTATCGGGCAAGAAGTTTGTTTTTTAAATATAAGTTAATTGTCAGACTGACCGGACAGGATCCCTTAATGGGCGTGGAACCTGATCATTACGAGCATACGCGTCATTTAAACGATATGGGATTTCAACGATATGATGTTTATTCGAAAAAAGCGCAAAATCTTATGAAGGAAGCGGGATTTAAAAATGTAAATGTGAAATATCCTGTAATTGACACTTCTGTCTGGAAATACAAGAAAAGAGATGTGAATGAAAAGACAGTTATCGGATTTGCATCTTCGCCTATGGGGAAAGAACAGTGGATAGACCGGGGGATGGATTTGCTGACAGAGGTCATGTCAGATAATGCGGAGTGTGAGTTTGAAATTCTCTGGAGGAGTGAACAAATTCCAGTTCAGGAAGAATGGATGCATATGGAGCATTGCAAAGTTTTATATGGCAGACAGGATATGCAGGCTTTTTATGATAGGATTGATCTGTTGCTTATTCCATATGTGTCAATTGAGAATAATCATGCCTGTTCGTTTTCGGCATTAGAGGCGATGCTCCAGGGAATACCTGTCATAGCAACGAAGGTATCAGGGATTGCAGATCTTATTGATAAATTTGGCATTGGAGAAGTTTGCGGAACAACAAGTTCTGAAATAAAAATGTCCATTCAAAAAATAAAGAATCATTATGATGAATACAGTGGAAGAGAAAAGGCGCTGCTTTTGAAACAGGAAATTTCTGAAACGAATCTTGTGGTTGAAATGGAACGTTATGCTGAAGCATATCTTCCAAAAAATATTACGACAATCGGAGAATGGAGAAGAGATTTAGAATCAGCAGGAAAAAATTTAGTAAAAGGTCCTTCAGAAATTAAAGCTTATTATTCTCAGTTTGAAATTGCAGAAAATTATAATAAGGATCGCTTTATACAGTTTCCGGAGAATTGTATTGATTTATTGGAGAGGACTTCCATTGGAAGTATTATAAAAGACCGATTTAGAGGAGAAGATATTAATATCCTGGATATTGCTCCGGGAGACGGAAGAATTATGCAGGAAAATTTAAAATATGGAGAGTGCCTTGGGGCGGATTCGTCTGAAGAAATGCTTCGTATTTTAAAAAAGCGATTTGAGAATTTCGATAATCTGGAAACAAAGAAAATGGATTATTTTGAGGATAAGATTGAAAGGCAGTTTGATGTAATCACGACTTTTCGGTATATTCGTCATTTTGAATATTTTCAAAGAAAGGTTTTGTATAAAAAAATAAAAAGGAATCTGACGCCAAAGGGCATATTGATTTTTGATGTTCCAAACATTAAATTTGAAATGCCTGTCCGTAATCAAAACGGCTGGGATAAATATAATATTTATGATATCTTTATGACAAAAGAGGAAATGGTTGCGGAGATGAAAGAGAATGGTTTCAATGTTGAGTATGTTATTGCCATTGGAAATAATTTAATGGAAAACATACCGGAAGAATGTGTGAATGAACCAATTACATGGACTTTTGGAGTGACTAAAGCAAGATAGGAGAGGTATATGAATACGGAGATTAATATTGAAGAAATTATGAAAGAAATTCGGCAGAATATAAAAGACAGAGGATATGATAAAGAACCGATAAGTTTTGATGAGATTGAGATGCCGAAAGCAGTGATGCAGAATGGAGAAAAATATGATGAAGAAGTTCTTCTGTCAGAATTGGATTTTTTAATGCATAACTGCAGTAATTCTTTTCATGTTCCTGTAAATGGAAGGAACCCTTTTACAGTATTTATAAAAAGAGTTATTCGTAAGCTCACCAGATTTATCATAGTTCCACTTGTGGATTTCCAGAACGCTTATAATGTAAGCAATTTAAAGTGCATAAATCAGATGAAAGCATATATGGCGGAATTAGAAGAATATAAGACAAAGATAGATAAGCTGGAAAATGAGTTAAAAGAGATGAAAGGCGAATGAGAGTATTGAGGTGAAAAATGAAGATTTTACAATTGCTGCCAACGCTCTCTTATGGAGATGGGGTGGGAAATGATACATTGGCAAT
>CAJUIS010000020.1 GCA_910586645.1 uncultured Lachnospiraceae bacterium | reverse complement strand
GAGCGGAGAAGGAGGGATTTGAACCCTCGCGCCGCTATTAACGACCTGCACCCTTTCCAGGGGTGTCCCTTCGGCCAGCTTGGGTACTTCTCCGAATAAAGATTTTTTATTATATTGTAAGCCGCCAAACGGCTAAACGGAGAAGATGGGATTCGAACCCATGCGCCCTTTCGGACAAACGGTTTTCAAGACCGCCTCGTTATGACCACTTCGATACTTCTCCAAGTTTTTTCTGCTGTTTGTCTTACAAATCAGCGCATTGATAATATTACCATCATCTATGCATATTTGTCAACATCTTTTTTCTAAATTTTTTCGGTTCTTTTTTATACCGCCTCTGCCGTTTGAGAAAAGCTTCTGCAACGGCCATATCTTCCGGCGTCGTAATTTTGATATTCTCATAGCTTCCCGGAATCAGTTTTACTTTTGCATAACGCCCGTATTCAACGACCATAGCGTCATCCGTAATTCCTTTGGGCTGTTCTTTTAATATTTTCTGGTATGCTTTCAATATCAGCGGATAGGAAAAAGTCTGCGGCGTCTGTACCTGCCATACTCTTTCCCGTTTCGGCGTCTGAGCCGCAAAATCTTCATCGTCCGCAAGTTTAATCGTGTCTTTAACCGGCATGCCCACTGCGCAGGCAAAGTGAATTTTCACAGCGTCAATGGACTCTTCAATCATATCTTCTGTCAAAAACGGCCTTGCGCCGTCATGGATCAAGATATAACCGCAGTCTTTTGCCGCCAGAAGTCCGGCGTAAACGGAATGAAAACGCTCTTTTCCGCCGGGCACAATTTTTTTCACTTTATTCAGGCTGTATTTTCTTATAATCTCGTTCCGGCAGTATTCCCGTTCATTTGTAACCAGAATAATTTCATCCACACGGCTTTGCTGAAATGCATGAAGTGAGTAAAAAAGAATCGGTTTGCCATCCAAAGACAGGTACTGTTTCTTGCAGTCTCCCCCCATTCTTGTGCCGCTGCCTCCGGCCAAGACGATTGCCGTAATTTTTTTTTGCATTATCGTTCTCCCAATTTCAGATTTGGAACGGCATTTAAATCCAGTCCAAAACGGATTCCGGCCAGATAGTCATAATAAGCCGCCGCTCCGATCATCGCCGCATTATCTGTGCAAAGAACCGGAGACGGACAGTAAAATTCCACGCCCCGGCTGCTGCAGGCTTGTACCATTGCTTTTCGGAACGTTCCGTTTGAAGCTACGCCTCCCGCAATAGCAAATTTTTTGATTCCGGTTTCATCCATCGCTCTGACTGCGTTTCCAACCAGCACGTCAATGACAGCCTGCTGAAAAGAAGCCGCAACGTCCGCCTGGCAGACAGGGATTCCTTTCATCCGGCATCCGTTCAGATAATTCAAAACGGCTGACTTCATTCCGCTGAAGCTGAAATGATATGCATCTCCTGCAATACGCGCCCTCGGAAACGAAATGGCCTGCGGATTCCCTTCCTGCGAAACTTTTTCAATTTTCGGCCCTCCCGGATATCCAAGCCCAATAGCCCTGGCCACTTTATCAAAAGCTTCTCCAGCCGCATCGTCCATCGTCCTGCCCAAAATCTCATATTTGCCGTAATCCAGCGCATGAACCAGATGCGTATGTCCGCCGGATACAATCAGGCATAAAAACGGCGGCTTTAAATCCCTGTTCTCAATATAGTTGGCGCTGATATGCCCTTCTATATGATGCACACCAATGCAGGGAATATTCCTCGCATAGCTGATTGCTTTCGCTTCCGCCACGCCGACAAGCAGCGCCCCTACCAGCCCGGGCCCATAGGTAACTCCGACTGCGTCAATGTCTTCCAGCGTCATCTCGGCTTCTTTTAAGGCTTCCGCAATGACGCCGTCAATTTTTTCTATATGTTTTCTGGATGCAATTTCCGGCACAACTCCCCCATACTGCGTATGCAGCGCAATCTGGGAAGAAATAATGTTTGACCGTACATCCCGCCCGTTCACCACAACCGCGGCAGCCGTCTCGTCACAGGAAGTTTCAATTGCCAGAATACGGACTTCTTTTTGTTTATTCATCTGCTTCGTCCGCCCCTTCTGCCAGTTCAAACGCCAGTATTTTCCATTTCCCGTCAGAATCTTTGCGCAGCACATAATTTTGAACGCTTCTTGTCGTGCCGTCGTCGCTGCGCATAAAATAGGATGCCGACAACTTTGCGCATTCCGCTCCGTCAATTGTCGCAAACTCTACCTCATTGCTGTCCGATACGGAAGCATTATTAATCGTCTTGTTTTTTTCATGGTAGCTGTCCACTTCCGTTTTCACTTTCAAATAGTACTGATCAGCAGGATTATTGTCCACAAGTTCCTGATCCATCAAAGCAAGCGCCTGATCGGCAAGCTGATAAAATTCATCCTCTGTATATGTTTCGTTATAATAGCAGCATAAAATACGATTGTAAAATTTAATGACTTCTCTTGGCGTAGCGGGATAAGAACTTCCTGTCAAATCTTTTAAAACCACTTTCTGCACTTCCGAAACGTCCCCATCGTCTGACGCGCTCCTGTGAGACAGATAATAATAAGCCCCTACTGCCAGGACAATGCAAATTGCCCCGATTACAACAATTCCGATTTTTTTCTTCATTGCTCTTCCTCCTTAAAATCCAGTTCCGCCGTTCTCCCGTCAAACCCCAGGCTTGCAGATGAAAAAATCTGTCTGACTTTCGGCATATAGGACTCTGCATGCACCAAAGACGGGCTGAAATGCGTCAGCCAAAGTTCCTGCGCAAACGCCTTCTTTGCAATCTCAGCCGCTTCATAAAATGTCATATGCTTATACTGCCGCGCCTTTGCAAGCTTTTCTTCTTCTGCATACATCCCTTCACAGATAAACAAATCCGATTCCGCCGCAGCTTTTTCAATGCTTTCCGTTGGCCTGGTGTCTGTGCAATAAGTAACTTTTATTCCTTTTCGCTCAGGGCCAAGCACCATTTTGGGCGTATAAATTTTTCCGTCCGCTTCCACAGTCTGCCCGTGCTGCAGCCGGTTCCAGTATCTTTGAGGTATGTCGTGTTTTTTGGCGTTTTCCACATAAAATCTGCCTGCTCTTGGAATGGTCAGACTGTATCCGTAACATAAAATATTATGATTGACGCGGAATGCATGGATCTGATATCCATTTACTTCAATGTCCTCCTCAGGCGCCGCAAGCTCAATGTAACGAATCTCAAAAGGAATTTCGGGCGCAATCATCCGAAGCGCTCCAACCACCCGCTCCAATCCCTTCGGCCCTATCATCGTAAGCGGCTCTGTGCGCTCCGCATTTCCCATGGTAAGCAAAAGTCCCGGCAGGCCGCTGATATGATCCGCATGATAATGTGTAAAGCAAATCACGTCAATCGGCTTAAAGCTCCATCCCTTTTCCTTAATCGCTATCTGCGTCCCTTCTCCGCAGTCAATCAAAAGATTGCTGCCGTTATATCTTGTCATAAGAGCCGTAAGCCACCGGTGCGGCAAAGGCATCATTCCTCCGGTTCCAAGCAAACATACATCTAACATAAATTTCTCCCAAACATTCACATAATTTCACTGATACGATTCATAATATATGCATCTTCATGGATTTCCTTATAAAAATCTTTGCGGATTCCCTGTTTGACAAACCCATGCTTCTGATAAAGACGGATTGCCGCAGAATTTGATACCCTGACTTCCAGAAAAAAACGACAGATGCCGTTCCGGATTCCCTCTGTAAGCAATGCTTTCATCAACTGATCCGCGATTCCCTTCCGCCGAAAGTCCGGCTTTACAGCCACGTTAATAATTTCCCCTTCATCCGCTGCCATGTAAAGCCCGCAATAGCCCGCAACAGACCCGTTGTCATCTGCCACCAGGAAGCAGGCGTTTTCCATGGGAAGAGCTTCCGCAAATCCCTGTCTGCTCCATGGCTTTACAAAGGCCAGCGCCGCGATTGCTGCGACCTGATCCAGATCCTCTTTTGTCATCTTTCTAACCTGCGGCATGTTCTTTCTCCATCTTCTCCCGCTCCGCCTGGGAAAGCCTTAAATATTCCGGTCTGTGTTCCGAACCTTTTATCATTTTTCCTTCTATATAATACTGCACTGCAAGCGCGGCTACCGCCCCGGCTCTTTGCCTGTTCAAATGGGGCGGCGCAAAACTGTAAGGAACGCTGATATTTTCCGAAATATACGGACGGAATACGGGAACGCCGTCTCCCAAAAACACAACCGGCGATCCTATATGGTTTATTTCGGCTATTATTTCACAAATATCAACTGCGCACTGTTCTTTTATCACCTGCATCTGATTTCCGTCAAACCGGTACAGACCCGTATAAGTCTGATTCCTTCTCGCATCCATTACAGGACACACAAGATCCCTGTGCCCGCATAAATTGTACGCCAGCGCGTCAACCGTTGGAATTGAAAGGATCGGTTTATCAAGCGCAAACGCCAGACCTTTTGCCGTTGCCGAACCGATTCTAAGTCCGGTAAATGAACCCGGGCCTTTCGCCACCGCCACCGCATCCAGAGCGTTCAAATCCAGCCCGAGCATCTGCGCCAGTTCGTCCAGCATGGGCAGCAGCGTCTGTGAATGTGTTTTTTTGTGATTGATTGTAAATTCTCCTGACAGAGTTTCATCGCTGACAACCGCTGCGCTTGCCACAAGGCCCGAGCTGTCAATCGCTAATATTTTCATATTCCCACCTCTGAAACTGTAATCTTCCGGTAATCGAAACCTTTTTTCTGATCTTTTTCTATTTTTATGTCCTTCCGGCGGGCAGGAAGAATCTCCGGAATCAAATTTCCCCATTCAACCAGCGTAAGGCCCTCTCCATAGAAATAATCTTCATATCCGACTTCTTCCATTTCCTCTGCATCTGAAATCCTGTATACATCAAAATGGTAAAAAGGCATTTTCCCGCTTTCATATATCTGTACAATTGTAAAAGTCGGGCTGTTTACCGGTTCCAAAACGCCAATGCCCAAAGCGACGCCTTTCGAAAAAACTGTTTTTCCCACACCCAAATCCCCGGTCAGAACATATACGTCTCCCGGCTTTGCCGCTTTTCCGATCTTTTTTCCAAGCTCTGCCGTTTCCTCACCGGAAAACGTCTCATATATTGTCTGCATAATCTGTCCTCTTATTTCATTTTAAATCTGTACTTGGGCAGATGCTCCGACGCAAGCTGCCGTATCGTTTTGTATTCCTGTTCTATTTGTTTTCTTGGAATAATGTATGCATTAATCCTGCTGCTGTATAAAAATACATATTTTCCCGTTGATACAATCCGGTACACCGCATCCCAGGGCAAATCTGCAGCCGCTTCCTTCTGCGATGTATGAATCCCTTCTTCATCCACTATGTAATGAAGCGCATTCTGCAGGACTTCTGACTTCTTTATCTGCTGTTTGGAACGCAGATATAAATGAACCGGCAGATAGGAAAGAACTACAATCCCAAATCCGGCATAAACCGCTGTATAGAAAAAATCCATCCGCTCCCAGGCTCTGGCCGCCATGGAAAAACAAAGGACTGCAATCAATATAGAAAGAATCCCCTGGCTCCCCGCATATGCATGATGCATACTGAAACGGTACATATCTTTGCTGTCTATTGTAATGTCAAACTCTGTCTTCATTGCCGCCTCCTGTCCCTTTTCTTTTCAGAGTATAGCATTTTTTTCTTTATTTCACAAGCAGACACGGACAGATGTCAAGAATATTTTTCAACTTTTTTAAAAAACTGTTAAGTTTATTGCAATCCAACAAAACGTATGTTCTTTATTTTGCAGTTTATAAACTTTGATTTTCTGCCCGTTTTTGTGGATAATGTGGATAACTTGGTGTATAACTCAAAATTCTACTGTTTTCCACTTCGGAAAAACGTGGATAACTATCCACATCCATCAACATATCCGCAAATGATTATTTCCTGCATTTTACATTTTGTGCAGTTTGTCCAAATCCGGTTTTTCAGATAAATCCCAAAAACCGTTTGACGCAAACTGCGGCTCTGTGGAGCCGATCCTTCCACAGAGCCGCGGTTTTCCCTACTTCTTTAACTTAATTTTCACTTTCACGCTCTTATTTGTGCCGTCCGTAGATTTCGCTGTAATTGTCACTGTTTTCCCGGCTCCGGCTCTTTTTGTCTTCACTTTCCCTTTAGCGTTTACTTCTGCATAATTTGTATTGGAAGAACTCCATAACAGCTTTTTGTTTGCCTTTTTTCCGCTTGTTTTAACCGTCGGCTTGATCGTTACTGTTTTTCCCGCTTTTACCGTAAGCTTCTTTTTCTTTACGCTGATTTTCTTAACGGCATGTTTCATAATTTTAATTTTCACCGACGCTTTTATTTGGCTGCCGTCATTTGTCTCCGCCGTAAAAATTACGGTCTTTCCGGCTCCGGCTTTTTTTGTTGTAACGACCCCGTTTTTAACGCCTGCATATTTGGCGGTTTTTATTCCTGCCTTAAAAGTGACTGCAGGATTTGATGCATTTTCCGGCAATACTTTCAGTTCCTTCTTTAAATCAATTTTCTTTCCGGCTGCGATGCTGTACGTTTTTTCCAAAAACTTTATGGCCGTCACTTTCCTGAATGATTCCGCGGGCCTTTCGGTAAGTCCTTCCACTGCCTTCCGAAGCTGCCGCATCACGTCGTCAATCTCTGCTTTGCCTGCATCTTTGGACAAATTCTCCGCTGCTTTTAACGCGTTTTGAAGCGCCGCCCAGCTTTCCGGCGTGAAATCTTTTTCCGTTTTTCCTTCCAGTTTTTGTTTTGCCTGGCTAATCATCTGATTCAGCGCGTTTCTTGCCTCTTCTGTCTTTGGCTCTTCTGCCGGAATCACAAGCTCAAACGTTTTTTCTTCTTTTATCGCTGTTACAATCCCGTCTGTAACCACTGCCGTTAAAATTACCGTTACCGCTTCTGTTCCGCGGACCACAACTGCCGTTTTTCCGTCCTTAGAAATCGTAACCGGAGAATTTTCCGGCGCCGTCCATGCAATCTGGCTTCCATTCATATGCGCAGTCACAAGCAAAATTGTATTATCCTCCCGGATTACCGGAACTGCAAGCGATTCGCAGGCTTCCTTCACTCTCTGACGCGCCGCTTTATTTTCTTCATTCTCTTCTTCTTTTTCTGTCAGTCCTGAAATTGCCATTTCCAATGCAATCCTTATTCTGTCAATTTCTGACGCGCCGGCGTCTTCGGAAAGATTCTGCGCCGCTTCCAATGCCCTGCAAAAATCATCCCAGCTCTCCGGCGTATAATCCTCTTCTGTTTTTCCCTCTGTTTTCTGGCCCGCCTGACGGATTGCCTCATCCAGCTTTCTTCTGGCTGCTTCAATTTCAGGATCGGTTTCTTCCTCTCTTGCCGGAATCAAAATATCAAATGTTTTTTCTGCCGCAACCTCCGCTATCGTTTTGTCTGTAATTCTGGCTGTCAGAGTTACTGTCACCGCTTCTGTTCCGCGGACAACAACTGCCGTTTTGCCGTCCTGTGAAATGGTAACGGGGGAATCCTCCGGCGCCGTCCATGTGATGCGGCTTCCGTTTTCATGGGAAGTGATCAGAGAAATCGTATCGTTTTCTCCGACTGTCGGAGCCGTAAGAGAATCTTTCGCAGTTTCCACCCTCCTGCGCGCTTCTTTGTATTCTTCACTTTCCTCGTCTTTCATTACCGCAATCCAGCTAAGAACCGCATCCGGGCTTCCTGTTTTGCTGACCGTCACCTTTACGGATGCAGATTCCTCTAAAACAAAGGAAACATTTTCCTGCCTGTTTTTATCTGTTCCTGCAAGCGTAAATGACTTTTCGGCAAGCGTTCCTCCGTCTGCAGACACGGTGATTTTTAAAGGACGTTCTGTATTCCACCACTCCTGATACCCCGTCGATACCGTATACTCTCCTTCTTCCAGCTCAAACGCATACTCTATGTCCTTATTCTCTTTTGCATAGTAACCATAAGACCACGCATCAAACCCTCCGCTTTTCTTTCCAAAATCCGTATCCGAAACGCCCGTATATCCGGCTGCGTTTCCTTCATAAGGCTGATCGGACGCGCTGTTGCGCAGTTTTCCGGAAAGCTCTTTTTTTGCCGTCTCCACATATTCAGATTGTTCCGTGCCGCAGTCAAAAAAGTAAACCATCTTTTCATCCAGCATGGAAACGTTATGGCGAAAAGAAGATCCGTCGGACAAAGACGCCGTCAGAACAACAGGCCCGAGCGCGCGCTCCCCGGACAAAAACCCGCTCCATGTTACCGGCATCGTTTTTTCTTCTCCGTTATCATAGTTTACAGTGATTTCTTCCGGCAGCCTGGCTTTTAAATCCGAAAGGGAATATGCGCTGCTTAAAATCTCCGTATTGATGCGATAGGTTCCTTTTCCTTCCAGCTCCGACAGCGTCCAGTTGGAATAGCGTCTGAGCGCGATTTTACTGTCAGGCTGAAATTCCACCGGAATCCAGACATATCTGGAATCATGCAGCGTGGATCTCGTCCATCGATCCCCCATATAGATAAATTTCCCATTTTGAGCGTCTACCGGAAAAACGCACGTACTCTGCGTTTGATAAGTCGTATCCGAACCTGTGTCCGTACAGGGATCCCCAACCGTCGTCCAGGGTCCCAGAGGGCAATCCGCCACGGCATAGCTTGCACGGTTTGGATCCCATCCGGTACAGCCGGAAGTAATCAGATAATATTTGTCATGGTATTTAAACATCGCCGGGGCTTCCCTGGACTCTCCAATAAAGTTTCTGGAAAAATCTACGCCTTCTACCGCTTTATCATTCTCCGGCTGCGCTACATGCGTATAATCGTCGTTTAATCTTGCAATATGCATCGTCTCATTTCCGTCAGAAGAATAGAGCACATAGGCCGTTTTGTCATCGTCCTTAAAAACGTTCATATCCCGCACATGTCCGCCCGTTTCTTTGTCAAAGCCATGATCCGCATCCGGATTGTAATTGAGCAGATAGCTTCCAAGCAGCCGGAACGGCCCGAACGGGCTGTCGGAAACTGCGACGCCGGCTTTCGACTTACTGTAATTTCCGCTGGAATCTTCCGCATCCGGCGTCTGTCCGTCCGCATGGAACCAGATGACATAATTGTCATTCTTTTCGTTATAGAGCATTTTCGGACGTTCAATAACGCATCCTCCGTCGGAGGCATTGTCCTTTGTCCAGATGTCCGCATAGATCCGTTCCTGATCCTCCTGCGGCAATTTCCCGTAAAGGGCGGTAAAGTAAGGATCTGTTGTAAATGTCTCCCAGTTTGGAACCGTCTTTAAAACGTTCCCCATATCCTTCCAGTTGTACAGATCTTTGGAAATATAAGCATGTATGCCCGGACAGGGGCGGTATCCGTTTGATCTGTCCTCTCCAATCCAGTACCAGTATTCTTTTTCATCTTCCGCAATCTTTCCGTCGCCGTCATAATCGTACTCATAAGCAATTTTTTGTACCTGCCCGCCGTGCGCCTGCACCTGTTTTCCTTCCGTATCATACAGCGGATCTCCTTTAACGCCCGTAATATAATCATATGTATAATCCCAGACGTCTTCCGCTGCATCCAGCGCGTCATATGCCGCCACAACCGCGGCCATGGCCGCTTCCTTCCTTGCTTCTTCTGCGCCGCTTTCCATTTCTTTTGCCGCTGCAAGCGCAGATTCAAAGGCCGCTTTTTTTTCATTTTCCACAAAATTTTTCTCCGCCGCTTTCTTTTCGTAGGAAGCCGCCAGGGACGCTATGTCCGTCTCTGCCCCATACAATTTCAGTTCCGCAACATTGCAGTTTTTATCTGAATTGGCCGTGCCTTCCGTTGTATATTTTATGTAGCGGTAATGATTGCTGTCCGTTTCCCATACGTCCATATTTTTCGTCGTAATTACATTGCCCTGCGGCGTTTCCGCTATCGTATACAGCCTGGTCCAGTCTGTTCCGTTATTGGATCCGTAAAACATCGCCCCATTGCATCTTTTATGATATTCTCCGTTGTTGTCATTTCTGGGCGCATAACCTACTGCATTGAGACGGTATATTTTCCCAAGATCAATCTGCACATAACCGTTTCCAACGCCGTCAAAATATGTGCTCAGGTCATTATCCACTGTTTTTGCCGGCCCTTTGGCTGTATTGTTGTTCCATGGAGCGCTGCCGTTTACCATATTTGCCGACAGAGGAATTTCTGTAACGGATGCGTCTTCGTCCTGGCTTTTATCGTAAGTCACGCCGTCAACCACAAACGTTGTAATCGAATTTGCCTTTAACGCCGCTGTAATTTTTTTCCTTGCCGCATCTGTCTTCAGATACAATCTGTCCGAAACATCCGCCCAGTTCTCCCCGGACGAAAGAGCTCCGCTGCTTCTGACCGCCCGGACGTCATTTCCCATACCGCTGAAATTCGAAAGGTCATACTGCACAACTTTATCATCTTCCGAAGTATTTACAGCCACAATCACCGCCTGTTGTTTCTTTGGATCATACACCGCCAGTGTATTTTTGTCATCGCTGTTTCCAATGATACAGGCGCCCGGACGAATGTATTTTGTAAATTGTCCGTATCCGTAATATTTTTTCGTCAGCACAATTTTCTCATTGTTGTGATCCCCAAAAGCAATCCCCCAATAACCGCCGTTTAAATCTACGGCCTGATACAAAGATTCCATATCGGCGTGATCTTTTGCGGTACGCATTTCACTTGTGGAATCGGCATTTACATCGACTGCATTCCATAAAATCCATGCGGAAGAACGAAGGCCGTTCAAATCTGTCACAATCCTTTTTGCAAGCCCAAGCGCCGCCGTCATTTCGCCTGCATTTGTTCCTGCCGTATAAGCGCCGTCCACTTCGGACATCCAGAGATTCTGACCGGCATTTTCCGCAAGCGTACGCAGCTCATTCCTTTTTGAACCGCTGTAAGTATGCGTATCAATCCTTGTAACCGCCGCCTTTGCCGCTTCGGACAGCTTTCCGTAATTGAGAACTGCCTTATCAAGATCCGTTTCGTCTGAAGCGGAAAGAACCAGCTTTGACAGAACTTCTTTTACACGAGCATTTTCCGTCTCTTCTCTCTGCTTTTTCAGCTCTTCTGCAAGAGCTTCTATGATTTTAGACTGAGATGCGCCGGATTCAAAATGGCATCCCTCCTGTTTTTCGCTGTAAGCGCCCCAATAAGCCGTATCCGGCTCATTCATCGGAGACGCGCTCTGAAAATCTATCACTCCTTCTTTTGCCCAATGCACTATCACATCGGCCATATATACAGCAAACGCATGGTAAGAATCTGCGCGCAGATTATCATTGGCCGCATTCAAAGCTCCTGACGTACACCCGCTGTTTGTCATAAAATAAGGAGGGGAATTGGAAAACGCCTCTGCAATAAAATCCGCGCCGCTTTCTGACGCCGCGGCTTTTAAAATATTCATCTGATTGCTGTCCGCATCCCAGTTATAATTCCAGGCATATCCGCATTCCGCGTCCACCCGGTCAAACTGCGCATAATCCGCCTCCGTCATATCATCCGTCAGTTTTGTCACATCTGTACAATAGCCAGGCACCGCAGAATCCGAACGGGTAATGTGGGGAATATGCACCCATTCATCTCTTAAAACGCCTTCCTGGCCGGATGGAATCACTGCCATTTTGACAAAATTTAAAGTAAAATCCCCATTGCCGCCAATGGCAATCGTATTTTCCCCTTTCTTTAAAGCCACTTCTTCAAATACGGCCCGAAACAGATGCTCTCCGTCCTTTGCGGCGATTTCCCCTTTGTTTACTGTATCTGATGCAATATGCCTGTCACTGTCCAAATCCCCGTTTACACGGATAGAAACGCCGCGGCTGTTTGACCCGTCTAAAGACAGAAGCATTTTTACCGTATGATTTCCGGCCTCTCTGGCATTTACCGTATAAATCAGGTTGCCGCCATTTCCAGGTTCTGCGCCCAGCGCATTGATCCATCCAATATAACTGTAATTTCCGACTTTTTCTCCCCGCGTAATGCCAAAATCAGCGTCCGACGCCGTATAAAGGGCTTCCTTTAACTTGCTCCCCGTCTCAACCTTCATTTTTTCCCCGCTGTAAGAAGGCTGATTCGCCGTATCCGAAATATCGTAAATCACTGCGTTTTCATTTGCAGGAACTTCTCCGACGCAGTCGCCGCCGCCGACATTGTAGCGCCCAATATTCATATCGAGCCCTTCGTCCCCGAAAAACAGCTCTCCTGCCTGTTTTGTCATTTTTTCACTGTATCCAAGACGGTTCGCCCACCAGCAGAGCGAAGTCCCCCAGCCTTCAAATTCCCCGAATCCGTCTCCATCCGTATCGGAGAATACAGATGCGTCTCCGGGCCAAAGCCGTACGGTTTCCTCTACATTAGACGGCGTCTGCGCAGCTTTCACCGTTATGTCAGCCCTGCCAAACGAAGCTGCCGCCAGTGTTCCTGAAAGTAAAATACCCAATGCTCTTTTCCATTTTCCCATGACCTTCCTCCTCATTGTTCTTCTGGTTTCTATTATTATAGATGCAAACTGCACAAAATCATATGTAATATTTTTTGATTTTTTGTAATATTTTTAATGTTTTTAAAGAAATCATTAGAAATAGTCCGTCATACAGGAGATATTTCGAAAATCGATTTTCATCCTCTTGACTTCTTCTTAGGAAATATGCAAAATAATACAGGAACCAGTTTCAATGAAAACTCAAAGGAAAACAGGAGCGTACAGATTATGAAAAATTTAATTATTCCACCGGATTATGCATCGGCTCTGAACCTGCATGATACCCAGATTGCAATCAAAACGGTAAAAGATTTTTTCCAGAATCTCTTATCCCAGCGCTTAAATCTTTCCCGCGTATCCGCACCTCTTTTTGTAGATCCGGATACCGGTTTAAACGACAATCTAAACGGAACGGAACGTCCCGTTTCTTTCGGAATTAAAGAACAGAATGAAAAACAGGCGGAAGTCGTTCATTCACTTGCCAAATGGAAACGCTACGCCCTGAAAAAATACGGCTTTTCCGAAGGAGAAGGCATCTATACCGATATGAACGCCATCCGCAGGGACGAAGACACAGACAACATCCATTCCATTTTTGTCGATCAGTGGGACTGGGAAAAAATTATGCGAAAAGAAGACCGTACGCTGGACTTTCTTAAAGACACAGTCCGGATCGTCTATAAATGCCTCAGAAAAACAGAAAAATATATGTCAATCCAGTACGACTATATCGAAGAAATTCTTCCGCATGACATTTTCTTTGTCACAACGCGCGAACTGGAAGAACGGTATCCCTCCGCGTCTCCGAAAGAGCGGGAATATCTGATTTCCAAAGAAAAAGGGGCGGTATGCATTATGCAGATCGGAGACGCCCTTTCTGACGGAAAGCCGCACGACGGACGCGCGCCGGATTATGACGACTGGGCGCTGAATGCAGATATCGTCGTCTATTACCCCGTTCTTGACATCGCTTTGGAATTGTCCTCTATGGGAATCCGCGTGGACAAAGACGCGCTGCTTTCACAGTTACAAAAAGCAGGCTGTACAGAACGCGCAGACCTGCCGTTTCAGAAAGCAATTGTGGAAGAAAAGCTCCCATACACCATCGGCGGAG
Source organism: uncultured Lachnospiraceae bacterium (assembly GCA_910586645.1). Lineage (GTDB taxonomy): Bacteria > Bacillota > Clostridia > Lachnospirales > Lachnospiraceae > Roseburia_B. Next base: position 33,030 of record CAJUIS010000020.1, on the reverse strand, counting down.
GAATCGGCCAGTCCCGCATCTGTATGTTTTTCCTGCGGAAAGCCCATATCGGAGAAGTCCAATCCTCCCTCTGGCCAGAAGAAACGGCTGAAATATGCAGACAAAACGGCATTTTACTGCTTTGATCTCTTTTATTCTGTTACAAAACCCGCAGCTTCCAAAATGCTGCGGGCTTTTTTCATATTTTTTTGTCCGTATATCTCCATAAAGCCACCCGCCGTATGAAAAAGTCCAAAAAACGCTTCCTTCATCTGGACTTTATCCATACAGACCCGGTCTCCCGGATCCGACAGAATGCCGCAGATCCTTGCTTTCCTTTCTCTTCCGTTTTCATCTTTCACGGTAAGTTCCAGTGTCTGATACTGTTTCATCCATTTTTCTATCTGGCTCTTTCCAGGACCCACGCCGTTTCCATCCGTAAAAGAGGCAAACGTTTCCGTTCCAAAAAAGAATGCTGGCGTACCGCCCATTGGAATTTCAGACATGACATCGTTCCATTTCAGCGGATATTCCAAAAGAGCAACGCCCACCACTTCCGTTTCCAGGGTGTAATTGGAAAGCCGCAGTTCCGCCGTCATCGTATCCATTGGCTCAAAACGGCAGATCCCGGCCAGCTTTTTAAATTCCTCCGTCATATCGGCCGTAAGCTCTCCGCCGCTCCAAATCCGAAATCCATAAGACTTTTGTTCTTTTTTATATGCCCTTCCCCATCCCGCGGCCAGCGCCGCAACCACGCAAAAAAGGGAAATCCAGACAATATCCCGATAAAAATTATGTTTTTTCATAAGTTTCCCGCCTCATCCTCCGATAATAATTAAGCCGCAGCAAAAGCCCCGCAATCACAAGCATCAGCAGCAGAAACGCCAGCGCTAAAACAGTAATCCACCACTGGTTTGTCTTTTGCTCCTCTCTTTCTATTTTCAGTTCTACAATCTCGGGCTTTTGAATCGCCGTAAGAAACGCCTGCTCCTGTTCTGTCGTTTCCCCCTGTTCATTTTCATAAGTAAAAATCACCCTTCCCGATACGCTTCCGTATTTTTCTGCGTTCTCATCTGTAATTTCTCCCTGCGCATCCATATTCAGCGTTCCGGCAAAAATTTCAAGTTCCCCGTCTTTCGAATCTCCCGCCTCCATATTTCCAAGAAACGCTTCCTTCGAAAACAACCCCTTTGCCTCTATCCTGACTTTCGCGTTGTAAATGACAGAAAGCCCCGTATTCTGAACCTGAAACGCCACAGGTTTTATGTCCGATTCAAAAAAACTTTCCGGCATGGAAAAATTGACAAGCTCCGCCCGCTGCGTCTGTTTTATGGAAAAAACAACTGTTTCCGCAGAACTGTACGCGTTTCCTTTTTTATCCTCATAATCAAACTGAAACTGAACCGGCACGGCTTCTGCCGCGGCCGTTTTTTCAACCGCGATATTCTGGGATAAATCCATCGTCCCGCCCGCTGCAATCCGCTCAAAATACCACGCCGTTTTTTCAAATATAAGATCCCTGTTTTCCGAAATCAGCGTAACTTTCAGATTTTCCGTTTCCTGAGCTGTACTGCAGTTTTTTGCGGTCAAAGTCCAAAAAAAGCTCTCCCCTGCCAAAACAGGCGTTTTCTGTAAACTGTTTGTCTCAACCATCATGCGCGGCTGATGGCTGACTTCTTCTTTTTCCTCATTATTTTCCCCTTCCTGTTCCTTCGGAACGGATTCGGGCAGCTCGTCTTCGGGAGGATAATTTTCATTTTGAAACGCTGCCCTTCCGTCCGTAATCTCTATGTAAATGGTAAATTGCTGCCGCACAGTTTCTTCCCCTGTCTCTGCCAAAACTTCAAGATACAGCGGATACTGACCGTTCATTCTGTTCTTTTTCAGCTTTATCCGGCACCGGTAAAGATAGACGCCTCCTCTGGATAAATTCACCTTCTTTTGATAATTCCGGTAATAAAACGGGCTGTTTTCTTCCCGTTCAAAAGAAACCCCAACCTGCAGGCCGTTGAGAATCTTTGCTTTTGTACGAAACGGGACGACAAGATACATGATATTTTTCTTTATGACAGGCGAATAGCCTTCGGCAAAAGACGTATGCATTCCCTTATACTTTTTATTGGATTCTATATGAATCAGCTCTTCCGCCCCTGCCTTTAAATCCGTCAGAAATAAAACAGCCATGCAGAAAACTGCCGCCGCAAACAGGCTTCTCTTTTTTCTTTTTCTATTCAAAGCTCTTTTATCCTCCCTCCGTCCATTTCAAAAACCCTGTCGCATAAAATCCGGATATCTTCACTGTTATGGCTCGCCAGAAGAATCGTTTTCCCCTGCTCCTTTAACCCCAGAATCAGTTCCCTGATATCCGCCACTCCATGCTTATCCAGACCGTTAAACGGTTCGTCTAAAACCAGAAATTCCGGATCTTCCATAATGGCCTGCGCGATGCCAAGCCGCTGGCGCATACCAAGGGAATATTTGGATACCGGTTTTTTTAAATCCGGGTCAAGGCCCGCCCTTTGTACCGCCTCCCGTATTTCTCTCCTGGAAATTTTTCCCCGCAGTCCCGCAAGTATTTCCAGATTCCGCATTCCTGTAAAATTTATTAAAAACCCCGGCGTTTCAATAATCACGCCTGCGCTTTCCGGAAAATCAATTTCGGCTCCAATTACTTTTCCTCCGACGCGTATTTTTCCGCTGCTGACCGGAAGAAAGCCGCAGATGCATTTCATCAGAACTGTTTTGCCGGAACCGTTATTTCCGGAAATCCCATAGACCATTCCCCGTTCCATCGCGATGTTTACTTCGTGCAAAACAGTATCTTCTCCAAATTTTTTTGTAACGTGATCCACTTCTATATAAGACATCTTTTTACTCCAACTGATTTATATTTCTTTTAACCTGACATACAGCAGCAGCCCGTGCAGACACGCAGCCACCGCTGAGAACAGAAAGAAAAACGCCCAGATTCCCCATCCGTTTGTTCCCCAGTTTGATTCCGCCGCAATCCACTCCGCAGGATCCATTGCATACATGCCCGGCAGATACCGTTCCTTTAAGATAATCAAAAAATAGTAACAGACAAACGGCAGGCCGTAGGCCATATAATAATTGCGGAACAACACGGAAAAAACACCTGAAATCTCCGATAAAAGGCCCCCGGCAAGACAGATGCGGAGCAGACAAAACGCCGCTTTTTTCAGTCCCTCCCAGTCCATAGCCCCTTTTACCTCCAAAGGATACAGACAAAAGAAGGCAAGCAGAAACACAAAAATCCCGGCAAAGAAAAAAGAGAAAAATCCACCCGCATAAATCAGGACTGTCTTTCTTTTAATATAATCCATCCGGCTGATTCTCATAATATAAAATTTGATAAATCCGTTTGAAATTTCTTTTACGTAAACGGCTCCCTGTGAAAGCACAGACGCTATCGGAATGAGAAACAAAACAGCCTGTGAACGCAGCGACGCCTCGTAAAGTTTTATAAAGCTTCCCGCCGCAAGCGGAAGCTTGATGTTTGAAAATAAAATTCCCGCCGCAATTGCAAGACAGCAGACGGCCGACGCCGCCCACAGCGTTTTTTCCCTGAATAACTCTCCCATACGCTATTCCCCCGTAAAAGACCCGAAATTATATTTTTTCAAAGTCCGAAAAGAAAGTATGGCCAAAAAAAACAAAACGCAGAAAAACAGCAGGCAGGACTGCCGGATAGACGGAAGATGATCATATCCAAAATCATGCATTCCGTAAACCGCATGATTTAAAGGACTAATCCAGCCCGTGATCCTTCTGATTTCAAACATCTGGAAATCCTCTTTATGAAGTATGTCAGACAGCGTCGAAGGGTTTAATAAAAATCCAAACAGGCTGTAAAGAAGTCCGGCCGCCACGGCAGCTTTTTTTCCGCTCTTCATCTGAAAAAACAACATAAGAAAACTCAGCGTCAGCGCATAACATACAAGCAAAAGCACAATCTGCGCGCTGCATTCCGCCGGGCTTGTGCTTTCCATCACCTTGACCGTGGAAGGAACGGAAAGTTTCTTTCCCATTTCAGAATACGCCAAAAGCGCAGCCGTTTTACTCCATATATTTCCGATGTATGTTTTTTTCATGCACAAAAGGCCAGTCGCAAGAAATACATACAGCATATAGAAGACCGTAACAAAGAAAATATAAAAAAACTGCGCCGTCAGCCATTTCCACTTCCTGATCCGAAGCAGCATATAAGGCGTAAACGGGCTTAATTTGGGCAAATCGATAAACAAAAGAATCAAAAGGAGCGAACACAGCAGAACTGACGTCTCATCCCCAAACGTCCAGATAAACGGCTCAAACGCCTGCATCGGAGAATCATATGTATTTGCCACTGTCATTGCCCGGCCGCTTAAAAAAAAGCACAGGACAAAGGAAAATAAAAAAGTGAGAATAATTCTGGGGTTTTTGAAAAACCCCAGAAAGTTCCACCGGACGACTGCAATTACCTGTCTCATCCTCAGTACCCAAGTCCACGGTCAATCACTGAGCCGTCTATGGCATTGATTGTCATAAAACTCTGCGTAGACCGCTCCCCGCTGTTTCTGTTCGTCTGGCTTCCATCCAGATCTTCCGAATCAAAACCTCCGAAAAAATCCCAGACCGGAATAAGAAGCCCCGTGTCATTGTCTGAGACCGGATCATAAATCCTTGTATACCCAAATCTAATATTCCGGATATTATATATCCTCTTTTTTTCATAATTTAATATGTCCGCATTGGTCACTTCCATCATTTGTTCATATATATTTATGATACTGTCAAAATTCATCAGCTTAACGTTCTCCGTTTTGATTTCTCCAATATTGTAGGGATTGATCAGATCTGCCGTCTGAATCCCGTCGTCTCCGACAACAATGGAATAACGTTCATAACTCCACGGCACAAGCGTGCTGTCCATATCTTCCAGCGCTCCGCCCTGGCTGATTTCATGCGTCACAGGCACGCCATTTAAATTTCTTGAAAACTGAAACAAGTATCCGGCGTCCAGCATATTGTCTTCTTTTGCGCCCTGCTCTCCATGGTAAAATACGCTGTAATCCCAATGTGTAAGCGTAAGTCCGGAGTCTATTTTTGCTATCGTTTCCTCCGCGGTTTTTTTTGCGTCTTCAAAAGAAATGTTCAAAACATTCTGAATGGATTCTTCCGGAATATAATTCGGGCTTTCTTTGTTTCCCAATATAAATTCACCTTCCGTCCAGCCCGAAAATTCCATCGGATCTTTTATCTCGTCTCTTATCTTCTCAATGTGAAACCTTATATCCGGTTTCAGCGCATAATCAATGACATAATTATATGCGCCGCCCTCCGTTTCCGCAACGCCGTAAAAATGATCCGGATCAACCTCCTTTACTCTCTCGTCCCCTTTTCCTGTCCAGTATTCCAGATTCAATGCAGGCGTCACTTCTATTTTTTCCCGTTCATCAGGAGCTGTCTTCAAATCCTCTTCGTACCTCTCAATGACTTCGTCAATATGAAACTGCAGATTCCCGTTTTCATCTTTTCCATATTGGTATGGATCCAGATTTCCTTCCGCCTTATATTTTTTCAGGGTCGTAATCTGATTTTGGATGTCCTCTTTAGACCAGTTATGATATGCGACGCCCTGATAAATTTTGTCTCCTTTAAAAAATATTTCCGTCACCTGATCAATCAATTCCTGGTTTAGTTCTTTTGCGGACACAGCGTATGTATTCACAGTATCCACATCCGGCACAAATACGTCCGCGTCTGTGTCAATGACAAGTCCGCCGTTTTCATAAACGCTTTCATTTTTATAATGTTTCGGGGCATTTAAGCGTTCCCGAAGCCCTCCTTTTGTTTCTTCTGTACTTTCGTACTGACGGATACTGTCCGCGCCTTTTTCTTTTACAATGGATTCCTCCGGCGTTTTTTCGCATCCGGCCAAAACGCATACCGCAAGATTTATGCCAAGCGCAGCCGCCATCGCTTTTTTCTTTCTCATAGCCGTCTCCTCTCTGTTCTTACTGGTTTTCTTTTCTGAAAGCATTGTAACAAATCCGGAATTTTTAAGTGTTCACCGGAATGTAAACGTTCTGTAAATAAAATCCACATCATATTCTCCGGCATAAATTCCGTCGGAAACATCGGCTTTCTACTGGAAAAAGGAAAGGCTCACAGGAACTTAAAAAGGCGGTACAACCCTTATTTTCAAACCTATTTCTCTTCGCATACCTGGAAAATATAGAATTTCAGGTAATAACTCTCATCGGCCGACCAAAGAATCGGATGATCCGGCGCCTGGGTGCGGTATTCTACCTGACGAAGCCTTCTTCGGACATTTTGCGCGGCCTGATAAATGGTTTTTGTAAATAATTCATAATCCATAAAATGAGAACAGGAACAGGTTGCAAGGTATCCTCCCGGCTTTACCAGCTTCATCGCCCGAAGATTGATTTCCCGATAGCCTTTCACCGCATTTTTTATGGAGTTTCTCGATTTGGCAAATGCGGGAGGATCTAAAATAACAACGTCAAATTTTCTTCCTTCTTTTTCAAACTCCGGCAGCAGTTCAAACACATCGCCGCACAAAAACCGCACCGTATCTTCCAGGCCGTTTAATTTTGCATTCTTTTCCGCCTGGCAGACGGCAAGTTCCGACGCATCCAGGCCAAGCACGCTTTTCGCCCCGGCAATCCCGGCATTTAAAGCAAATGAACCGGTATGCGTAAAACAGTCCAGCACATCCATATCTTTACAAAGCCTCTGAACTGCAAGGCGATTGTATTTCTGGTCTAAAAAAAATCCTGTTTTCTGCCCGTCTTTTACGTCTACCAGATATTTCACGCCATTTTCTATAATCTCCACATCCGTGTCAAACGCTTCTCCAAGAAATCCCTTTACGCGTTCCATTCCTTCATTTATACGGACTTTAGCGTCGCTCCTCTCGTATACGCCGCGTATTTTAATCCCGTCCCTGTCCAGCTCTTCCTTCAGAAGTTCTACAAGAAGCTCTTTTTGCCGCTCTGCGCCAAACGCCAGGGACTGCACGACAAGTATATCTGAAAACTTATCCGCAATAAATCCCGGCAGAAAATCCGCTTCCCCAAAGATGATGCGGCAGCTTGACGTGTCCACAGTCCGTTTCCGGTATTCCCATGCATCCCGGATCCGCATACGGAAAAATTCCCGATCGATCTGCTGGTCTTTCCGCCTTGTCAGCATACGCACCCGGATTTTCGAATTTTGGCTGATAAAGCCCTTTCCCAAGGGATATCCGTCAAAATCATGCACAATAACTATGTCGCCGTTTTGAAACTTCCCTGCAGTCGAATCGATTTCATTATCAAATATCCACATTCCGCCGGATTTTAAACTCCGTCCTTCTCCCTTTTTTAAAGTTACAATCGTCATAAAAAATTCCCCTTTCCAAGAGCGCATTTAAACTTTGCTTTACATAACCGGAAGCTCCCATACTTCCGCCTCTTTTTCATATTCCTCTGCAGTTTCAATATAAAAAGCCTTCTGTGTTTCCCTCTCTTCTGTATCTGACGGTATCTGCGCAGCCAGTTTCCTGTAACATGCGCCCAGCTTCAACAGCGCAAGCTCTCCGTTCCGTCTTGCGTCTATTACCGCCTCCGCGCCATGCGCCGCACTGTCAAACCATTGAACCGCTTCTTCATAGTCCTCCTGTTCCATAAAAAAACTGCCAACCTCATAGCAAAGCTCCGCGCATATGGCGTCCGGCATCAATTTAAAGGCCAGAGCGAAAAATTTATCCGTTTTTTTCGTTTCCCGATATATATGGCAAAGCGCGCAGACAGCTTCCCTCTTCATGTCAAAAGAAGCGTCCGCCCGCCTCAGAGCCGTTTCAAAGATATCCTCCGCATCCAGAAAATCTTCTGTTTTTCCACTGACAAACAATTCTTTGGCATACATGGAATGCAGTTTTTGAGAAAGACGGCCTTCCCGCTCAAATACTTTCCGGAATATGGAAAAATCCCTGCCGCTGTGCAGGTTTTTCGGCAAATGCCTGATTTCTATATCACTGTCATAGACGACAGGCTCAAGGCGCACCGTCTCATGCACCGCGTCCACCCAGACAAAACTGCGCAGGCGCCTGTAAAGCTTGGGACGGTATTCTTTCTGGTAGTTGGCCGTCGTATTATATTCCGGAGGCGTCACATAATGCATCTGAACAATCTCAATTTCCGGCAAAAGCGTCTGTTTGATCTCGAAAAACCGCTTATGATTGAAATAATCCACGACTTCATCCGCGTCCGCAGAGTAAATATAATCCATAGACGCTTTGGAAAACGCATAATTTCTCGCCGCTGCAAAATCATCCTGCCATTCATAATCATATATCTGATCGGTAAACTCCGCCGCAATTTCTTTTGTGCGGTCAGTGGAACCCGTATCTACAATAATAATTTCATCCATTAAATCCGCAATCGACACCAGGCATCTGCGCAGAACATCCTCTTCGTTTTTTACAATCATACAAAGGCTTATTGTAATCAATGTCTCTTCTCTCCTCTCTTTTTCTCCCACGGCATTTTTGTACGCCGAAGATGAATTCTTAGGAAAGCATATCATATATAAAAATTTTTTTAAAGAAATTGATGAAATTTTCTTGACAACTCATAAAAGTTCATGTATTATTATTTTTGCTTTGAGGATTTGCCCAGTTAGCTCAGTTGGTAGAGCAGAGGACTGAAAATCCTCGTGTCTCTGGTTCGATTCCGGAACTGGGCATTTACGATTATGCGGGTGTAGTTCAATGGTAGAACACCAGCCTTCCAAGCTGGATACGTGGGTTCGATTCCCATCACCCGCTTTTTTTCATGCCCAAATACAAAAAACGGATCCTCATTCTCAAAACGGATCCGTTTTTTGCTGTCTTACATATGATGTATCCTTCATCGCGGTTGCCAGGCCGGCCTGTCCCCAATTTTCAGTTTATCTCACTGCCCGAAACGCTTCTTCCAAATCTTCCAGAATGTCATCGATATGTTCCGTTCCAATGGAAAGGCGTATGGTATTCGGCCGGATGCCCTGTTCTTTCAGTTCTTCTTCATTTAACTGTGCGTGCGTCGTAGACGCCGGATGGATCACCAGCGATTTCGCGTCGGCAACATTCGCCAGAAGGGAAAAGATTTCCAGACTGTCAATGAAATCTTTCGCTTTTCTCTCGTCTCCTTTGATTTCAAATGTAAAAATCGAGCCGCCGCCATTGGGAAAATATTTCTGATACAGTTCTCTCTGCCTGGGATCACTGGAAACAGAAGGATGGTGTACGGCTTCCACCTGGGGATGCTCCATCAGGTACGCCGCGGCTTTCAACGCGTTTTCCACATGGCGCTCCACACGAAGCGAAAGCGTCTCAAGCCCCTGCAAAAACAAAAATGCATGGAACGGAGAAATTGCCGCTCCCGTATCCCTTAATAAAATCGCGCGGATCTTTGTCACAAACGCCGCGGCGCCGGCCGCTTCCGTAAACCGGACGCCATGGTAGCTTGGATTTTGTTCCGTCAGCGACGGAAATTTACCGCTTGCTTCCCAGTCAAATCTGCCGCTGTCAATAATAACTCCGCCAAGAGAAGTTCCGTGGCCGCCAATAAATTTCGTGGCGGAATGCACGACAATATCTGCGCCGTATGCAATCGGGCGCACCAGATACGGCGTCGCAAACGTATTGTCAACAACAAGAGGAATCTTATGCCTGTGCGCAATTTTGGCAACGGCTTCTATATCCGCCACATCTGAATTTGGATTCCCCAGCGTTTCAATATAAAGGGCTTTTGTATTTTCCCGGACAGCGGCTTCAAACGCTTTTGGCTCCGGTTTCACAAACGTCGTCTCTATGCCGTACTGCGGGAGCGTATGCGCCAGCAGATTATACGTACCGCCATAAATATTTTCCGCCGCCACAATATGACCGCCGTTTTCCGCAAGGCTTTGAATGGTATACGCAACCGCCGCGGCGCCGGAGGCTACGGCAAGCGCCGCGGCGCCGCCTTCTAATGCAGCCATTCTCTGCTCAAATGCATCCTGAGTCGGATTGGTCAGCCTTCCGTAAATATTTCCCCCTTCGGAAAGTGAAAATCTTGCAGCGGCCTGATCACAATCCCGAAAGACATAGGAAGACGTCTGATAAATCGGAACCGCTCTTGCGTCTGTTGCCGGATCCGGATGTTCCTGTCCCGCATGAAGCTGCAGTGTTTCAAATTTTAAGGTTCTGTCCGCTCTGTTTGTTTTTTTACTCATTCTGTTCTCCTCTTCTGCCTGTGATAAACTCCTGCGTCCGGCCTATGAAAGAAATAACGACGTAGAATAATACCGGTCGCCTCCGTCCGGCAAAATTGCCACAATTGTTTTCTTCGCATATTCCGGCCGTCTGGCAAGCTCCATTGCCGCATAAGCCGCAGCTCCGGAAGATATGCCCACAAGAATCCCTTCTTTTTTTGCAATTTCTTTTGAAGTATGGAATGCCGCTTCATTTTCTACCGGAAAAACTTCGTCGTATATATTCGCATTCAGCGTTTTTGGAACAAATCCGGCTCCAATCCCCTGGATTTTATGCGATCCGCTTTTTCCCTGCGACAATACGGGCGAATCCGAAGGCTCAACGGCAATTACTTTAACGCCCGGATTACGGGATTTTAAATATTCCCCAACTCCTGTTATCGTTCCCCCGGTTCCTACTCCGGCTACAACCGCATCTATGGCTCCGTCTGTATCGTTCCAGATTTCAGGGCCTGTCGTTTTCCTGTGAACGTCCGGATTGGCCGGATTTTCAAACTGGCCGGGCATAAAGGCGTCCGGCAGCTCTTTTACCAGCTCCTCCGCTTTTTCAATCGCACCCTGCATGCCTTTTGCGCCTTCTGTCAGCACAATTTCCGCTCCGTATGCTTTTAAAATATTTCTCCGCTCTATGCTCATTGTCTCCGGCATAGTTAAAACAATCCGGTATCCTTTTGCCGCCGCAATGGCCGCAAGGCCGATTCCCGTATTGCCTGACGTCGGCTCGATAATGACAGAACGCTTTGTAAGCGTTCCTTTTTCTTCCGCATCTTTTAGCATTGCCATGGCGGCCCTGTCTTTTATGCTTCCCGCCGGGTTGAAATATTCCAGCTTAAACAGCAGGCGCGCATTCAAATCATATGCTTTTTCAAGATTCACCGCTTCCATTAAAGGCGTATTTCCAATGCATCCCAAAAGCCCCTGATAAATTTTGGACATAATCCCCTCCTTTTTATTCCTTCCTGCAGTCCTTTTACATATTTACTAGTTAAATAGTAGGAATTAAGTTTAATATAGTGCCTGTGAAACGATTTGTCAAGAGACAAAAAAACAAAAACCGGATTCCCATATTATATTGTATAGGATGGTTTTTGTGGTTTCTCTGTTCGGCGCATTTCATTTTGCAGGCTCGTCCACAGTATTTGATGGACAAAGATAGCGGCCGTGTTCATGTGCGTTGTCTTTCTGCGCCTTTTTTCACTTCTGATAAATTCGGCATGGCAAAACGCCTGTCTGGAGTTTAATCCGCTTGCCTCTGCCACGCAACCAAATCCGCCAGCGTATACTTGTCAAGCACGCCGCGGATTGCCTCATCCAGCTCCTTCCAGATACGAAGCGTAACGCATCCGCTCTGTCTTTCGCAGTCTGCGGCGTCATTTTCCAGACATGCCACCGGTATCATGCTTCCTTCCGCCTGGCGCAGGATCATGCCCACAGTGTATTCCTCCGGCTTTTTCACAAGGCGGTATCCGCCCTGGGGGCCGCGGATGCTTTTTACAAAACCGCAGCGGACAAGGGACGCAATAATCTGTTCCAGATATTTTACGGATATGGACTGCCGTTTTGCCGTATCTTTTAAACGTACGGGTTCTTCGGAGCCGTTTATGGCAATGTCTAACATCAGCCTTAACGCATAGCGTCCTTTTGTTGAAATCCTCATATATTTTCCTCCGGGCAGTAATTTTTTTGTTTTATTTTATCTTCAATTGCCTAGCGTGTCAATATGAAATACATGGCATATCTGCCATATCCCAATGCCCTTTCTGTGCATCGTATTGCATTTGGAATGCAGATCGTTTATCATAAAAACAATAAATTTGTAAGCGAGGAGGCTTTTTATGTCCAGATACATTATGGCGCTCGATTCCGGAACGACAAGCAGCCGCTGCATTCTCTTTAATGAAAAAGGAGAAATGCGCAGCGTTTCCCAAAAAGAATTTACCCAGTTTTTCCCAAAACCCGGATGGGTGGAACACGATGCGGAAGAAATCTGGTCCGCACAGCTTGAAGTGGCAAAAGCGGCTATGGCGAATATTGGCGCGTCGGCCGCAGACATCTGCGCCGTCGGCATTACAAATCAAAGAGAAACCGCCATTGTCTGGGACAGGCACACAGGCGCGCCGGTTTACCATGCAGTCGTCTGGCAGTGCCGCAGAACCGCCGAATACTGCGATCGCTTAAAAGCCAAAGGACTCACGGAATCATTCCGAAAAAAAACAGGGCTTGTTATCGACGCCTATTTTTCGGCTACAAAAATCAAATGGATTTTAGACCATGTAGAAGGAGCGAGAAAAAAAGCCGAAAACGGGGACTTGCTTTTCGGCACGGTAGAAACCTGGCTGATTTGGAAGCTGACAAATGGACAGGTTCATATCACAGACTACTCCAACGCCTCCCGGACTATGCTGTTTAACATTCAAACGCTTTCCTGGGACGATGAAATCCTTTCCGAACTTGACATTCCAAAATCCATGCTTCCGGCTCCCATGCCTTCAAGCTGCATCTACGGCGAAACAAACCCGATTTATTTTGGGGCGCCGATTCCAATTGCAGGAGCCGCCGGAGATCAGCAGGCAGCTCTTTTTGGGCAAACCTGCTTTTCTCCCGGCGAAGCAAAAAACACTTACGGAACAGGATGCTTTTTATTAATGAACACCGGGGAAAAACCTGTCTTTTCCAAAAACGGCCTGGTAACCACAATTGCCTGGGGACTTAACGGAACCATAAATTACGCGCTGGAAGGTTCTATTTTTGCCGCAGGAGCCGCGATCCAATGGCTGCGAGATGAAATGAAACTGATTGATTCCGCCGCAGATTCGGAATATATGGCAAGAAAAGTAAAAGATACGGGCGGCTGTTTTGTCGTACCCGCTTTTACGGGCCTTGGCGCGCCCTACTGGGATCCATACGCAAGAGGCGCCATTGTAGGGCTGACGCGCGGCGTAAACAAATGCCACATCATCCGCGCAACGCTGGAATCCATTGCCTTTCAGGCAAACGATGTCCTGGAAGCAATGAAAGCTGACGCGGGCATCCCGCTTTCTTCTTTAAAAGCGGATGGCGGCGCGAGCGCAAACAACCTTTTGATGCAGATGCAGTCCGACATTATCGCAACGCCCGTCTGCCGTCCCGTCTGTGTGGAAACGACCGCCCTTGGCGCCGCTTATCTTGCCGGGCTTGCCACAGGTTATTGGGACAGCAGAGACGCCATTCTAAAAAACCAGACGACCGATCGTATTTTCACCCCAAAAATCCAAAAAGAAGAACGGGATTTCAAAATTAAAATGTGGAAACGGGCGGTTTCCCGCTCGTTTGCATGGGAAGGAAACGTTTAATTTTCCAGCTTTCCATCCGCCTTCTTCTGAAACTTTTCCGACTGGATGATAAAGCGTTCATGCGTCCCTTCTCCGACTTTCCCCGCTTCATCCTCCACGACAGCCGAAAACAAAAGCCGTCTGCCGTCTGCTTCGATAAGTTCAGTCCGGCAAATCACTTTCATCCCAATCGGAGTTGCGGACAAATGCTTGATATTCAGGCTTGTGCCAACGCTTGCACAGCCCTCATCCAGTTCATCCGCCACACTTTTCCACGCCGCTTCTTCTATCAGCTCAATCATGGCGGGCGTTGCAAAAACCTGCAGCGTCCCGCTTTTTCTTGTCTTTGCCGTATTTTCCTGACACACAGTAACTTCCGCATATCCTTTGATTCCTGTTTTAAGCATAACCGCCTCCTGTATTCCTGATTTATTACACAAAACTTTAAGCTTCCTGCTCCGGATAATTCAGCCGCTCCTCTGTAAGACTGCACAAAACTTCCTCATAAAACTTCTTCGCCAGATAATTTGCCATCGGCAGATTCATATCCAGATAATTGCCGCAGTCCCTTGCCGCCGCTCCCGGAACTTCCTCTGTAAAATCCCTCATAAACACAAACAGCTCTCTGACCAGCTCCACAATATCTTTTGATTCATAATCTCCGGCTAAAATCAGATAAAACCCCGTACGGCAGCCCATTGGCCCAAAATATACCGTTTTATCCGCATATTCTTTGTGATTCCTTAAAAACGTCGCTCCAAGATGCTCAATCGTATGTACCTCCGCCGTGTTCATCACCGGTTCAAAATTCGGCCGCGTCATACGAATGTCAAACGTCGTAATGACTTCTGCGCCGATATGATCTTTTCGGGAAACATAAATTCCCGGTAAAAGCGTCAGATGATTTACCGTAAAACTTGCAATTTTCTCCATTATGCTAACCTCCCTGCCATTTCCTCTATCAGGCGAACCGAATGCGCAATCGCTTTTGCCTCAAATGTCGGATAATCCATCTGTGCGCTGTCGTCCGCCTTATCGGAAATCGCACGCACAATCAAAAACGGAACCCTGTTTAAATATGCTGCGTGCGCAATCGCAGCTCCTTCCATCTCTGTACAGAAACCTCCAAACGTTTCCGTAAGCCATGCTTTTTTCTCCTTACTGGAAATAAACTGGTCTCCCGTCACAACCCGGCCTTCATAAACCTGAATGTCCGGATTTACCTTTCTGCAGCTTTCCTTTGCGATTTGACGCAGCTTTTCATCTGCGGCAAACGAATCCGCTTCCATATCCGGAATCTTTCCCGGCGCATAACCTAACGCCGCAACATCCATATCATGTTCCACCGCATCCGTCGCAAGCACAATGTCTCCAATATCAATCTCAGCCCGAAGGGATCCTGCAATTCCGGTATTGATTACGCAGCCTACCAAAAAACGGTCAATCAAAGCCTGCGTACAGCATGCGGCGTTGACTTTGCCGACTCCGGCGCGGACGACAACGGCATCCGCCCCGTTTAATTTTCCTTTGTAAAATTCCATTGACGACGCCTCTGTAATTTCAACCTCTGTCATAAGTTCTTTTAATTTTGCCACTTCTGCATCCATGGCGCCAATAATTCCAAGCATACTCTCTTTCTCCCTCCTTTGGCATTCTTTGGATTTTAATCGAAATCCTCTTCTTTTATTAATGTCAGAACCGCATCCCCTTTCATATTTTTGAGTATCAGCGTATCCTTGTCTGTCTCATACAGATATTTCGTGCTGCCCGCATGATCCGACAGCGTCATTTTCCCTTTTTGATCGGCATAATACCGCTCCTCTACCCGCATGGCAATGGAACCGTCTTTTTCAAAGATATACTGATAACTTTCACCGCCTTCTCCAATCTGATACGTTCCGTCAAAATATTCGCCGGACAAAAGCCCGTCTTCTCCTTCCAGCAAAAACAGCTTCATCGGATTGGCGTCCAGATTAAACTCATCCGTCGTATACGTCAGCACAATGTAATCTTCTACTTTCCGCATCAGATATTCCGTGAAATTGTAATCTTCCGGCAGTTCCCTGCTGATATCGTCCAGGCATATCCGGACAACCGGATCCCCCGCTTCGTTTTGTACAAGTTCGTAAATCCCTTTCTGCAAAACAGTCAGCGTGCTGTCGTCTGTAAAAATGAATTCCATATTGTCCGCGTCTTCCAGACGGTACGTATCCTCAAAAATCACTTTGGATTCCCGGAACTTCCCTGCGCCGCAGCCGGATAACATAAAAATGACAGCCAGTAAAACAATGTTTCTCCCCATACATTCACCTCTCTTGCCCGCCGTCCGGCATTTTCCCCACACTTCATTTTTCATTATAACATATCTTTTCTGTTTTTCAATTTTTTATGAGGGGTTACTGATTTTTATTCTTATCCTTTCATAAACAAATGTCCGCATTTTATTTTCTTCCGAAATTAAGCATTGCCACATGAAATAAAACAGCCTATAATATAGGATACAGGATCATTTTGGAAAAATGAGCCATACGGAAATAATCAAAGATATATTTATTGTACAAAAACAAAATCAAGCACAGGAGGTAACTATGGATTATTCAAAAGAATACGCACAAAAACTCATTTCTGCAGACGAAGCAGTCAAAGTCATCAAATCCGGCGACTGGGTGGATTACGGCTGGTGCAACGCCACTGTCGACGCACTGGACAAAGCTCTTGCAAAAAGAACGGACGAACTGACCAACGTCAATCTGCGCGGCGGCATCCTTTTAAAAACGCCCGCCGTATTTGAACGGGAAGACGCCGGAGAGCATTTTACATGGAATTCCTGGCATATGTCCGGCATCGAACGCAAATTAATTGCCCGCGGCTGCGCCTATTACGCTCCCATCCGCTATTCCGAGCTGCCTCGCTATTACCGCGAATCCAACACCCCCGACGACGTCGCCATGTTCCAGGTGACGCCGATGGACAAACACGGTTATTTTAATTTTGGCCCGAACGCTTCCCATATGATGGCAGTCTGCGAAACTTCAAAGAAAATCATCGTGGAAGTAAATGAAAATATGCCGCGCTGTCTCGGCGGTTTTGAAAACTGCATTCACATTTCCAAAGTGGATTATATTGTAGAAGGGGAAAATCCGCCGATTGCAGAAATGGGAGCGGGCGGCGCGCCTACCGACGTAGACATTGCCGTTGCCAAATTAATCGTAGAAGAAATTCCAAACGGCGCCTGCTTACAGCTTGGAATCGGAGGCATGCCAAACACCGTCGGCTCTATGATTGCCGAATCCGACTTAAAGGATCTTGGCGTACATACGGAAATGTACGTAGACGCCTTTGTGGATATTGCAAAAGCCGGAAAGATCAACGGCTCAAAGAAAAATATCGACCGCTTCCGCCAGGCGTTCGCATTCGGCTGCGGCACAAAAAAAATGTACGACTACATCGACGACAATCCGGAACTTTTAAGCGCGCCGGTAAGCTATACAAACGACATCCGCTCCATCTCCGCACTCGACAATTTCATTTCTATCAATAACGCCGTAGATTTGGATTTATTCGGACAGATTAACGCGGAATCGGCCGGAACAAAACACATCAGCGGCGCAGGCGGACAGCTTGACTTTGTGCTTGGCGCTTATCTTTCCAACGGAGGCAAGAGCTTTATCTGCTGCTCTTCCTCATTTAAGACAAAAGACGGCCAGTTAAAATCCCGCATCGTGCCGACGTTATCTCCTGGTTCCATTGTCACAGACACACGCGCCAATACACATTATGTCGTAACTGAATACGGCAAGGTCAACTTAAAGGGCCTCTCCGCATGGCAGCGCGCCGAGGCTTTGATCTCCATTGCGCATCCGGATTTCAGAGACGAACTGATCAAAGACGCGGAGAAATTAAAAATCTGGCGCAAAAGCAACAAATAAACAGAGCGCTCAAAAACGGCAGAGCATAACGCTTTGCCGTTTTTTGATCCACTTTTTTATAAAATCTGCTTTTAGGTGAAACTTTTTCCCATCCTGTAATGTCTAATCTATAGAACAGCAAATATAAGGGGGCGAAAAACTTGGGACTTTTACCATGGAAAAAAACAAAAGCAAAAACAGTGGAAGAACTGCTGCTTGCAAATTACAACCAATACTACCGGCTGGCATACAGTTATGTCCATAATGACGACGACGCAGGGGACATTGTTCAAAATGCCGCTTATAAAGCCATAAAAAACTGCAACAGCTTAAAACAGGAATCCTATGCCGCCACATGGATTTACCGCATTGTGATAAATGAAATTTTTTCGTTTCACAGACAAAAGAAAACGGAATCCCTGGATTTCGTGGCAGAATCACAAACGGAAGATTCCTATGAAGACATTGATCTGAAACGGGCTCTTTCCTCTCTGTCCGATGAAGACCGGATGATTGTCGAACTGAAATATTTTGAAGATTTAAAACTGGAAGAAATTGCAGCGATTCTTGACATAAATCCAAACACTGTCAAAAGCCGCCTTTACCGCAGCCTGAAGAAGCTTCGTCTTATACTGGAGGAAGACTGGATGTATACGGAAAGCGCCGCGCAGAGCGCTGCAGAACAATTTTCATAACAGGAGGGAAATTATGGGCAGCAGAGAAGAAAAATGGAATGAAATGAAACAGGAATACCACACACATCATATGTCGAAAGAGCAGGTGAACCTTATGAAAAAAAGAATTGAAACAGCAAAAAAAGAAAGCCGCCATACCATTCGCAACATTGCCGCAGCCGCAGCCGCTGCAGTTGTAATTATCAGCATACTTCCAAACACTTCCAGCAGTGTGGCATATGCCATGAGCCGGATTCCGGTTCTCTCCAAATGGGTGGAAGTCGTTACGTTTCGGGATTACCAGTTTGAAAGCGAACGGCATAACGCCGATATCAAAGTCCCTGAAATCGTTCCACAGATTCCGGCAGAAGAAGCGGGCAATACGGAAGATACCGGTTTGGCAAAGCAGAAAGTAAAAAAATCCGCGGAAGAAATCAATGCGGAAATCAAAACCATTACAGACCGCCTGATTGCGGAATTTAAAGAAAACGCCAAAGATCAGGAAGGATACCAGAGTATGCAGGTAACGTCTGAAATTATTGCCACGACAGAGCAGTATTTTACACTGAAACTGGAATGCTATCAGGGAGCCGGAAGCGGAGCGGAATGGAACTATTTCTATACCATAGATCTGGAAAACGGAGAACGGCTGCAGTTAAAAGACTTGTTTACGGAAGGCAGCGATTATATCACCCCCATCAGCGAAAACATCAAACAGCAGATGAAAAAACAGATGGCAGACGACGAAAATGTATTCTACTGGATAGATAACACAGACACACCGGAATGGAACTTCGAAAAAATCACGGATGAAACACAATTTTATTTAAATAACAACGGAGAAATCGTCATCTGCTTCAATGAAGGCGATGTAGCCCCCATGTACATGGGATGCGTGGAATTTATAATTCCAAAAGGCACGCTTAGCGCCATCCGGAAATAAACGGATAAAAACAGACGGACTGCCTCTTAAGGCAATCCGTCTGCTGTTTACTTCCGCTTCACCAAAAATAAAATCTTATTTCTTTTTATAAACAATTTTCTTGCCGGCGCTCTTCATTCCCTTTTTCAGTTTTGCAAAGTTCTTTTTCGTCATCTTCTTCGGAACTGTCACTTTGCATTTCTTTTTGATTCCCGAAAATGCCTTGCTGCCAATCTTTACCGCGTTCTTGTTCTTAAACGTAATCCTATTAAGTTTTTTGCAGTTATAGAAGCTCTTTGCACCAATCTTTTTAACGTTTGAGCCAATCTGAACCTGCGTGATCTTCCTGTTCTTCTGGAATACGCCTTTTAATATCTCCGTTACCTTAAACGTATACCCGTCTTTTTTCACCGTGGCAGGTATTGTAATCTTACTGCGCTTCTTATTTAACAGCCCTGCAACCGCCGCTGTCCCGTTCTTCGCATTCGATTTTGTTATCTTATACTGAAGGATACCGTCGTTAAACACGCTGCCCGCCGCCGGAACTTTTACCGTCTGTCCGGTCTGCTGCTTCAGCTTTAAGTTTTTTATCGCCTCCTGCAGCGCAGCTTTTGCCTTATTGATTTCTTCCTGCGTGGCTCCCTCTTTATTTAAGATCGCTTTTACCTGCGCCAGGACTTGTTCAAACTGCGCCCAGCTCTCCGGCGTATAATCAGACTGCTTCTTCCCTTCCGCTTCAGCAACAGTTTCCGCCAGGCTTCCTTTTTCCGGTTCAACCACTTTCTCTTTTTCTTTCAGATTCCGGATCGCTTCACTCAAGGCGCGCGTCGCCTCGTCAATTTCCGCCTGTACCGCATCTGCATTTGCCGCCACATCTTCCGCATCTTGCAGCGCTTTTTCCATCGCCGCCCAGCTTTCTGCCGTATAGTCTGCTTCATTCCTTGCCGCCGCACGGGCAATCGCCTCATTTAATCCTGTTTTGTCAACTCTCACCAGATTGGCAATCGCCTCACGAAGCGCTTCTGCAGCCGCATTTACTTCTTCCTGGGTCGCGTCTGCTTTTACCGCCAAATCTTCTGCCTCTTTCAATTTCTGCTGCATCACCGCCCAGCTGGATGCTGTGTAATCTGCCTCATTTTTGTTTTTTGCACGATCAATAACGACATTTAACGCATTTTTATTGACCGCTGTGACTTCTTTCAGATTTCGAAGCGCATCGCTTAACTTAAACGTCGCTTCATCTACTTCTGTCTGTGTGGCGTCTGTCTTTGCCGCAATTGTCTGCGCCTCCGCAAGCGCCGCCTGCATCGCTGTCCAGCTTTCCGCTGTATAATCTTCTTCGTTTCTTTCGTTTGCACGGGTAATCGCTGCATTTAATCCCTTTTTGTCAGTCGGATCTTTCGTTCCGTCTGTCCGAACCAGCTCTGCAATCGCCTCGCGAAGCGCCGCCGTCGCCGCATTCACTTCTTCCTGGGTCGCGTCTTCTCTGGCTGCAAGTTCCTGTGCCGCTGCAAGCGCCGTCTGCATCGCTGCCCAGCTTTCTGCCTTATAATCCGCTTCATTTCTTTCATTTGCACGCTCAATAACGACATTCAATGCATTTTTATTGACCGGCTTTACTGCTTCCAGTTTTCGAAGCGCATCACTTAACGCAAATGTTGCCGCATCGATCTGAGACTGTGTAGCGTCTGCGTTTGCCGCCGTCTCCCTTGCCGCCGCAAGCGCCGTCTGCATCGCTGCCCAGCTCTCCGCCGTGTAATCCGCTTCATTTCTTCCTTCCGCACGGGCAATTGCCTCCCGCAGTCCTGTTTTATCGGCCTCTTTTAACCCTGCAATCGCGTTCCGAAGCGCTGTTGTCGCTGCATTCACCTCTTCCTGCGTCGCATCTTCTTTTGCCGACAACTCTTCCGCCTTCTGCAGCGCCTTCTGCAGCTCTGCCCAACTGGATGCCGTATAGTCAGATTCTTTCCGATCTTTTGCACGGGCAATTGCCGTATTCAGCGCCTCTTTATCTGCTCTTGCAACAACAATAACCGATACTTTTACCGTTTTCTCCGCTCCGTCGGCCCATACGAAGCCTTCCGGAAGCTCAAATGCCGCCGTTGCCTGATAGGTTCCCGCTGTATTAGCTTCATATCCTTCGATTGTCCATGCCTCCGCGCTGTTTTCCATCTTTGGCGCAATGCTGCCGGACGCTACTTTTCCGTAAAATCCAATCTCCGCCAAAGCCGCTTTTACATGATCCAATGAAGTTCCCGTGCCTACTGTAATAGAACTCTTCTCTGCATTAAGGCCTTTTACAACGATGCCCTCTGATTCAAATGTGCCCGACATTTTAAAGTTATCAAGCCAGATGTCACAGTTCGTCGTTCCCTTATTTCTCTGGCAGCCGATCGTAATCCGGTTAAACGTCGTCACCGTATCCGCAAATGCCATCGCATTTTCCGGCGCGACTTCCGCAATGGTTTTGCTGCCGTTTTGAATCTGGAAGCTTACCGTATTTGCGGCAAAATCAGCCGTTACTCTGGCATGCAGCCATTTCCCGCTTCCTCCCGGAATATCAACCCAGGCTTTTGCATTGTAATCATAGTACTGCAGCACGCCGTTTTTCTTGCCGTCTATCAGTGCAAAGAATGATTTGTCCGTATTGGCAACCGTATCGTTTTCATTTACAAAGCTTACGGCGTCACCCTGCTCCAGATAAAGAAGATTCGGCTGGTTTGAAGGAGCCGTCTTGATATAAAAATCAAATTCAAACGTCGCTGTCTGCGGAACTTTACT
The DNA here is from genome assembly GCA_910586645.1 of uncultured Lachnospiraceae bacterium. Lineage (GTDB taxonomy): Bacteria > Bacillota > Clostridia > Lachnospirales > Lachnospiraceae > Roseburia_B. Next base: position 11,153 of record CAJUIS010000020.1, on the reverse strand, counting down.
CTCTGAATATGCAACGCGTCCGCCTCTTGGGCCTGAGCCGCTGCCGTATGCGCGCAGCGCATTTCCGGTTACTTCTGCCGGATACCCCGCCGGAGCGCCGGAAACAGCCTGTACCGCCATCTGATTATTCGCATTCTGCAAAATCTTCCATCCTGCCGGAGCTGCCGTTCCTGCGTTAAAGTCCTGTATTACCGTAACTTCCGTCTCAATTTCAAGGTCGTTTAACGCAGTAAGCAGGTTTCCGGCAGCCGTTTTTATAATTTCCGCCGAAGCATCCGCCGAAAGCTCTTTTGCCGCTGCAAGCGCCGCCGCAACAGCAGTCCAGCTTTCCGCCGTATACTTGCTTTCATCCTTTGACTCCGCCAGTTTTACGATCACATTTAACAATTTTAGATCCGCCGGATTTTCGCTTCCTGCCGGCGCAAGCGTATACACTGCCTGCAGCAATGTAAGCGTTTGACTGTCCAGTCCATTTTGCAGCGCATTCGGATTTGCCGCCGCTTTTTCGGCGTCTGCAATCGCTGCCAAAAGCAGAGCATAGCTGTCTGTGCTGTAATCTGACGGCTTCTTTTCTTTTGCCAGAGCAATCGCTTCTGTCAGTACGCTTCTGTTACTGTTGTTATTTACCGTCAGAACCGCAATGACACGTTTTCCTGACGCATAATTTCCATTCTGAGCCGTTACAAGCCCAATTCGGATCGTGCCGTTTTTGCTGACTGTCAGCGTCTGATTATCTGTTCCCATAACGGCTTCGCCGGTTCCTCCGGAAACAACGCTGTATTTTGCCGCGCCTGCGTGTTCATCAATTTGAAACAGGCCTTCTGCTTTTGAGAGATCAATAGTCCTGTCATTGTAAACCGCCCTGCCCGGGACATTCTTTACAGATATTCTGCCCTGTCCCTCTGCGGTTCTCGTCGTGGCCTTTACGCTCGTTTCAAGCCCGTTTCCGCCGACAATTACATCCAGGTAAGAATCTGCTTCCAGATCGTAATTTGACCTATAAGTATAACTGAAATTCCCCCTTGAATCCGCCGTAACCTGCGCGATATGGTCATCTTCCGCTTCCTTTTCATAAGAGGCGCGCAGAGTCAGGCTGCTGTTTGGCGCAAAGCCCGTTCCCGTTACGGTAACGGCATCTTCTGCCGCGTCAATTGCCAGCCCTGCCGCGGCGCTTTCCGCAATCCCGCTGACATATGGAAGTTTCCCATAGTCAAATCCATTCTTATTGTTTCTGGTAAATACGCCGTAAATCGGCGCATAAGGGTCTGCTTCATCCCACAGCATGAATTTCACCGTGGTATTTCCGACTGCCGCGGCGTCATAGCTGACCTTCATTGTTTCATCAATATTGCCGCCCGTATCTTTCGCATTATAAGTTTTGACTGCGCAGCCTGCCATACGGTTATTCTCATCATATGCCGCAAGCAGCGCATGGAACATTCTGTCCTGACTCGTATCGATGCCGCTTAAAAGAACAGGAACGCTTACGCCGTCATCTTCTGCATTTGCGTTGTTTAATACCGGGACTAACATCAGCGGCTCACTGTCTCCGATAAATTCCACAACCGGATCGCCCCAGACGCCCTGCCCGTCCCCTTCGGAACGCATAACAAGACGGATCGCCTCATAATTCTTTGTCTCCGTATCCTGCAGATAGGTTAAATCTGTATGAAAATGATATAAGCCATCCTCTGCCAAAAGGGCTTCTGACTCATCCAGCTTTACCCAGCCTTCTTTTGAAAAATCGGTCTGGTTTTTGCCGTCTGCCGTCAGTTTTGTATTGCTGTAATCCAAAAGTCCGACGCTCTTATGCGCCCAGACCTCAAATTTCACTGCCGCGCCGCCTGCTGTGGATACGCCCGCATCCGCCTGGAAAGTCCCGGCTTTCCGGCTTGAAATATCAACGTCAATCACCTGCTGAGCGGCTCCCGCAAATCCATGATCATATGTCTTTACGCTTTCACCGTCTTTTAGCTGCAGCTTCGCACCCGCTCTGTCTTTGTCTTTATAAATCGCGCCTTTTCCGGAATATGCATACAAAAGATTTCCGTTTTGTACAAAATCTGGCCCGGTCAGAGACGGAATTTTCACAACATCCGATAAGTACGCCGCCGTCCCTTCAATTGCCGCGTCTCTTGTAAAATGAATCGTAAACGTCTTTGCCGTACCATTGTCATATGATACAGTAACGTCTCCCGGAACGGTGACTTTGCTGATCCTGGCTAAAACGGTTCCTCCGGCTTTTCTTACGTTTGCCGTCACCTGCGGAATCTTGGCTCCACTGCTGATCTTCACACTGTACTCTCTGGTATCTGCGGAAAAACCTTTCAGCGGGATGCCGTTAATTAAAATCTCTTCTTTATCTTCGCCGGGTTCTTCAAAACCGCTGCCCGGCTTTTCAACATTGTCGCATAAGATTCTCGGATTGCCCCAAACGCCCTGGTCGTGACTGTCTTTGCCGTCCGCGTTCATAACAAGCCGGATTGCCTCATAAAATTTTTCCTCACCGTCTTCCTGATAAGTCAAACTTACATTTTCAAACTTTTCTTTCGGATCCGCCGCATTTCCTTTGATTGCCGTCTCTGATCCCTGCAGCTTTACCCAGCCCGTGGCTGTCCAGTCCGCCGTGCCGTTGCCGTTATTTGTCGGGTTCATATAATCTTCATTTCCATAATATTCCGCCGTCAGCATACTGACGTTTTTATGCGCCCAGACTTCAAATTTGATACTGGACGTAGCGTTATTCGCTTTCATATCCCAGTCAATGCCGCCCATGGCAGAAAATGACCTTGCCTTTTGTCCGGAAATGTCAATATCCATGATCTGTTCCGCATTCCCTGCAAATCCATATTCATATGTCGTCTGGGAAGCTGCAGGTCCAAGCGTCAATGTTTTTCCATTTTGATTTTTATCCTGATATGTCCTGTTATACCCGGAAAATGCATATAAAAGTTTTCCGCTGTCCGCCGGATGAATTAACGGCACCTTCTGCACCATCGTGGCCGGAACAGTCACCAGGCTGCTTAACTGCACCTCGCCGCCGGAAGACGATTCCACAAAATGCACCTTATATACGACCGGAATCGGAGCCGCTCCCTCCGGCGTATACGTTGCCGTCAAAGTCGCGGTTTTTTCTTCTTCCGTCGCCTGCACGTATGTATAGGTCAGCGAAGACGGGCCGATCGCGGATACTGCCGGAAGCCCTTCATAACCGGTTGGAAGCTCAATTGTATACTCCGTCTTATCTGCCGTAAATCCGGATACAATTTTTCTCCCGCCGTTCATATCAAGCGCAATGCCTGTAATTGCAGGAATTTCCGGCGCCTCTTCCAGAATCTCTCTGGATTTTTCCATCGCGTCTGAATCCGCAAACAGAGGCATCAGCGTATAAGAATAATTTAAAAGTTCCGTATCTGATTTCCGAATAACGGCGCTGACCGGTTCCGTCGCCCATGTCACATTTCCAACGCCTTTCTGATGTGTTAAAAGCCGCAGATTGATATCTTCCGTCGCTTCTGCCTGATACGGATACCAGTGTCCGGACTGACGCGTTGACAACTCTTTTGCCGTATAGTGGAGCGCAACTGCCTCCAGTGGATTCCCTGTATATCCTTCGCCATATGTCATGCCAGCCAGAAGCCCGGCGCCTGTGTCATCACGCAGCGCTATCCAGCGCACGTCTGTCTTGTTGCCCGCTTCCTGGATTCTAAGATAGGGCACAAACTGCTCTGCTACTGTCGTTTTTTCCTCTTCGCCCCATACTTTAATCATATTGCCGGCTTTCCGGTTCCAGTATGTCTCGGCGGGTCCTCTGCCGTACCAGGTCAGATTTTCAAATTCTTTTGGCGCCTGCATCCACATACCGTATTCGCCAAGCTGATCCGGCGCCGAAGCGGAAGGCGTAAGCTTTGCCGTCACCACGACGGTTCCGTTGCCGTATACACTGTAGCTTGTGGCATAACCGCTGTCGTTCCGGAGCTTTGCGTTTACACTGACGGTTGTCATCTGCGGAACAACTGATTTCACCGTAACAGATACGTCCTTCATATTTTCGCCCTGGTCGCACCATGCGTCGTATGCTTCTCCGTTGCCTTTTGCCCAGCCGGTACCGTTGACTGCCGCGTTCTGATCCGGCTCCGCGCGGAAAAAGGAACCTACGGGGGCTTTTGTGATCAGGTCTCTGCCATCCGCCTGATATGTCTTCATAAGCCCTGTCTTTTTGTCCACGACTACCTTAAATTCTTTTCCTTCTTTTGTCGTCCCTGTTATCGTAACTTCATTTGCATTATCGGCCGTCGCAACGTTTGGCATATCTTTTAACGCAAGCAGCTTATCCGTCCCTTTTACGTCGATTGTAAACTGCTCGCTGCCCTGTACATAGCCTTTCCTGGCATACACTTCGTTGTTTTTCAGCTTATATTCGATTAAAAGCAGATATTCCGCACCCGCTTTCGGGTTTGCAATCGTATAAGGCGCCGTCACTTCTTTTGTCGATGCGCCCGCAATCCTTCCGGTCGGCGGCGCAAGGTTTACTTCTTCATCCGTAAAGATACCGGAAGAAAGTTCTTTTCCATTTTCCAGCACAGACCATTTGATGTCATAATAATTGGCGTTTTTAAAGCGGTTAAAATTCCTGATCGTAATCTTCTTTTCCGCTTTCTGCTCCTCTGTCTGTGAAAATTTCAAATCCTGATAGCCGTATTTGATTTCATATGCCTGCGGAGACCAGGTGCGATCCGGAAAAATAAATCCGTTTACACAGAAATTATAGTCGTCGCTGTTCGCTTTCCAGCTATGATCAAACCCGAAAAACAGATCTTCTTTTGTAAGGTTTGAGCCGCTTTTTCCTTCCTTTGGCGTATATGCGGACTGATCCACATAATCCCAGAGGAATCCTCCCTGGAACCGTGCATCCGCTTCAAATTTGTCCGTATATACGGCAAAATCACCGCCCGTATTTCCCATAGAATGCTGGTATTCCATCATAATAAAGGGTTTTGCTCCCGGATTTAATTTATTATGCGCCGGATACATCGCGCCTTCCATATCTACTCTCTGGTTGGCCACCCATCCCTGGTAATGGATCAGCTTTTCACTGTCAAGCTCCTTGATTACGTCAATCATCCGGTTGAAGTTTCCTTCCTGGGGATCCGGAGCGAGCCTGTCAGAAGCGTCGCTTCCCGCTTCGTTTCCAAGCGAATAAATCAAAACGGAAGCGTTGTTCTTATCCCGCATCACAAGGCTCGTCATGCGGTCTACCATAGCATTTTTATACCGTTTGTCATTTCCCGGAAAAATCCTGCCCGTCTCCGTCTCATACTGAGCGTTTGCCGGAATTGCCAATGTACGCGCATTATGCGACTCCACGTTCACTTCATCCATAATATAAAGGCCGTATTCGTCCGCCAGCTCGATTAAGTTTGGATCCGGCGGGAAATGGCTCGTACGGATGGAGTTGATATTTAACTGCTTTGCATTCTGCACATCTTTTACAATCGTCTCATAAGGGACATGATGTCCCCCGGCAGGATCCGCCTCACCCCTGCAGACACCGTAAAATTCAATGTTCTGGCCGTTGATGCGCATCTCACTGTTATTGCCTTTTCCTTCCATATAAAATTCACGGAAGCCGATTCTCTTTCCTGCGGTCTGCAGTGTATTGCCATTGCCGTCGCAAAGCTCCAAAACAAGCGTATAGAGATTCGGCAGTTCTGCAGACCAGAGCTTCGGGTTTTTCACTTTCACCGAAAACTCTGCCTTTGCCGTTTCACCCTTTGCCGCAGTTACATTCTGCTCTATGCCGTTTACCGAAGAAACTGCATTTCCTTTATTGTCATAGAGATATGCCCGCACTTTACGCGTCGCCGCCGTATCCGCCGTATTGGAAACGTCCACCGTCAAATCCAGCTCTGCCGATGTATAATCATGATCTTTAAATATTGTCTCTACATTGTAATCAAATATGGAGACTTTGGGCTGCTTTGTGATAAATACATCGCGATGGATTCCAGCATAAGCAATCATATCCTGGTTTTCCAGATAGCTGCCCGTTGTATAATGGTATACCTGAACCGTAATCAGATTCTCTCCTGCTCTGACATAATCTGTGATATCAAATTCACCGGTCGTAAAACTGTCTTCGTCATAACCGACCGCCCGGCCGTTGACATACAGGTAGTAACCGGATTCCACCCCGAGAAACGTAATGATAAATCTTTGTTTTCCAATATCAGCCGCATTGATATTCACGGTCCGCATATAAGTGCCTACAGGGTTGTATTCCGCAGGAGCCGCAGAACCGTTCCCTCTTGCCTGCTTTGGTATCCCGTTTCCGGACGCCTCCCAGGGATAGTCCTGGTTATTGTAGATCGGCCAGTCGATTTCATCTCCTTTCCATCCGGCATATTTCATATTTGTCTGCCAGCTGGAAGGCACAGTAATGTCAAAATAGTTGTCCGGAATTGACGTAACTCCCTCTACATCCGGCTTATCCGCCGGTTTTGACACCCAGTAAAATTTCCATGTTCCGTTCAAATCAATGTAATTCGGCGAGTTCTTTTTTCCGAGATAAAGCGTCGGGTTCGCCTTTGCTCCCTCCACATCGTCAAACGGAATCACGATTGCTCTGGCATCTGTCTGCCCGACACGTACATCTTCCGGCGTCGTCCATTCATTTCCGGTCACAACCGCCGCGTTTGCCGTATCCGCTCCATGCCAAAGAAACGCCGCCGCTGACAAAAGCGCTGCCGCCGCAAGTCTCATTGCTGCTTTGCTCCTCATCTGTCTTCCTCCTTCATTTATAGCGCCCCCTCACCCAAAGGTTCCGAAGCCAGCCTTCTGGACTGTCTGTTATAAATATAAGTGGAGCATGCCTTTTTTACAATTTTAATTATTTGAAATCCTTTCAAATTTTTCGGAATATGCCAATTTACTGCCTTTTCTTCTTATGTTCCAGACAATCTGCGCACATTTTCCGCTGCCTGCCGCCATACTGTTTTTATAAAATTTCCAGACGGTTTGCCTCTTTTAATTTGGAAGGCGAAACCCCATACTGTTTCTTAAATAAGGTCGCAAAATATGTCGGGTTTCCAAATCCTGACTCTTTCGCAACCTGCGCAACGCTTTTTTCCGGACTGGAAAGCAGAGCCTGATACGCTTTTTCCATCCGTACTTTCTTTAAATATTCCACCATACTGCATCCGGCAAACTCCTTAAAAAGTTTTCCAAAATACGCGGCGCTGATCCCAAGAATATCCGCCAGCATATTAACGTTCAGATCCGCATTATCATAATGCTTACGGATATAGTCCATAGCCCGCTCCATAAGCTCCTCAGACGTCACTGAATTTGTCCGGACAAGCTCTTCGGCTATCTTCCGGTAAATCTCTCCGTACCACAAAAGAAGCTCTCCGCGGCTTTTCTGTTCTGATATTTTCCGGTATATACCGCTTTTTTCTGTCTGACTTTTTTCTTTATTTTTATGGAGCGTCCGCCCGATACCGGATAATTCCCAGGAAGCCTGTGCATTCCAGGTCAGAAAGACCGGATACGAACAGTCCGCGCAGCATTCTAAAAACGCTTCTGCGGCCTCTTCATAAGCCTTCCGTTCTCCTGCTTTTACAGCTTTCTCCATTCTCTTTAAAATTTCCTGCGGAAATTCCCCCGGTTTCGCATCTTCACAAAATACCGGCGCCTCTTTCTGCAGAAACTGCCTGGATAAAAGCCTCTCCTCCATATACCGGTATTTCTCGGAACAAAAATCCTCCGCCTGCTCCATCCGCCGGGAAACTATCGTATAAGACATAACCCCTTTGATTTCCGAAACCATTTTCTGCGCCTGTTTTAAATATGGCTGCAGCGCGTCTTTCGTTACACTGTGCCCTTCACTTTCCGTAAGCAAAATCAGAATACGCCGAAGCCCCAGTTCAAAGCTGCTGCAGCGTCCCAGCTCTCCCAGCTTCGCCGCATAAATCGTACCGGCCATATTGCGCAGCGCATCGTACTCTCCCATATTTGCATCCTGATAAGCATCATTGCGGTATATGCTCAATAAAATGGCATAAAATCCCTCTCCCGGCCGGATGATCTTCTTTTCCAGCAGATACTCCCGGACCTTCTGATCCTGATTTCCCGTAAGCAGCGCTTTAATCATTGTTTCTTTTTCTGACCGGTTATTTAATTCCGAAATATGGCCGGTCAGTTCCTTATAAAAATTATGCAGAAACTGTACCTCATCCAAATTCTGCGCCGTCTCTCCTTCTCCCGCAGACTGCCGGAAATCCAAAAGCATACCATAAAACGGACGGTACAGGCGCGTACATACTAAAAGCGTAGAGATCAAAATAAGAACGGAAGCCAAAAGCCCGGAAACCAAAAGGACGTTTAACACATGTCCGGCCGCTCCCCCCGTTTCTTCCGCCGCGGCCCGCGCCGCAATGTAATATCCTTTCATGGCTGACGGCAGCGCCATGATCTCGCTTACGCTGCCGTCAGCCTCCGTCTCATAAAACGGCCCCTGAAGTCCGCCGCGTATATCCTCCATAAACTCTTTTTTTCCCCAGTTTTCTTCAAAGCAGGACGGCATACTTCCGGCTGCAGCCACACCGTCCCCGTCTAAAATATAAATCTGGAAATCTTCCCGGCCTGCCGCAGAAAAAATACTTTTTCCAAGCATTCTGGCATCCAAATGCACGGCCACCGTTCCGCAGTAATGCGGATCCCCAGGCCCCGCTTCCTGAAAATAAATCGTAATAAGAGGCACGTCTGGCTGATCTTCATATCTGTTTTTTACCGTCCAGGCAAAACTGACTCCCGAATGCGTCCGTCTTTTTAATTCTTCAAAAAAAGGCTTTGCCAGATCCTGCGTATAGGAAAGCCCGGTTCCAAACGAAAGCATTTCTTCCCCTCTGTAGTTTAGAATACTGACAGACTGTACATACGGCAGGGCAGAAACCATCTGCCGCATATCATTGACAAACCCCATATGCTTTGCCGTCTGGCGCACGCGCTCCATCCGGCATTCCTGCCCCTCTGCAGTATGATACCAGTTTTTGACAAGCCCGGCCGTCTGCTGTATATACTGTCCAAATACAAGATCCGCATTGGAAACAGATATCAGGGCAAGATCTCTGTAATCTTCCGCAGATTTTTTCCGAAACCAGAAAAATATAACAGAATTTACAGCCAGAATTGCCGCAAACGCAATTGTGCATATGGCAAAAAAGGTCCGCGCAAACATTGTTTTCGTTGAAAACCAGGTATGGAATTTCTTCATTCGCCCACGTCCAATCTTTTGTCTGTTTTCTTTTCATACCATGACTGAAACTGCTTTTCGTACTCTTTGACATAACGGTCTAAGCCCGCTTCTTTTAATTCCCGCAGCGCTTCCTCATAATACTGCTCATAATCCAAAAATCCAAAAATCATCGGCAGAAGCTTTTCTTCATAAATGACGTTTAACATGGCAAGTTCTGCCGCCACCGGCGTACTGTCAAAGAAAAAACCGGCCGTTTTTGAAAATTCAGAATTTTTGTCGAAACTTTCATATTTTTCGATCTGTTCTTTGGAAATCGCCGTATCATACTGTTTATAATCAAAAGCGCTGACCAGCCATTCATTAATAAACATATCCGTACAGAGTTTTTCAATACGCCCGTCCCTGCATACATAGTCTTTTCCTTCCACTCCATAGACGCAAAAATTATAATTATCCTTATCTGCATAGATCCAGTCAAAAAAACGGAGCCAGTCGGTAATTTTATCTGTATCCGCTTTGGAAATACTGATGCCCCAGTCATAATCTTTAAACTTATAATTCGATAAGCCGCCGATTTTAACAAGCGCCTCCTCCGCGCCGGGCGTCCGTTCTTTCAATGACGCAGATACCATCGCGCCCGTAACTCCCGGCCTGATCAGGCACTTCCCCGCACTCCAGTCCGCATCCGCCAAATCCGGGTTCGTGAGTTCATCCTCTCCGATAAAACGGTATTTTGCCCATCGTTTCGTCACTTCGCAGAGCTTTTTAAATTCTTCCGTTTCATAATAACTGTAAACATCCGCGCCTTCGCCAAGCTCGTCTACCACGGCAAAATTGTTTTCCGAAGCGGGCAAAAACAACCGATCAGAAAACTCGGTTGCAAGCGCCGACATCAAAAACTCATCCGGTTTTGAAAGGATCCGAAGTTCGGGGCGCTTCACTTTACAAAGCGCCATAATCTCTTCGAGTTTTTCCAGGCTTGTAATTTCTGAAGGTTCATAACCCAATTCTCTTACAATATCCGCCCGTATATCAAAATACTGCAGATCTCCCGCATAAGATTTCCCTCCAAGCGGAACCACATAAACAATATCGCCCACCGTTACGCATTCTAAGCCGTTTTCCCCTCTTGCGCGAAGCAAATTCGGACATAGCTCTTCCATCTGGCTTTTCCTGATTCCGGCCAGATACCCACGCGATACCCAATCATTTCTGGACAGCACATTCATGCAGGCAAACCCTTCCCCAGACGCCATACGCGCCGCAAGGCTTTGCTCCGCTTCCCAGGATACAAACTCTACCGTCATGTCAATATTTAGTTCTTCCAATATTTTTTTATGAAATTCATTCTCAAAAAATTCCTGCCTTCTGCCCAGTGCATCCCCATATTTTATAAGCTTTAACGAAACTGCCCCCGTTCTTTTTGCCTCTTTTACGTCCCCCGCCTCTTTGCCGCAGCCTGCAAAAATAAAGAAAAAAAGAAGTATGATAAAAATACAGCGCAAAAAAAACATCCTTCCCATCCGAACATCCAAACTGCATCTCCCTCTCTTTTTTACATTTTCCGGCATTTATCTTATCATGTTTTGTAAGGTTTCTCAAGAGGTCTTTGCTGTGAGGGCAAGAGTTGCCATATACTCTTCTTCCACTCCGTTGTCTAATAATTCATTCAAAATAATTTTACTGGTCCTTTGCCGATTTTTGCGTGTTTTTCTATTATAACACAGAAAAAAATCCCTTGAAAACTTAGTTTTACGGTGATAAGGAAGTATTTACAACAACTTATCATCAACGCTGACAAACAGGGTGCAAGCAAAAGCAGAGAACATGCTACGCTATGAATGGGTATGGTACAAAAGCCGCTGTACCGGCTTTCTCAACGCAAGGCGGGCCCCCT